>NZ_JBWDNM010000010.1:0-285244 GCF_056269185.1 Paenibacillus sp. J31R122
GCCCGGTGGCATGGGGCCCGGTGGCATGGGGCCCGGTGGCATGGGGCCCGGTGGCATGGGGCCCGGTGGCATGGGGCCCGGTGGCATGGGGCCCGGTGGCATGGGGCCCGGTGGCATGGGGCCCGGCGGTATGGGGCCCGGTGGCATGGGGCCCGGCGGTATGGGGCCCGGTGGTGGCATGGGGCCCGGTGGTGGCATGGGGCCCGGTGGCATGGGGCCCGGCGGCATGGGACCCGGTGGGCCAGGCGGGATGTTCCCGCCCCCACCGCCTCCCGGCCATGGCCCCTTCCCACCTGGACCAGGCCATGGCCCCTTCCCACCTGGATCAGGCCATGGCCCCTTCCCGCCCGGACCCGGACCTTTTCCACCGCCTAGACCGCCTTTTCCGTTCCCTATTCCAATACCAATTCCTTTCCCGCTTCCGTTCCCGCCTGGACAGCAAAATTTTGTGTCAGTAATCATTAATGGGGGAAATGCTTATCCGAATGTGACGCAGTCCTACTTCATCCCTTTCCGACCAGGCTTAACGATTTATCAAGCTCTAGCTGAAACAGGTGCCGTACGCTTCTCCTTTAATGGTGAGATCGTATCTGTTGGCGGTATTCCAATTGGGGGTAGAAACAGTTATCAGCTTCTATACAATGGACGCGTCATCCCTTCAACCCTTCTCAACTTTCCCGTTCAACGAAATGATTCTATTGCCCTACAGCTCATCTTTTCACCGTTATGGAGAGAAGAGGATTACGAATCTTAAGCTTACCCACATTTTTTAAAGTATCCTATAAAAAAACAGAGAGCTCGATGACCCGTCCCCTTGGACGGCTCTCTCGAGCTCTCTGTTTTTTAAACCTGTTTACTCCTAAGTATCCATATTATTTAATAGCTTTTCCCTTGCCGCTTAACAGCTTCAACTGATCATTCTCATACCCAACCTCGTAAGTAACCTGATATTTACTTAGCACATATTTACCAGCGGTCCGTTCATCTACAGATATCACCGCGATGACAATAGCTTTGTTATCTCCGCTTTTATTGACATGCATATTATCGATTACAACGTTCCGCGTACCCTTATAGCCTTCTCGAAACTTTTCATAGCTTGTACCTTCCTTCCAATTACCTCCAAGCAGAGAATAGGCGTAAACGTAATCGGCGTTATTCAAGCTATCATAAAAATGGGTTACGAGATAATCCGCAAACTCTTCTACGGGGGTTTTACCTTGATTATCGTCTGATTCACCCTGCTGTACTAAATCCGGCAAGGTTTCCATCGGTACTTTAGACCATCCTTCCACGATTGCGAGCACGTTTGCTATCGGAATACTGAAGCCTATTGACCCTTGATCCATACCTGCGGAGTTAATTCCCAGCACCTCTCCGGTTTTACGATCAACTAGAGGTCCACCGCTATTACCGGGCGCAATGGGCGCTGAGATTTGATACAAATCGGAATATTTATACTGCTCAATTTCAAAGCTTCTGCCTACTCCGCTAATGATACCGGTTGTGACTGTATTCTGGAAGCCCAGCGGACTTCCAACAGCCAGCACCTCATCCCCTACTTCCGCTTTCTCTTCACGCACAACCTGTAGAGGCTCAGTACCAGCGAGATCCGGCACACGGACGACAGCTATATCAGGCTCAGAGCTAATCCCAATTACCTCGCCATCTAGCTCGCGGGCGTCTGCGGTTTTAATTTTCACATTTTTTGAGCCTGCTACGACATGCGCATTGGTAATTAAATCACCTTCTAAGTTGTACAGAAAACCAGAGCCTTGGGAACCATCGTCAGTTTCAATCATAACAACTAGCTTTTGCGTCTCAAAAATAATATCCCTTAATGATCTTGCTTGCTCCTTATCAGTAACCGCAAGCATTGGCTTACCCGTCAGCTTTGCCGGAACTTCAGCATGGATAGCCAAAGCAGCCCCTATTCCTCCACATACAACCAAGGCAGATGTGATGACACTAAACCATATTCGCTTACTCATCTCATCGCCTCCTTAATCCAAATACCATTTTACAGGTTCAGCAACAATGGTCGTATTTTCATCATGTATGCCGTTAATGGTAGTCGTAACATTCATATTCTCACCGGGTTCTATGTAGTTAGGAGCTGCTTCAGCCTTACCTGAACCTATCTCTTCCCCTTTTGCATCATAGACAATGAACTTAATCGAAACCCCATAGATCGGTCGCGTAGCTACATTTTTAAATTGAGCTTCGACAGTCAGATCGCCGAACTCATCGAGTGTCCTTTCTATTTTCACTACCTCAATGGCAGCTGTCTGATTTTTCAAATCCTCTGCCGCAGCTTTTTGCATCGCTTGCTCAAGTCGTATTTGTTCCGTCTTCTCGTACTGCAATTGAGCTTTCTCAATGCGCTTCTTAATTGAAAGCAGCTGCTCATCCTCCTTCGAGAATTCAAAAGCTCTTTCTATCACCGTCAAGGCCTCGCTAAAATCCTTTCTCTGCAGCAGACTCTCTGCTTCTTCCAAGCTGACCTCAACGATTCGAGAGATGATTTGTTCGCGAACCGCTTTCGCTTCTTCACCTTCTAAACCATTTGCAATGTTAAGCTTTCCTATCAGCGCATCGACAGTCGTTACTTGAGTATAGTCTTCTGATAACTTAATAACTGCGAGCTTTATATTTTGTGCTTCAAGCAATTCCTTGACTTTCGAATAAACGGGCTCAACATGTCCCTTTAGTTCATCCTTTATTTTACCCAGCGTATGCTCCGCTTCACTGTAATTCTGCTCTTCCAATTGCTTAGCAGCCGCTTTAATGGATTGCTCAAGCTCCAAAGCATGGGAAACAATCGCAATATCTAACTGTACCGCAATGTAATCCGGCCTAGCTTCGCTTGCTTGCTTAAGTGACGCGAGTGCTTCCTCATATTTACCAGCGATTGCGTCTGCTTTCCCTTGGGTTTGCAGCTCTATAACTCTATCATTAATTCCTGTCTCATACTCATAGTAAGCATAGACTAGAGCAGCCATAGCAAGCGCAATAATAATGGGTGTCAGCCACAGCCATAACGAATGCTTGCCGCGTTTCCTTTTCTTCATGCTTAGTAAAAGAGCTTCCTCTTTTACCGTGTTTACAGATTCGTTATCTATACCAGCAGCCGTCTCCTTTAAGCCTTCCGTCTCATCGGCTTTTGCCATAGCTTCCGAATGAGCTTCTTCAAAAAGAAGCTGCCTGCCGCATTGGCTGCAATAAACAGCATCGTCTGTTCGTTTTTTATCGCAATGATGGCAATACACTTCCGTTCAACTCCTAGCATTAATTTCTCTCTCTACATATCAATCTATTCTATATGAAACAGTAAATAATCTCCATTTTAAAATAGTGGGAAATCTGAAATCCGCGAAAAAAAAGCACAACGATTAGTTGTACTCACTAGCATAACATATAATTCGATTTCCCCATTGATCGATTCCAGAGAAAATATTTAAAAATAAACTTTCTCCAATCTGCTGCCGAGCGCGCTAACTATTTCATTTGTAATTGTTCCTACCCGTTTCGCGATCTCCCCAGCTGTAATACTCTCTTTACCGTCTTGTCCGATTAGCGTTGCCGTGTCACCCTGACATACGTTATCTATTAATGTAACATCTACCATCAACTGATCCATACATATTTTTCCGACTATTCTTGCACGGTGACCGCGAATAAGGACGCAACCGCCATTGTTTGATAGCTCCCTCGGTATACCGTCTGCATAGCCGATCGATACGGTTGCAATCTTACTGTTATTTAGTGGTGAATAGCAGGAGCCATAGCCGATAGGATCGCCCGCACGAACGTTTTTCACCAGTGTCACGGTCGCCTTAAGTGATAGGACGGGGCGAAGCTCAATGTCCGAGCGCACCCGATCGCTCTCGTCACTCAGCAAGCCGTAGAGTGAAATACCGGGACGTATCATTCCATAACTTCGTTCAGGGTAATTCAAAATACCGTAGCTGCCCTGAATATGCAGCAGTCCCGGATCACAGCCGCTCGCTTCCACCTGATTGATAACTCTGTCAAATCGCTCTAACTGAAGATGGGTATAGTCCACATCTTCCTGCCTTTGACTATCTGCGGAGGTCAGATGACTAAAGGTACCTATCACTTGAAGGTTCTTATGTCGGTACATTGACCATATCCGTTCCTCATTAAGATAGGACTCGCCAAGCCGGTTCATGCCGGTATTTATTTTAATGTAAACTTTTAATTTTTTCCCGAATGCTTGAAGCCTGTCTCCATCATCCGCATTAATAACTGTCTGAGTGAGCTTGTAGCGGTAGAGCTCTTTTAAACGGGAGGACGGCGTATAACCCAGAATGAGAATTTCACCTTTAATGCCTTTTCTGCGCAGTGTTATTCCTTCGTCGATCTCCGCAACCGCGAAGGAGCGAACGCCTGCTTGGTAAAGCCTTTTTGCGACACGGACACTGCCGTGCCCGTATGCATCCGCTTTTACAACTGCCATGATACGGGTGTCTGCTGGAACAATACCTCTTATTTCTTTTAGATTATGCTCCACATGATCCAGATTGATTTCTGTCCATGCCCTATGCATAGCTGGCTTCTTGGGCCCGGTTGCTCCCGAAATAAGCACAACCGCAGCTGCCAGCAGGATAGACAATAACGTTACAGCGGTGAAATGAATGAGACTGTCCTTTATTAATACTTCAGTCAGTACTGCAGCCTTCGCCCCGCCGCGCACGAATACAATCGCAATCGGATGTAGAATATAGATCCAAGTGCTTATTTTTCTAACAAACAGACTTCCACTCCAATTTTGCAATAACATGAATTGAAATAGAAAGTATACAGTAGGAACTAGAGCTATATACATGCTGTCGTGGCGCGGAAAATTAACGTTATTCAGAGTGATCCCTTCTACCAACAGCAAACCCATAGAAACAAGAAAGCCTGCGACATACCATTTCCTTGACGGCTTCTTGACGGTGTGCTTGGCAGACCATGCTCCGAGCGCAATATATATAGGAGCAAAGCCAATTCCGTTTCTCGTATAATCAAAAAGCTCGAACATTTGAGTATAGATGAACGTCAAGGAGCTGCTTTGCTCTGTTAGCCCGTAGTAACTGTCACCCAGCAAAGCTATCGTGTATAAGAAAGCTGCTACTATTAACATATACCGAGCCGTCAGCTTGGCATGAAGCCAATAGACGATCAACATGCCAAGGAGCAGCGCCGGCAAATACCACAAATGATAAAATGTGCCGTTAAATACTACATCCTTGACGACAGATATAACGCTAATCGGTTCTGAAAAATAGTTCGCGTAGACATTTAGAGGAAGATACAACAAAATAGCAATCCCATATAACGTCGCTATGTTGTACGAAAAGCGGCGCAGAGCCGCCAAGTCATGCCTCTTCTCACCTGTTAGCTTACTGAAGAAAAAATAGCCCGATGCGATAAAGAAAAATGGTACCGCAATACGGGCTACGATGCTGTTCAAAATGAAATCGGCGTATGGACTGTAAGAAGTTAATGGACCTGTGTGAATGGCAATGACTAGTATCGCTGCTATAAGCTTGAATTGGTCCACACCTCCATAACTAGGCTTAGCCACAGCTTACGCCACCTCTCCGGTGAAATACAGTTACGATATAACCATCTTTATTATTGCCAGACAACTGATAGCTCTCGCCATTCACGATTGGTACGATTGTAATGTTTGCCTCTGCCCTAACATAATAGATCTCAATGACAGAGGAACGATTTTCGATATAAAGATGAGTGTCGTTATAGTTATATTGCTTTACATATTCCGTGTATTCTTCAAGGCACAAATGTTGACGCTCCATGATCAGCGAATGTGGAAACCCGACATAGCGGTAATGCCACGGTTCGCAAGCAATGCCCGTAATCTTCTGCTTGTCTTCCTGATATCTTTGAATGAATCCATACTCGGCTGCGAGTTTTTTAAACGCACCGCTGACTCCTTCATCCGGGAAGGCTGGACGAATATAATCGACGTCCCTCTTGTTAAGCCCTACATCTACAGCAAGACCCGTCTGATGCTCACTTGCCCCCGGAAGCGCCACATAGCTCGCTGTAAAAGCGGCCCCGTGCTCCTTCAAAGAATCCGCGTAAATACGTTCCTGCGCTTCTCTTGAACGATAACCACTGACGGCAGCGATATTCTCCTTAGCTTGACATGCATCTAGAAGCGCGGATAGCTGTTTTATGCATGTTTTCTCCAATGATATTCGCTGCTCCTCGGCATGACTGGACTGCACAATGTCTGCCGGTAAAGCCTCTATATCTCTCGCGGGATTTCTTACCGGATTGTCCTGATTTACGAGGATCAAATACCCCTTGTGGATATCCGCTCTGCTAAGCTGTATATTTTCATGCTTACTTTGACTAGGTTGACGGCTTATCATCTTCTGATCCATCATGTATGAACCTCAACACCAGCCGACTCAATAAGGCGATCCAAAAGCTTTGGAAAATCTATTCCCGCATGCTTCATCATATTTGGATATCTGCTGTGTGCCGTGAAGCCGGGGATCGTGTTGACCTCATTAAATAAAAGCCTCCCATCGCTTGTATGAAACAAGTCGACTCTTGCAAATCCACTGCAGCCGAGCACCTTATAAATGCGAAGCGCCATATCCTTCACTTTGTTTGCCATATCCTTATCGATCCGGGCAGGTAGATGAATGGCTGCTGTGCCTAAAGTGTATTTCTCATCATGGTCGAAAAATTCACCCGTCAGCGCAATCTCATCAATTTCCCCTATCATAGGCTGCGCATGTCCGAGAATGGCGCAGCCTACCTCGAAACCATCAATATGCTGCTCGATTACGACTTTGTCATCATGAGCAAAAGCCTCTTCTATGCCAATCAAAAGCTCTTGCTTCGTATAAGCTTTAGTAATGCCGATCGAAGAACCGGATTTAGCAGGCTTAACGTAGAGCGGAAAGCCCAGCTTGTCCGCCAAATCAACAGCTTCTGCAACAGAGTCGCCAGCTATGACGGTAATAGAAGACGGCGCTTCGATTCCCGCAGCTTGTACTAAAGTCTTGGCAATCGCTTTATCCATGCAGATTGCAGACGATAAAGTGCCGCAGCCTACGAACGGCAAGCCTGACAACTCAATGAGCCCCTGCATTGTACCGTCTTCCCCGTTTTTGCCGTGCAGCACTGGGAATACAATATCAAGCGCCGTGATGCGGAATTCAGTTTGAACAAGCTCAATGATCCCTTTCGTTTCTCTACTGGGAGATAAGACAGCCGGAACGCAGCTAGCGTGCTTGCTCCAACGATCCTCGCGAATGCCCTCTATATCACCATTATATCTATACCAGCAACCGTCTCTCGTAATACCAATCATGACGACATCATATTTCCCTCTATCCAAATGCTCAATGACAGCAGACGCTGAAGATAAGGATACCTCATACTCTGTTGAACAGCCGCCGAACAGTACTCCTATTGTTTTCTTGTTCATCATTTTATAAAGCCCCCTGTCATGTGTATGAATTCATCCTAAAGGGCTTCCCTTATCAACTTATAAATACATGCTTAGCATAATTGAAAGATTCGCTCATCAATTCTTAAGATTTGTTTAGCAAAATAAGCTAAAAAAAACACAACTCCCCAAGTTTAAGGAAGTTGTGCTTTAGTTATTTGTATAATGGAAACCGAGTTTCGAACACCGTCTCGCCGCTCCTGCTCCTAACCGTAATCGTTCCGTTATGCAGCTCAACGATACTTTTCGTAATAGATAGCCCTAGACCCGTCCCTCCAGTCTGCGACCTGGATTGATCGACGCGGTAGAATCGTTCAAACAGATAAGGCAAATACTTCTCTGGTATCTGTTCACCATAATTGACGACTTCTACTACTGCATATCCATTTTCCTGGCGCAAACGAACATCTACAAATCGTCCCTCTTGTCCATACTGGATCGCGTTCATAATTAGATTCTCATACGCTCTGACCAGTCGGTCTCCATCCGCAATAATCTTGAGTGAGTTATTGTCTGAATAAACGCGTCCCTTCATTCCCGCCGCTTCCAGGTTCGGAACGAACTCTTCCAGCAGTTGACGGATGAACCCGTTTAGATCCAATTCAATCTTTTCCAATGGCATACCGTTATTAATGCGAGTGAATTCGAATAAATCATCGATCAATTTCTTGAGGCTTATCGACTTCTCGTAAGCAATTCCGACGTAATAGCGAAGCTCTACTTCATCCTTATATCGATCGTTATCGATCAGCTCTAGAAATCCAAGAATCGAAGTCAGAGGCGTACGAAGATCGTGAGATACCCCTGTGATTAGGTCGTTTTTCGTCTTCTCCGCTTGACGCTCATCTTCAATTAATGTGCCCAGCTTGTGACTCATCAGATTGATGTTATAAGCCACTTCTCCCAGCTCATCCGAAGATTTAACCGCGATCTCATATTTTAACTGCCCATTAGCAATTTGCTGAAGACCGAATGTAATCTCCCTCAAGTAACGAATAGTCTGATTGCTCATCAGGAAAAATACAGCCAAAAATAGTAAGAAGCCCATAATAATCGATATCGGCATCATCCCAATAACGCTTATGATGTTGTTAATCATATCACCCAGCAGAGGAGTCTGTTCAAAGATAAGGACAGCTAAGTGAAACAATATGAGTAAGACAATGGTTATGATGATGCTCGCAAAAAAAGCAAACATCAGCTTCCATCGTATCGTTCGAAATAGCCAGCTGCCTGAACGGTTTGTTCCGAAGCTTTGGCCATTAATGGTGTTTGTCGTTTTCCTGCCACGGCTAATAAAATAGATATAGCTAACTACAAATAGCAGCAGCCCTGCAATAAACATAAGCGGAGCTACTCCTAATAAATCATAAAACCAATATATGATTTGCCTGTAGGGCCGGTGATCCAACAAAAAAACGGAAGTGAACCAATAAGCGAACATGAGCCCGATTACGGCAATCACGAAGCTTATAACTGCTGAACTAACGAGCCCCCATTTACGGTTATTATTCATAAGGAGTCCATTTTGTATCCGATGCCCCATACCGTTTTAATAAACTTCGGGTGCTGCGGATCCTTCTCGATCTTCTCGCGGATTTTCCGGATATGAACCATGACCGTATTTTTCGATTCCATGTAGGGCTCATTCCATGCGGCTTCGTAGATACGTTCCGTACTGAGGACGATACCTCGGTTTATGGCCAACAGCTCTAAAATCGCGAATTCACGCGGCGTCAGCTTTACCTCCTGCTGGTCGACAGTAATCGTATGGGTTGCGTTATTGATAATAAGATCATCGATAACGATCTCTTGATCGTTGTTGAACTCCGTTTTCTGGACACCGAGCCTCTTGTATCTTCGCAGATGAGATTTAATTCGAGCGACAAGCACAAGAGGACTGAACGGTTTGGCCACGTATTCGTCAGCGCCTATGCTAAGGCCTGTAATCTTGTCAATATCCTGTGACTTAGCTGACAGCATAATGATTGGAATGTTGTGATCCTCTCGTATTTTCATGCATGCTTCCAACCCGTCCATTTTCGGCATCATAACGTCAAGAATTATAAGATCGACGTGGTTTTTAGTAAGCAGCTCCAGTGCCTCAAGGCCGTTCGATGCCTGCAGCAGATTATATCCTTCGTTGTGCAAATAGATTTCGATTAGCTTCAAAATTTCTTTCTCATCGTCAACCATTAAAATCGTTTCACTGGACACACTAGTCTCCCTTTCTCCACATAGGCTGTATTTCATGTTCTGGAAGGCTTTTATTAATCACGATTAACCACTCATCTCATTATTAAGGAAACAGTTTAACAGCCAAGAATCAAATTACTTATGAATTGTTTAACTTTTTCTTAAAGAGACTGCCGAAAATTAGGATAACGCTCTTACAACTTGTCCACATTTCATATTTATTACCAGTATATCATAACCACCTATTTCAAATAATTTATGACTCCGAGTTGTCTGGGCAAATATACATAAAAAAAGCACAGCCAACGTGACTGTACTCTGGTTTCCTAATATTTGAATTATTATTAGGCAAGCTCTTCCTTGATCGCCTTCAGACGCTCCATTACATCATTCGTTCCGATTGTGCTCAACAATCCCTTTATTTGTTGATGTGGAATCTTTATAAATTACAAATACATCCTGCGGCTAGGAGGTGGCTATACTAAATTAGTTCCACATTGTGAAGCTAATGAGCGACATTATGTAATTAGAGATGCCTTAGTTTCAGAATATGAAGCTGCATCGCCGGAAAGAAGGCGCAGATCGTGCAAACCTAGCAATTACGTTCATCTCCTGAAACTAAATCGCGGCTGAGCCTTTTGCGTTCTTAGTTAATTGCAAAAAATGAAACTACGTGGCATCAGAAATATTCCTTATTAATTCGATTCTTTCAATCGCTCTATTAAATAGCGCCGAACATCATCCGCTAAATCTTCACGCTCTAATGCAAAATCAATAGTCGCTTGAACGAAACCAAGCTTGTCGCCAACATCATGTCTCTTTCCGTCAAAACGATATGCCATTAAAGATGCGATTCGATTCAGCTCTTGCAAGCTATCGGTCAACTGGATTTCGCCAGCCTTGCCCGGCTTCGCCTGCTCTAGCAGTTGAAAAATTAAGGGATCCAGCACATAGCGGCCAACAACTGCATAATTGGAAGGCGCCAGTCCCTGCGCCGGCTTCTCAATAATATCCCGCACTCGTGCGACTTGCTTATTCGCTTCGATATCAACGATGCCATACTTGTGAGTTTGATCCCAAGGGACCTCCATCACAGAAACAACAGATGACTGCTGCTGCTCATAAATGTCCATCATTTGGCGCAGACATGGTGGATCCGATTTCAAAATATCATCACCGAGCAATACAGCAAAGGGCTCATCCGCAATGAAGCGACGCGCGCATAACACTGCATGCCCAAGACCGAGCGGCTCTTTCTGGCGAACATAATAAATATCCGCTAGATTCGATATATCACGAACGATATCCAGCATTTCCTCATTGCCCCGCGCCTCAAGCTCCGATTCCAGCTCAGCCGATTTGTCAAAATGATCCTCGATCGCCCTCTTGTTGCGCCCGCTTACAATAATGATGCTTTCAATGCCGGACTGAACAGCCTCTTCTACAATATATTGAATAGCCGGTTTGTCTATGAGCGGAAGCATTTCCTTCGGCTGCGCTTTCGTAGCTGGTAAAAATCGTGTGCCTAATCCCCCTGCAGGAATAATGGCTTTACGTATTCGGTTATTCATCCGCAAAGCTTCCCCCTTCATAACGAAAATCTTATTAGTTGCCTACATCATACCCTTTTTTGTCAAATCTCGCTACACAACCGTCTCCTCGTCGCAAGTGGATTATCACAGCCTTATGTGCAATCGACAATCCTAGTCCACTTCCGCCATGGCTTCTTTCCCGTGATGCATCCGCTTTATAGAAACGCTCAAATACGCGCTCACTATCCTCTTCGCTAATACCAATCCCGATATCCGATATTCGAACGACCGCGGCCCAAGATGAACGTTACATGAACGATATTGACAAAATAGCTAGTTTATAATAATTTTAATCTAGGATTTATTATTTTATATTCATTCACATTGGAGGACATAGATGATGCACAAAACGATTATTATTGGTACAGGTCCTGCCGGATTAACGGCAGCAATTTACTTAGCCCGCGCGAACATGGAACCTCTAGTTATTGAAGGGTGGCAGCCAGGTGGCCAACTGACAACAACAACTGAGGTTGAGAATTTCCCAGGCTTCCCTGAAGGAATTTTGGGCAGCGAGCTAATGTCCAACATGCGCAAGCAAGCACAACGCTTTGGCGCTAAGTTCAAGACTGGCTCAGTCAAAAGTGTAGATTTCAGCAAGCGTCCGTATACGCTCGATGTAGAAGGTCTTGGCGAGCTGCAAGCGGAGTCGATCATTATTTCAACTGGCGCTTCAGCCAAATACCTCGGTATTCCAGGTGAGCAAGAAAATATCGGACGCGGCGTAAGCACTTGCGCAACCTGCGACGGCTTCTTCTTCCGCGGCAAAAAAATTATTGTAGTCGGCGGCGGCGACTCCGCTATGGAAGAAGCGGTGTTCCTGACTCGCTTCGCTTCAGAGGTTCGTCTCGTTCACCGTCGCGATGAGCTGCGCGCGTCCAAAATCATGCAAGATCGCGCACGCGCAAATGATAAAATCGTATGGAGCCTAAACAATACTCCACTTGAGGTAGCCGCTAATGGCATGGGCTTGCAAGGACTTAAGGTCCGCAATAACGTGACCGGAGAAGAGGAGCTTCTTGAAACTGACGGCGTATTTATAACGATCGGCCATACGCCTAACACCAGCTTCCTTGGCGGACAAATCGACACGGATGAGCAAGGGTATATCATTGTTAAGCCAGGTACATCTGAGACAAATATTCCAGGCGTTTACGCCTGCGGTGACGTCCAGGATCGCACTTATCGTCAGGCTATTACAGCAGCGGGAAGCGGCTGTATGGCTGCTCTAGATTGCGAACGCTTCTTGGAATCACAAGCTCACGAATCGGTTCTCGCGTAATTTTTCACTAAAAATTAACTAGTACAAATTGTGCAAATTATGTATAATCGGTTTATTGAGATTTGCAATGAAAGTTACAATAAAAAGGCAATGCTACCGTATACCTTGTCCAGCATGACGTGCGAGTGCGTCATCTGAACATTTAAAGGAAAAGGTACAACCTCGGCTTTATTTATAAGCAGAGGTTGTACCTTTTTCGTGTTTTCAGCCCTATCTGCTACCCTAACCTTTAAGGAGAGATGAATATCATGTTACTAGAAGCCGTTTATCACAGACCGAAACAAAATTGGGCTTATGCCTACGATGGCAAGACGCTGCATCTTCGGATTCGTACGAAGAAAAACGATGTTGCCTCGGTTGAAGCGATCGTCGGTGACAAATATGCGTGGGATCAAACGATTACTTCAATTGACATGCGCATTTTATCCTCGGACGCGTTGTTTGACTACTGGGAAACAGCAGTTATTCCCCCTTTCCGCCGCCTTCGCTACGCCTTTCGGTTAATAAGCGGTAAAGAATCAATCCTATTTACAGATAAAGGCTTCGAATTAGTCTTGCCTGACAACTCTAATTCTTTTTTCGACTTTCCTTATATCAATCCGATCGATGTGTTCGAGCCGCCGGCATGGGTGAAGGACGCTGTCTTCTATCAAATATTTCCGGAAAGATTCGCTAACGGTGATCCTTCAATCAGCCCCGAGTCCGTTCAGCCGTGGGGCGGTGAGCCGACACCTCGCAACTTTTTTGGTGGAGACCTGCAGGGTGTAATCGATCACTTGGATCATATCGAGCAGCTCGGTGTTAATGCAGTCTACTTCACACCTGTATTCGAAGCGACCACCAATCACAAATATGACACGCGGGATTATATGAAGATCGATCCGCATTTTGGAACCAATGAGAAGCTGAAAGAGCTTGTCGATGCTTGTCATGCGCGAGGCATACACGTACTGCTTGATGCGGTATTTAATCATTCTGGCAAAACATTTCCTCCGTTCGTCGACGCGCAAATAAACGGTGAGAAGTCCAAGTATGCCGATTGGTTCTACGTTCGGGAGTGGCCACTTCAGGTCATTGACGGCGTGCCTACCTACGAAACATTTGCGTTTGAGCCTTTAATGCCAAAGCTGAATACAGAGCATCCTGAAGTGAAGCAATATTTGTTCGGAGTGGCTCGCTATTGGATAGAAGAAATCGGCATTGACGGCTGGAGACTAGATGTCGCTAATGAAGTTGACCATCAATTTTGGCGGGAGTTTCGGAAGACAGTTAAGGATGTAAATCCTGACGCATATATTTTAGGAGAAATTTGGCATGACTCCATCGCTTGGCTGCAGGGCGATCAATTCGATGCTGTCATGAATTATCCATTCACTAACGCCGTACTCGACTTTTTCGCCTACCAGACGATGGATGCCGAAACGTTCACAAACGCTATCGGTACTCAGCTTGCCATGTACCCTCAGCAGGTTACGGAGACTGCCTTCAACCTGCTCGACAGTCACGATACGCCGCGGTTGCTTACGATTTGCGATGACAATATCGATGCAATGAAGCTTGCAGCCTTGTTCCAGCTTACCTACCCTGGTACACCGTGTATTTATTACGGTGATGAGGTTGGGCTAAATGGCGGAGGGGATCCAGGCTGCCGCAAATGCATGGTATGGGAGCCGGCCGAGCAAAATAGCGAGCTGTTGGAATTTTATACAACGGCAATAAGACTTCGCCGAGATTATAACGCGCTACGCAGCGCCGATTTTCGCTTTGTAAACGTCGGAGCAATGAACGGCACCTTGGTATACGAGCGCCGCGATGGCGACCAGCGTCTGCTCATCGCGTTGAATGCTCGCGGAGAAGCAGCTGATCTGAGCTTCTACGTCGATCCGACGGTAGCAAGTGATACAGCAGCGCCGCACGAAATCGCGTTCACTGGTTTCACCAGCTTAGCGGCAAGTGAAGCTCCAGCTTTGGAAGACGAGAAAGTTTCGGAAGACGCTACGACTAGTGCTACAGGGGATGTCGCTTCGGTTACAGGTGACACCTCGCCTAGCAAACCATCAAACACGACTACAGCTCCAGTATGCAAATTATCCACATGGACGACTCTGCTCAAAAGCAAAGACACAAACGTGGATGGCACCCTTACGAGCAGCAACGATGGATTATTGCGGTTGAAGCTTTCAGCCTACGGCTACCAAATTTTTAAGCAAGTATTACGCTAATATATATTTTAACTGCAACAAAGGCAGCTTAGTTAGGCCAATTCGACCTGCTTAGCTGCCTTCTTGCGACCGGTCCACAAAATATTAGCGCAGCCCCACTAGACAGCAGACTGCTGATCGTGCCATAATAACTTAAACGATTAAGTTACATCTGAGTTTAATCAAGAATTCTTCTAATGAGCTGCTCTAAGAAACTACATATTCGCTCCCGATTACCTAAACTAATCCTTTCTAGGAGTACAACATGCTATGAAAAAAGCTACGCTCAAAGATATTGCGAAAATGACAGAGGTTTCAATTGCAACGGTCAGCTACGTGCTCAACAATGCACCGGGCCAGACCATTCCAGAGGAAACGAAATACCGAGTGTTAGAAGCCGCAAAGCTATTGAATTACGTTCCAAACCTAGCCGCAAGATCACTCGTTATGCAGAAGACAGGTTTGATCGGTATTCTCATAAATCGGCCGGACAATGAAGGCTTTTGGCGGCAGCTGCGTTACTCACATTTCATCAATCGGCTTGAGCGCCGGCTCACAGAGAAAGGTTTTCATGTCGTGTTATCCAGTCTTGCTGCATCCGATCCGAAGCTTTCTATTATAGCGGAGAGAAAACTTGACGGCGTATTTGTTATAGATGTGAAGCAGGAGACGTTCCACCTTATTTCCAAGCAGTTTTCAGCTGGGGTTCCACTCATTGTTGTTGATAGTCTCATCGATGATCCACTCTTTTACAAGGTGATTTACGATTATCAAGATGCCTTTGCTAGAGCTATGGGATTAAGCTCTGGTATGAACGATTCCTACTACCTGATTATAGACGATTTCAATAATGAAGCACTTACTCGTTCGATCCAAAGCTTATCTGGCCTCTCTGCTGATTCGATCCATGTGATGGAAGATGAACTACAGCTTGAACAGTTTCTTAAACGGCAGCACGGTAAAAGAGGGATCATATTCAATGAGTTTATCAGCACCACTGCAGCAAAATACATCGATCCAGCTGATATGACCGTCATTTGTACAGCAGGATACCCCTCGATCGCTCCGCGTGAGGCGACTCGTATATCGTTTGGCGATCGTATGCCCGAGGAAGCATTAGAGCTTATGCTGCAACTGCTCTACAATCAGTACGATGGACCAGCAGATAAATATATCAAAGTGAGTGCAGAGTAAGTGCAAAAAATGCAGAGTAATTGCAAATTGATTGCAAAAAAATGCAGAGTAATCTCTGCCTTTACTTTTAGCGACTTAAACGTTTAAGTTTTCTGTTTTCCGTTAGAAAAACCTAAAGGCTGCAGGCATAGATCCTGTGAGCACCGCAGTCTGCGAATACTCTGTTGCAAAGGCTGATGCTTCCTCACCTATACTCACATACTCTTACTTTTACTCTTACTCTTACTCTTACTCTTACTCTTACTCTTACTCTTACTCTTACTCTTACTCTTACTCTTACTCTTACTCTTACTCTTGCCCTTGCTTTCTCTCTTACTAACGCTAACTTTTACTTTTACGCTCAACCTGTCACTTCCCCTTATTAATGAATGAAACTCATTATTTAGTGAGGAACATCTCATTAATATAGAAAGTTCACAGTACATTGTTCGGTATTGTGAGGTAAACCTCATATCCCATGAGGTTAGCTTCATCGCTAGTGAGGTTTACCTCTCTAATTAATTTAAGGAGTTATTAATGCTTTGAAATTAGTGAGCCTTTCCTCAGATTTATTGAGATTAACCTCACTAAAAGACGAAATTAGTCTATATGGGCGTCAACTGGGGGCACTAAATGACGATATGTCTAATTCGGATCTCTTGGGGGCACTAAATGACGAAATTAGTCTATATGGGCGTCAACCGGGGCACTAAATGACGATATGTCTAATTGGGATCTCTTGGGGGCATTACTAGACGACGTTAGTGTAATTGGGCGGTTGATTAATTGATTGGTTGGTCGGTGGAACATGCAAACCCCTGTCACCCAAATTACGAATCAACTTTACTTAAGGAGGCCAGTAAAATGCTTGAACTCGCTAAACCATCGAAGGGTGCTGAATCCAAAAAGCTCCATCAGGATATCTCCGCTGCATCGGCTTCCATTTGGCGCAATCGCGCCTTTGTGTTCGTTTTCTCCAGCTATAGTTTGTCTCTGCTTGGCAATACGTTTCACAGCATCGCGCTAAACCTATGGGTACTGCAAACGACTGGAAGCGCTAAGCTTATGTCAGCCATACTTATTACTCATCTTGTCGTTAGTATGCTGTTCGGGTCCTTTGCCGGTACGATTACTGATCGCACAGATCGCCGCAGGCTAATGTGGATAACAGATATCATTCGCTTTGTTCTGGTAGCTGCAATCGCTGTCCTCATCTCTATTCCCAATGTACCGTTTATCATTATCGTCCTACTCACTGGTGCGGTTGCTTTTGCTGGCGTTTTTCGATCACCCGCCTTTCAAGCCTCGCTCGTGGATATTGTCGGCAAGGAGCAGCTGACACAAGCAGCGGGAGCCATTAGCCTATCAGATAATATCGTCCGAATATCGGGATTTGCACTCGGGGGTGTTGCGGTTGCTGCTTTCGGCGGTGCATTTGCAATAGCAATCGATGCAGCCACCTTCCTACTATCTGCCATCCTTCTACTGTTCGCAGGCAAATTCCACTACACCTCAGCAAAAGATACCGCAAAACCTCAGTTATCTTTTAAACAAGATTTATTAGAAGGCTTTCGCTATGTCTGGAACGATTCTTTCGCAAAAAATGCGATCATTCTACTGCCGGTTGTTATGTTCTTCTTCTTATCCACCTTCATGCTTATTCAAGTCATGGCTGTTCAAGTATGGCACGCGAAGCCCTTCCAATTCGGGTTAATGGAAGCATGTATCCCATTAGGTTATGTCGCTGGCTCGATTCTCATAATGAAGTTTGACAAGCGGTTCAAAAACAGAGGAAAATGGATTATCGGAAGTATGATCCTAATGGGCCCCCTATTCATTGCGATCACACTAGCACCGAATGCAGCTGTTGCACTGCCGCTTATCCTGCTCGTAGGCTTCCTTTTCTCATTCAGTACGACCGTTATCTTTATCGTGCTGCGCATCGCTATCGATCCATCGCTTCAAGGGCGCGTATTCGGCCTACTCGGTTCAATCACGAGTGTAGCGCCACCTATCGGGCTCGCCCTTTTCTCCACCCTGTCAGACATTTATGGACCGGCCATTATGATTGCAATAAGCGGATCTGCGCTGCTTGTTATAGGTATCTTTGCATACATCTATATGAGCTCAATGCGAAATTTCAACTAAACCATGAAATGCCTCCAGCTTCAGCGGACACAAAATAAGGGAAACGCCTCATCTAGATTGGCATTTCCCTTTTAAAACTCCAAATTATTAATCTTATTCATCCTATTATTTATTAATCTTATTCATGCTATTAAATATTAATCACACAAAAATCTACTTCAGCACAACCGTACTATAAGCTGCCACAATCAGCTTACCTTCGTTCAGCTTTGCTGCTTTATCGTTAGAATGTACAATCTCCTTGAACAATCCATAAGCTTCGGAAGCCTGTAGGTTTGCCGTTTGGGATTCTCCCGATAAGTTGTGTACAACGAGCACTCGCTCTTTTGCTGTTACGCGAACGTAGACGCTTAACTTTGCATTAGCAGGCTTCAGCTTATATTCACCTATGCCACCGTCTCGCAGTGCCGTCTCTTCATTGCGCCATTTGATAAGCTCGCGATAATGATTGAGCATCGACTGCTCATCATTAGTTTGCGCTTCAACGGAAACGGAGCCCACCTTGGCATTATGGCGTGAGGTTTCCCAAGTCGTCTGACCCTCGCCACCCTTAGGATCGCTGTACCATAACATAGGCTCGCGAATATACTCGTCTGGCTTGGCACCTTGCATCCCAAGCTCCTCGCCGTAATAAAGATAAGGCGTTCCCGGAAGCGTGAGCAGCATCGCCGCAGCCATCTTGGCATGCTCGGCGTTACCATTAAGCACCGTCATGGCCCGATTTTGATCATGGTTGCTGAGGAAAGGAGCATCGACGAAAGTACCATTAGATGATTTCTCATAGACACCGTAAGCCCTGCCAAGTGAAAAGGCCAAATCTGCATCCGTCTCACTGTCAGCAGCACTAAGCAAACGACCTGCCAAATCAAAATGAAAAGCAGAATTAAGCGCTTGATCAAAGTAAGGCGCAATTACGGTGAGTGAATCCCAAACCTCGCCGATTAAATAAGCATCTGGCTTCACCTTCGTCATGCCTGCACGGAACTCTTGCCACCATGCTTTATTCTTTGCTTGAATCTCCGGCGTGCTTGCCGTGGATGCATAGTCGCCATAAATATGTTTTGCCGCATCAAGACGGAATCCATCTAGACCTTGCTCCAGCCAATATTGACCGATCTTAATCATTTCCTCACGGACCTTCGGCTCATCGAAGTTAAGATCTGGCATGCCTTCCCAGAAGATACCTAGATACTTCTGGCTTCCATAGCTATGCCAAGGATTGCTGCCTACGGCACCATCAGCCTGCATGTTTTTATCCTCAGACGCGAACATATACCAGCTGCGATAAGAACTGTTCGGATCAGATAGCGCTTCTTTAAACCATGGATGCTCGTTGCTCGAATGATTCACAACAAGGTCCATGATGACTTTAATATCACGCTTATGCGCTTCATCCATCAGCTTCTTCAAATCATCCAGCGTGCCATATTCTGGATTCACCGTGTAATAATCGGTCGTATCGTAGCCATGATAGCTGGGCGAAGCGTTAATTGGCATCAGCCAAATGCCTCCGATCCCAAGCTCCTTCAAATAATCCAGCTTAGCAGTAACGCCGTTCAAATCTCCAATCCCGTCTCCATTCGTATCGTAGAAGGAACGGACAAATATTTCATAATAGACAGCTCCCGGCTGCTCGTCTACCGAATAGGACGCGGCCGTTGGTTCACTGTCAGACCCTTTTTCAACAACGTCCTCCTCATTAGCGACCTGTTTATTCTTGTCACTCTCAGCATCGTTAGACGAGCAAGCTGCAGCAGCAACAATGATCATTGCGAGCAGAAGCAACATTCCTACATAACGAATACGATTGTCCTTCAAAGTATCACCCTTTCGAAGCACCAGACATAAGCCCTTGCACTAGGAAGCGTTGAAGGAAGACAAACAGCAATGTAATTGGAATCGCAATTAGTACAGCACCAGCCGCAAATAGTGTAAAGTTACTGTTCTGAGCCGTATTGACCAGATCCCACATCCCAACAGCAAGCGTCCAATTATCTTTACTGCGAAGCACAAGTCTTGCGAAAATAAAGTCAACCCATGCTCCTGTAAACGACGTTAGTGCAACATACGTCAATATTGGTTTGGATAAAGGGAGCATGATTTTTACGAATACTTGCATATGAGACGCGCCATCTATACGTGCTGCTTCATCCAAGCTCCGCGGAATCGTATCGTAGAACCCTTTTACAACAAAACCACCCAGTACCGAACCGCTTGAATAAACGAGAATGAGTGCAAAATGCGTATCAAGTAAATTGAGCTGCAGCAAAAAGATAAAGATCGCGATCATACTCATAAAACCTGGGAACATGCCCAGTACAAGCAAAACCGTCAGCGTTGTTTTCCGACCGCGAAAGCGAAAACGCGACAAGGAGTACATGCTTAACGTGATCAGTATAGTCGAAAATATCATCGTTAACGTCGCTATTTTTAACGTGTTTAGATACCAAACTCCATAACGATAGCTCTTATTCGTGAACAATTCCACATAGTGGGATAACGTAAACTTATCAGGAATGAGAGTTGGACTGAATAAAGATGTGCCTGGGCGGAGCGATGACAGTACGACCCACAGAGCAGGATAAATAGCACAGACCGCTATCACAATTAAAATGATGTAGCTTAACGTCAGACGAATAAAGCTGGCTGTTTTGATTCCCATTTTCATTGGATCATATCCTCCTCTTTAAATGAGTTCGAACGGCGATAGTTCCAGATCGAGAAGGATGCCACAATTAAGAAGATGATAATACCGATTGCAGAGGCCATATTGAATTGACTGTTATTCAGCGTGAGCTTATACAACCACGTCACGAGGAGATCCGTGCTTCCTGCAAATTGGTAATCCCCTTTAACCGGGTCTCCATTGGTCAGAAGGAAAATAACGTTGAAATTATTGATATTACCCGCAAACTGCATAATTAGAATAGGAACCGTTGCAAATAGTACGAATGGAAGGGTTATAATACGAAACTTCTGATAGCCTGTCGCTCCGTCAACATCGGCCGCTTCATACAAATCCTTAGGAATAGCTGTCAAAATACCAAGTATCAGAACCATAGACACGGGGATGCCAACCCACATATTAACTAAAATAACGGTTAACTTCGCCATCCATGGATCGGTTAGCCACGGAAGCTTCCCTAATCCGAAGTAGCCTAAATATTGATTGATTGGACCAAATTGACCATTAAATAAGTTACGCATAACGAGCAATGAGATAAGCTGCGGAATTGCATAGGGCACAATGAAAATGGTACGCCACAACTTTTTGAAACGAATGCCCTTCGATTCAATTAGCAGCGCTACAAACAAACCGCCGAAATAGGTCGTAACTGTCGCAATAACCGCCCATACAATTGTCCATGTGAATACGCCGACAAACGTATCACTCCATGTTTTGAGGGTTACTAAATTTGTGAATGTCTGAAACCCAACCCAATCAACAAGCTTTGCGGGAGGGATATGATTAGGAGACGAGTAATTGGTGAAAGCAAGCATGATCATGAATACAATGGGCATTATCGTTAAGAACAATACGCCAATTGCGGGCACAGTCAGCATTAAAAGTGGAAAGTTCCGATCCTTAATATAACTCCACGTCTTCTTGAAGTTTGCTGGAGGATTCCCATCATCTCGCAACTTGCCAACCCGATACGCGTCACGAATATTCATAATGTAAACAACTAGGAAAATTAAAAAGATAAATACCGTAATTAATCCACTAATCAGTAGAAAAATTGAGTGATCCCCTTCGACAGGGACATTAATTTTCCCAACCTTTTCAAAGCCTTGCGTCTTCTCACCAAGTGTTGTAATACCCCAGATCGCTTTACCTAGATTAGGGATTAAATAAAATAACGCTAGTATTTCGACTCCAAGCAATATAAATCCTTTAACAATCTGGCGGTTATACCATTGGCCAAGTCCCATAAAAAGTACTGACAATACAGCCGCAATGCTGCGATGACGATTCATATACCGCCCGTCTCCCTTCCATTCTATTCAATAAAATCGGTTAACCCGTCGAATCGAAAGGATTCGACGGGTATACCTTATATCTTATTTTTGAGCCGCTGCACCGGAGTTAGCATCTTTAATTTGTTGAACGGCATTATCTAAAGCTCCTTTTGCGTCTTTGCCTTCATTCCATACGTCGGAGAAAGCAGCTCCGATTGGACTCCATACGTTACTCATTTCTGGAATAGATGGCATTGGTGTCGATTGATTAAATTGGGCAAGGAACCCTTTTACGATTTCATTGCTTTGGATAGCATCACTGCTGGCAGCTTCCGTGTTAGCTGGAATAGCGCCTGTAAGTTCGAAATCCTTCAATTGTGCTTCTTTCGTTGATGCGAAGCGTGCGAACAATCTTCCGGCATTCGGGTATTTGGAGAAGCGGTTTACGTACCAAGCTTTTACACCCGAGAACGATGATGCAGGCATTCCGTTAATGCTAGGAATTGGAGCTACGCCGAAATCAATGTTAGCGTTTTTGTAGTCCGCAATTGTCCAAGGTCCGTTAATATCCATTGCAAGCGTACCAGCAGTGAACAGGCCTTTCTTGATATCGTACGATACGTCGCCTGTATTCAATGGGAGGATGCTCTTTTTCAATGATCCGAAATATTGCATCCCTTTTATCGCGCCATCATTGTTAAGACCGATATCGTCTTTGTTTTGACCGCTGTCGCCATAAACGTATCCGCCAGCCGCAACGAATGGATAGTTGAAGTAGAAGTTTCCAAGCTCCCACATGATAGCAAACTTGTTGTTAGGTACATCGTTAAATGTTTTTGCGAACTCCTCTACCTCTTCAAACGTCTGAGGAACTTTAGTTACAAGCGCCTTGTTATAGAACAAAGCATAAGTCTCAACCGAACGCGGGTAGCCATATAACGTACCAGCAAAAGTAACAGCGTTTACAGCGGTTTCAGCATTTTCACTTTTCGATTGTTCTTCATAGAAGTCATTCGGCAAAATAAGTCCTGCTGTTACTGCTTTACCTAAATTATCATGAGGGAAGAGTACAACGTCAGCTCCAAGTCCCGCAGGACCGTCAGTCAATAGCTTCTGCACTTGGTCTGGTCCAGCCAGCTCTTCGAATTTCACTTCAATTCCGTATTTTTCAGTAAATTCTTTTGCGATTGCCTCAACAAATATACGCTCTTCTTTACTTTCCCATACAAGCAATGTCGCTCCTTCCTCAGGAGTGATATCTTCTGACTCTTCAGCGGGAGGCTCAGTTGTGTTGTTTGTTGCTTCAGTTTTCGGAGTATTTGTTGCGTTTCCTTCAGTTCCTTTGTTTCCTCCGCTTTTCGTACCGCCGCATGCAGATACGATAAACAAAGAAATAATTAATGACATTACAAACCATTTTTTCATGATTGGTGATCCCCTTCCAAAATGTTTGTTGTATACCTTTACGTATTCTTGCCTTGACCATCCCATGACTAAAGATCATTTTCATAAAATCAGATTTTTGTACAAACAAAATCTACGCTGCTCTTTTGAGTAAATGCATTGTGTGAAAAACTGCTCAAATGTTACGCAAACGTTTGTACAACATTCCATAGAAAATGAAGCGCACTCGGCTTATTAGCCGTTTTACACCTATTCATGAGAGAAAAAACAACATGTAAACGCTATCTTTGTAAGGACATCATATAACAGGTTGCCTAGTTTGTTAAAACGTTTGCACAGGCCATAATTCAGGGATAATAATTGATTAGCTCAACTTTCCTCCGTTTTACTCTATATAAACCAGTTTTTCATCATTTGTGAATCTCTTTCCAAAGATATATATTTACTTATATGCAGTAGTTGCATTAGGATGAAGCATAAATGATTGCATGACGGGGGCTCAATTTTATGATTACCATTAAAGATATTGCTAAAGCTGCTGGGGTTTCCCCTTCTACTGTGTCTAGGGTCGTTTCTAATCATCCTAGAATTAGTAAGGCAACTACAACGAAGGTAAAAAGGCTAATGGAAGAAATGGGCTATCACCCTAATGTAATGGCGAAGAGTCTTGTTTCCAAAACAACACAGACACTAGCAATTATGCTGCCCCGTCCCGCGGAAGAGCTTTTCCAAGACTTTTTCTTTGGAGAGTTGCTGCGTGGAATACTTGCTCAATCTACACGGGCTGGCTATGATATGCTGCTTACTGCAGCAACCTCCCCGCATGATGAAACAGAAACGGTTTCACGTCTTGTTTTTGGACGACGAGTTGATGGTATCATTTTGTTATCATCACGTGTTAATGACCCTTTGATCAACCTATTGAATGAGCATAAATTTCCAACGGTATTAATTGGACGTACAGAAGGACATCATAATATTCTTTCCGTTGACAATAACAATGAACAAGCTGCTTATGACGCAACCCAACATCTCATTATGCAGGGGCATAAACGAATTGGATTTGTAAGCGGACCGCCTAACTTAACAGTTGCTTATGATCGTATAGAAGGCTATAGAAGAGCAATGCGTGAAGCTGATTTGCCTATACTTTCCGAATGGAGCGTAGAAGGTGAATTTTTGCAGGAAAGCGGCTATCGTGCGATGTCAATTTTGATGAGCTTGCCTGAAAGTCCTACCGGTCTTGTCGTCATCGACGATGTAGTTGCATTCGGTGTACTGCGTGGACTAACTGAGCTTGGCTACAAAGTACCAGAGGATCTAAGCATCGTCAGCTTCAATAATATTGCATTATCTGAGCTGGCAACACCGCCGATCAGCTCCATTGATATTGGTACCTATCAATTAGGTTACACTGCGTCACAAATGCTCATCAGACTTATTCAAGAAGAAACTATTCATCAAAATCGGATGATTATACCGCATCGCCTAATTGTACGCGAATCATCCACTCACACAGTTAATATAAGGAGTTGACAGAATGCCAAACAAAAAACCATATTTAGTGGATGCCATTATTGGTAATTCCAAATTTCTAGCATCACTCGGCCGGACTGGCAAAATGTATCGCATGTGGTGGCCAAATATTGATTTGCCACAGCATGTCGATGCTATGCGTATGGGAATTCAATTGAACAATTCTGCTGTTTCATGGTTCGATGGTGAAGCAGATGGTTGGGTTCATGATGCCGCATATATTGCGAAAACAAACATATTCCGTGTGAGCGCACGCAATGAGCAGAAGCCTATACAGGTTGAAAGCTTGCATTACGCTGTGCCAGATCGTGATCTCATCGTTCGTGAATATACATTCACTAATACAAGTGATCAACCTGCAGCATTTTCTTTTATCGTTCATTCCTCATTTCTTATCAGTGAAAATAATCTCTATAATACGACAACCTTTAACGTCGCTAATGATTCTTTGGTTCACTTCCGTCATAAGTACTATTTTGCGCTTTCA
This sequence comes from Paenibacillus sp. J31R122, assembly GCF_056269185.1. Taxonomy (NCBI): domain Bacteria; kingdom Bacillati; phylum Bacillota; class Bacilli; order Caryophanales; family Paenibacillaceae; genus Paenibacillus; species Paenibacillus sp. J31R122. The sequence goes on from NZ_JBWDNM010000010.1 coordinate 25,481, forward strand.
AGTGCAAACGTATGCACTGGTTATCAAGCAGGTATGCCTTTGGATTCCGCTCATAGCGGTAATTTGAACGGCAACAAGATAGATATGAAAGGTGACGGTGCTTTAAAATGGAACATTGAGCAGCTTGCTGCCGGCCAATCAGTTACCATTCCTGTCTATATAACTGCCGGCTCAGATGAAGTAAGTGCATTGCAAGAAATGCGGACTGCAAAAGAGAAAAGCAGTGATCAATGGATCTCAGATACAACGAAATATTGGAGCGATTACTTAGCTGCAGCAGCACCTTGTCCCATTTCCGATGATAGAATTGCTGATTTATACGATCGTTCGCTCCTTATGTTTAAGCTTATGTCGGATGAGCAAACAGGCAGTATTATTGCCGCTCCTGAGTTTGACGAAAACTTTGTACGCTGCGGAGGCTATGCTTATTGTTGGGGACGCGATGCTGCGTTTATTACTACCGCGCTTGATAAAGCCGGACTCAGCTCTTTGTCCGACAGCTTTTACGCTTGGACTCTTACCGCACAATCGCCTGACGGCTCCTGGCAGCAGCGCCATTATCATGACGGCAGCTTAGCACCGTCATGGGGACTTCAAATTGATGAAGGCTCCTCCATCATATGGGGGATGTGGCAGCATTACTTGGAGAAAAAGGACAGCCGTTTCGCAGAGCAAGTATGGCCTGCGGTTCAGAAAGGCGCTTCCTTCCTAATGAGCTACATCGACGCTGAGAGCGGACTTCCGAAGCCAAGCATTGACCTGTGGGAAGAGCGGACTGCATCGCATACGTACTCCTCTGCAGCCGTATATGGCGGATTAAGCGCTGCTGCAAGCTTCGCTGAGCTAGCTGGACATGACACGCTTTCGGCTGAGTGGACTGCTGCCGCCTCTCGGATCGCTGACTCCATTACTGAGCAATGCTGGAACGAGGAAGGGAACAGCTTCTATCGCGGAGTTAATTTAACTGTAACTGAAGGGAAATATGAGCAAGCTGTAGCCGCAGGAAAAGAAGGTTTCGTAACAGCTCTAGATAAAGGCTACACCGGCTACACACTTAAACACGATCCTATTATTGATATTAGCTTAATCGGTATTGCAGTTCCGTTCGCTGCTGTACCTGCTGATCACGACTATATGCGCCGTACTGCCGATACAATAGAAGCTGCGCTAACCGTCCCTGGCGTCGGCGGCATCAAGCGCTATGAGGATGATATCTATATTGGAGGCAACCCTTGGATTCTTACTACACTATGGCTTGCTCAATATCGCATCCAAACCGGCAGTCTTGATGATGCGAAACGGCTGCTTAACTGGGCGCTTGATCATCGTACGGAAACGGGCCTACTTCCAGAACAGATCGACAAAAATACAGGTGAAACAGCTTGGGTCGTACCGCTCACATGGTCGCATGCTATGTTCATCCTTACGATCTTCATGCTTGCAGAGGCTGAAGTAAAAATAGCAGCTGCTGCTTCAAAAGCATAATTAGATTACGCTTATCACATTTTGAATATCAAATCTTGAAATAGAAATATTACTTCGAAAACCAGTAAACCAAGGATGTATTTTTGGTTTACCGGTTTTTTTGTTCATGGATGTTTGAATTCCTCCCTATTTGGGTAAAAATACGGAGTCGGTGTTCAAGTGCTTATACAATGATCAATGCAGACGAGGTTGAAGGAACACGGCTTGACAACACATCTCTTATTTGTAATAATTATAAATAAGGAATTAGTATAATTAACTGGTCGTCGCTAAAGAAACCCCACTAGAAAGGATGATATATATGACAACTGTACCTCAACATTTAAACAGACAAATAGCAAACTGGAGCTTACTATACATTAAGCTTCATAATTACCATTGGTATGTAAAAGGCTCTCAATTTTTCACCTTACATGTGAAATTTCAAGAGTTCTATGAGGAAGCCGCACTACATGTGGATGAGATCGCAGAACGTCTCCTCGCATTGAAGGGCAAACCCATCGCCACAATGAAAGAATATTTAACAACTTCCAGCATTCAAGAAGCATCCGGCAAAGAAGATGCGGTACAAATGGTCGATCAGCTGATCGAGGATTTCACCACCGTCATCAATGAGCTCAAGGAAGGTATGGAAGTTGCACAGAAAGCTGGAGATGAGACAACAGCCGATATGCTGCTCGCTATTCACACAACACTTGAGAAGCATGTATGGATGCTGAGTGCGTTTAACGGGAAATAACATTAATAATTAATGGTATACAACTACCACAAGTCATTTAAAAAAGGAGGAGCAGAGCTCATTTTCAGCTCTACGCCTCCTTTATTTCGTTTCCTAATTAGGTTTTAATGGATTTCGAAATTTTCAATAAGTAACGATACATGCATGTGGATTGGCTTAGATTGGCTTAGTTTAGTTTAAATCAACTTTATCGTACAGCTTCCCACTTTCTCATCCGCCCAGAACACCTCTATCGCATCTCCATCACGAACTGCGGCAACACCAGCAGGCGTACCTGTGTAAATGATATCACCTGCGCTTAGGCCGAAGTTTGTACCCACGTGGTGGATAAGCTGGGATATAGGAAACAGCATATCACCAGAATTGCCGCGTTGTGCTTCTTTTCCGCTTCTTAAGAGCGCGAATTCGCTTTGAGCAAGCGCCGCTTCTCCTGGATAATCAAACCAATTACTAATCGGAGCTGATCCTTTGAAGCCTTTGGCAGCCAGCCATGGCTGCCCCTTTGCTTTCAACTTCGATTGCACATCTCGAAGCGTGAGGTCGAGCCCTAGCGCCATGCTGTCGATGAGGAGATCAGTATCGATCCCCTGCTCGTAATCTCGACCAATATGCAGCACAATTTCAAGCTCGAAGTGCACTTCCCCAACGTTGCCTGGCAGCTCAACAACATTACCAGTCATAGGTACAACCGCATGAGAAGGCTTAGTAAACACAAGCGGCTCATCAGGCACTTCGTTACCCAGTTCCAAAGCGTGAAGCTTATAGTTTCGTCCAATGCAATATATATTTCGAATATCATTCCTATTCATTATCAGCAAAGCCTCCTTAATGGGGATGTCCCATAGTCATTGTAGATTGTAAATGCCATATTCGAGCTTACAGATCAGTTTGTGCTAAGTCTTTAATAGGCTCGAACTCTGTAAGCTTAATTTGGGTGCTTACAGTTACTTTTCTGGGTTAGTTTTGGAGCTGTAAGTTCGATATTAGAGCTTACAGCTCTGATTGTGCTTGGTTTTTCATTGGTTTGGGCACTTTAAGCTTGATTTGGGTGCTTACAGTTACTTTTTCGGGTTAGTCTGAGAGCTGTAAGCTCGATATCTGAGCTTACAACTCCTTCAACTTTTGGACATCATCTATTCAAAGGCACATTTATAATAATTTTACTTTTGCGCAGCTATTTGCTCCGCCAATTCATTCAGCTCTGTCCAGCGCTCCATAAGCTGCTCAAGCTTCTCTTCAACCTGCTGCTGCTCTGTTGCCAGCTCCTGCAGTCTTATGGAATCACTGCTGGCTTCCTCCATGCGGATTACAATAGCGTTTAGCTCTGCTTCCGCTGCTGTGATCCAGCCATCTATTTGCTCGTAATCCTTCTGTTCCTTGAAGGACATTTTTAGCTTCTGATCTTTAACCACAGGTTTTGCGGCTGAGGTCTCCACACGCGCTGGTGCAGGCGTTGATGGCGCCTTAGCCTGAGCTACCGGAATTGAACTCGTTGGATACTTTTCCTTGAAAGCCTGATAATCCGAATACCCGCCTGTATGATGGGTAATGACTCCATTGCCTTCAAAAGCAACGATCTTCTCAACCGTGCGATCCAAGAAATATCGATCATGTGAGACCACGAATACAACGCCTGGAAACTCATCCAAATAATCTTCCAAAACTGTAAGTGTTGATATATCGAGATCATTCGTCGGCTCATCGAGCAGCAGGACGTTCGGAGCGTTCATCAATACCCGAAGCAGCTGCAAGCGCCGTTTCTCTCCGCCCGACAGCTTCGAGATTGGCGTCCACTGCATCGTTGGCGAAAATAAGAAGCGCTCCAGCATCTGCCCCGCCGAAATCGTCGAGCCGTCCGCAGTTTTCACCTGCTCGGCACCCTCGCGAATATACTCGATAACTCGCAACGATTGATCCATCTCTTCATGCTCCTGCGAGAACCAACCAAGGTTAACCGTTGAACCTAACACGACAGTCCCTTCGTCCGGCTCAAGCTGTCCTGTGATTAGCTTGAGCAGCGTTGACTTGCCGCTGCCATTTCGTCCGACTATGCCGACGCGGTCCCCTGGTATTCCAATATAGCTAAAATTACGGATGACTGTCCGATCGCCGAACCGCTTCGTAACCTCTTCCATTTCAATGATCTTCTTACCCAATCTAGTGGAGGCTACTGAGACGTCCATTTTGCCGCTCGCTTGCTTTGGAGCATCTGCCTTCAACTCCTCGAATCGATCAATCCTTGCTTTCTGCTTCGTCGTACGAGCTTTCGCCCCGCGACGAATCCAAGCTAATTCATTGCGCAGCAAATTTTGACGTTTTGATTCTGTCGACGCTTCCCGCTCTTCTCGGTCCAGCTTCAGCTCAAGAAAACGACTGTAATTCGCTTGATAGAAATGAGCTTTGCCTTTATCCAACTCAATAACACGGTTACTGACACGGTCAAGGAAGTAGCGATCATGCGTAATCATAAGCAGGGCGCCTCTGCGCTTCTGCAGCATTCCTTCCAGCCAAGTAACCGAATCGTTATCGATATGGTTGGTCGGCTCATCAAGAATAAGAACATCTGACGGCAGCAGAAGAGCGGCAGCCATCGCGACCCGCTTTCGTTGACCGCCTGACATCGTTTCTACCTTCGCATCATAGTCGTTTATGCCAAGCTTTGAGAGTGCAGTCTTAGCATCACTCTCCAGCTCCCAAGCATCCAATTCGCCTATCAGCTCACTTGCCTTCATTAGCTGCTCCTGAATGGCTGAATCATCCGGATTTAGCTCGATCGCTTCCATCGCGTTCGTATACGCGCGAACTGCGCGCAGCTGCGGTGAATCACCGCCGAGCACATGCTCAAGTGCTGTCTCGTTTGGCGCAAACACGGGATCTTGTGCCAGCATTCTTATAGTAACCCGATTGCCGATTGATATCGTGCCGGAATCGGCTGGCTCTAAACCGGCGATGACTTTCAGAAACGTTGATTTACCGGTTCCATTCACGCCTATTATCCCGATTTTATCGCCATCCTCCAAACCGAAGGTGACATCCTCAAACAACATCTTCTCGCCGTAGCTTTTCGTTATATGTTCAACAGATAATAAATGCATGGGACAAACCTACTTTTTCGCTTAATTTTGTTGTATTCGCAACCACTCGTATCATACCATAAAAGGCTAGTATCTTCACTTCCACGCGCCATCCGTTTTTCACAAAATAAACCGAGTACAGTTTCGAGAACCAATAGATTCGCAGCCACCATTATATAGTGTCATCGAGAATGTGTATCTTACGCCCTCAATTGATCAAACGAGTATTTGAATTACTCAAATAAACAAAAAAAGGCGGCGCTTCGTCATCATTCATACGACTTGGCGCCAGCCTTTTTAGTTGATGCAAATTTCTATTAGCGTTTACCGATCATGTTCTCCGGACGAACATATTCGTCGAACTGCTCAGACGTCAGCAGGCCACTAGCTATTGCCGACTCTTTTAACGTCAGTCCTTTTTTGTGAGCGTTTTTCGCAATAGCAGCCGCGTTCTCATAACCGATGTGCGGGTTAAGTGCCGTTACGAGCATAAGCGATTGGTCAAGGTTCCGTTTAATGACTGCTTCGTTCGGCTCAATTCCGATTGCGCAATTGTCATTGAAGGAAACCATACCGTCAGCCATCAATGCTACCGATTGAAGGAAGTTATAAATAATGACAGGCTTGAATACGTTAAGCTCAAAATTCCCTTGGCTTGCAGCCATCGAAATAGCCGTATCATTTCCGATTACTTGGCAAACAGCCATCGTTAATGCTTCGCTTTGCGTAGGATTAACTTTACCTGGCATGATTGAGCTGCCCGGCTCGTTTTCTGGAATTGAAATTTCGCCAATGCCGCAGCGAGGGCCACTTGCCAGCCATCTCACATCGTTAGCAATTTTCATAAGATCAGCTGCTAGTGCTTTTACAGCACCATGTGTGTATACGATTTGATCGTGGCTTGTAAGCGAGTGGAATTTGTTCTCTGCTGTTACAAAACTTTTCCCTGTCAATGCTGATACTTCCTCTGCTACCTTTACTGCAAAGTCAGGGTGAGCGTTCAAGCCTGTTCCTACTGCAGTACCGCCAAGTGCAAGGTCACGCATTGTTTCTACGCTTTGTACAAGCATTGCACGCGTTCTGTCCAGCATAGAATACCAGCCGCTAATTTCTTGGCCCAATGTAATTGGCGTTGCATCTTGAAGATGTGTACGACCAATTTTCACGATATCATTGAACTTCTCTGCTTTCGCGCGAAGCGTGCCATTAAGCAGGTCGAGCGAAGGAAGCAAACGGTCCTCTAGCGCTATAACTCCCGCAATATGCATAGCTGCAGGGAATGTATCATTCGAGCTTTGCGAACGGTTGACGTCATCGTTAGGGTGAATGCGTACATCGCTGCCGCGTTCAGCTAGCAAAGCGTTCGAACGATTAGCAATTACTTCATTAACGTTCATATTCGTTTGCGTGCCGCTTCCCGTTTGCCATACTACGAGTGGAAAATGCTCATCCCATTTGCCTGCCACGATTTCATCAACAGCTTCGCCAATAATAGCTGATTTGGCAGCATCCAATACGCCAAGCTTTTCGTTTGCTTGAGCTGCTGCTTTTTTGATATAAGCCATTGCATAAACGACTTCAATCGGCATCCGCTCTCCGCTTATTTTAAAGTTTTGCAGGCTGCGCTGTGTTTGTGCTCCCCATAGCTTGTCTGCTGGAACTTGAATTTCACCCATCGTATCCTTCTCAATCCGATAATCCATTCGTTTAACGACTCCTTTAACCGATTAGTATGTCTCTTAGTAATCCTGTTTCTGTTATAACGCTAATCCCGCTTAGAATCAAGCGCATAGCTTGTAAAAGTATAAGATGATGGCTAGAAAAATGACGGTAAGTTGAACAAAGGCCTTATTAAAAAGCAATTTTCTTCCTGCCAGGAAGAGTCTTTCGGATAACCAAAGGACTATTGTGCGCTGTGCGAAGGGTTGACCTTATTACACCCTTCTCCACCTAAAAAGCGCCTTTGGGTGAAAATACTCCAAAGGCGCTGCTGAAATAAAAATATACAATGATGAAATTATTATAGACCCTTTGCTTCACGATAAGCAGCGATATAGGCAGCAGCCTTCTTCTCAATAAGCGAGAAATCGCCAGTCTTCACAGCGTCCTTCGTTAAATCTGAACCTATGCCGACCGCGACCGCGCCTGCTTTGATCCATTCCTTCAAATTGTCGAGAGAAACGCCGCCGGTAGGCATAATGTTAGCTTGCGGAAGCGGTCCTTTAATGGATGGAATAACGCTCGGTGAATAGAGGTTGCCAGGGAACAGCTTCACAATATCAACGCCAAGCTCTAGAGCGGTTTGTATTTCTTGAATCGTCATCGTACCCGGCAAAATCGGAATCGCATAACGGTTGCAAAGCTTAATGGTCTCAGCATTTAGAGCAGGAGATACCACATACTCAGAGCCTGCCAATATAGCGGCGCGTGCCGTTTCCGGATCAAGTACTGTTCCTACGCCTATAATCGCGTAATTATCTGCATCGGGAGCTGCTGAGCTCGAATACTCCTTCGACAATTGCTCGATAGCACGCAAGGCGAATGGTACTGTCATCGTGATCTCAATCGCTTTAATGCCGCCCTTAATCGCATGGCGGGCCATCTCCGCTACTTCTTCAGCTGAATCCGCGCGTAATACGGCCACTACACCCGCATCTGATAGCTGCTGTAACACTCTAAGCTTTTCCATCTACAAGTCCCTCTTCCTATTATGTTCATTTTGGTTCGAATTTGTTCAGTAATATCAATCATTATAGTCGTTTCACCTAAAATCTTCAATAATGCGATCGGGATTTACTAGTTGAAGTTTTATTTGGTTCCGCTGTTCCTCTACATTTGGGGCATATTTGGACCTTTCAGTACAAATAACTGAACTGATGTCCGCACGCATCTCCTATATGTGTGAATGTCCATAAATAAACACTTCTGTGTCCACTTCCTTACGTACTAAGCTCCCGTAGTTTCACATTTTGCAATTAAATGAAGCTGGAAGAGGGGCAAGTACGATTTAGTTTCAGGAGATGAACTTAATTGCTGGGTCAGCTCAAACTGTGCTCTCTTCCGGTGAATTAGCTCTATATTCTGAAACTAAATCGTCTCTAATTCCATAATGACTCTCGTTAGTTTCACAATGTGAAATTAATTTCGAATACCTTCCAATTGTCCGATCATTATAAGTAATACGATTTGCTGCAAATGTGAAAAAGCAGACTACTTCGGCGGTCTGCTTTTTCAGCTCCAAATATTTAATTAATCGTCCGTAGACTTAACCACTGACCGCACTTTTCCATCAGATGACCAATAGGTCCACATCCGCAGCAGCCTTTCAATTGGCCCATGACTATATCTCGTCAGCAAATAGCTAGAGGCAATGGCCTGAATGATATAAATGAACAACGCCAGCAGCAAGCCATACCAAACACCTATTTTCCCGAACCACCCAAGCCCGTAACCATAAAATATTGTTGTGCAAATAACGGTTTGCATTAAATAGTTAGTCATAGACATCCGTCCTACCGATTCAAATGCTGATATGATAACGGAACGTTTGGATCGGAAAGACAGTACAAGCGCTGCCCCGAATATATAACCGATAGCTAGAACATGAGCCCCCGCCGCCAGCATGACACTACTCCATGCCCAATCCGATTGCAGTACGGCAATTCCTTTGAGCAGCAAGCCCAGCGGCAACAAAACCGCCGTTAACCAAGCATACCTTCGGCGCTCTTTCCTTGGCTCATGGAACCATCTTTTATTGGCCGCCGCTATGCCTAACAAGAACATTGGGAGAAAGATCAATGGCACGAAAAGCATAGCTATGATGGATAGACCTGCTGGCATGCCTAGCGGATCCTCGTTAAATCGAAAGTTTGAAATTTCTTTATAGGTACCTTCACCATATACGGATATCGAATGTTTCACATATTGATGCATCCGAGCTTCCTCCCCTGGCGTCACCTTGTCCGTACCATAGTTTATGCCTAAGTAAACTACACTCATTATAATAGCCCATATAATCAACGTCTTCGGCTTCCTCTTAATGAATAAAAGCAAGCAAAAGCCGCCCGCTCCATAAGAGAGCAAAATATCGCCCTCCCACAGCAAAATAATGTGCAGTAAGCCTAGAGCAAGCAGCATCAAAAAACGTCGAACTAAAACGAGGTCAGGTTCTACCCCTTTAAACACTAAGCTTTCCCTCAGCTTGTACAAGCTGTATCCAAATAGGAACATAAAGATGGGCACGAAGCTCCCCACAACCCCTATTTTCAACGCTTTATGCAATCCTTCATCCAGTGCCGACGTATTAAATAGCTGAAGCTCATCTTGCCCATAGATGCCATACTGGAAAACGAGCATATTTGCAATAAGTATCCCCAGTAAGCAGAAGCCCCGAATGACATCGATCATTCGAACGCGGTTTATTTGCTCCAATTGATTAATCAGCTCATTCGCCTCTCCTTCCTAAGCCAGCTGTCGATTCTATCTAGCGCTTCTGTAAGCTTAGGAACAGAGGATGCGTAACAGCAACGGATAAAGCCTTCTCCACCAAGCCCAAAAACATTGCCCGGTACAGCTGCTACGCCAACATCTTGCATCAGCCTTTCCGCAAACGTATTTGAATCCAATCCTGTAGCAGCAATGGACGGGAATGCATAAAATGCACCCTGCGGATCATGACATGGCAGTCCGATCTCTCGTAATCCATGAACAAACATACGTCTGCGCTGACTATACGATTCAACCATATGATCCTTTTCTCCCAAGCCGTTTCTAAGCGATTCGATAGCTGCAATCTGTCCTAAAATGGGGGCACACATAACGGTGTACTGATGAATTTTCAACATAGCCGCGATAAGCTCCCGATTGCCGCACGCATAACCAATCCGCCACCCCGTCATAGCAAAAGCTTTTGAGAAGCCGCTAATAAGAAGCGTCCGTTCCTTCATGCCTGGCAGTGAAGCAACGCTTACATGCTTCTGACCGTAGGTTAGCTCCGCATATATTTCATCCGCGATGACGACCAGATTATGCTCCTGGGCAACCTGAACAATCGGCAGCCAGTCCTCCGCGGTCATAATCGCACCTGTAGGATTATTCGGATAGTTGACGAGCAGTACTTTCGATCTAGGTGTTATATGCTTTCTCAGCGCTTCAGCGGTCAGCTTAAAATGATCCTCTGCAAAGGTCTCGACTTCAACAACCTTTCCACCGCTAAGCTGTGCGAGCGGCGAGTAAGCAATATAACTCGGCACGGGGACGATAATCTCATCACCTGACGCAATTAATGTCCTCAGAGCAAGATCGATTGCTTCACTGCCTCCAACCGTAACGATCATTTCATTCGACGGCTCGTATTTTACTTGAAAGCTCGTAAATAGATAATTCGCGATTTCTTCTCTAAGCTCGACCAAGCCTGCATTTGGTGTATAGGTTGTTCTACCAAGATCCAGCGCTTTGGAACATGCCGCTCTAACATGCTCTGGAGTGACGAAATCCGGCTCTCCTACTCCAAGCGAAATGATGTTCTTATTACCCTCAGCAAAACTAAACAGTTTACGTATGCCCGAAGGCGGGATATCCTTAACCGCTTGCGTTAATAGCTCATCCATTGAAAAAGGTTTCATGGTCGTTCCTCCTCAGTTTTTCTGAAACAAAAAAAGACCCGTCCCTATAAAGGGACGAGTCTTCACCCGTGTTACCACCCTAGTTTCACGCAATAAAACGTGACACTCCGCTCATGTATCTATCCATACATGCTCCCGTTAACGCTGGAAATGCGGCAGAGCTTACTTATGTTCAGCCCGCTTCTCGGAGATGGCTTTCCGCTAGCACTCGAACGTTGGTTTTCAGCAAGCCCAACTCTCTGTTTGATCAAGCGCATAACGTACTCTTTCTCGTCATCGAATGTAAAGCTATTCAACTTCAAATATTGAATCAACAATGATGGGAAGATTCTCCCGTAATGAATTGGCGCCTAGTACGGACCTAGCATGAGTACCCTTCTCGCCAAAAACCTCCATCATCAAATCCGAAAATCCATTTAATACTTTATGATGTTCCTCGAAGGATGGTACCGCATTAACGAAGCCCTGCACCTTTACTACCCTTTTCACAAGATCAAGTGAACCTAGCGCATCCTTTAGAACAGCTAGAACCTCAATGCCTGTCAGCCTTGCATAATGGTAGCCTTCCTCGGTTGTGAAGTCCTGACCAAGCTTTCCCTTTGGATTACCGGCTGGCCCTTTTCCCGAAACGAACAATAAACCATTGGAAATGACGTAGTTCGCGTATTTTGCCGCAGGATCGCTCGCCACTGGAAGCACAATACTCAATTGCTCTAATCTGCTCTCGATGGAATGTCCGATTAGTAATCCCTCCAAGGCAAAATCGCCTCATAAATTTTACCTATATTAACATTAAATAAATAGATGCACAATACTTTTTTAGAACAAATTATCCGCCATGACAGGAATGTTTAAGACAAGGAATGTTTAAGACAAAAATTGAACATTAATGCAATGTTAAGCAATAGACTTAGATTCCTTTGCTGCACAATGAAACACAGAAAACCATTGCAAATTTAGTGTTGAACATCTGAATTCCCTTACATATTCACCCACATAGAAATGCCATCTTAATAGTTTTAATCTATAAAGTATATAAGTTTTATATATTTCCATTTATAAAAGAAAGTCTGTATTATACAATTTATTACAGAAAATACTTCGTCAAGGAAGAACAATTTCTATTTACCAAGGGGGTATTATTATGAGGGAAATAGTGAAAAAACAATTTAATGCTGCTGCACAAAACTATGATCTTGAACGTCAACAATTAATTCCTTGCTTCGATGATTTTTACGGTACGGCAATGACATGGGTTCAATGCAGCAATGATGCTCCGCGCATATTGGATCTCGGCTCAGGAACAGGGCTTTTTGCTTCATTCATTCGCAGCAAATATCCGAAGGCCTCCCTGACTTTGATCGATTTTAGCGAAGAAATGCTGAAGAAAGCTCAAAACCGATTTGGTGATGATCCAAATGTAAGCTACATTACAGCCGACTATGTAAATTACCCGTTTTCAGAGCGTTATGATGCGATCATCTCCTCCCTATCTATCCATCATCTAACCCATTCTGATAAAAAGAAGCTGTTTCATCATGTGTTTGAACAATTATCAGACGTTGGTATTTTCGTTAATGCTGATCAGGCAGCTGGAAGTTCGCCTTATTTCAACTCTGCTTTTAATGAACAGTGGGAACAGAGCGTACGGAACACAGGACTGTCCACTCACGCCATTGAAGCATCCATAGAACGGCGAAAACAAGATCATAACGCTCCCGTCGATGACCAGTTAGCTTGGCTTCACTCAGCCGGTTTTGAAACTGCCGACTGCGTATACAAGTACAATGAGTTTGCCGTCTTTGTAGCACAGAAAAGCTCTTGCCCTCTTGATTCGTGATTCATTTTCAATGTCCGGTAAAACAATAATTCTGAATGATAACTTTTTAGCTTGCATCAAAAGGAACAGTAGGATATGATGGATTCACTAGCTTGTTATGCAAGTTAGTTAATTTTTATCACACTACCTTGTTTAGCAAGTTAGCGAATTGCTTTTAATGGAGGAATGCTTGTGTTCAGTCAAATGGTAAGAGGAGTGCTTGAGGGGTGTCTTCTTGCCGTAATTGAGGAAGAGGAAACTTACGGATATGAAATCATAGAAAAGCTCGCCAGTAATGGCTTCGTCTTTGCCAAGGAAGGAAGCATCTACCCGCTTTTACTACGCTTGGAGAAAGAGAAAATTATAGCAGGAACAATGCGCCCCTCAGCTTCCGGACCTAACCGCAAATACTATCATCTGACTTCTGAAGGAATAGAGCAATTGAAATTGTTCCGCAACAACTGGCAAGAACTAAGTCAAGCAGTAGACCGAATTACGGGAAAGGACGATGTATAAATGCTGAATGCAAAAAATAAAGCCCTTCTAAATGAGATGAGGTTCTATGTTCAAAGTAGTTCTGTATCGGAAACAAAAGCAAATCAGATCCTTACGGAACTCGAAGACCATTTGTTATTAGCTCAGCAGGAGGGTAAATCATTTGAGCAAATATTCGGCAGTGACCCTAAGTCCTATTGTGAAGAGCTCATTCAAGAATTGCCCAAAGCATCAAAACGGGAGCAAATAAAAACATTTGCAACTGTACCTCCATTGCTTCTCCTTTGGCGCTTTCTGGATGGTTTTAGTGGAGATCTGACTATTCAGCTATATGAAAATATAGTATATCTGATACTCTCCATTGCTCTAATTTATGTTATATTCACTATCTTTCGTGCTGGAGCTTTCTCGTCCAAACGAACTTCATTTTGGATGATGTGTGGACTAAGTATGTTCATATTACTCGTCTATGTTGGATTCTTTCTTGTTTCTGATCGTATCATGCCTTCTGAACCACAACTCGTCCTTCACGGAAGCGCAGCTTATATCATTGCAGCGATCAGTCTCGTCATCATTCTCTTCTCATTATTTGGCCCTCTATTGAAAAAGAAAAGTTAGTCAGGGCTGTATTCTTGGTTCGAGTACATCCAATAAGTTTGCTGTCAATGTAAATAAATTAAACAGGCCGAGATCCTCTCTAGCGAGGATTTCGACCTGTTTGTGCTTAGTACCATAAGGAGACAGGAAAGAAAGATACATATATATACATTTACAAAATCACAATAATTTCTAAATAATGGGATAACAATCAGTTGCTACTATTTACCTAATAACAAATAGACGACACGCTGAGCCAAAGCACCCAGGGAGGGATACAGCTTACATACATACTGATAGGAGCTACCCTAAATACCGCTAACAAAACGAATCCATTTGAGAAAGGTGACCTATTCCATGCAAATGAAAAAAGTAGTGGTTATTTCAATGCTTGCAGCAGCTCTAGGGACAACAGCAATCACTCCAGTATTAGCAGCAGAAACCGTATCCGTTCAACAAACATTTCAGATCGGCGAAACCATATTTATCGTCAACGCCAATCCGGTAGCTATTCGTACGATCTCCGATGACGGCGTTACACTAGCATCCGTTCGTGATATCGCGAATTCAATCGGAGCTACAATCGAGCTTGTTAAGGGAGCCGCTATTGTAAAACTGGATGAAAATACGGTAAAAGTAAACTTCAACTCCAACACTCTCACAGTAAATGGTGCGAATCAAACTCTGGAACACCCTCTAAGAAATGTTAACTACACCAACTTTATTGATCCATCCTCATTGGTACAAGCGCTTGGCGGTACATATGACGAGGATGAGAGCAACCCATCGTTCACAACTCTTGATCTGCTTCATTCAGCTGAGCAAGCCGTGTGGATTAGTTCTTCACAGCTAATCGTATCCCATTCCATCGCAGAGGGACGTGTTGAATATTTAGTTGATTCAGCAACTGGTGATCACCGAATTTTGCTTATATCCTCTAACACTTCCGAGCTTGCCGTGTCACCTGACGCAACCAAAGCAGCATACTCCGACGCTGATGGTGCCGTTTATGTCATTGATCTGAGCACAAAAATATCTTCAAAGATTAGCACAGACAACTCCATTAAAAACGAGCTTCAATGGGCGAAGGATGGTTCCTCCCTCTTCTTCCTGCAAGGTGACAAAAGTTCTGTTATTGCGAAAATAAAGCTGCTAGACGGCTCCGTTTCTAAAGTATTGGACGACAAAGTCGACTACAAAGCTAATTTGGACGTATCTGCTGACGGCTCGAAATTCGCTTACAACGTATTCAAGCAGCCTAAAGTAACAGCAGACAGCAGCAAAGAGGTTGAACTGGATGATGTAGTTATTGATGCAACCGGTACTGAACCGCAGCTCTACTACTTCGATTCATCCGTTAAAGATGCTAAGCCGGTACAACTAACAACAAGTACAGACGATAAAGTATTCCTAAAGCTAACTGCTGATGGCTCCAAAGCCTACTACATTAGCGTAAGCAATGATGACGCAAGCATCGGCAAGCTCGTTTCCGTAGATAACACAGGCAAAACTAGCAGCAACGTATTCGTAAATAAAGACGTTTACCAATTGGCCCAAAGCGGAACTGCGATCTATATTCTGACTGCATACAGCGAAGGCACTAACGCAATCTATTCTATAGATACGGCAACCGGTGCAAGCACGCTTGTTCAAACCGTGTCAGAGGACGTATCGGAAATCATTGTATCGAATCATTCGCAACAAATCGCAGCACTAATCGATGGCAAACTTGCCGTTTCTACCAATAACGTTTGGAAAAACATTACACAATAATGAATGGAGGAATTATCAATGAAATGGTTTAAAAATATTACTATAGCTGCCCTCATCGCAGTAATTGGCTTCAGTACAGTTTCTACAGGTGTTGAAGCGGCAAGCAAGCTGAGTGGAAAAATCGTCATCAATGGTTCGTCCGCACTATTGCCGCTCACGCTTCAAGCAGCAAATGAATTCAAAAAGCTGCACCCTAAAGTTAAAATCTCCGCTTCCGCAGCAGGCTCCATCACTGGTCCTCAAGCGGTTCGCAAAGGCATCGCCAACATCGGCGCAGTTGACTGGGATGCTTCTACAGACGTACCTGGCTTCAAAAAATTCGAGGGTCAAGTCGCTCATAAAGTAGCTGTCATTCCTTTCGCTACAGTCGTGAACAAAAACGTAACCGTAACAAACCTTACGAATAAGGAACTGCAAGGTATTTTCTCCGGAAAAATTAAAAACTGGAAAGAAGTTGGCGGCAAGGATGCAGAAATCATCGTTGTTAACCGTACATTCGGCTCTGGTACACGCGTCAACTTCCAGGATAAAGCGTTGCTTGGGGAATCCTTCATGTCGAAGGGTGACAATTACAAAGAGGTTAAATCAAGCGGAGACATGAAGTCTGCCATTGAGACTACTCCTAACTCCATCGGATATATGGACCTTGCATACGTAACCAGCAAAATGACAGCTCTTAAAATCAATGATATCGCACCTACCGAAGCTAATGTAATCAACGGAAAATATAAAGTGTGGGGCTACGGCTATTATATGACTAAAGGTGAGCCAACTGGCGCAACCAAAGAGTTTATCGCATATGTTCAAAGTACGAAATTCCAGAATGGTTCACTTAAAAAGCTGAAATTCATTCCGATTTCGGCAATGAAATAATAATGAAATGATAAGGAGCGGCCGGTTTGCGCGAATAGGCGCTAAAGCCGGCCGCTTTCTACCTTAAGGAGCCGATCATTTATGTTAGAAGCATCTCCTGCCGTAAAGGCAAAGCTTAGTGCTGATATAGGCAGCACTATTTTGGCGGGCAGCGGTAAGCGGTTTGATCGAAAATCCCGCTTGTTTGCGATGAATCGTATGTTTCGCTATATTTGCATAGCCTGCATTTGCTTGGTTTGCATCATTTTATTTCTCATTTTGCTTCTCATGTTCCGAACGGGGATCTTAACCTTCTCCCATATTTCGTTCGCAGATTTTTTCCTATCCACCGAGTGGAACCCCGAGAACGATCAATATGGAGCGCTTGTCTTTATTTTCGGCACCTTTGCTCTGACCGCATTGACTCTTCTGATCTGTGTACCTCTATCTCTGTTCATTGCGGTCTTCCTATCCGTATTTGTTCCGCCTTGGCTCAAAAATATGCTTCGTCCGATTCTCGACCTGCTCGTCGGCATTCCATCCGTCGTCTATGGTTACCTTGGATTAACGGTATTAATTCCAATGATCCGCACTGTAACCGGTACTGGGATGGGCGATGGTATTTTAGCTGCGGCATTAGTGCTAACCATTATGGTCATTCCAACCGTCAGCCGAATTAGTGACGATGCAATTAGCGCTGTTCCTGCAAAGTATAGCGACGCTTCCTACGCGCTCGGCGCGACCAGATTCCAAACGGTATGGAAGGTATTGCTGCCTTCAGCGAAGAGCGGAATTATGTATGCGGTTATTCTCGGTATGGCTCGCGCAGTCGGAGAAACGATGGCTGTCGTTATGGTTATCGGAAACACACCGCAGCTGGCTGACAGCTTATTAAAACCAACCTCCGTACTGACGAGCAATATCGTCATGCAGATTTCGAGCGTCCCTTTTGATTCGACGTGGAATTACGCTCTTTATTTGATGGGCTTCCTGCTCCTCGTCATCTCGTTGCTTATGATTGTTGCTATTCGCTGGCTACAACGGAAGGGGACACAGCTATGAAGAACGCAGCTAATGCACAAACGCCACTAAACCCTTTTAGCGGCAAAAAAGGCTTGAATCGATTGAATGATCGGATATTCACAATCTCGGTATGGGTCGTCGGTATTCTCATCATTTCCTTTATATTTACACTTCTATATCTGATCCTGCAGGATGGGCTTCCTAAGCTGACATGGGATTTTCTATTTGGTTTGCCAAGTGAAATTGATGAAGGCGGCGGTATCGGCCCTACTCTGCTCAATTCCTTCTATATTTTATTTCTATCCTTATTAATATCGATTCCGCTCGGCATGGCAGCCGGCATTTATTTGGCCGAGTTTGCACCTGACAACAAATTTATTGGGTTCGTACGCATATGTGTGGAGGGGCTTGCATCCGTACCGTCCATTATTTTCGGCTTGTTTGGTATCGCCCTGTTCGTCGAGTTTTTCCAAATCGGCCTTACGATTCTCGGTGGAGCGGTCAGTCTCGCCTTCCTTAACTTGCCCGTCCTTACGAGAGTAACGGAAGAATCAATTCGTGCCGTGCCGCGTGAGCTAAAGAGTGCCTCCTTCGCTCTTGGCGCTACTCACCTACAAACCATCACAAGAGCACTCATCCCTGCTGCGCTCTCCGGTATCATTACGGGCATCTGCCTAGTTGCGGGCAGGGCGTTCGGAGAAAGCGCCGTAATTATATTGACCGCAGGCGTAACGACCTCAGGTGAAATGTGGGATTTCAGCCTCTTCTCCCCTGGAGAGACGCTCGCCGTGCATCTGTGGTACGTGCAATCCGAGGCTATCGTTGGCGACGCGCAGGAAATTGCCCAGAAAGCTTCGGCAGTTCTTGTATTTGTCGTGCTGCTCATTAACTTGGTGTTCCGTATTCCCCTTTGGCTCAACGCTCGCCTTACAAAAAGGTAAATTTTATTTGTTCCCCCCGCTAGCCTTAATTCCTCGCTACAAAACTAATAGGCAATGAAGCCCTAGGCTCAATCTCGTTCGCAAAGAGGCTGAGCCCTTTTTTGCTCTACCAATGCCGTCGTACATGCGTCATGTATCTATTACAGCGACTACTAAATATTTGACTTCATATTACATTTCCTTATATGTTCCAGCATTGTCCCCTCCTATTGATACTTATTTTCTGATAGAATGGAAAACACAAGCTATTAATCGGAGGTTACTATTTTGGATTACATTATATTAGATATTGAATTTAATGGACGTAAGTTTGCTAGTGAGCTTCCGATGGAAGTTATCGAGATTGGAGCCGTGCGATTAGACTCCTCCTTGCAGCAAATAGATGAATTTTCAGCGTTGGTCAAGCCGGTTTATTTTTCTAAGCTAAACAGCTTTATTAAGAAAAAAACAGGAATTCCGCAGGAGGATATAGATCAAGCTGAAGGTTTTCCTTCGGTTAATGCAGATTTCACTGCTTGGCTGAATAAAAGTGATGAATTCCTGTTATTCACTTGGGGCGGCGAGGACTTAAAGCGAATCGTATACGATACTCGGATGCACAAACTAGATGATGCTTATTGGATGGGTGTCCATTATTTTGATTTGTTGAAAGGCTATATTCGCTACAAAAAGGTTACGAACGACGTCAGCGTCGAGGCCGCCTTGGCTGACCTTGAAATTACGGCAGAAGGCTCAGCGCACCGCGCACTGGACGATGCACGCATGACAGCTGAAGTATTTCGGAAGATTTTCGGAGAACTCGACTTCGAATTGAAGCAGCAGTTCAAAGACCTGTACACCAATGCCAAAGAACGTAGACTTGTCAAAAATGCGATTCGTTCCATGTCCGCACAAAAGGTTGTCCCGCAATGGGAGCTGCTCGTAGAGCGCTATTTGACTGGCAAAGTGTCGCTTGACGATGTCAGGAAGGCTGCTGAGATGCAGCAATATTTTAATGCGGAGCTAGAGAAGCTAGGAAATACCGCAGCAGGCAAAGTAGGTTAATAACCTTTTAATCGTATTAAACTTGCCGAGTTAATAAATGAAACAATTACCTATATTTAAGCATCGGAGTAATCACAGCTATGAACCGTACTACCAAACCTGCTGCAACCTATGAGCTGCTCTACATCATCGGCATTGTTGCTATATCGTTCTCTTCCATATTCGTTCGCTGGTCAGAGGCTGACGCGGCTGTCATTGCCATGTACCGTTTATATTTCACTAATCTGCTCATGCTGCCATTCGTTTGGAAGTATCGCAAGACACTTTTTGCTTTAACTGCTCGGCAATGGCGCTTGCTGACTGCTTCAGGCGTTATGCTAGGCCTTCACTTTCTACTATGGATGGCCTCTTTGCGATTAACGACTGTTGCAAGCTCTACCGTTATATTAACTTTGGAGCCAGCTTTCGTTATGTTAGGCTCCTATTTAATATTTCGCACAAAAGCGAATCGTATGATGCTATTGGGTATGGGAATAGCTTTAACTGGGTCTTTTATTATTGGATCGGGCGATCTTAAGCTTTCAAATGATGCGCTGATTGGCGACTTATTGTCACTGTTAGGAACGATTGCAGTAGCCATTCACATGCTGATCGGCAAACAGCTTCGAAAGGACATGGACGCTTTTCCCTATAACTTTTGGGTATTCGCCCTGGCCGCTACCTCACTTGCGATTTACAATGTGATATGCGGCAATGACTTTGTCGGCTATAGCTCGAACGAATGGGGTAATTTCCTGCTGCTCGCCATCGTTTCAACGCTGTTTGGTCATTATCTTTTCAACTGGCTGCTAAAATATATGAAAGCTGCAACCGTATCAATGGCTGTGCTTGGCGAGCCTGTCATTGCATCCCTGCTGGCTTGGATGCTTTTGGATGAAGCGTTATCCGCGTATCAGCTAGCTGCCGGAGCTTTGATTCTGTGCGGCGTATGGCTGTTCATGAGGCACGGCAAGGAATAATCGTTATAGATAGAACGTTCTTAAGCCGAACGGCTAAAGAGCGTTCTTTTCATTGTGGATACTTTAGAGTAGAAGTGATTATTACTTACCACAATGAACTGTGACCCACAAGAAGGACACTTTGAAAAAAGTGCCCCTCTTGTGGGTCACAGTTCACAATTGGGCATCGGCATCTTTCCTTTGTTTATTCAGACTCAAGGAATCATTACGGGATTCGTTACTTCGCCAGCAGGGTGCGGGTGCCGATCCGGGTGCCGGCGCGGGTGCAAATCCGGGTGCCGGCACGGGTGCCGACGCGGGTGCCGGTGCGGGTGCCGATCCGGATTCAGCTGCACGTAGCAGCTACCTGCACGACTTTGACTGGATAACATACAGTCAACTCCAACAAGAACGGACTTTTTACTCTTTGATTGTATTCTATCCATGCAAAACGTTCGTATTCCCAAACTTTAAGAAAAACACGCTGTTTTGATTGGACTAAATACATTCAAATGATCATATCGCACACTTTACCCCTATTTGATTGGACTAAATACACTCAAATACCGTAAACGTATCTATCTAGCCGCATATTCACAACAAACACCAACATTACCTCATCTGCTCGAACATTAAAGTAACATTCCACTTTTATCAACAACCCTAATCATACCTTCTCGATCATCACAGTAACATTTCCACAATAAACATCACCCTTATCACACCTTCTCAATCATCACAGTAACATTTCCACAATAGACACCACCCTTATCACACCTTCTCGATCATCACAGTAACATTTCCACAATAAACATCACCCTTATCACACCCTCTCAATCATCACAGTAACATTTCCACAATAGACACCACCCTTATCACATCTGCTCGAACATTAAAGTAACATTCCACTTTTATCAACAACCCTAATCACACCTTCTCGATCATCACAGTAACATTTCCGCAATATACATCACCCTTATCACATCTGCTCGAACATCAAAGTAACATTTCCACAATGAACACCATGCTTATCACATCTGCTCGAACATTAAAGTAACATTCAACATTTATCAACAACCCACATCACATCTTCTCCTATAGCAGCTGCTTGATCGCACTCTCCTTGAGCTCGTAATAAAGGATGCCTCGTCTACTGTTAATAGGCTGTATCCAGTTTTTATCTACCAAGGCATGCAACCACTTGCGAGCGGTTCTAAAATCCACATTTAACTGCTGAGTAACATCAATCGGTCGAATAGGTCGTCCTAAATGCCAGGCTAATCGCAAAACCTCCTTCTCCGCCATTACAGCTGGTCTAACTAAATCTTTTCGAATTAAATAGGGTCCAATTACCAACTGCAACAACATACGACAAACTTCTGGCCGATTCTGCACATCGTCGAAGGAGAAATGAATCATCTTCCAACCCATTCCCGTTAAAAATGTATCACGATTTAAGGAGTAACTGAATTTTTCGCGGTCCATATCCTTCACATGCTTTTGAAATCCATCGCATTCCAAACCAAACTTTCCATAGGGCGGCAAAAAAGAAAAATCCAAAAACTGTGACTTTCGATTCCAATCGTAAACCTCATATTCCGGATGCAAATCGTCAAAGCTGCCAACCAACGGCCACCATACGTTTTCCAATAACAGTTTCTCCCCATAGTTGTGGCCTCTTAGCAGTCTTCCTTTTCGTTCACCGCTTCTACCTTCCAAGTGCCGTGCAATAAAAGCATCATGTGCCTGTTCAAAATTCATTTACTAACCTCTTTTCTTATTGAAATATAAAAAAAGAACGCCCCTATTGCCAGATGGCACAAGGACGTTCTTCGTCTTTGTTGATTATAACAGTAATTTAACATGGCTATCTACATCATTATTCTCAGAATTCATCTAAAATAGTAAGGCACTAGATCAGTCAATGCAGACATGACGAATACGGATATAGTCGGATATAGCCAGGTAAATATCTACATTTTCAGACTACAGGGTGGATTTCATACAATCAAATATACAAAATAACCAATCAAACGCCATTTGTCTGGAAATCATACAGCCAAATGAGCTATAATCGTCACTTTGCTTCAATTTTGGTCCTTTTGCCTGTACAAAATCCATCCAAAGCATAAATCCTACTCAGGAACTCGATTTGATTGTACAATTTCCATTCTAATCACATTTACCCGCCTACAACTACTGTTCTTACTATTCCTCATTCCCACTACCACCTCAACTACTACTTTTCTTACTATTCCTTATTCCCACTACCACCTTACAACTACTACTTTTCTTACTATTCCTCATTCCCATTACGACCTTACAACTACTTCTTCCTACTATCCCTTACTCCCTTGACCACCTACAATGTGCCTGTTCAAAAATCATTTACTAACCTCTTTTCTTATTGAAATATAAAAAAAGAACGCCCCTATTGCCGGATGGCACAAGGACGTTCTTCGTCTATGTTGATTATAGCAGTAATTTAACATGGCTATCTACATCATTATTCTCAAAATACATCTATCTGAGTATGGCGCTAGATCAGTCGATCAGTCATTGTAGACATGACGATTACGGATATAGTCGGATATAGTCGGATATAGCCAGGTAAATATCTACCTTTCAACCTCAGGTTGGATTTCATACAATCAAATACACAAAATAACCAATCAAACGCCATTTGATTGGAAATCATACAGCCAAATGAGCTATAATCGTCACTTTGCTTCAATTTTGGTCCTTTTGACTGTACAAAATCCATCCAAAGCATAATTACTACTCTAGAACTCGATTTGATTGGATGATATGCAATCAAATCACATCCATCTACCTCACATGGTACGCACAAAGTCAGAGCAGTGCACTATATTTACTTTTACAGACGGCACGCATTGGTTTAACAATCTAGATGTCTATGTCTATGTCTATGTCTATGTCTATGTCTATGTCTATGTCTAATGCGAGCTGGATGCTCTCTACCGTACTACTAGGAATAATACTGCGGTTATTCAGCTATAAATCCACCTCATTTCTACTTTTTCTTGCTATTACGCATTCCCGCCAACACCTTCAGGCTGCCGTTATCCCCCTCTACAAATCGGAGGTAATCCTCCGACTCCATGGGGACGAGCGCCATTTTGCCCTGCTCATTAAAATGAATACCCCAGCCATATTTCTTGGGCAGCATAGATGCCCGCAGGCATGCTTGTGACTTTCCAAAAAACTCATCTTTCATTTCTGCTCCCCGTTCAGCCAATTCCTCTGCCCGAATTCTCTTATGCTTAACATATACTTCGAACAACAGCTCTTCTTGTGTGTAACCGTAGGGATGATTAGCAATCAGTTCATATTCTAAGCTCGGCTTCGTTCTGCCGTCCTTCTTGTCAGGTGGTACGGTTCCAGACTCCACAGGACAGTCCGGTGAAATCGTAATAAACGTATTATAATAGTTCCAATCCATAACTATGTCCTCCTCATTTAATCCATTTATCCCCATTATAGCTCATTGTTCACTTTCAAATCACATATCCTATTGTGTTCAAATTCGTTTTATCAGATGAAGAAGACAATGATCGGTGGAAAACTTACCTCATTACAGAGAAAGGCAAGAATCTGGTAACTAGTGAAATAGCGCGGAGAACGAGAATGGCCGAGCATGGAAAACAAGCATTAAAATACACAGAGGAGGAACTAAACAATGACTAAAAAGAGACGTTATATCATGTCCGGAGGCCTTGCATTCACAGAGCAAATGGATATGAACAAACTAAGCCGTTTGGCTGCAAAAGGCTGGCTGCTCGATTCATTCGCTTTTTTTGGGTTTCATTTGCGCAAAGGCGAGCCTCAGCAATTAACCTACTGCGTCGATTATAACGATGTGAAGCCGAATGAGCTATCCAGCTATCTAGAATTATTTGAAGCGAGCGGCTGGACGAAGGTATGCTCTAATAACAACATTTATATTTTCTCAGCTGCAAAAGGAACTATGCCCATATATACGGATACCGAGTCGAAGCTAGTAAAACACAAAAAATCCATTCAGATGATAAAGCCGCTATTAGTTATCCCCATCTTTACAGCAGTCATGTTCATCCTACTGCTGCTTTCACAATACCTAGACGATATCACCGTTCTAAAAAATGTATTCATGGCAGCCGGGGCACTCAGCCTTATTGTAAGTGGACCGATTCTGATGACCTATATTTCATTTCTCATTCGTTTAAATCGCGTCAAATAATGAATCCAAACAAGCGTTAAACGGCTGACACCGTCCCTTGGCGGCGTCAGCTCGTTTCGCGGTGAAAATATTGGCAGAGTATTAGGTGGAAACTTGTACTTTTCTATATTTTCGAAAAAAAGGACTGTCACCATGATGACAGCCCTTCCTTTTAAAATAATAGTGACTTACTGAACCGCACTCCCTCTTAGCTCCAGCAATTCTACAGGGCCGAAAGAAACGTTCGTTGTTTGCTTCAATGAAATCTTTTCATCATCCATAAATATACACTCAAATTTTATGCCAAAAGGTGTATCTATTAAACGAACAGTCAGTTCGAGTGTATGCTCATTGACCCAAGTGAAGTGGGATAAGGCCTTTGCTTCCTGTTCAGGCGACATTCGAACAGTGCCTTCATGCCATGTTCCCCTGCCCATTCTAATGTATTGTTCACCAAATTTGCTGTTATACGTTAAAAAGGCATCATGATGATTAAACTGTACGGAGAACGTATCTACAGCCTGTTCATTTTCATCCATATGATAGGATTTAGCGGTAATGCTATCTTCTAATAAAGAATGAGTCGGTAATAGCGGCTCGTCAATGGATAACTCACTTAAGCGAACGACAAGATTTTCTGCCAAGTCATCTGCTGGTGCTAGCTGTTCTGGTTTCATTGCGGGCAACAGATGATCCCAAACAACGTTCAGAACGGCCTGCATATCCTTGACTCCGCTTGTGATCGCCAATACTGCATCTTGCTCCGGCATTACGATACAATATTGTCCAAAAGCACCATCACCACGGTATACGCCATGCCGGCATATCCAAAATTGGTAGCCATATCCCTGCGTCCAATCGCTCTCGCCGCCATCTCCATTCGAAATTTGTATGGAGGTTGCTTCATTAATCCACTCTTCCGATAGAATGCGCTGATTGTTCCAGACTCCTTTTTGCAGGTAGAGCTGTCCGAATCTCGCGATATCTTCCGTCTTAATACTTAAACCCCAGCCGCCCGTATTAATGCCTCGTGGACAAGATTCCCACCTTGCTCCCGCAATACCGAGCGGTACAAATAGACGAGGCTCCAAATAAGCAAGCAATGTTTGTCCTGCAACCTTTTGAAGTATCGCTGACAGCATGTATGTAGCTCCAGAATTGTATACGAAATGTGTACCTGGCTCATGCTCAACCGGGCAGCTAAGGAATGCGCTAACCCAATCACCGTCTACCCTTTTGCCAATCACATTCATCGTATCCTCAGCATGCCCAGTTCCCATCATTAACAAATGTCGAATTCGCATCGCAGCCAAATTTGGCACGACCTCTTCAGGCGACTCATCAGGGAAATAAGATATGACCGTATCATCCAATGTCATAAGACCTTCTGAAATCGCCATACCTATTGCCGTTGAAGTGAAGCTCTTGCTTAGTGAGAACATCATATGCGGGAGAGAAGCTTCAAAAGGAGCCCACCAGCCTTCAGCCACCACATGTCCGTGCCTAACAAGCATTAAACTATGCAGCTCCAAGCCCTTCGTTTGTATATCATCAAGAAATGCTGTTATAGCTGAGGTTGCTATACCTTGCTCCTCCGGTTGACTTCGCGGCATTGTTAGATCTGCTTTTATGCTCTCCAGAACATTACCTCCTCGATTTGAGTACTTGCCTGTCCAATCGATTAATATATTCTCCGGAAGTCGTTCCAATACCTTTCCTTAGTACAAAGAATAGATACGTTTTCAGCCTCTTTATACGTCCCTGGACAATGGCAAATTCAATAACGAAGGCCACTCCTCATTAAACGTTGTTAGACGCAGCCGCAACTTATAGCCATCCCGTTCTACACAAAAATGGTTGTTATCATCCCAATAGCCATTCTGTTCCGGTATCATAGCGCTGACTTGTTCAATAAAACTAGATGATGATACGCCAAAGGTAACAACCATCTTAGCTGGCAAAGCGTACATGGAAATCGGGATCCACTTCCTGCTCTTTGAGCTAATGACTGCATGTGCAGTTCCACCAATAGAAAACGTGAAGTTATCATACACCTTGTCCAGCTTCATCCCTAATACTTGCTGCAGCCATTCTCGGAAAAGAATAACACTTTCGACCGGGAAGCCTACTTCGCGAAGATACATCACATGATAAGGTCCGCAAGATGCTAGCACACTTTCATCAATATAATCATGTGTGATGAACTCCAGCAAGTTGCCGTCACCATCTCGAAAGTAGACATTTTTACCCGTTCCGAAATGATCAATCTCTCTGCCATCGCTCCATTTCTGAATTGTTATATGGTTGGCCTTCATAGTAGATACCGCTTGATCGAACTTCGAGTACGGCACTTCAAAAGCGATGTGTGCTGGTGCGATTGCCTCATAAACTTCCACAAAAGACAATACTGCATGCTCCGTCACTTGGAAACTAATTTGTTGTTCTGACTCATAAGCAATTGGAAATTGTAATTGTTCATAGTAAAACTGCCTAACGCTTGTAATTGACAACGTATTTAACTGCAGCTCTGCAAAATGAGTAATCATCCAATCGCCTACTCCCTATTATTTGTCGTGCATAGCGGCCTGGCGCTTATAATGATCTTCTAATACAACGGACGCCATCGCTTCAATAACCGGTACGACTCGCGGACAGATAGATGGATCATGCCGCCCCTCGGTGACAATTGTTTGATTCTCGCCTGCTGTATTAATCGTCTGTTGAGGTTTAGAAATAGATGAAGTTGGTTTAACGACCACTCTAAAAACAATATCCTCACCATTGCTTATCCCGCCTACAATGCCGCCAGCATTATTGCTCAGAAATCCATCCGTGCTCATTTGATCATTATGCTCGCTGCCAAGCATATCGGCAGCTGCAAATCCGGCACCAAATTCAATACCTTTAATTGCGCCGATGGATAACATCGCTTTTGCCAGCTCAGCATCCAACTTATCGAATACCGGCTCACCGAGACCCGGACGTACCCCTTTAATTCGGCATTCAACTATGCCGCCGCAGCTATCGCCTGCGGCTGCCAACTCTTCGATCTTCTTAATCATTTTAGCGGCCGCTATAGGATCGCATGCTCGCACGCTATTTTTCTCAATTTCATCCTCATTATAGGTCTCGCACTTAATTCCGCCAATTTCCTTGGAGTAAGCAACTATACTTACCCCTCTGTTCTCAAGCAGCTTGCGAGCGACAGCCCCAGCCGCTACCCGGCCAGCCGTTTCTCTTCCCGATGCTCTGCCGCTGCCCCGATGATCGCGGATGCCGTATTTTTGCAAGTACGTGTAATCCGCATGTCCGGGCCTAAAAGATTTTGCAATATCATCGTATGCAGAAGGCTGCATGTCGTTGTTATACAAGATGATAAATAAAGGAGTTCCGGTTGTTTTGCCTTCATATACGCCGGATAAAATATGAACGATATCATATTCTTTCCTCGGTGTCGTTACTGAGGACTGCCCAGGCCGCCTGCGATCCATCTGAACTTGAATGTATCGCTCATCTATTTCCACTCCTGGAGTAACGCCGTCGACGATTACGCCCACCGCTTCCCCATGAGATTCTCCAAAAGTAGTTATTTTGAATAGATCACCATATGTGTTACCAGCCATAGCTTAAAACCTCCACTGTCGTTTTCTTTGACGCCTATTATTATCTTGATTATAATGTCATCATTGAGATAAATGAAATCATCATTTCCATCCCGTGACATAGAGGTGTTCTATATCAAAGGCATACTGCATTTGGAATGGTATCGTATTTTCCTTCATACTGCTAAGGAGGGCAATCTGACCAAAGCCGCGCAACAACTCCATATTACCCAGCCTTCTGTCAGCTATGCAATTAAGCAGCTGGAAGAAGGGCTTGGAATTAAGCTTTTCGACCGATTGTCCAAAGGGGTTGCATTAACTCCAGAAGGATCAGCCTTATTGGAGTATGTGGAACAATCATTTTCTTTACTCGAATCAGGTGAAAGAAAAATAGAATCACTCAAACACTTGGTCGCAGGGGAACTGCGAATTGGCGCAAGCGGGCCGATCATCAAGCATCTGCTGCTTGCTCCGTTAGACAAGCTTCGCTCGCAGTACCCGGATATTAGAATTCGCCTATCCCAAGGCAAAACATCAGATATTAAAACTAAGTTAACAGACGGTCAAATTGATTTAGGTTTTGTCCATCTGCCGCTGGTAGATGCTGAGCTTCAAGTACAGCAGCTAACTGCGCTGCAGGATTGTTTTGTAGTAGGTCCTGCATACAGAAAGCTTGCCGAGCAGCCTATTTCCACCGCGGATCTTGTAAAAATACCATTGTTGCTTCTCTCACAAGGAAGCAGTACGGGGCAATTCATTGAGCATTGGTTTACTGCCCAAGGCTTTACGATGGAGGCCGATGTTGAACTCGGAAGCTCCGAAATGTTAATCGAGCTGGCTCAACGCGGCTACGGCGCAGCCTTCGTGACACGCTCGTTCGTTCAGCAGGAGCTGCAATCGGGAAAGCTATTTGAATTGCGAACGGTCGAGCCTATTCCAGAGCGTAGCATCGGAGTTGCCACTAGGCGCAATGCGTCGTTGTCCCTTATTGCGAGCCGCTTTATGGAGCTGCTGTCTGCTTCAACTTAATGTTGGCTTCCGCCGCTACCGCGGCAACAAATTGCCTCGCGTCTATCGACCTGTAAACTCGAAAATCGAGCTTACAAACTACAAACTAGCCAAAAAAATAAGCTGTAAGCATACAAACGATGCTTACAGCCTCCATTTCCATGAATTATCTCGCGTTTCTTAGCCTGTAAGCCCGAAAATCGAGCTTACAAGCTACAAACCAGCCAAAAAAAGAGCTGTAAGCATATAAAACGATGCTTACAGCTTTTTCGCTAAGCTAAGTATCTTTCCTTAATGATATTAATATGATGAATTTCATGGCCTGCAATAATATAAGCCAACGCTCTTACAGACATCTCATTCTCACTTACAAGGCCGATTCTCTCCCACGCTTCCTCATTCAGTCCACGAATCAAGCTTAAAGTCGATCGTCTTATGTGCATATAATCTTCAATTAATTCAGATAGAGCATAATCATCAAAAGAAATACCCTTCATCAGCTCATTCTGATCAAAACCGGTAAGAGGCGTCTTGTCCCCTCTCGCAATTCGCAGCAGCCGATAGCTCATTATACGCTCGCCATCATTGACATGTCCGAGTACCTGTTTTAAGCTCCATTTTCCTTCCGCATATCGACTATTCCATTTATCCTGCGGAATGTCGGACAGAAGCTCCGTTGTTCTTTTGAGCGACTCCGCTAAAATATCACTAATTTGTCCTTCAGGAACTAACCGAACATACTGTTCATAGTAAGCATTGTATTCATTATTAGACGGCCTTTTACTCATTAACGACAACATCCTTTCTAATTTGAACTCATTTCAGCCAGCAAGGAACCTTCAGTATAAACTACTTTGCACCTGATATATTATCGTAATTCTGAAATGTAAAATGTAGTACATTTACTGAAATCCATTAAATTTTTGAATTCCATTTATCTGATATAGAGTTAGTTTTATGCAAGCATCGGTTAGTTCCGTGTATGTAGCAATTACTAATCTTCTCATATAATCGGTATATTCATTAAATCCCAAATTCAAACACCAAACTGGAGGTAACATTCATGAGCAACTCGCCTATTTTACTTTCTGATGAACAGATGAGATCATTTATTACAGACGGGTACCTTATTTTGAAGACTGACTTCCCTGCATCGTTCCACCAGACATTAACCGCTCAATTAGACCAGGTATATGCAGAAGAAGGAAACCCTGGTAACAATCTGCTTCCACGTATTAAGGAGATTCAACAAGTATTTGATCACCCAATTATTACTGGGGGCTTGACTAGTGTTCTCGGTCCAGACTACATGCTCCATGCGCACAGACATGGCCATTACAATGCTTCACCTGAGGCTGGCGGTTGGCACAAGGATAGCTACTGGGGCTATTCGAAAATGAGAAATCATCACCCTTGGTGGGCAATGATTATGTATTTCCCGCAGGACACACCTATTGAGCTTGGCCCAACTTCAGTTATGCCCGGCACGCAAAATTATGCTACAAGAACCTTCGTTTCAGATGAGACACCAGGGGAAGCATGCGCAAGCGGTCAAGCTGGGACCTTTGCACTCATCCACTATGATATCTGGCATCGCTCTACACCAAATGTGCTTGGCACCGCTCGATACATGTTGAAATTCGAGTTTATGAGAACTGCTGCTCCAACTAAGCCTTCATGGGATAACCAAGAACCTAATTGGATTGCACCACACAATAGCACAGTACTTCGTCATGACTCACTTTGGGAGGATACTTGGAATTGGCTATCAGGAAGTATTGGCAGCATCGCTAATTCATTACCAGAGGATGCTCAAAAAATTAGTGAGCTCACCGCCCAATTAGAGGACAGTTTCGAGCCTACTCAATTAAATGCCGCTTATGATCTTGCCCGTTACGGCAAGCAGGGAGTAAATGCACTTCTGAAAGGGCTTCATCACGAAAGAACAGATGTATCTCGAGTCTCTGCATACGGACTCTCCGCAGTTGGGGCAGATGCAGTTGCTGGTCTAAGTGCGGCACTGAAAGACTCTCGTGAAGAGACCGTTCAGCGTGCTATATTCGCCTTAGGCGAGCTGCGTCACTTGGCTCAAGGAACAACTCCTGAGCTTATCGGACTGCTCTCTCATTCTTCCGTTAGCATTCGAGTAGCAGTTACAGAAGCGCTCGGAATGATCGGGGCTCACGCCAAAGATGCTGTTGAGGGACTACTATTATGCTTGAAAGATGAGGATGTCCAGGTTCGCTTTACAGCAGGACTTTCCCTCTCAAGACTTGGAGCTGCTGCTGCAGCGGCCGTCCCTGCTTTGGAGCTTGCCTTGAACGATGAGAATCGTTATGTTCACGCACATGCACTCGAAGCACTAAGATATATCGGTACTCCTGAAGCGAATGAAATTCTCATCAAACAGCTATTCAACTCCAGATGGTGTGCAACGACAACACCAAGCAATTCCTTCTATCCTTAAGCACTTCATTTTTCTAACTAACACAAAAGAGCACTCCTTAAGCAGCAATTGCTGCTTAAGGAGTGCTCTTTAACGATTAGGCATGATTATGTAGAATCATCTTTATTTTAGAGAAAATTCTCGATATTCAGTCGGTGATATACCTGTATAGTCCTTAAACAACCGTGAAAAGTAGGTAGCGTCCATGCCAAGCATTTCCGCTATAGCAGACATACTTTTAGAACTAAAAGCTAGAAGCTCTCTAGCTTTATCCACACGCTTCCGATTTACATATTGAATAGGAGAAAGACCCGTCGTATTTTTAAACATACGAATGAAATAATTAGGATGAAAGTGGACCATTTGCGCTAGCTTGTCGACTGTTAGATTCTCCGATAGATGCTCGTCGATATAAGTAAGTACAACATTCAATTTCTCAAAAGACCCCGACGCCGCCGCGCTGATTGTTACCGGATCAGATTGTTCAATATAAATCGCAATAATCTCGAGTAATGCCGCTTGCATATGCATACCTGAAGTCCATTCCTCGCTTTGGTACGAAGCTACTAGACGTTCGAATTTCTCCTTTAGCACCGAATGGTCAGATAACGAAACAACGATGGGTGTTTCTAGCATATCAAATAGGTGAACGTTGCTTAGCTTCACCGCGAAGTGACACCAATATTTTCCAAAAGTATCAGCGCTAATCGTCCCGTAAGATTGAACAGTGCCGGCAGGCAGCAGACAAAGGTCACCAGGCTTTGGGTAATAGGTACGGTTGCCAACCTTGATGTAGCCTTCACCTTCTACTATATAATAAATCTTGTTATAATCCGTTGTATAATCGTTATCAACCCACGTACTGGACACCTTCGTATAATCAGCCACGAACACATTTATTTGCAAACTTGCGAGGTACAACTTCCAAATTTCCTTCTTGTCCGCATCCACTGTCCGTTCCTCCTTAACGCTGCTGCTTACCTCAAATATATTCTCATCCTCACGCGATTTTCAAGTATTTCCTCAACCAAAAACCAATTCGACACTTGATCGCAATCCGGTTTTTTATTAGGTGTAATAACAATCAAAGTACTAGCCGTTTGACCAAGCTGCCATAAAAGCGATGGGAGCAATGATTTTGGACAAAGATGGAGCGCAAAGCTGCAAATAATCGTATCGTATTGCCCTTCCAATTCACCATTAATTATATCGTTAAAAGTAAGCTGCATGAGCGGCTTGCCTGTTCGTTCAAAGTAAGCTCCCTCTGTGTAGGGATCAATTCCCGTAACATCACGGTCACCGAGCGCCAGCGTTACCTCGCCGGATCCACAGCATAAATCCAACACTTTGGCTCCGACGAAGCCTTTGTCCAACGCCATATTCATTAATCGATGTATTACCTTCTCATGTGGATTCCTGTATTGACTTCCATGCAATAAGTAATAGTCATCCACGCCAAGCTTTTCATATTGCTTCCTGATCGCAACTAGCTCCTTGGCCTTCGCTCCGTTACCTTTTTTGTAAGATATAATTTTCCACCTCGAAATTGTTTTCTCAACATCAATAATAAACGATCTCATTTCAAAAAGACATGCTCGTACAGAAGGAGCCTTCCATGAGGGAGACTCCCAGCATGACTAACCTCTGGCCCATTTAATCTAACTCAAGCTTATCTTTGATAAGTAACCCCTCATAAGCAAGCATTCCTTCATTAGGTTGTAAACCTATCTTCTCCGTTTCCAGAGTACCGAGATCATGGAATGTCCATTCCCCGTCAACCTGCTTAAGTCCGACCTCCAAATGAGCGGCAAGACCAATCGCATACCACAAATTAAGCGTAAACGTAAAGCGGATCGTATCCTCCGACAGGAACCTTGCATCAATCGGCTGCCATGCGAAAGCCCTTGTGGCACTACCTTTTTTCGCATCGCTTGCAAACTGCTGATACAAATGTTGAAAGCCCGGATTGCGCCAAGCCTTATTGGAAAATAGTCCCCGCAGCTTCTTCTCATCCAGCTTCCCTTCAGGATAGTCCGTTTCTTCGATGCCTAACGCTTGCTCCAGCCGTTTCGAGTAACAATTTACGATATCCATCAGTTCGTCATATTCCTCTGTTCGGTCAACGAGATCAGTGATCGTTAACGTTCTTTCCTCCAAATTCGGCGTTAATGCAAGCTCCATTCTGCCGCCTATCCAAGCGCCAGCGATAAGCTGATCGCCCTTCCGTTTAATAGAAACATTATCGTCCAACGGTAAGGTTAGCGCACTTTGCTTCCCTTCTCCATATTGGTTATATTCAAAAGTAAGCGGGAAGGTATCCCCAGCCTTTGATACAGCGTAAGCCATCACTGACCTTATCCCACCATCAAACCCTTTACTAAATGGATAGCCGCGAGGCTGAAATAATAACAGATCGAAATCATCAAATTCATATTTGCTCATTTCCGCTATCGTTTTTTGCTGATGTAGAGCCAAATCCGATAGGCTAGGCAGTTCTTTTTGACTGCCATTTTGATCAGTGAACGTTACATGATAAGATCCGTAGTAGTTGAGACCGCTTCCTGGCAGCATAGACAGCTCTCCTGGCTCAGAAAATAACTCAAGCTTTCCAAATCGAGAGTTACCTCTTGCTCTGAGATCGGTAGAATCGTTTTTCTGGATATAGCTATCATTAGCTGTCTCCCACCATTTTGAGTCAATATCCCTCTGTTCTTGAAAATCAACCGGTATGATTGGAAGCCCTTCGGAATCCCTCTCCACTTTATTAACAAACCTTACGTAATCTATGCGCCTCTGTGAACGTCGCTCATAGAGCAGCCATTCATCATGATGAATGGTCGGCAAGTCGTATAACATCTCATTATTGAATACTTCACCCTCATCTGTCATAATCCGTTTGAATTTGTGCTGCTCCCCGTTCCATCGACGAATATAACTATGTCCATCCGTGACGGTTTGTGTGTAGAGTTGATGATCCCTATCATCCGTACCATATGCGCTACCTGTGACTAAGCTCTCCTCTTCAACCGGTGACTGCCATATCAGATGCTTGTTCCGATCAACGAACAGATAGGGAGGTGAATGAAAATGATACCCCGCATGACTTCTACTTACAGTTATATCCTTCATTTTACTGAGATCATCCGTTGTCTTGTAAGCTGTTTGTTTGCCCGTCGCTAAGTCGTACAGCTTGTAACTGCTGTTCTTCTTTAGCGGATCTCCACGTTCTTGCAAGACTGGCTGAAAATACTCGATCCAAATCTTACTAGCATCTTTCCAGCCATACACGTTCATTCTTCCATCCGAGTCTTGAGCCAATTCATCCGTTTGAAGCAGTGTACCGTTACGATCATAAAATCGTACACCTTCCGCAAATAGAAACATACCATTGTCCCCTTGAATGCCAACGGCCTTATCCGATGAACCATACTCGATAAAAAAAGAACTGCTATCTGGACTCCATTTGATTCCCGGCTCCATTAACGATGTATGGTCATCAAAGCTGAATTCACCAACTGCCTCCCATGAATCGGTATCTATAACCTTAAAGCTGCGCCCATTCTTTTCTTGATAAACGAACCTTTTTAAATTCGGAGAAGGAAACACCAGCTCTCGCGGCGGTGTACTGCCCAACTCACCATATGCCGGGTACAAATTTTTCCCGCTGGATCCCACTTTTTGTGTGGCTAAATCAATAACCCACATTCGCCCTTTATAGCTCGTTATCATAAGCTTGCCATACGTACCATTCGCCTGCTCTGTGTAGTGAGTGCTAAGTATATAATCGTTTACTGCTTGCTCGTCATTTTTATCAACTTCCCAAAAACGCTCTGCTATCGTCGAAATCTCGCCATTCTCGATATTTAATCGCACTAAATGATAGGTAAGCTGATCACCTTTCGTAGCTGGCATAACGAACATGACATGCTGATCATCTAGTAAAGTAAAAATGCCCGGGTAATTCAAATAGCTATCTGAGCTTGCTTCATACATCGGATATACTTTAATCTCACGCGTTTTCGGATTAACAACGACTGCGTCATACCCCATCGTTACACTATCACGGCTAGCTGACTCGTCATAATCATACCGAGAAACGGCATGAACAATGAGAGATGGCGAGCTTACTGTCGCATAAAAATCGGGATGCTGCTGTTCGTCAAAGGTTAACTGAAACCCGCGTTCCGCATCGACGGTACTCACTATTAATGACGGAAAATGCTTCTTTTCTTCTGCTTCAGGCGGGTCTATATTTACAGAAGTCGGTGTTGAGGCGGCTGCATTTTGTATGGGCTTCGTTGTGTTTTGCACACCTTGTTTTAATGCATCGGGAGATGGATTTATTAGCAGCACGAGGATCACAATAACTACCAAAGAAATAATGACAAGGCTTCTCTTCTCACTCGACATGTCGTTCTTCCTCCATATTCATTTTCATAATGATATAGACGAACATAAATCCATTTTGTTACTATTTTTGAAAAAGTATGTACAAAAAAGAGCGCCCCTATCCCAATTGGACAAGAAGCGCTCGATCTTATTCACTTATAGGTCTATCTTTTGGGAAGCTGCTTCACATATTCATCGGAGACCTTCATCAGATCCATAATGTAATCGTAATCCTTGCGGTACATGCTAAAGTCGGTTACCGGCTCTAGTGTTCGGAGATCAACGGCAGTTCCATCCTCAAAGCCTTTACCAGGCACGAACAATATGTCGTTATTGAAAAATGAGCCTGTTGGCAAATAATATCTCATTCCTAGCACATTATGATCAATGTTGAGCAAATCATGACCAAATGCGGTGAAGCCCTCTTCTTCTAGTGAGACACCAAGCAAGTTGGAGATCGTTGGCATAATATCGACCTGCCCGCCTACCTGATCCATTACTTTACCTTCTGTTCCAGGCACATGCACGAAAAATGGAATATTAAAACGACTAATTCGTTCATCATATTTAATGCCAAGCTCCGAACTTACCCATGAAGCGTCATTGTCTTTCGTTTGAAGCCCGAAGTGGTCACCGTACAGTACAAGCACAGTATCTTCCCACATGCCATTTGCTTTAAGGCCCTTAATTAATTCTCCAATTGCATAATCAGTATAATTAACAGCTTGAATATAATTGCCTAGCTGTTTTCCTTGCAAGGATTCAGGTACTTTAATTCTCTGAAGCTCTGCAGGCACATTAAAAGGATGATGACTAGAAGTAGTGACGAACTGCGCATAAAACGGCTTGTCCTGCTCATGGAGCTCCGTCAGCTTTTCAAGTCCAACACGGTACATCTCCATATCTGAAGCGCCGAAGCCGTTAAAATTGTCATTTTCGAAAGCAGGCTTGTCATAATATTTCGTAAAGCCTAGCGCAGGATACATCTGATTCCGATCCCAGAAAGTTACATCATTAACATGAAACGTGTTAGACACGTAGCTGTGTTTCTCAAGCACCCTCGACAAGCTAGGCAGGACTCTGTCTCCGAATCCGGTAGACATAGCAATAGAACCTGTCGGATAGATGGATGTATTAGACATGAATTCAGCATCAGACGTGTTGCCTTGACCGATTTGTTGATAAAAATGCGGGAAGTAGAAGCTCTCTTTGGCAAGCTGATTGAGCACTGGAGTTACTTCTTGTCCTCCGACTGATAAGTTGATCGGGAAATTTTGAAATGCCTCCATTTGGATAACTATGACGTTTTTGCCCTTAGCTGCTCCAAAGTAATTAGGCGTTCCTGCAACTTCCGCACCCTTATCTTGATAGTTATAAGAGTCCATTAAATCTGCTGCTGCAGCGGCCGTTTCTTCAACACTTCCGTTCTGCGCCGCGTTCTCTTCTTTGCTTACCTTTATCGCTGCCGCTACTTGATAATCCAGAAAGCCAAGGCTTTCCGCTTGAACAAGTTCATTAGGAATTGTGCTTCCGCTTCGAATGTATGCACCAGATATAACTACACATACTAAGGTAGCAATAATTACGTAAAGCGGTTTTGCTACTCGCTTGCGCTTTGTAGCTCTTACGCCTCTTTTAAGATTAACGAAATAAAGAATAGCAATTATAACGATATCCAGAAAGAACAAATAATTTCTAGGCTGTAACGTTGCACCGACGCTGTCCTTAATTTGCAGCACCTGATCAAGACCATGCAATGCTGTATAAGTAGGGACGGTTCCATAATAGCTGAAATATAAGGTTGAAGCGAAGAGCAGTAAAGACAATACCGCATTTAACGATCCAAAAACAAGGCCCTTCCATCTCGCCGTAGTTAATAAATCTGCCACACACAGCAAAGTCAATACAGCCGCAGCATCCGTCAGCAATCTATCGATCTGAATACCTTGAAAAATAAATTGACGAAAAAGGATCATTTTCAACATAACTAAAATAAATGTGAGTATAAAAGGCGACCTTCGAAATTCGTTCATTTTTAGTTCCAAGCTGTTTCACTCCTCTTAATACGATCAAAAAAAAGAAAATAGCCGTCATAAATAGACGGCTAATGTAATCGTGAATGTTAAGTTAATAGTAACGCATTTAGCATCATTAATAAATAGGGAAATGTAAACAATTCGCAAATATCTGTTTCAAATCTATAATATTCGGTTGCTTCAACCGTTCCGTAGAAATCGACCTGCTAAATTAAACCAGCCTGCCGTTTATATTAACATATTATTTATAAAGTGTTGCCGATCATAAAATCAATTTATGATACACTAGGAAAATAAATAATAGGTGTACGGTAAGGAGATTGCTGCTAATGAAGCTAGTTTCTTGGAATGTTAACGGGCTGCGAGCCTGTGTAACTAAAGGATTTATTGATTATTTCAACAAAATCGACGCGGATATATTTTGCATTCAAGAGTCTAAGCTCCAAGAAGGCCAAATCAGCTTGGAAATAGGCGATGAGTATTATCAGTATTGGAATTACGCGATCAAGAAGGGATATTCCGGTACAGCTATTTTTACAAGAATTAAACCTCTTTCAGTGCGCTATGGTTTGGAGGAAGACAACGAGCCCGAGGGAAGAGTCATCACGCTTGAATTTGATTCATTTTATCTCGTTAATGTTTATACGCCGAATGCTAAGCGCGACCTAACTAGATTGGATTACAGAATGGAATGGGAGGATCGGTTTCGAGCCTATCTGCTGCAATTGGACAGCAGTAAGCCCGTCATCATTTGCGGGGATTTGAACGTTGCTCATCAAGAGATTGATCTTAAGCATCCTAAGCCGAATCTCGGAAACTCTGGATTTACATTAGAAGAACGCGGCAAGATGACGGAGTTGTTAGCCTCCGGTTTTGTAGATACATTCAGACATTTTTATCCTGATCGAACAGAAGTTTATTCTTGGTGGTCCTACATGTCTAAAGTGAGAGAGCGGAATGTCGGCTGGAGAATTGATTATTTCCTAACCTCTTCGAGACTAGCAGCAGCCTTAATAGACGCACAAATTGATTGTGAAATTATGGGCAGTGATCATTGCCCTGTTATACTTGATATTGCGGATAATATGGATCAGATGCGAGCATAAATAGGCGTCTTGCAATGAAAAACGGGACCTCAGTAAGGTCCCGTTTTTCTGTACTCCGTATCTCTGCATGCCACATTGTATTTTCGACAATCTCGCTAATAATTAACCTTATTCATATTCTGAACAAAGGCAAGCGCAGTACGCATTTTCTCTATATAACCAGGATCATTGTCAGAACACATAAATTTCACTTTGCCGCTGCCGCTGCCGCTTCCATCAGCGATTCCGTATCGATTCAGCATCGCGGATAGACGCTTAATAGTGCCGACGTTTCCATCAACGATCTCAATATGAGATGGCAAAATTTCGCGAAGAATATTTCTGTAGAATGGAAAGTGCGTACAACCTAATACGATAATGCCGTAGTTGTTTAAATTATAATTTGCAAGCTTAGAATAAAAGTAATCAGTCATCAAGCGGATGTCGAACTGTAAATTTTCACAATAATGAACAAGCTCCGGCAAAGGCAGCGAGTCGACAATCCCATCCTCATCAACACGAGAAACAAGCGCGTAATATTTCGGCTGCTGAAGTGTCAGCGGCGTGGCGAATACCAATACTCTTTTTCCAGTCGCTTGATTCATTTCTACAGCTGGCTTAACCGCAGGCTCCATACCTATAATAGGAAAAGAATACATCTCTCTAAGCTCCGCAATAGCAATGCTTGTTGCTGTATTGCAGGCCACAACTAGCGCATCGATATCCTCTTCAACCATCATAGCCACTGACTGAAGGATATAAGCTCGAACTTCTTCCTTCGTTTTAGTCCCGTAGGGAACATGCAGCGTGTCGGCCATGTAGACATAATCCTTCGTTGGCAGACGCCGAAGTGATTCTTCCAGAACTGACAGGCCCCCAAGCCCCGAATCAAAAAAACCGATTGTCATATGTCATCGATTCCTAACGTATCCCTTATTATTCGAAAAAAATATTGGAGTCCATTTGGCGGCCCCCAATATCAATGAATTATTATTATTGTAATATATTTTCTATGACAACATCAATGCTTTGCTAATATTATGGGCACATCGAAAGCCATTTTACTATTCTCAATGGTCGACGTCACTCCTTTATTTCCTCGATCTTAGCATCATAAAGCCGGAACATCGTTTTGTAGCCGGATTCGTCTACTTTGATGCCTACATCTAACCGCCCTGTTATATTAAGCGGCTTCGAGGTATATCGGAGCTTAGAGCCATCCTTGACAAATACGATCATAATTTTGTTCCAGTAGGTTTCGTCTCCATTGTCAAAGGGGCATTCCGCGCCCGGCTCAGGGATAAGTAGAAACCAGTTTTTGTCCAGAGACAGCACCTCGCCCATAAAGCCCTTTATTTGCACAGTCGACTTAGCCTCGGATAAATCCCAAAATTTCTCGGATGGCGTTGTTTGTTCTTCATTATCAAAAAACTTCGACCAAGAGATTGATGGCGCTTTATTTGAGGCTTTCGCGGTTGGAGTTGGAGCCGGAGTCTTCTTAGGCTGCTCCGCTTCCTTCACACGTTCTGGATCACTAATAGGCTTTTTATCTGGTTTGTTAACTACAGGAGTACTCTCCGTCTTAGCGGGCGTTTCC
This sequence comes from Paenibacillus sp. J31R122, assembly GCF_056269185.1. Lineage (NCBI taxonomy): Bacteria > Bacillati > Bacillota > Bacilli > Caryophanales > Paenibacillaceae > Paenibacillus > Paenibacillus sp. J31R122. The sequence goes on from NZ_JBWDNM010000010.1 coordinate 66,267, forward strand.
GCTTTGCCACCTTCTTTGCCACTCACATCAGCAGGCTTATCCGTAATCACAGCCTCTTTATCACTAGCACCAGAAGGCTTATCCGTTATCGTGACTTCGTCACTATTAACCGGAATTGTCTTTTCTTCACTGCTAGAAACTCCAGCAGTTGTTGGAGGTTCAGAAGCTGTATTTTCACCATTATCAAGCTTATCTTTGTCAGGTTCAGACTCAGTCACTGGTTGCTTTACATTCGCCGCATCGCTAAATGAACCAACATCGACGCTGGTCTTTGGGGTTCCACACCCGCTTATTACAAGCAATACAGTTACAAGCCAAGCCCACATCAGTATTCTTATCTTGTTAGATGTCATATGAGTTCCCACCCCTTAGTTTCTGAATAAGGATAGCGCGTTCGTTCGATACACCTTCATAGCGGGTCCGAGTGATGCGCAAATCCCAATAACGAGAGTGCCTATGATGAGCAGCCCTTCGTTCGACGCCAATCTCAGCGCTTGCAGCGAAATACCTGTTTGTTCAAACAGTAAGTCACTTATAATAGCGCCAACGATATGCCCCAATGCGAGCCCAAGGACGAGCCCAATGCAGGTAAGAGCGAGACCTTCACCGACTAGGCTGCACAAAATATACGCTTTAGACTTTCCGATTAGACGCAGTAGTCCAACATCTCGCTTCCGCTCTTGAATCGATGCCGTTAACGCAAGCAGAAGAGAAACGGCTGCAAGCAGTACGCAAATGAACATGACAATCATGAGCAGCTGTGAGCCGGTGTCAACCATATTTAGTACATCTGCGACCGCTTTGCTTGAATAGACGGCCTGCACGTTGTCAATTGCGTCATAGTCCAGCTTCAAGGTTTGAACGCCGAGTAATGAACTTGGTTTTACGATAATTGCGGTAATCTCCTGATGAACCTGCTCGTTCCCATGCACCGCCCAAGCATAATCCATCGTTGTGAAAATCGTGCGGTCATCGGCGGTATTCAGCTTTGGCAAAATCCCAACTACCGTATATTTAAAGCTCGCGTGCTCATCCTCCTCATGGACTTCTTCCTCGTGATCTTCGTCCAGATCAGCAAGGTCGTGATGCTCCACTAAGCCGTGAGCTCCGCTGAATTGATCACCGATATGCAAACCAAGTGCGCGGGCAGCCGTATACCCTAACGTCACTCCGCCAAGCTCAGAATATAGTTTACCTTCCGCCAAACTACGATCCTCATAACGGATTTGAAAATAAGCAGGGTCAATCCCTACAATGGGATAGCCATTGTGACTATCTCCCGTTGTCATACCGAATACAGACTCTGCATGCTTATTTTGTTTGATGGTATCTAGTACCTGAAGCGGAATATTGCCTGTCGGTGCACCCACACGATAAAAAGTGTTAAGAACAAGCTGCGATTCGCTCCCGTCAGCGCCTATGACAAGCTCGAAGGGACCGTACCCTTTTTGTGCGCCTTGCTCAACACCGTCCTTACTCATAAGGAGCAATGTGAATAATGCCACGGTAATCATTACCGCAAAAACAGTTAACGCTGATAAAAAAGAACGATGCCGCATATTTCTCCATATATATAACCATCCGCTCACGATGCTGTCCCTCCTGCTCCAATTGCATCGCTTACTACAGCTCGCGGTCTTTGCAGTATTTCATTGATGCTTTCCATTTGAACGCTCACCGGATAAAGCTTCGCCAAATGCAAATCATGTGTGACAGTCAACAAAGTAGAGCCATTCTCGGCACACATGTCCAGCAGCAGCTGCATAACTGAAGCGGCTGATTCCCAATCCAAACTGCCCGTCGGTTCATCGGCCAGAATTAGCCTCGGTCTATTAATAAGCGCGCGGATTATAGCCACTCTTTGCTGCTGTCCACGAGACAGCTGGGAAGGCAGCTGGTGCATCCGATCAGCGAGCCCAACTCGCTCGAACCATTTGGAGAGTAGCTGCTTTCTGTCGGTTTTTGCCATACTTTTTGAGCATACAAGCTCAACATTTTGAATCGCTGTCAATGATGAGATCAAATGGAAGTCCTGAAAAACATACCCGATCGTCTCAGCACGGAATCGGTCGCGTTCAGACTCGCTCATAGCGCTAACGACTTGGCCCGCTACTTCCAATTGCCCTTGATCACTAGGAAGAACTCCGCCAACCAGATGCAGCAGCGTACTCTTCCCGCTCCCGCTTGGGCCGAGCAATGCCATTCGTTCACCTTGCGCCACCGACCAATCTGTTATTCGAATAATCGGAACCGACTGCTGCTGCAACTTGAACGACTTCTCCAACTGCTGTATACGAATCATGTCAGTCACCTCATGCAGCTCCTTATTAGAAAAAATAAACAGGAGAGCCATGCTCTCCTGTCTTTTAGATAGCTTTTCACACATCTATGTTACTTAACGATTCTTTCAGACAACGCATCCCATGTCATGCTTTTGCCTGTCAGCTTATTAAATGCTTCAAGCGGCAAGTACAACTTGCCATTGTCCACATTGCCTTTCAGACCTGAATCCTTGCCATTCAACATTACATTCAGATTGTCCAATTGAACCGTTATAACCGAGCTGCCGCTTGTTATCGTAACTGTACGGGTACCGCTATTCCAATCAACCATTGCACCCAGCGCTTCAGAAAGAGCTTTGGCAGGGTATAACACTTCATTAGTGCGCGTCACTTTAAATTTAGGGTATAAATGCTTAGCTTGAAGCTCCGCAGTCGCGGCAGCAAGATCGACACCAATTACTTCAGCAGAAGCTGTAGCCACTTGCGTGTTATCGATTTGGCCTTTAACTTTATCAGCAATCGGACCGTAAGCCCATACGCCGACATCAACTGCAGAGTGACCGTGACCGCTCCAGCCTACAAGCAATCTTTTGCTAACAACTGCATTATAAGCGCCTTCTTGAGCATAGGAAGAGCCATCGCCAGCAAGAATTTGCTTCGCTTCCTCGTCAGATAGATCGGTAATCCATGTGTTAGCTGCAACAATTTCTTTCACTTCTGCAATCGTTGTCGCGGCTTTTAGTTTTCCGGAAATCGCTTCGGATGAATTGTTTTGCTTATCCCATAGATCAAGATTCAGCTCATAGATGTTGTCACGGGACAGCGACAAGCCGCCTGTCTCATGGTCAGCAGTAATAACGATCGATGTGTTTCCATCCTTCTTAGCGAAATCAAGAGCCACCTTCACAGCAGCATCAAAGTCTAGTACTTCCTGGACAGCGGTAGGAAAATCATTGGCATGAGAGGCGTGGTCAATACGACCGCCTTCAATCATGATCGCAAAGCCTTTTTCATCCTTATCCAAAATATCGAGAGCCTTCTTCGTCATTTGTGCAAGTGATGGCGTTTCATTCGTACGATCAGGCACATAGGCAACATGCGAGCCGCCGAACAAACCAAGCGCTTTACCGCTATCAGCAGACAGAGCATCTAACGCTTTGCTGTCATCAACGTATTTGTAGCCTTTTGCCTCGAAATCTGAAATGATGCTTTTATCTGTGCGCTTGCCTTTATCATCCTTGCTTAGGAAAAAAGAGCTGCCCCCTCCGAACAAAACATCAACATCACTTTCTAAGTATTGGGATGCAATGGCATTCTCATTGTCACGACTGCGTACATGCGAAGCGTACACAGCAGGCGTTGCATGAGTAATACGAGCAGTCGTTACGAGGCCAGTTGCTTTGCCAGCAACTTCCGCCGCTTCAATAACCGATGCGTAAGGCTTCGATATGTCTTCATTAGAAACGCTAATACCCGCGTTGTAAGTTTTATGTCCTGTTGCAAATGCTGTTCCTGCTGATGCGGAGTCCGTAACCACACCTGAAACTACTGTACCGCCATCCTCGCCGCGATCTGCATAGGTTGTTGCTTGGCCGACATAAATGCTGTCGAGTGTCAAATGATCAACACCTTTGTTGTACATCAGATAGTTGCGTGCCGCGCTTACTTGTGCAGGCCCCATACCATCACCAATCAATACAATCAGATTTTCAGAAGGAGCTGTTGCTTCACTAGTCGTGTCAGTCGTGTCAGCAGCAAATACCGCACTCGTGGATAAAACAGATAATGTGAGGCAGCCAGCCAGCATGGATTTCATAACTTTCTTCTTCAAAAAAATCTCCCCTGTCTTATATAAACATGATTTTGATACTTATCCCATTATTAGGCACCAACATCATCGCAATATTATAGCTGAGTAAATCTATTGTAAAATATGACTTCTGTTCACGGGCATATATAAAAAGGCTGTCGGAATTATCCCGACAGCCTCTATGTGAGCTCTAGTAATAAGTCATCTACTTGCCTCTACTCTAGCTTTATAATATGGCGATTCGATAGGCGGCTTGCCAGCTTGATTAACCAGATCAGCACCGTCTGTAAGACCAGCATTCCGCTGAGCGAGAATGTGAACCAGCCGCCCTCTCCACTTCAGCAATCGCTGCTTCTGACTCTGCTCGCTTGCTAAATCTCGGCATTCTCCTGGATCTGTGTCCAGATCAAATAGCTGCTCGCTATTTAAGCGCGGAAACCAGATATACTTGATTCTGCCATCCGTTAAGTAGTGCATCTCCTGCTCATCCGAATAACAGGCACAATGCTCGCCATGTACATATTCTCGCCAGTCTCCTGCATCGGTCCCCTGCATCAGCCCGATCATGCTTTTTCCATCCACTGAATTTGGAACATCCAAGCCTGCGATGTCCAAGATCGTTGGCATAATATCCTGAATGGTTACGGGCTCTGCTACTCTTGCTTTTGTTCTACCGTGAGAGCACGGCAGCTTTACGATCATTGGAATATGCGCAGATCCTTCATAGGCATAGGTTTTACGCCATAGGTTGTGATCCCCCATCATATCTCCGTGATCGGATAAAAATACAATCATCGTGTTCTCGTATAACCCTTCCCGCTGCAGACATTGGATCAACCGCCCCACTTGATGATCAATATGATGGATAAGTCCGTAGTAACCCGCACGTGCTCTTCGGACTTCCTCTGGCTTACGTACGCCTCGCCAAGCGACAGGACTTGCCGCTTCCTCTGGTTTGTCATGAATATGTGCCCAATCGCCAACAAACGGATCAGGAATCTGCTTTCTATCGTATATATCAAAGTACACCGGAGGCGCATCGTATGGAGAATGCGGCCTAGCAAAGGATGTTTTCAGAAAGAATGGTTTGCGCGGATCTCTTCGTTTGATGAACGAAATGGATTCATTTACCGTCCAGTTTGTTGGATGCAAATATTCAGGCGCGTGATAAGGCCTTGCCATCCATGAGTTCCAATGGATGCCATGATCGACGAAATCGTACGGCCCCGTCTTGTTGCTATCAAACCATTCTCGATAATCGGAGACGAACTGGCGGTCTTCCACTCGTCCAGATTCATCCAGCAAAGTATGGTGAAAGCCGTTCAACGACCGTTGGGGATAAAAATGCATTTTGCCGATGCCCTGGGTATGATAGCCTACATCAGCCAAAACGCCAGGAAGCGTGTGGGCGAAGCCTGTTTCCATCGGACCTTGACCGGCACCCATCCCCAATATGCCAGTATGCCATGGATCCATGCCCGTCAGCAGGCTTGCCCTGGCGGGAACACATGACGGCGACGGCGTATATGCGTGCTCGAATACAGTTCCTTCGGCTGCCAGCGCATCCAAGTTCACCGTTTCAATTATTTCATTCCCATAGCTGCCCATAGTATCCCATCGCTGTTGATCGGTCATAATGATGATGATGTTCGGTTGCTTTAATGCCACGCCGATACCTCCTCTTATTCAAACTGCTGTTACCAGTGGGCAGACTTGCCAAGTGAAGGGCGGTCCGTTTGGCAGTGCAGCTCCAAAAGGCTAAAGTGCATCTGCCGCTCGATGTCCGTAGCCCCCTGCATGCCTGCAAGGTTATTCGTTTCACAGGGGTCCTCTTTATGGTCAAACAACTCGCTTTCCCTCGTTGCCGGGTACCACGTATAGCGATAGCGATCGTTCCATAAACTGAAGTTATGTCCCGAGGGGTCATCATCGTAGCAGGTCACCTGCACCGGCAGTGATTCCGCATCCCCAAGCAGCAGCGGAATGATGCTTCGTCCCTGTACACCGTTTGGCATCGGAACATCGGTCAAATCTCCAAGCGTCGACATGACATCCGCATTGCTCATCGCGGCATGGCATTCTTTTGGCAGGTTTGCTATCTTCTGCGGCACCTTCATAATGAACGGTACGTGATTAAGCGCTTTGCAGCCGTAATTTGCTTTAAACATAAGCCCATAGTCGCCTAAATAATCACCGTGGTCGCTTGTATAAATAATTATCGTATCCTTATCCAAGCCCGATTGCTGCAACGTTTCTCTTATTCTCCCAACCGAAACATCGATTAGATGAATCATTGCATCCGTGTACTGCCTGGCCTTATGAACAAAACCAGCGCCATATCGTGCTGCATTCTGAAGCTTGTCTTCCTCGTACAGCTTACGCACGGGGGACGGAACCCCGCTGCCGATTCGATCTTCTTTGTTGTCGCATCCGTTGCTGACCTTGCTGACGTTACTATCCTTACTATCCTTGCTTCCGCCAGTGTCGCCCGTCCGTTTCTGACACGCCATTGTTTCACGCTCTTCAAACCATTCAACCAGCTCCGCCGGCGGCGTAAATGGAAAATGCGGATCAGGAAAACCGAGAAAGAGGAAAAAAGGTTCGTTCTCTTCTTCTACCTGTTTTAAATAATCGATCGCACGGTCGGCAATCCATGTGGAGCTGTGTGCTTCCACCGGAATAACGCTTGGGTACAGCGTCCATTTCGTCGGGCCGCTCCCTCGGAAGTTTCCCGACTGCACCTTCTCTGCTACCTCCGGATACATTTTCCGCAGCCAGCACCCATAATGCCCCGTGTAATCCTCGCCATGACCGATTGTCAGCTCAACTTGATCAAAGCCATAATAAGGTCCGTTCCAAGCGGACATATCTTCTTCGGACCAGCGAATACGCGATTCCTCATAAAGGCTGCTCCGCGGTCCATTTGTACAAGTGAAGTGCAGCTTACCGATAGCTGCGGTCCTATATCCCGCATCTGAGAATGCATCCGGCATCGTAGGTACATGGCTAATGGCTTCCGCTTGAACATGCGATCCGCCATTCATTGGATGGTCCGTTACATGTTTCCTTCTTGGCAGCGCTACACCGTTCGCATAAACCCCGCTTGCGTTCGGGTAGCGTCCAGTAAAAAACGAGGCACGGGAAGGCATACAAACTGGATGGGCCGTAATATGCCGATGAAACAGTGTCCCCTCAGCCGCAAGCTGGTCAATATTTGGTGTTACGGCATGTTGGTTGCCGGTACAGCCTAGGCTATCATATCTCTGTTGATCCGTATGAATAATCAATACATTCGGCCGCTTGGTTTGATTCATGGGGGATGATTTCATTAGATTTCCCCCTTTCTTTACGCATGATGAAGCCGCGGCATCGGCATCGGCTCCTTACCCATCTCCGCCCATAGAAAATCGAGCAGCAGCTGCCCTTTCAATTCACGATAAGCAGGATCGTCCCATAGGTTGCGAATCTCGCCTGGATCCTCCTGAAGATCAAATAATTCTCCATATGGACGTTCATAGTAAACAGTTAGTTTGTACCGCTCACTTACATAGGTCTTAACATGCATCAAGGTCGGTTCATTCCGATTCTCGCAAATAACATGGTCCCTAGCAGCGATTTGCTCTCCTCGCCATACCAAACTTTGATCAACACCCGTCATCGCTCCCGGTACCACTCTCCCAGAGAAGCCAAGAAACGTGGGCGCCAAATCAACCAGTGATTGCATCGCCGGTTCAACTCGCCCGGCTGGAACACTGCCAGGGTACCGGACGATAAACGGAAGCTTTAACAAGTCCTCATAATGAAAAGCTCCTTTAAACTGCAGGCCATGTTGTCCGAAGAAGTGGCCATGATCCGTCGTATAGACGACAAGCGTATCTTCAGCAATACCGAGCTCATCAAGCTTATCTAGAATCTGCCCGACATACTTGTCCATAAAGCTCATCATGCCGTAATAGACCGCCATGTTTTTCTTCTGTTTCTCCAACGGAATCTGATGCGTATATAGACCATGCACACCCTTCCCCGTTTCCTGATAAGCCGAGAAGTCGGGACGCTCTAGCTGAGTCATACCAAAGTGCGGCGGATTTGTTTCATGCTCCCCTGGCGTCATTTTAGGCAGTGCCAGCTTCTCAGGATCATACATCGTATCCCAAGGCTCAGATACCAGATAGGGCGGATGCGGATCAGGGAAGCTTGCCCATAGGAAGAAGGGCTCTTCATCTGCCACATAGTCCTCCATTAAAGCATTTGTGCGTTCTGCTATCCAAGTATTGTAGTGATATTCTTCAGGAAGTGACCAGCGATGCTCCGCCGATAGAGGAAGCGTCCCTGTCGGCTCAGCGTAATGCGCTTTCCAGTCGAACCCTTTCTCCTCCATCCAGATTGCATAATGCTGTCCCACTAACTGCTCGTGTGCATGATTGCGCAGCATCTCTGCATGCTCGAAGCCGTAGAACGGTCCGGTAAAATCGCGCCAATAATCGAGGTCCTGCAGCAGCGGCATGGCCTCAACAGACGGATACTCCTCTGTTGAAGCAAGCGGCTGAAAATGAGCTTTACCAACCAATGCGGTCCGATATCCCTCCGCTTGCAGCTCATCCCCTATTGTGCGGACATCCTCTGACAGCTTCGTTCCGAGCGCCCAAGCGCCGTGCTGGCTCGGATGCATCCCTGTTATGATCGATGAACGGCTAGGTGTGCAGGTCGGATTTGGACAATAGGCACGCGTAAATGTAGTACCCTCCCGCACCAGCCGATCAAGACTCGGCGTCGAGATTTCATCGTTGAACGCACCGATCGTATTCCAATGCTGTTGATCGCTCGTAATCAATAAAATATTTGGTTTTTTGGACTTCATGAACTTACCCCCTAAGTGTTTTGTGAGTCTGGCGCTGGCGCTTCAGAAGCACCCCACGATATAGCTCGCCCCGATATCGGAAAACCAATACCGGGGACGATTTACTGCTATTATTCTAAGGTTTGGTAACGATCATAGTTGGCTTGTAAAATTTTCACCATTTCTTCCATTCCCATATCATTCAGCTTCTTAATGTATCCGTCCCACTCTTTTTCCACTGTTCCGTTCATGATCCAGTTCGGCTGCATCTGCTTGACGTAGCTCATAATGTCAGCTTTCAGAATCGCCATGCGGTTCGTGTCTTCCTCAGAGAAAAGCATGTTAGGATAACTCGTATTTTTCATAAATGGCTTATATACTTCCAAATATTCCATACGTTCTAACTTGGCTTCATTGCTCTCCAATTTGATTGCCGTGTCCATTAGGATTGCTGTTGCGGTCGTATTGCCTGGAGCCTCGCTATGTCTAAATTCGTCAAAATTCATTCCTTCCGGCGTTGGCAAGAACGTAAACTTGCCGTCCGGATTTTCCTGCAATGTAGTACCTATCGGACCATATGCCCATTGAAGTGCATTCTTTTCCTTGTATAGCTCATCAATCCAACGAAGCGATGCTTCCGGATATTTATTCTCAGATGTAATTGCAAAGCCTGCACGTGTAAAGTAATGTGGATTGAATTCATTCCACAGCTGCGTACCGTCTGCTCCTTTCAGCGGAGGAAGCGGTACATACTGTGCCATATGCTCGGCACCTACCACGTTGACCGCACGGAACCCACTAAATACGCCGTAAAGAGGAACACCTTCGTTTTTCCCTTTAGCGAAATAAACATTGCGGTCGTGTGTGAATACTTCCTTATCGATCAGCCCTTGCGTATACAGCTTGCCAAGATAAGCTGTTGCATCTTTATATTCTGTTTGCGCTGGATTATAGATGACCTTATCGTCTTTCATTGAAACATGTGCAGGCGAGTCCAGCATGCCGAATGCACCGTTAAAGGAGGATATCCCGTTCAATGAGTTCTCATATAGGAAGCTGAAAGGAATTTCATCCGCTTTGTTGTTACCGTTCGGATCCTTTTCCTTAAACGCTTTCAAGGTTTGCTCGAACTCATCTGTTGTAGTAGGTATCGGCAAGCCTAGCTTATCTAGCCAAGTTTTATTAATAAACATAACTTCGCCCAATGCTTGCTCAGGACCTTCCTGAATTTGTGGAATGGAATAAATATGACCATCTGGCGCTGTAATCATTTTCTTGATCTCTGGATTCGCCTCTAAAATTTGTTGAATATGCGGCGCATAAGTAGGAATCAAATCCTCCAACGCGATCAGCATCCCTTGAGGACCGTATTTCATGAGATCATCGTCTCCCAGACTTTCCGCACCGAAGAAAACATCTGGCAGCTCGCCGCCTGCGAACATCAGGTTTTTCTTCTCTCCATATCCTTCAACAGTCGCATTCCATTCTATATGAATGTTCGTTTCTGCCTCAAAGTCTTTGACAACCTTCATTTCTTCATGCGGCTTCTTCTGCTGAGCAGCCTTCGTCGTCATAAATTTCAATGTGATCTTGTCCTTAACAATCGGCAAGCTTGTCAAATTCACGTCAGCGACCGCTTCACTATCCTTCTTTTTGGCATCGCCAGTATTGTTCTTTTCCGATGCACAGGCTGACAAGAAAAGCGAGCAGGTTAACATAGTGATTAGTCCGATTTTCGTCCATTGTTTTGTCTTCATGGCTATTGATCCCCTTTTTTAATATCATTTGTTCAAATCCAATGAATGTCCTTGATTAACCTTTAATAGAACCGATCATTACACCTTTGACAAAATAGCGCTGCAAGAACGGATACAGCACAAGCACCGGCAAGCAAGCAACGATAATGATCCCATACTTCATGACATCAACGATTCGCAGCATTTCGGAATCGGATTGCCCGACCGTCATTGCATTCTCTTGCGTTTCATTCACAATCAATATTTCCCTCAGCACGATTTGGAGCGGATAGAGTGCTTCCTCTCTCAAATAAATCAACGCTTGGAAATAGGAATTCCAGTGACCTACCGCGCTGAACAGCACCATAACTGCAATAATTGGTGTGGATAGAGGCAGGACCATTTTCCAGAAAAACACGGCATCCGAACATCCATCCATCTCAGCTGCTTCATGCAATTCTTTTGGAATCGTCTGAGCAAAAAACGTTCGTGTAATGATAATATTCCATGCGCCTACAGCTGTCGGAATAACCTGTGACCAAATGGTATTATACATACCAAGCTCTTTGATTAACAGATAGGACGGGATGAGACCCCCACCGAAGAACATCGTAAACACAATGAGAAACATAAAGAAATTTTTACCGACTAGATTCCGAGATAAGGCGTAACCACCCGTGATCGTCAACACGACATTAATCGTTGTTCCAAGCACGGTATACATCAATGAATTGCGATAGCCTCTCCAGATCCGCTCATCTTGAAAGATACGCTCATAGCCCTCGAACGTAAACCCTTTGGGAATCAGCCAAACTTGGCCGGCATTCACATAGTTCGGATCACTGACGGATGAAATAATGATCACATATAAAGGATACAGGACGGCCAACATTAACAGCGTCAGAAAGCTGTAGTTAATAAAGTCGAACCATCGATCTGTGGCATTCGGTTTTACTGTCAATCTTTATTCAACTCCTCTACCATAAGCTTGCTTGTTTCATTGATTTCGCCAATTGATTAAATCCAATGAGCAAAATAAAGTTGATGACGGAGTTGAACAAACCGACAGCCGCCGAATAGCTGTATTGCGCGCTTAGCAAACCGGTTTGGTAGACGTAGGTTTGTATCACCTCCGACGACCCGAGATTGACCGGATTCTGCATCAGGTAAATTTTCTCGAAGCCTACTGCCATAAAACTCCCAATATTTAATATGAGAAGAATCATAATGGTAGGCATAAGTGAAGGCAGGTCAATATGCAGAATGCGTTGAAACTTGCTTGCCCCATCGACAACGGCCGCTTCATGCAAATCCTGACTGACTGCTGTCAATGCGGCCAAGTAAATAATCATCGACCAGCCTGCATTTTGCCATACACCGGAAAATACGAAAATCGTCTTAAACCACTCTGCGCTGGCCATAAAAAAGATCGACTCACCGCCGAGCCAGACAATTAGTTGATTAAACAATCCATTTCTCGGAGATAGAAACAAATAAAGCATCCCTACAATGACGACAACCGATATAAAGTGAGGCGCATAGGTAATGGTCTGTACCAGCTTCTTGAATCTTGCGTTCCCCACCTGATTTAATAAGAGCGCCAAAATAATCGGTATCGGGAATGCAATGACCAGCTCATACAGGTTGATGATCAATGTATTCCACATGACCGTAGAGAATTTATAGGAAGAGAAGAAGCGTTCGAAATGCTCAAAGCCTACCCACGGACTTCCCATAATCCCCTTACTGGCCATAAATTCTTTAAATGCAATAGTGACGCCATACATAGGTATGTAGTGAAAAACAAGAAAAAACAGGATGGTTGGAAACAGAAACAAATATAATTGATATTGTTTACGTATCCGCTTCCATTGGGACAGTAGCGTAGTTGATTGTAATGGATTCGTTTTCATAACCCCCTTGAAGTCGACATCGTTAACGCCGCGGCCTCTCTAACGATAGGGGATCAGACCTATAATCGTAAATATGTGGAACGTATTCTCGGTTGTCAAAACAGATTAAGCCCTTTCCAGCATGTAAAAAAGACCTCTCGCAAGCTTAATAAGCTGACGGAGGTCCACTCTCACAAGCTATTCGCTTCCATGCTCCTTCGTTTCGTAGAGCTTCCTGTAATCACCAGGTGTAACTTGAAAAGCCTGCTTAAACTTGCGTATAAAACTCGGTACATCATAATAACCAATCTGCTGCACGATGTCCTTCTGTTTCATATCCGTCGTTCGAAGCAGATGCTTCGCCTGTTCCATTCGATAGTGATTGAGAAAATCAGTGATGGTCTTGCCCGTCTGTTCCTTAAATTGACGCTTCAAATACGATGCGGAGATGGAGAAGTGATCCGCCATATTTTGAACAGAAAATTGTTGATCATGATAATTGCCTTGTATATAGTCCAGCATCTCCTGCCTCTGTCCGACTGCCTTCGATTCCGACTGTACATGAACGATATCCGCACATAAACGGTCACACATAACCTCGATGACATCTGCCAGCTCCTGAATCGTATCAAATCTCGTCAGGCTGAACACATCAGGATACTGCCCGTTCGTTGTATCGAGTGTCCCTTTTAATCGGTACATTTCTTTGACTATGCAATTAATCATGTCGTAACAGATGCACCTCACCATATGAAGCGGCATGGCACTAGACTCTATACAAGAGAGAATGCCCCTAACAACCTTCTTCAGCGACTCCGTATCCGCTTGTCGGATCAGCACCTCCATCGTTTCAATATCTTGTCTCGGATAGTTGTAGCCAAGGTTCGTCTGATCCGCAATATCGAGATAGAGGATTACTTCGTTGTAGCCCTTCAGCAGTCTGAAATCAAGCGCTGTTGAAGCCTCGATGAACGACTTCCCGAGCTGACGGATATCTTGATGGCGATTGCCGATACCCGCGGTGACATCCACCTCGTATCGTTCCCGAAAGTCACCGTGTACTTCTTTCATTACAATAGCCCAATTCTCATCCTCAGAATCTACCGCGCAAATAAAGTTGACGATTGGCCCTTCCAAACCTTCTACTCTATAGCAATCAAATTTGCTCAGCATCATGCTTTCCATTCCCTCAAGCATGTCAGATTGCTGCTGCCTAGGAAGGCCTTCCATATCCCGAATAGCAAATCGAACGACAAACAACGAGGATTTTGTAAATCGGATACCCGCTTCATTGGCTTTAATCATAAATGCTTCCGGATTCGTAACCCTGCCTGTAATTAACGTCACTAACATATGCTCATGGACAGCTAATCGACTGTCAATCAAAGCTCGTCCCATGATCTGTTTTTCCTCTGTTATTTTGTGGACAGCATGAATAACATCATTTAAATTGCGGTAGGGTTCTCCCCATTGCTTGCTCGTGAACAACAAGAAACGTCTCAGCGGGTGATAATTAAAATGCAGCATGACATAAATAAGTCCGCCGCCGATAACAAGAACCATAAAGAGCGATATTAGCGCTCTAAACTTCACCTCATCAACACGCTGCATGAATTGCTCAATAGGAAGCATCGTTACATAGGTCCAATTAAAATCTCCGGACTTCACGGTGGAAAAAGCAAACTCCTTGCCATCTAGTTTACCTACGCTCGTCCCAATAGGCAGTCGTGAAGCTTGTTTATAAAAGGCTGGATCATCCAAATAAGCAGCATCACGCAAAGAAACGATCAGTTCCCCATTTTCGTCTAAGATCATCGTATTTCCATCGCTGTTCTCCAATAGTCCTTGCAGCATGTTGCGAGCTGTATTCTCCTCAATCATAAACATGACGCCGCCATACGGTGAAACACTGTTCAATGGCAGAGGCACCAAATAAGTCATCACGCGGTCGTCCGTTAATCTGGTCGTAGAGATAGGTTCCGAATGACGTAGTACAGGACGGGTGAGCGTATTCATATCCTTCGTGAATTGCTCGAAGGTCCAGTTTCCATACCGGTAGAACGTGTCGAAAAACAATGACGTCGGGTAGCTGCTCGAGCCGGAGAAAATGTAAGGCTGATCCTTCATATATAAGAAAACATCTTTAATGAAATTATTAGCAGAAGTATAGGTAAGAAATAATCTTTTTGCTTTTACTGCATTGTACATATTTTGATTCAATTGATAGGGTGTCAGCTCTGGATTTGCGGCAATTTCAACAGACATCTTGTGCAATTCCTTTATTTCCAAGTCAAAAGAATTCTGAATCTGCTCAAGCATCCGTTGATGGTTGGATGTTACTTCATCCTGCAGAATCGTTACGTAATGCTGATAAACAAGCAGCCCAATCAGCAGCAGCGGTATGATAAGCAGTGCAAGATATGAAATTAAATATTTATAGAACATTGGCATCTTCTTCAACTTTTCTTCCCCCAATTGCCTATTCATTCTCTATGTTGACTACTTTATTAGCTTATCTATAGTAATTACGCATCTGCATTTAATTGACGGATGTGATTATGCCATTTGTCTTATGCGAATATGCGAAAAGTCTATTAAACGAACCCCCACTATACTGTAATCGCTTTCAGTCGTATATATGCGAGTTGGCTATTCAGTTTGCGAATTGGTTTATATAGTTCCCATATAGAACACAATCTCATTTATAAGCTTTTTCTCCTATAAGCGTCAAGTTAATAATTAGCAATTTTAACTTCACAAAAATTTTCTTTATTTCGATATATCTTGCTAGATCTGAGCCCTAGTGTTTAACTTTCTATCATAAAGGCTTATACTATTTATATAACAACTATGAGGAGGGTTACCATGGGATTTAATCATATTCTCGTACCTTATGACGGATCAGCACCTTCCGTTGATGCTTTGAATCAAGCAATCTGGCTAGCAAAAAGTTCATCTGATGCACGACTGACTGTTGCTCATGTCATCTCACTTCAGCCAATAGTTGCAGCAGATATGACTTTCTTCCCATCTCAAGCTTACCAAGAACAGCTGCAGGAGAACGCCAACGCAATTCTCGATCATGCTAAGGAAAAGCTTGAAGGCATCCCGAACACAAATGTTGTACTTTTAACTGGCTCTCCAGCTGCTAAAATCGTAAGCTTCGCTGAAAGTGAAGACTGCGACCTAATTGTTATCGGAAGCAGAGGCCTTAGTGCTATGAAAGAATTTATGCTAGGAAGCGTTAGCCATAACGTAGTGCAGCATGCAAAAATTCCTGTCCTTATTGTAAAATAACTATAAATACATGAAAAAAATGGTGCCGTCCACTCTATGATAGAGTGAATGGGCACCATTTTTATTTTGCTATCTTAACTTATCATATTTAAAAATGCCGTAAAGTAGATATAATGTCCATAATCATTTGGGTGGTTAATATTATTTAGAAGCAAGCTTTCCGGCGTTTTACCTGCTGCTAGCTCCTGTTTCCATAACGTTTGAACATCTGCCACACCGAGACCATATTGTTTACTTAACCGGTGGATCACATCCGAATACTCATCCATTGCACCACTAGTATGGCGCCACAACGGATTGGGTTCACAAGGTGTAACTAACACGATATCCGTATCTCCATTCGACCTGATCGCTTCGATAATATAACGAAGATTGCGCTCATAATCCTCAGGTGGAACGCCAACTCCGTGATCATACAGGTTCTGGTCATTCATCCCATACCCGATAGAAACAAGATCCGGCTGTAGAGGAACTACATCGCTATCTACTCTTGTCGCCCCGCCCTTACTCGTTTCGCCTCCTATAGCTTTATTTACGATGCGGATGCTGCTGCCTGGATATATTTCTCCAATATAGTCAGCGAAACGTCGATAATAGGCGAAGCATTCCTGGCTTGCTTCTCCCCCCGTACTGATGCTGTCGCCGTAGACGACATAGACAATTTCTTCACCTGTCTGCAGTTTTGCGGCTACTCTTGGGAGTAGTGCCGCTAGACGGCCAGCCATACTATGAGTGCTTGAATCAGCTTTAGCTTCCTCTTGCTCATAAATATATTCTGCATACACCGTATAAGCACTATTACTGTAATCACCAAATTCAGTGTGGTCGAAGTTGCTAACGCCATACATAGGATGCTGCGACCAATCCGCTATGCGGCTGCCTGCTGTTCTACGAATAGAAGCATTTATATAATCTACTGTGTAATCAGCACCTTCGACATATTCGATCAAATCTGCCTTATTCTTATCAGCATCACTGAATACTCGTACACGAGCTCCCTGCATTGGCCTTCTTCTTAAAGGAAACTCCTCATCCTTCACGAGAACAAAAGCTTCTGTTTGTTGTTTATTTTGCCAGTCATTTTCCGTAGACATAGCGTGTACAACCCCTTTTTCATAGTTAATTCATCCCAAACAAACGTTCAAGTCTATTTATTTACAAGACGAAATCATGCTCTCCTGACTCCAGCTGCATAAGAATCTCGCGTCCTTGAAGACGGACTTCCAGCTGAGCCTCTATCCCAGCAGGTATGGCTGTCTTAAGGTGAATAATGCCATCCTGACCCTTTTCCCATCTTACGAACAAATTACCCTGAGCAGTCCATACCGTCGCTTCTGCAAAGGACAGCGTATCGGGGAAATAGGGGCGTATGACAGCTTTCTTAAAGCCTGGAGCATCCGAATGAATACCCACTACATATTGCTGTAATAGCCTTGCCGGATATCCGTTCCATGCATGGGAATGGCTTTCGATATCCTCCCAGCCTTCCCACATGGTCTTCGCACCCTGAGCGATCATATAACCCCAGCCCGGATATTCCCTGCGATCCAACAAAGCAAAGGCTTCCGTCTCACGTTTATTCTCAAACAGCATTCGCAGCAGCGGCAGCGACAGCACGGTACGGCATTCCCATTCCTTTTCTGCCACATAAGCAATTGCTTTCTCGCGATCTTCTTCACGAAGCGCATTCGCAAACAAGGCAATTGCAGTAACTCCTTGATGAGTTTTGTCTGAATTGGAGCTGTCTCTAAATACCCCCCGTTCGCTATTAAACAGGTGCGTATACATGTTTTCGTTTAATGACTGGGCTTGTTCCAGATATTTGGCACGGTCCTCACCTTCGCCTAATAAATCGGCAATGTCTCCAGCAATTCGGATCGCTTGCAGCAGTTTGATTTGTTGTACGGTCAGAAAGTCTCCGTTATGCTCCACCGAAGGATACGGCCAATCGCTGATATGCCAGCCTTTATCGAGTGGAACGAGACCTGTAGCCTGATCAAGCTTGCTTATAAAGTAGTCAACCATACGACACAACGGTTTGTAGTAGGTTTTGAGCAGTTCGAAGTCACCCGAAGCATCATATAGCTTCCAAAGCAATGTCGCATAGTGCAAATCCCATTCCGGAATTTGTATATTAAAGTCTGGGTGCTCATAGGTGGACGGTGCATTAAAAGGGAATGTGCCATCCTCCAGCTGTGCATCGGCGAAATCACTTAGCGTCTTCTCAAGTACAGTGAGTGCATTGAAGTTATAGAGCAATGTCTCTGCCTGCAAATCCGTGTCCGCGGTATATTGCGCTTGTTCGCGGTGAGGACAATCTACCGTTTGCCCCAGCGTATTGTTCTTTTGCGTTCGGATGCAAGCATCGTAAAGTTCATTCAAATGCTCATCAGAGCAGCGGAAGCCTCCCGTATATTCCATAGCTGTATAGGCTAAGCATACCGTGAGCTCATCTGCAGACTCGATCGGTATAGGATACCCCGTTATTTCAACATATCGAAATGCCTTGTAAGAAAAATCAGGCTGCCATTTCTCTTCCTTATCACCTCTCATCGTATATTGGTCATAGTAGTTTTCTGATTTCTCGTTAGTAACGTTATGACCCACTCTTCCCTCAGCATCCAGATTCTCGGAATACCGGAGACGTATCGTCACACCTTCTATACCTCTTAGCTTTAGCTTAGGCCAACCAGAGATGATTCTGCCTGCATCAAATACTTGAGGAAATTCACCCTCAGCTTCGCTCCCAACAGGAAGGCTGAGCTTCGTTAACGTAATCGCCTCTTCAATTGCGCCCTCAGGAATCGTCTGCAAAACCATCGACCAATCTTCACGACCAATCTTTGATTTTTTGGCTTTTACCGTCTTCATGCTATGATTCCAGTTGGCGTAACGCCACTTCTCGTCCCAGCGTCTAGCATCATAGTCTTCTATAGCCGAAATCCTGCGGTTTTGTTGATAAGCTGTGCCTATCCGATGCGGCATATCAACCAGTGTGTCCCAGCTTGTATCGGTTTTTATGACCACTTTCTTTCCATCTATGCTGGATAGATGCAGCTCCAATCGAAAACCTGGCAGACCATCGACAACATTTTGTCCCGCGCCCCCCATATAATGTGCGTCTGCCGTGATGCAATTCAAACCCTTCATTAATCGATCGCTGACTTCATATTCCGTATAAAACTTCCTCTTCCACGGATCAGTAGGTGCAGGGGTACCATAACCACCTATTTTGTCTCCATTTAAATAGACCTGAACATAGTGATGCCCTGATACGTATAGACGAACGGAGTCCCATTTCTCATTCACATCAAACTCTTTGCGAAAATATGAAAAGTCATTCACTCGAACGCGCTGCGAGCGCCAAATCCATTCTGAGGTCCACTCCATATCAATCAGCTCCTAGTATTTTTCCAAATTATAAGACTTTATAAGTTTCACACTTATAATAGGCTTATAATTCACCGCGAAACTTTGCTTTGCCTCCAAGGACTGCGAAAGCCGTTTACGCTTGAAGCATAACATAACTATTTTTCTTGCTATAGGGAGGTATTTATGTTATTTATAGGGCAATCACATCCTAATTTGAAGGAGTCGATAGGGATGAATTCCACACCTTTCACCTTAGAAGGAAGTACCTTTTGGGATTCCAGTTTTCAAATGTATGTCAAAAGAGAACGCGAGAAATTCACATTGCCTATACATATTCATGACTTTGTGGAAATTCATTACGTTGCAGAAGGAAAAGGCTATCATTATATCGGTGAAGAGAGAATTCTTGTTATGAAGGGAGATCTCTTCATCATCCCGATCGGAACTCGACATGTCTATCGCCCTTCTTCTGAAGCGTCTAAGGATGAATTGATCGTCTATAATTGCCTATTTGCATCGGGGGTTTTGGAGCTGCTTAATAGGTCGTATCCACTACCAATAGAAATCGAAGATCTGCTAAACGGTGAAACGCGTACCTATAGCCGATACAAAGATATCTTCCACGAAGGCCGCTTGCACATGGAGGCCATGCATCGGGAATACAAAACGAAGCAGCCTGGTCATGAGGCCGCCTTGTATGCCCTTCTGACCAGACTGCTCATTTATTTGTACCGTCTAGAGTTAAATCTCGCTGCTACACTTCCCGCATATGCTCAGTTCGGTTCTGCATTTGCCTACATCGAGGAAAATTATAACCGTCCCTTGATTTTGTCTGACATCGCAAAGCTCATTCCAGCGAGTCCAAGTTACACACAGAAAATATTCAAACGCATAACCGGACAATCCTTTACCGAATTTGTGCAAAACCTAAGGATTAAGAAAAGTACAGAGCTGCTTACACAAACTTCCTTATCCATTAAGGAGATCATGGAATTGGTCGGTTATCGTGATCAGAAGTTTTTTCACGAGTTATTCCGCAAGAAGACGGGACAGACTCCACTTCAATATCGCTCCAAAACTCATGAATCGTCCTTTTAAAAATACGGATTGGTTACTCCACTATTTTCTTTGAGAGTGCGAGCATATCCTGTAGGTCGACTATCCCATCATTATTAAGATCTGCTCTTCTGGCCTGCTCCCAGTCCGGACTGCCCGCACTTTTACCAAAATGATAGGACATAATAGCCAAGTCTCCGACGGTAACTACTCCATCCTGATTCAAGTCGCCCTCATTAGCTATAAATACGTTTATGGATGAAGATGCCGCTTGACTTTCGTTACCCTGAGCATTACCAAGGACAGCGCTTGTAACCGATATCACGCCTGTGGTCGTTTGTGTAATGTTTTTTGCTTTGAAAGTCAGCTCAAGGATTTCCGCACTACCTGTCACTGCATTCCCGCTACCCTCACTAGCGATGATGAAATGAAGCTGTCCTGTTGGAGCTTTAACTGTACGGATAAGATTTACTCCTGTCTTTATGGACTTAGCTGATACAAACTCCATAACAGAAGAATCATAAGACAGCTTAATATCCTGCGCATAAATGCTTTCAGCAGCGCCGCTGAGACCGTATTTAACGGTAAACTTCTTGCCCGGCTGGGCCGAACCTCCTCCTGTTAAAGTAGTCTGAAGCGTTGAAGCAATATTAACTGTCACCGTTGCAATATTAGAATCCTTTACGCCATTATTAATTTTGAATGTAAATGTATCCGTTCCACTTGCTCCTTGACTTGGGGTATAGGTGAAAGCTCCAGTAGCTGCGTTAGTGATTACTGCAGCTCCCTTGGTGCCATTCGCCACAATACTGTAAGTCAGTGTATCTCCTGCTTGACTACTTCCAGTTAAAACCCCATTTACAGCTGTATTAGTTAGAGCAGCAACTGTAAGATCATTGGCTACTAGTTCGCTTTCTGATGCATCCAGTGCATAAAGTCTGCCCTCTCCCGGCGCAAAGCTGGCAGATAATGTACCTGTTCCAGCATTATAGGTTGTTGCAACTTCCAGTCCCGTTGTCTTAGACACTTCTTTGACAGCATCCGGAAGAGTGCTTAATGAGAAGGATTGGGTATGGGCGTTTTCCAGATCCTTATTAACGATCATAACGAATTCTCTTCCGTCTTCATTCTCAAAGCGTGATACAATCATCGGCATGACCGGTTCAGTAGTTGATGGCTGCCAGAAATAGGTCGATGGGAGAGCAGTTGCAAATGGAGGTACACCACCCGTGTGATACACATCTTTGGATGTCAGCGAAAGAAGAGTTGATCCGAGCTTCAATACTTCTCCATTCACATTTTTCGCGTAATCATACGTATCGTTCTTCGTGCCATCAGGCATTATTAATCCATTATCCATGCCCGCTGGTGTATGGTAGGTAAAGTAAACATACCCTTTTGCCCCATAAGCCAATGTTGAATAAACCTGAAATCTCAATTGACTCTCGCTTGGTTCTACCATATTAAAGTAGTCATAAGACATAGATTGAATATAAGCCCAAAGATCGGTGCCCTTTAGTAATGACTGCTTGCGGAAATATTCTAAAGATTGGTAATAAGGCTTCTCATCAAACCTTGTTGATAAATAAGGATAGGAGTCAAACGAGATCATGTCGGGATCAGTTGCTAACCAACCGTTAACATAGTTTTCATAACCGCCGTTTACGGGGTCGTTGGTGCCGCTGAAGTAATGCTGACAATCGTCACATATTCCATATAAATTTGTATACACCATATGATCCGGATCGATAGCCTTTATTTTATCTGATACCGACTTCAGCTTAGGAAAAACATCGCCAAACGGTTCATCAACCAAGTTATAACCTAGCAAAGCAGGATTATTTTTATAATGATTCACAAATGTCTCAATATATTCATCGCTTAAGTCGTTTGTAGGCGAGAATGCGTTCCAATTTCCCCCGCCGGATCTAGGGAGCGTCATTTGGAAATAAAGATCGTTCGTTAGAGCGGATCCATTCGAGTAGGCTTGTCCTCCTGCATACGTATCCGTATCGCTAGTTAAGAAGGGACCTAAATTTGTCGTGCTATCTGTAGTCAGCTCCAAATAGTAGGTCGTATTTGCTGCAACCATGGCGCCATTAATAACAAACTCAGGATAATTCGTTACGATCGGTCCTGTAAGCGTTGAGCTGCCAATGAGTGTTGTTTTATCAGGACCGTTATAAATACTCACCGTAGCGGTTTTACCTGCTGGCCATACCCCGCTTTTCTTAAATGAGAGCTTCCAGATGCCCATTTCGTCTTGTGCCGGTGTTTTAAAGGATTGTCCGATGGACTTATTATTACGGATAAACAATGCGTCACCGTCATCATTGTTTTGGGATACCCATTCCGACCGATACCAACGGATTCCCGTATCCGTAACTAAATATTTTAATTTGTTTGCCGCAGCCTTCTCCAAAGCCCAATCGGTTGTGGCAGGTGTCGTATTTAAGTTGCTAGCTACAATAAAATTGGCGTTCATCGCACGTATATCTGCAAAATTAGCATCGGTGACATCTGGTGGAGGTGGTTCAACGAAAATACCGATCGGAAACTCCCCCGACACCGTTGGCGTCGGATTCGGATTGGCGTACGCAGAGGAATTAAATAATAACCCAATCATCATCATAGACACGAGCAATCCAAGCATTGTTTTTCTTAACATTACTTTTCACCTCATCCTACATATTTGTATTCATCTCTTACCTGCCGGCACTGCCTATCAGACTCTTCCCCCTCAAATCCCTCCCCTTCTTTAATTCGACACCTTAACTGGTAAGCGGTTACAAAAAGATTATAAATCGTCTATTTATTCGTTACTATTTGCTAATTTTGCTTTTATTGACATCTGTTGCGTTCTTAAAAGGTAAAGAGTGATTTACAGAAAAATTCAATCCCATCATCTGATGGGTCCAGCTCGTGCCCACCGTCAAAGGCCTTGGTAGAAAAGCGATCACTTCTGTTCAATTGTGTAAAAAAAGCCGCCACTTTATCGATTTCTGGCTGAGCATGCTCATAAAGGAAAACTTCATCCCGTGTCATCATGCAACTCGCTAGTTTCAGAATGTGAAACTAATTTAACCTCGCCTCCAGACTGCCAGATATATTTGAAGAATTCAACCGAAGAAGAATTAAAAAAGTTCAATTCGTTCCGTTATTGCAAACAAAAAAAGAGGGTTTAGCACCCCTCTTTACTATTTCATCACTAGTTACGGATGAGTTGAGTTAATATCGGAGTCAATCCATCGGCCATCCTAAGAAAGCCCAAGTCAGTCGGGTGTACACCGTCGACCGTGCATTCGAACAAATCATGTTCGCCCAGCAGTTTATCCCCTTCCATAAAAGTGATATTCATATCTCCGTTTTCTCTGAATTGCTTAACCGTCTTCTCCGCCAGTGATTTAAGTTCCAAACGATTACGCATGGCTTCCTTGTTTATATGTTCCACGCTGTATTGTATTTTAGAAACAACTAGGATCGGTACATCAGAATGGAGCTCCCGGAATATTCGAATAAACTCAGCCAGTGTTGTCGTATATTCTTCAATCGTAACATTGGCTTCATAATCGAGAACCAATAATCCCGGATTATCAATGCTTGCCATGATATGCGCTAATTCCGGTTCTCCTTTACCATTTCCGGAAATCCAAGATTAATAAACTCATAAGGAAATCTACGACTCAGGATGTTCGTATAGCTCATTCCCGGCCTTGATGCGCAGCCTCCTTGAGTAATGGATGTTCCATACACAATAATTCTCTTGTCGCTATGATACGGTGGGGATGCGATCACTTCTGCATCTTGATCCAATCCGATCGATATTTCTTTTACCCCCTGATATAAGGGGAAATTCAATACGATATTCCGCATTTGACGATCCAATGATTCAAATAGGATGCATTCGTAGTAGCTTTGTGTATGGTCAAAATGTGTTGTTGAGAAATACACTTGCTGCCCGAACTGTCCGATATAGCAGTCAAACCCGCATTGTCCGGTAGCCGGCATATGATAAAAATTCGCCGGACCAGAGAGCTTGATACCAAGAGACAATTTGGACGAATTCGTCTGAAAATGAATTTGACCTCCCGCCGTACAATTCGCCAATTCATCCACGGCGTCGCGAATGGGAAATAGGGGAGAAACGGGCAACCTCCGATATTTCCCTTCTTCTAAAAGCCAAGCAAATCCGCTAATCCTGAATGGTGAAACACATGGCGATAGCCACTGTAGATCGGCCTCGTTATGTTCAGATAACCTCATATTAGGGTCCAATTTCAAGAAATCCACACCATCCACTGATTCAGGCATGCATTTCACCTCCTTTTCTAACTAGCGGGGTCGCAATCTTAATAATGGTCGTTCTGCTCGAATCTCCTACAAACGTTACTATTTGCTAATCTTGCTTTTATTTACATCTATTGCGTTCTTAAAAGGTAAAGAGCGATTTGCAGAAAAAATCAATTCCATCATCTGATGGGTCCAACTCGTGCCCACCGTCAAAGGCTTTGGAAGAAAACCGATCACTTATGTTTAATTGTGCATAAAGGGCCGCCACTTTATCGATTTCTGGCTGAGCATGCTCATAAAGGAAAGTTTCATCCCGTGTGCCTACTTCTAGATGCAGAAAACGAGGTGCGATAATCGCACAGATCTCCGCATCCAAAAACCTATTGCCCGCGTTAAACCAAGTAAAGTCCGGCCAATCCACTACATACCGATTATTTATGAAGCAAGAGGAATAAGCCGCTTTAATTCTAGTATCAAGAGCGGCTGTAAACATCGTATAAAACCCGCCATACGACAAACCGATCATTCCAACCTTGAAATGATCGATGTCCGGCCTTGCAATTAAATAATCGATGGCCCTCTGTATCTTATAAATTTCAACTGCAGCTATGGAACTTCCAACATGCTTTAATTGCTTATCGTACTGGTGCCGATGGAATTCAGGACCATAAGCATCTGGATTCCAAAGCAATAATTGAGGTGCAAATACGGCTATACCACGCTTCAATACTCTTCGTGTCATATCGTTATAATTGGTGTCTCCATAGAAGCCTGAGCATAGCTCAGGTGTTCCCCATCCCCCATGCTGCGAAATAACAAGAGGATGCGGTCCTTCCTTATTGGGAATGAACAAGACACCATATGTCGTTAATCCAAATCCAGCCTCTACTTCCACCCTAAAAATACTGCCAAGCTTATCCTCAGAGACGTAAATAACCTTCGCTGCCGGTGCCGATGTGGAATCAGACCGTGATCCCATTTCACTATCCATTGCCAGCGGCCATCCTAGCATACTTCTTACCTCATCCCGCATTGAAGAAGCATCCCTCTCGAATGCGGCTAAACTCGTCGTATCTAGCCGGAGGAAAGACTTTCTTTTCTCCTCCGAAGCTTGACGCCTATTTATAATCAAATCATCAAATTCTCTTTTTTGTTTCTCGCGGTAGCTATTGCCGACAGTAGGGTCTTCCGTGTACAAGCTATCATTTGGTTTGTTCATTTCCATCTTCAGCTCTCCAGACCAAAAAGCTTACCTTCTCCCGGTAGAAAGCTGACGGTTAATGTTCCGTCCGAAGGCTCATACGCTGCCGTTACTTCTTCACCCGACATTTTGTTTACCTCATTAATAGTTTGTGGCCTATGCGCAAGTGAAAACGAACAGCTGCGTTCATTTTCCAAATCCTTATTGACGACCATAACAAACTTTCTGCCGGCCTCATTCTCGAAATATGAAATGATCATAGACGATTCAGCATCAGCGCTTGAGGGCTTAAAGAAAAATGTAGAAGGCAAAGCCTGTGTTGATGGCGGTAAATCTCCAGTATGATACACAGCTAATGAGGTAAGTGACAGAAGCGTAGACCCCAAATTTAATACTTCTCCGTTTATCTTTTTGGCATATTTATAAGTATCGTTTTTCGATCCATCCGGCAAGATAAGCCCATCATGCATAATACCCTCAAGTTCCGGTCCGGCTTCCGTCGCGTAGGTAAAGTAGACATATCCCTTGACTCCGTAAGCCAAGGAAGAATACACCTGAAATCTCATTTGATTCTCATTAGGCTTTACTATAAAGAAAGTATCATAAGCCACCGATTGAATATAAACCCACAAATCCTTGTTATATAATAGACACTGTTTACGCAAAAATTCTAATGTTTGATAGTGGACCTTCTCGTCAACACCGCTCGACAAATACGGATAATAGTCATAGGAGAGCATATCTGGGTTGGTAGCTAGCCAGTCATTAATATAGTCCTCATACCCCATTGGACGACCATTCTCTAGGGCAAAATAATGAAGACCCGTATCGTTTAGTGCATAATGATTGGTGTAAATGAGTCGAGTCGGATCTTGCTCCTTTATTCGATCTGATGTCTCTTTCATCGCAGGATACAATTCAGCAAAAGGCTCATCAATTAAGTTATAGCCAAGTACAGCTGGGTGATCCTTGTAATGATTGACCAGCTTATCAATATAGTCATCCGATGGCCTGCCTGTCGGTGAAAAAGCCGATATAGTTCCACCATGTGGCGTTCTCAGTGTAATTTGAAAATAGAGATCATACGGTAGAGGCGCACCATTCACATACGCTTTCCCACCATCGTAGGCATCTATTTCACTAGTTAGAAAAGGACCGAGCTCTACCTCACTGTCCGTTGTCAGTTCCATATAATAGGTCGTGTTAGCAGCAACGGAATAATAGCTCGTATGGGCCTCAGGAGGAAACTCACTTAGTACAAACTCAGGATAATCGCTTTCGAACGGCCCTTTAAGCTCTGATTTCACAATAAGAGTATCCTTACTAGGAGAATTATAGAGGCTTAGTGTTAAAGCTGCCCCTTCCGGCCATACCCCTTGTTTCTTAAAGGAAAGGATCATAATACTCAAGTCATCAACATCAGGTGTTGTAAAAGTTTGACCGATAGAGCTGTCGTTTCGAAGATACAGCCCCTGTCCCTTATCATCATTTTGCGATAGCCATTCTGACTGAATCCAGCGGATTCCCGTGTCAGTCACTAGTATTTTCAGATCATTAGCTGCCGCTTTCTCCAATGCCCAGTCCGTAGTCGCAGGCGTAGTCAACCGATTAGTTGCTACAATAAAGTTGGCATTCATAGCCCTGATATCTGCGTAGGAAGCATCGGACGTATCGGACGGAACAGGGTTCACGAAGATACCAATCGGAAATTCCCCGGAAACCGTTAGAGATGATCTTTTTGCTTGATTACCTGTTTTTGTTTGCGTACTCAATTTTGTTCTACCTCCTCGATTACGTTCGACTATTCGAAAATAAACCCTTTAAAGTCTGCCTTTGTTGATGCGCCAGTAAAAACTTCTAGGAAATACAAGCCTATTTCTAATTCACCGATGATAGTTTCCGCACTGGTTAAACCTTTGATAACGCCATTTATTTTGACATAAGTTTCAGAGGAATTTCCTTTATAAGCCTTCAACGTAAGCCTCTGCTTTGCTCTAACAAAAACCCATGCAGACATCATAATGATGTCGTTCGAATCGGTCTTCGTGTAGTCGACGTAAACCTTAAAACGGCCCGTTGGTGCCTCTGGCATGGTCAGCCAGTCTTCGGGCACACTGTCCTTGATTTTTTGACTGGAATAATCGATTTTAGTGAAGTCATCTACGAAGATTGTTCTTGGGGACAAGTGGGAAAAGAGTACTCCCGCCTCGTAAAAATGGCCGATGTCCCCAAAGTGCAGCCGATCAGAAATAATCTGTTGTGTGCTGATAGAAGAATACAATAAGAACATTTCCGTGTATTTGTTCATGTCAATGATCTGGAGACGGCACTCTTCCGCCAGCTCCCTTTTCACTTCGTTCGCTATACACTCGATATGATCACTTGTTCTCATCGGATAGGCTTCCGTATACTCAGTCAGTACCCCAGGCTCAACGATCGCTTGGGTAGTCAACAGAAACGGTTGGATATTATTCGAGTAGCACCAGTCAATGATTTGTTTGATATACCTTTTGAATCCATCTCTGTAAGCCTTCTCGTTCGCATAGTAAAGCTGATCGTTGCGGTCATTAATACCGAATCCGATCCCAATCATTTGCACATCATGATAAGCGGATGTTTTACCGAACTGCTCTTCTAAAACGGTTACCGCCCAGCTTGCAATGGTTCCGCTAAATCCTGCGTTGTAAATGCGTAATGTCTCGTTTTTGGTAGCTTGGCGAAGCAGTTCCTCCAGTTTCTTCGAGAACGTGTTTGGCGAGGCGCTGTCTACTCCAATGGTATTACCAACCCAATTTGTCGTATTCGCACCGTCGACCGTACTATCTCCGAAGAATGCAATCGGAAACTTGCTGCCCTGCAGCCAAGCCGTCCATGCATCATTGAACGTAAATATTTTTTGCATCATAAGTCAACTTCCACTAACACCATTCCTCTTCCCGGCACATATAAACGAAATTTCGAACCATCTGGAAATACCGGTATGCCCGGGAAATCAGTCAACACGTTCACCTTCGCAATGGGATGACCTACATCGATATATGCCGATTTATAGTTCAGATGCAAATTTTGAATCAGAATGCGCCATTTGCTCGGGTTAATTTCCATCGTTGTAGTCCGAATATGTTGTTCATTTCTAACAACTAAAGGCGCATCAGAGCAGCTTATCAGTGCTTGAACACACCCGCTTAAGAAGTCATCTGACACAGGACTAAAATAAAGAGGGTCTACCCATGACTTCGGATCAATCAAATGGGTTAAATCATCAGATTCATTGTGAAAGGAATTGCTATCCTTCGTCATTACGATTGTGTTAATAACTG
The DNA here is from genome assembly GCF_056269185.1 of Paenibacillus sp. J31R122. Taxonomy (NCBI): domain Bacteria; kingdom Bacillati; phylum Bacillota; class Bacilli; order Caryophanales; family Paenibacillaceae; genus Paenibacillus; species Paenibacillus sp. J31R122. The sequence goes on from NZ_JBWDNM010000010.1 coordinate 95,360, forward strand.
TCCCATTAGTCTCACGCGCGATACAGAATAGCTGACCTGGAGCTGCACTCACATTTAAGCCGATACTTGCAAAAATCTGTGCTATTCGCTCCGTCATATTGCCAATTAGAGTGGATGAACCACTACGATAGGCAAGAACCTGCTGTAATTCCATATCCGGCAACAAATGTAGACTAGTTATACAAATCGCGCCGCTTGTTTGCTCCAAATCCTTCACATTCACCATCGTGTGCAGCGGAGCGCCTCGGTCTATTAATTCCTTCAAAAACTTATAAGCGGGCCAGTTCCTGGTTGCAGGATAGTCTTCTAAAGAATGGTTCAGTGCTTCATCCGACCATACAAAGCTGGATCCGATTATCCGTTCAGGCTGCCCTTCATAACCCAGATTCCACCTTCTTAATAACCATTCCCAATCACTCTCGCTGATTCCATCACCAAGACAAGCTACAAACCCTGAAGTACAGCGCTTTACCCCTTGTTGATCCTTCAAAAATATATTCGAAAAGGAGTATATATCCCGCTCCAAGAGTGTCGGCACATGGCTAATTGCATCCCACTGCTCGTTCGTATCCTGTATTGCATTCAAACAAATCATTTTCATATCCGGCACATAAGCTTTGATTGTCATGATCATGGACATAAATTCTGTACCCGGTTCGTACTCGATCTCTCCTGCACCAGCAGAACAGGAGGCAGCTACGGATTCTATTACAAATGCATCAACACCAGATGCTGCGAGCAGCTTGTAATCCACGCCATAACGATGTAAAGCTTCGAACGGATCTCTGGTCCAGACCGAATTAAGAACGGCTTTTTTCCCTTCCTTGCGTAGTGCCGGCATAATCTTCTGCCAAAGTTCTCCCCAGCGATGTGCATAGAAGTTAATCCATTCCATTCGCTTATGGATCCATATCCAATTGCCTCGTTTCTCCATTTCTAACGGTTCGCCGTCACAAGTAAGCTTAAGGTTCTCTGCCAATTCCACCCCGCTGAATCTTGTAAACTGCTCTACCATATCGTCGGAGTAATCTGCCTCGGCAATCGTAAGACGAGGACTCGTGTAACCGTCCGCTCCGTGATACCCATCAAAGTTATAATCACGCATAACGGTCATCAAGTCAGTAATAAATAGATCCTCATAGTAGGTGCCGTCTTTTAAACGCTTCAGCGGGTTAATGACAGGGAACGCTTCACCCGTCTTCCTCATTTCATAAAGCTCAGGGTGCGAGGAACACCATTCACTCGCTGCTTCCTTTCCATTATCATGATATAGAAACAAGTTGAAAAAGCTGCAGTACATATCAATCCCATGCTTTTGCAGCTCTGCAACCAATCCGCGAAGCTGATAGTTCGTCCATTCCTGCCTGTTGTGATGCTTGCCATAAGGACGTGCCGCATAGGAGCATATTTCAATGGGCAACATATGCTCTTTCTCCATCCCTTTATGTGCATGAACAAAATCAGGGGTGAACAAAAGCAATGAAATGCCATCCGGTTTAAACTTAGCGTTTTTCAAATACGCGCTTACGCCGTAATCACTTTCTCTATTATCAAAACCAATTAATTCAATCCAGATCCATCTGTCATAATTTACAGCATTCATCCTTTTCTCCCCCAATAAACAGCTATTATCCCTTCACACTTCCAACGACGATCCCTTTCACAAAATACTTCTGCAAGAATGGGTAAACAATAAGAATCGGTAACGCACCCAAGAAAATTTGTGCTGCCCGGGTCGTACGCTCTGATATTTCCAAAGCACCATTTAAATTGTTAATATCCATTTTCATCGGATTGCTATTGATGACCATTAATTGCAAGTAAGTAGATAAAGGGTACTTCTCTGGGAAGTTCATGTAAATCAACCCATCAAACCAGGCATTCCAGTGACCGACCAATGTAAATAACGAAATCGTGGCAAGCACAGGCATCGACATCGGCACATACATCTTCGTTAACACCGTCCAATGTCCCGCTCCATCTATAAAAGCGGATTCCTCAATTTCTTTAGGCAATCCTCGGAAAAAGTTTAGGAGCAAAATAATATTAAATACACCTACTGCACCCGGAATGATCAAGGCCCAGATCGTATCAAGCAGCCCTGTTTCACTAACTATGATGTAGGTAGGAATAAGACCTCCGCCAAACAGGATAGTGAATACAAAGAACCAAGCATAATAGGTGCGAGCCCGAAACTCCTTCACTTCCTTGGACAAAGGATACGCGCACAGAAGCGCAAGTAAAATATTAAAGGTGTATCCTATTGCAACCCGCTTCAAAGTAATGCTGAAAGAGCTAATAAACTCTTTTTTCTGCAAAATATATTGATACGAATCCAAGCTGAAATCTACGGGCAGCAGCTTTACCAAACCGGCGGATGCTGCTGGACTAGAGCTAAAGGAAATAGACAGCACTTGAATCAAAGGAAGCAAGCAGAGCAGGGAAAGTGATACCAAAAAAATGTAATTGAAAACAACGAATATTTTTCTGCTCAAGGACGCATGACGCATGGGCTACACTCCTTTCTTCAAAACTCAACACTTTAATCTGCTTAATTATTTTAGAAAATACGATAATTAGCCAAACGATAAGCCAAAACATAAGAAATCGATATAAGCACCAGCGAAACGACCGATTTAAATAAACCAATAGCTGTCGCCACACCGAACTGAGCATCAATAAGACCAATCCGATAAATTAACGTATCCAATATATCTCCACTCTGATAGACCGATGGGCCATATAAATTAAACACCTGATCAAAACCGGCATTTAAAACACTGCCCAAGCTTAAGGTTGCAAGCAATATAATGATTGGAACCATACCTGGCAGCGTAATATGCCAGGTTTGCCTCATATGATTCGCACCATCAACAATTGCAGCTTCATAAAGGGAAGGATTAATGCCTGTAATAGCTGCTAAATATACAATCGTACTAAACCCAAACTCTTTCCAAACATCGGATACAATTAACACCGTTTGGAACCATTGATTGCTGCCAAGGAAAAATATAGGGTCCAAACCGAAAGCTTGAAGGATTTGATTTACAATACCTTCTGAAGGAGACAATATATCAACCAGAATGGCTCCGAGAATGACCCAAGATAAGAAGTGGGGCAAATAAATGAGTGTCTGAACACCTCGTTTAACGAATGCTCGTTTCATCTCGTTTAATAACAAGGCTACAACGATAGGAACAATTTGCCCGGCGATGATTTTCATGGTTGCAATAAAAAAGGTATTCTTCAGTACCTGCCAGAAATCAGGCATCTGCAGCACATAACGGAAATTATCGAAGCCCACCCATTTCGAACCAAACAAACCCTGTATCGGAATAAATTTTTGGAATGCAAAAGCGATACCAGCCATTGGAAAATAGCTATAAATTAATATAAGAATAACGCCAGGGATCAGCATAAGATGCAATGGGATTTCACGTTTAAGTTTGGAGTTCTTCATCACTCTGAATATCCTATCATGCCTATATAAGCAAGATTGGGCTGAGCAATATCCATTCTTCCGTACTGAATGATGACATCCACATCACTTTTAAACCGCAAGGAATACTGTAATTGTCTGTCTAGCACGATTCCTCCGATTTCATCCGGATGGTCCATTCGAATACACTTTACTCTTCTTGCCGCTGCAACAAGCCGAATATCACGATCCGGTTCTCGATCTTCATAAAATATATCCATGAAAATTTCCGCTTCTGTATCCTGACAATTCAGAATCATGATGGCTTCATGCCCTTCAAGCGAATCATTATCTATTTTACCTTTGTAGGGTAAATACCCATCGATTACATACCAATTTTTTGCGCCTTCTTTGCCCATACGCTCCTCCTTAATTAACCGAAATCGTCGCTGTTTCTATCCAAGTCTTGCTCAAATGTCTGACTAGCTTCGACATCGATTCATAGCCATTTTCCGTCACAATCAAGCTTTCCTCGACTCGGTTAGAACCATATGGATGTCCGAACAAACTAACATCCGTATTCACCGTCATTCCGATTTCGAAGAGTGCTGTAGATTTATCGTCTGGGTAAGGAGACTCTGCTTCTGCTAGTCCGCAGCCATGCAGCGGTGGATAAAGGTCATATTCGGTGACCTGTTTGGATTCAAAATAGTCTTTCACTGATTTGACCAGATCACTTTGCTTGGCTCCTGGCACCAGTTTGGATAATGCAATATCCTCAGCCTCCACAAGCAGCGTTATGAACTGCTGCTGTTCATTGCTCATTTGACCTGCCACGAAAGGAAAACCTACCGTTGCTACATAGCCTTCATATTGAACAGCAATCGCAGCCATAATCATATCTCCGTCCTGAATCACCTTACGAGTCGGCCTTCCGATAATGGTATTCACCCGTTCCCCGCTGGTCAGAACGATGAATGGCACAAACTCCGCACCCGCCTTCATACATTCGCCATAAGCATAGGCTGACAGTTCAAGCTCAGTCATTCCAGGTTTAACATTCTCAATCATCAGCTTGTAGCCTTCGTCCGCGATTCTCGCCGCTTCCTTCAAACAAGCGATTTCGTCTGCTGACTTTGTCATTCTTAATTGAAAAAGCATGCCGCCAGCATCGGTCCATTCCACGTCTTCTAGACTTCCCTTAATCGCATTTAGCAGCGGTTCAGGCATTGCATCTATTCCAGAAATACCTATACGCTTTAACGAATTATTCGTGTTCACTTCTGCGAATATCTCTTTCAAGCTCGTGTAATTGGCTTGCGGGTATTCAATCTCATCCGGCACGGTTACACAATTGAATTGGGAGAGTAGACGCACGTCAGGCCACGAGGTCATTTCTCGGCACAACAGTTCCCCTTCCGGTGCAGCCAGCACTACAGGCTGCCCGTTGAGAGGAACAATGACCGCCCCTCTCTCGAACAATGGCCAATAATTACTCAAATAGCGCAAATTTTCTTTTCTATATTCATCACCGTAGACAAGGCACGCACCCATTCCTTGCTCCGCCATCAACACTTTAAGCTTCTCTACTCTAGCAATAAACTCTGAAGACTGAATTTGCATCATGCTTTCAACTCTCCCATCACATTCTATTTTCCGAGTAAACTGGCTTAATAAATAACTTTCCTAATCCCCATAAAATCAGCAACATAAGACAGCTCTTCCGTCAAATCCCCATAGCCGATAATGCAATGATGAGCGAATCCCTCTTTAATCAGAGCTGCTAGAAATTGCTTAATTGGCGTATCAAATTGAATGACAGCTGTAATCTCCTCACAAGGAATGTTCTTCGGAATATGCAAGGCTTGGCCCTTAACAATGAGCATCTTATAGCCTTCAGCATCAATAATTAGATGGCTGATCGTCACATCACCTGGCTTCAACGTATACTCAAACCCAAAGCCTGCACCCTGCAACCCCCATTGTTCAGGTGAGCGGTTGACCTTTACCGTACTTCTGTCTGTTGCATATTCCGTGTTCGCATATCCATGGTGCACCATAAGCAGGGCATTGAGTTCCTCGTCATATTCGCCCCACTCCGCATAGGCAGGCACTTTGCCGCTAAGCATGTTCATTAACGTCATAATAATGAGTCCGTGAACATCTCCCTCTGTGTTAACGACTAATTTGCCTTCTTCATGCATCATGGTGTTGGCTAGGTACGAGGTCGTTCCCGTCTTCTGCTCCACGTAATGCTGGCCGAGCAGCGTTAGGGCATCAAGCCTGAAGCGATCCAATGTATTCTTAAGAGCGACGTAAAATTTTGAAGATTTATAAATGTCATCCTCGCTCAATCCAACGATGTTAAATCTATGTTTAGTCTGTTCAACTATATCCTCAATTTCCACATCGGTAGCCTTGCTGAACTGATCGAGCAAATGATCAACCTGTATCGAAATAATGTTTGGCCCAAGTGTGCCTTTTATCATCGTCTTGTCGAATTCAAAATCATACATCCCTCTGAAAACATGACCGATGACGCCAATGTTAGTCGTTTTGAGGCTTAAATAGGCTTTGTATGCACGAATATATTTGGTCATTTCTTCGAAAGCAGCACTATCTTGGATTGATCCCACAACAACCTTTAAATCAGGGTACCAACCCATTTTTCTAAACGTTGCGGCCAACTGCAAATTCGCAATTAAGGCACTATTTCTCAGAATATTCTCATAATTCGTATCGAGATTAATCTTGTTATTATGCTGCGTGTTAAATAAAACAACTGGCACATGACGAACATGCTCTAAAGCTTGGATTGCCATATAATCAGGACAATAGGTGCCTGCCACATAGACAATTAGATCGACTTGCTGGCTTGCCAGCTCTTGACCAGCAGCCTCTGCGGCATCTAATGTGTCTGTAAGTCCCGCCCAGATAACTTCATCTTGACCAAGATAGTTACGAAGATTGTTATAGACGCAGGTCATATCCGCCGTAACATTTGCTTTCAATGTGTCCGGGAACATCCTCCAATACTCGAAAAACCCTAATGTTATCAAACCGACTTTCAGTTTTTTACTAGCGACTCTCGTTGTTAACAAATCTCCGAATAAGTTGCCCTTCGCTGTTTCAAACGATTCTATTATTTCAGTCATTGCCTACCCTGTCCTCTCCGTTGACTATCATTTTCGATTTCGTACTTTATGAAGCAATCGCACTGCGTTATGGTGAATAATATTAGTTATTTCCTCATCACTAATACCTGAAAACAGTACACTTCCCAGCATGTAGTTAGGGTCATACCATGGGAAATCTGTTCCGAATACTACCTTCTCCGAAGTAGCCTCATGGACCATTTTGCCGATTATCCCATTAAGTCGCCCTGTATCGCATAGCTCCAAATAAACATTCGGCTGTGTCCGCGCAAGCTCGATCGCATAATCGGTTTCACCGGGAGCTGAATGACCCAGCAGGAAAGTAATATTCTCATATTTACGCGCAAGCTCTCCTATCATTTGCGGAGGATTGTAAGGGCTGTGTCCCCATGTATGGGATAATAGGAGCAGTCCACGATCGTTGGCGAATTCATAAATTTTACGGAACTTCTCACCCGTAAGCGGATATTTGTGATAGTCAGGAAGAAGTTTAATTCCCACATAACCTTTCACACTATCGAACTCAGCGAGATCCTGATCCAAGTTATGATCATAATGCGGGTTTACCACATAATAACCGTAGATCCTGTCCGGATACTGCTTCATCGCAGGCTTTATCTCCGAGTTTCCCCCAATAGGATCGAATAGCGCGCTATGCGGAGCTGAAATAATCCATTCTATATTTTCCCTATCCATCGTCTGAATCATCGAATCCAAGTTAGCTTCCGGTAAATAGGTACCATAGAAAGGACCCATATGTGTGTGCATATCTATGAATGGGATGCTAGACAGCCTTCCTGTATCAATAAACTCTCTAGCTAACTGCGATTGATTAGTCATTTTCTGTATACTCATCGTGACACCTCACCTAGTAATCTCTCGAGGTTTTTGTATGCGATGTTCTCCATATGTTCCTTAGTTATGCCGGAACCAAGCAATGCAGCCAGCGGACCGCCTATAGCGTTGCTTGGGAAATTCGAGCCGAAAAGGAGACGTTCTGAACCAAATTTATTGCAAATATCCTTGATCTCTCCGGCCGTTTGCATATCACCGGTCTCGATGTACAGGTTTTTATAGGTTCGGAATAAGGGATACGTAAGCCTAGAATGGCTCCACAATCCATAGTTATGAAGAATGACTGTTAAGGTTGGAAACTCCTGCATAATACTGTAGATACTTTGCCAACCCTCGCTCGGAGTCAGATACAGCGGGATTTTTGCTGCAGCAATTTCCCCAATTAGATCACCCATGACTACACCATTAAGCAAGTAACGGTTGCGTTCTGGATAGGCTCTTAACATCTGCACCCCATTCGCCTTCATCGCAGGAAATAAATACTCAGGGGCATACTGGCTTTCAGTAATTGGTGGTAGTATCGTCCATGTTGGCAGCAGCCTTTCTGGCGCTTTATTAGTCTCAACGAGAACCGCACGGTTCCCGTAATCGGGATCCACATCGGCCATTGTGTTATGGCTAACTACCGCACTATCAATTCCACAGAAATCAAGCTCTTGAAGCAATTCCTCGGCGTCACGAGCCTGCTTTACTTTCTCCCTCACAATAAAATTCTCATGGTTGACGACCTCATAATTGACCGTCTTATATCCTACAGCACAGCTGCAATCGATAATTTTCATAACATACCTCTCCCTGTTAGTCCCTTCCATCATCCAAGAAAACTGCAGGATTACCTATCATTAAGGTTTGGATTTGTTCATCTGTTATGCCTTCGTCTTGCATCATAGGGATAATATTTGTAATAACATGATCGTATCCCCATCCTCCATAGTGGTGGATGCATGTTTTCAGACATACATCATTGGACAGCAATATTTTGGAGAGGAAGCCGCAATCAATCAATTCCTTGATTGCTCTAACCCGCTCTATATCTCTGGCAAAAAGTCCTTTCAGAACGCTTTTGTGCCTTCTGTCTGCATAAAACTCCTTTCCGAAGTTGTCGAATTCAATATAAACACCTTTATTCAGCAGATCCTTCATATAATCCATTTTCAAATCTACATCAATGTGGTTGATACATATTTTCTCTGCAGAGGCACCGTGTTCTGTCAGTATCTTCACGACTTCGTATCCATTAGTTGCCCATAGATCAGTATGCACATGGAGACCAAATCCCGTTTCCTGCTGGGCTGTTGCTGCTGCAATCAACGTCTTTCTTTCATTTGGATAAATGATTTCACTTGTCCCTATTTCACCAATTACACCAGCTTTAATCTCGGTACCATCAATGCCGTATTTAATTTCTCCGAGTATCTCTTCCGTAATGGCATCAATGGTTTTATCGTCCATATCGGGTGGGTGAGAGGCATTAATATAGTAGCCGCAGCCCGCGATGATGTTGATATCAAGCGCCCTTGATAACCTAGCCAATAAGACAGGGTCCCTGCCAATATCACGAAGGGTGAGATCGACAAATGTCCTCCCGCCGGCTTTCTTAAACTCATGAAGCTCCCACTCCATTATTTTCTCATCATCCAAAACCGCATTATCCAGAACCGCATAAGGATTTCTATTGAGCTTACCCAGATTGGTCAAGCTTACTTTCTCTTGTGATAGCACCTTGCCAGATATCGTATGCGGAGCGGGCACTAGATCTCTTAGATCAATAAAGGCGTGCTCATGGGGTAGCACCAGTCCTAAACTGTCCGCCCGTACCTTCCCTGTAACTGTCATAACGGACATTCCAATCACTTCCTCATCTTAATAACCTTCCAGGAAAGAAGGTGTTACCAGGTCACACTTGGCAATACCAGAGCACCTGCTTCCCCGGTCAGCTTTTGTTTTTATTTACTAGCCTTCCATTTGGCTACTTCTGCAGTAATGGCATCGCCGCCAAGCTTTTTCCAATTCGTTACGAACTCGTCAAAGGCATCAATGGATGATTCACCCATAATAATTTTCGTGAATGTTTCCAATTCCATTTTTTTAAGCGTCGCATCTTTTTCCACCATCGTAGCTGTTGGTCCAGCAATATATTTCGTCATAAGAAACCCATCGCTTGTGTGGTAATCATGTAACAGTTTTTGGGCATCAAAGATTCTGGCATAAAGCCACCCTTCGGCATCGCCTTTTTCCCATTTTCTAAGGCTGTCCCAGAAGATCTTCTGTCCTGGTGCTTTAGGGTTCAACAGGGTTTCGTCATTCTTCTCTATCGCACTCGAAACCCTTGTATACATATCCAGGTTTTGAGTTGGATCAGATCCTGTAACTAGTGCATAAACCCACTTTGCGATGTCACCATCTTGATTGATCGCAGTAAGCGGATATTTGGTCCGATCCCATTCATTACCGAATGCATTAAGCATCTTAATTAGTGCTTCTGGATGCTCCATCCCTTTTCTCACAGCATAATATTTACCAATAGGGAACACCAATTGTGGTTTTGCCTGTTGATCGTCTATTGACGGCAGCGCAAATGGTATCCAGTCCATCCCGGTATCCAATTTCTTGCCCTCAGTAAAGTAACTATTGGCATACATAACGCCATAAAACATGCCGAGTTTGCCGGCGTTGCCTGCTTGAATTAATTTTTCTATATCTTTGACGCCAAATTCACGGTCAATCCAACCTGCTTTGTACATTTCCTGAAGTTTGGCTAACGCCACTTTCATTTCCGGTTGAATACTTCCGTATACATATTCTCCCGCTTCATTCTCAACCCATATTTGCGGATTAGCATGATAGCCATTAAAGAAGCCATATAGTCCAAATACGGCATCATACAAAAGTTTGTCTAAACCTAGACCGTACGTATCGTCCTTCTTATTTCCGTCTGGATCCTGTTTTGCGAACGCTTCCGCAATCTTAAATACATCGTCCATCGTCTTTGGTTCGGGCAAATTGAGCTTCTTTAACCAATCCGTACGTACCCAGAGCAGCGGAGCATTATCATTCGCACCAGGATTTACAGGGATGCCAAGCAGCTTGCCGCCAAATGTCGCAGAATCAAGACCAAAACCGCCATCTTTTTTCAATAGTTCTTTCGTTATAGGTGTGCCGTAATTCTCCAATGCATCTGTTAAATCAGCTAATGAATCCGCTTCAACCAATTGGTTAAACTGAGTACCGTCGACCGGCATAATGTCAGGAAGCTTTCCAGAAGCCATTGTGACATTGAATTTTTGATTATATTGAGTTGGATCAGCAACCCATAAATACTTTAGTTTAATGCCGAACTCATCCAAGTAGAGTTGATTCCAGGCATTTTTATCAATCGAGTCGCCTTCTGCAAATTTAGTCGTTGAGTCCAGCGTTCTCACTGCTGTCACCTCAATTGGAGGATCAATCTTCCCGAGCGGGTCATAGCTAACAGCAGTTTCCTCAGGTGAGCTTGTTTCCGTACCACTCGTTGGCGTACTGGATACTTCCGGATCTTTCCCCTCATTACTTTTAGTGCTGCAGGCGGATACAAAAACCATCGTAAAAACCAATGCGGATAACAGGATACTTTTAACGGCCTTCCCCTTCATATTTCGTCCCCCTATATCAATTAGTGCTTGCAGTATTATCATAAAAGAACTGAAAAGCCGAAGCTATTTGCCAATCTTGCTTTCCTTGACTTCTCTTGCTTTCTTCTACTCCTGCATGGTTTGAAACCGGTCTCGGTATTCTTGGGGCGTCAATTTAAACATTTTTTTAAAAGAACGGTTGAACTGTGGAGCAGCCTCATACCCTACATGTGTAGCAATCTCCCCTATTTTCATAGAAGTCTCCGCTAGCTGCTGCTGCGCTTTTTTCATGCGTTCTTTGGTTATATAGTCGGAGAGCATTGTGCCTGTCATTCGTTTGTATAGACGGGATAAATAGGTTGGACTGTGATGCACTACTGTCGATAGTTTCGTCAGTGAGAGATCTCCTCCGAGATGAGCTTGCGTGTATTGATGTATGGCTAAAATCAAACGTTCACCTTGCTCATCAGCAGCAGGTTCATATTGCTCAAGTACGTAATCAGCAACCTTAGCTAAGTAAGTAACCGCATCAGGCCATGACTCGTGTGCATCATACTGTGTCATTTTTCCAAGATCCATTTTTACTGACAGCTCATTGAATAGTCCTGCTCGAATTGCGTAAGACATTAAGCTCAATGAAACGGAATAAAATAGCTCCAGCTGGTACTTGTAGCCGGGCAAATCATCCACATTCATAATTTCATGGTATAGCTTATTAAACTGCTCTGCTTGTCCGCTCGATAGGTATTGTTCCAGTAATTCAAATTGCTTCTTATTATTCATGGAGTCAGAGAACGGATTACTGCGACTAGAATCCATATGAAGTCCAAACTGATCAGAGTCCTGGATGAGCAGCTCCTGTCTGTTATGTGAACCATCTCCAAGCAACGCCTTTAAATAGTGAAATTGTGCGCCTACGTTCTCCCACTCATAAGCATCGCGCCCAATGACAAAGGATAGCGGCAGCTTCAACAGCTGTCTGCAAGTCTGTTGAACAGCCTCTATGATGCCATATACTCTTGTTTTCAAATTTTGCCAAGCCTTCTGTTTCTGTTCCTCATTCAAGGGATCTGCTGCCATAAGCTCTTTAGGCTGCATGAACCAGAGAAATTTATTAGAATCAAATACGACGAATACATGCTCAACCGAAAGATCCAAATATTCCTCCGCAATATTCTGACAGGCATAAATAAGCAGTGTACGATCAAGATCACTTAAAACTATCGGCCATATATCAACTCTGCCAAGAACGAGAAATACCCCCTCGCCCGCCGCTAATGGAATTTCAGACTTGGCAAATCTAGCTTCTATTTCCTGCATTGATAAAGAGGGGTTACGCATCAAATCAAACAGTGTATTTTTTTGCAAGGCAGGAATGGCCAATTGCAGCTTTTTCTTTGCATTCATCATATAATCCACACCGTATTCAACCTCATCGAGCTCTGCGAATGCTTTTTCTACAGCCGCCAAAATAACGTGATCATCTTCGTTTTTCAGCACATAATCCACTACACCGCCTGTCCGAATAGCATGTCGTGCATATTCCGCTTCGTTATATCCCGTTAGGAAAATCACCTTGCATCGCGGCCAGCTTTGAACGATTTTCTTATGCAGCTCAATCCCGCTCATTCCAGGCATCCGAATATCTGAAATGACTACATCTATCCGAACCTGCTGCATACAATCCAGCGCTTCATAAACGTTATAAGCCCGATGGGCCTCAAGTTCTAAGTGAACGGCCTCCTGTAGCAATCGATACATACTATTCACAATAATAGGCTCATCATCGACGATAAGTACCCGATACATATTCATTCTCCTTTGTCATGTGGAATATAAATCCTTACCAGTAAACCCCCATTGCCGCCGGGCATTACCTCAAGCCCGCCATGCTCGCCATATCTTAGCTTTAAGCGGCGATGAATATTAATAAGTCCCGTTGTCTCTCCTTCTTCTTCGAAGGTAATCTTTCGAATTATGCTAGACATTTGCTCTTCATCCAATCCCATACCGTTATCCTCAACCGAAAAATACAGCCTATCTTCTGAAGTTTCAAATGTAATAGCCAAGGTTCCTCCAGTAACCATATCACCGAGTCCATGCTCGTAAGCATTCTCCACCAGCGGCTGTAAAATTAAGCGCGGAATCATAACTCCCCGAAAGGAGTCAGGAAGCGGATCGAAAGTCACTACAATGCGATTCGAGAACCTTATATTTTGAATTTCTACATAAGATCGGGCATGATTCACTTCATCCTCGAATGAAACCTCCTCGAGGCCATTTCTAGTAATATAGTGAAAATAGTCACCCAGGTTTTTGGATACTAGCTCTGCCGTTTCGTTCTCATCATTTTTGATTAACCGATGGAGTATAAAAAAACTGTTATACAGGAAATGAGGAGTAATCTGCATTTGCAGCTGTTTCAATTCCGATTGCTGCAGCCTGATTTTCTGCACATATAGCTCATCTATTAATGTCCGCAAGCTTTGTACCGTTCGATCAAACTGATTAAATATATTGCCGAATTCATCCTGCCGAGCCGTAGGAGTCGTCGTTTGAAAATTCCCCCCCTCCACATTCCTGAACCTTCTAATCAAGAGCTGCAGAGGCCGGTGAATTAATAAATAAATGCCATAGGAAAACAGGGTAACTATAATTAAAGAGCTGCCTACGATTAGCCAGAACCAGGTTCCATACGTTTTCAACTGACCAACAATAACGTTTTCAGGGAAATAGAAGAGGAGTGAAACTTCCAAAAAGGATGATTTTTCATACACGGCCATATACTTCTCGTTATCCACGACTATTTGCTTCGTAAACGCTGTCGATTGTTGCATGGCTTGCTTTAATTTTTGTTTGATCGCCTCTAGTGGCTCCGGATATTTATGATTGGAAATAACCCAATTATCATTAAACAATATGGCCCCTCCCTCTTGAGGGAATGCATTCAAAGCGCTTGTAAGCGCATCCATAGATAATTCGATATTTTGTATAAACTGTGGTGATTTCGAGGTAATCATAGAGTTGTTTGGATACGTTAAATTCAAATAGAGACGATCTTGCCAGGATGTTATCGGAACTCCACTCGCAAGTGTCGCCATGGCTATTTTCTCTGCCTCTTCTCTAGTATTCGAGGTTTCTTCTGTACTAGAGGTTGAAACGGTTCCGTCAATTGCATCAATATAAATAGTAATGTCTTTGATATAAATACTAGAATCCTTCAACGTTGTTAATTTAGTTTTTAAATCATTTAATGCTTTCACTCGTTGGTAATCGGACATAATCGAAATTGCGTTACTCAATTGGTTGAGATCCTCATCATTGATAAATTCCTGCTGCGTTCGAATGATTCGTTCTAATTCCTTCTCAAGCAACAAGAAATAATAGTGGTTATTTGTTGTAATTGAGTTGGATATTTGGCTTTTCACCTCCTGCTTGCCCAGCTCATTCAATGCAATACTTAACGTAAACAATGGTGTAGTTATGATTAAAAAAGTAATAATCAGCTTTGGAAAAATAGGAATATTGTTGATTCTCTGTTTTATCCACATCAAAGACTACCACTCCTCCTTTTTTTCCACAGTATACGACAATTTGCCTTTAATTAACTATAAAAATTGAACAAAAGAAAGAAGCCTTCCCTCAGCTTTGCTTAGCTCAGTAGGCTTCTTTAAAATTTACTTTATTCTAAGATTTCACAACTTTTATTTTGACTAAAATTCCATCATTAATAGTTAACTAGGCTAATTTAATCCTTAGTTAACATCCGCCTCCAGCGGGCCTGCCAATTCATCAAGGAAAAATAACCTGCCTGGCAGTGTCGGCATATAGGTTGAAGGGAGCCATCTATCCGGCCCATGACGCAAAGTTGTCCAGAGTGAAAGCCCTTGCCACTGCATACCACGGCCTAAAGCTCCGTCACAACCGCCAATGATTTTATCGGATTGCAGGAACAAGCCCGGACCTATCGTATTCGCGCGACATGGCACCAGCGTTGTCCGGCTTTTGAAGCTCGTAATTGCATTCTGTTCAATCGTTAACGGATGAAGCTGCGCCCCGATTCGATGCGTCTGCTTGCTCCATTCCTCATCACTATTAAACTCAGCTCCAAAATGCGGCTCCCAAAACGCGATATGCATCATACGACCGATTCCGAATACAGTAATTAGTTCCGCGCCTTCCGCTTTTAAATTCGCAATCTTATCCGCATAGGTAGGCAATGAATCTAATGTTGCAAAGTGACGCTGATTCACAGGTACAGTGAGCTCTCCAAGCGGACCATAGAAAGCCTGCTCCATTGCGTATTGGAAGGAGCCCTTATTGTCAGAAGGTAAAGTACGTCCCTCTGCATCGCTCCATTCATCCATATTAAAGCCATATACATGCGAGCAATCGATATTCCATTCCTTTAGAAAATAAACTGCCCACTTATACATGCCCATTGGGCCAACTGGCAGTATAAAAGCCACTTTACGTCCGTCAAGCTTACTCTGACGAATTTGCCATGCAATCTCATGTCCCATTTTCACATCAAGCTCTTGAACCTCATTACAAGAAATCAGCTGAAACTCCTCGTTCCAGAAAGACTGACGCTCTCCGATCGTCTCAGGAGGATTAGAGCAGCATTTATCGATCGCTTCCATATTCCAACCGGCCGGGTAGAAATTTTCCAACAAGGATCCTTGCACCGTTTGCACAAAATTCACGCTTGCCACTCTCCCATTCTATTGATTGCTTCACTCTTAATTGACCTATTTATCGAATCCAGCAACGCAACTAAGGCAGTAATCTTTCCGTCGTTAACCGCGGCCATGCTTGGCTTTGCTTAAAGCCTTCCGCATAGGCCTTGCCGCATTGCAGCCCGCGGAATTTGGAAACCGTTCTGACAAAATCCAGAAAGTCGATGCCATCATGCTCGTACAGCCATTTGATCTGGCTTTCATGACAATCATTCATTTGAATTTTCGTCTCGATATAATCACTAATATCTACATACTCAGTTGGTAGAAAATTGACTCCCGCCAACGTATCCATATAATAAAGAGGAGCCACTTTATGGTGAGCATCCTCACCCTCAATATGGTTATAATGGGGTACAGTAGCCGCGAAGCTTGCATCAAATACTGCACGGGATACTTCCATATGATCCTTCATATAATCCTCAGGCGGGTGCGTGATGATATAATCTGGTTTGACCCTGCGAATCACTTTCACAAGCTTACTGATTAGCTCATCTTGATCCGACTTCACTGTCAAATCGGGGACGTCCAAGCTAATAACTTCCGCACCAATCAGTTGTCCAGCTTTTTTAGCCTCAAGTCTTCTAATTTGTATCAATTGTTCCGACTGAATCACCTTATGCCCTTTATCTCCATTGGCCACATGAACCATCGTTACCTGATGCCCTTGCGCAGCCAGCTTTGCCAACGTTCCTCCACAGCCAATCTCTAGATCATCCGGATGACAGCCTACAGCTAGTACATTCATCACAATTCACCCATTCCTTTTTATTGCTAATCTGCTACTATAAGTGTAAGCGTTCACTCTCTGTTGATCTTTAGCAAAAAGAACTTGAATAATAGCAATAAGTCCGAAACAAACATCATGAACATCGATTCAAAGGAGGCAATAGCCGATGAAGGATACTTACTTTGCCCCTACGAGGCTTAACGAACCGTTATCTATCAAGCAGCTGATCTCCTTCCATTATTTCGAATTTTCTAAAGACTTCGCATTTGAAGGGGAGAAGCATGACTTCTGGGAATTCGTTTATGTAGATAAAGGGGAGCTGGAGGTTTTTGCAGATACGGAAGGCTATCATCTTAAGCAAGGGGATATGATCTTTCACAAACCGAACGAATTTCATGGCGTCTGGGCCAATAAGAAAATCGCGCCGAACGTGATCATTTTGTCGTTCATTTGTCACTCGAGGGAAATGTCCTTTTTCGAAAATAAAATTTTCACCTTGGATGCTGAGCAGCAGGAAATATTGGCGCAAATTATGAAAAATGGCTTTGCCGCCTTTAATCCTCCCTTTGACGATCCTCGTAATCATGCCATTCATAGAAATCCAGCTGCCCCTATCGGTTCCGAGCAGCTTATTAAAATATATTTGGAGATGCTGTTGATTCACTTAAGAAATGCCGGCGACAAGCTGCTAAGACGAGAGCAGCGATTGTCACCTTCCATCAAGCAGCGAAGTGAAGAGGATCTAGTTAGCCGCATGTGCGCTTATATGGAAGAACATATTTATGAAGATATTAGCCTCGAGCAAATATATAAATCTTTCAATTTAAGCAAAAGCCATGCGCTCACCATTTTCAAAAAAAGCAAGGACATCAGCATTATGAAATATTATCGCAACTTAAAAATACAGCTCGCTAAACGCTACATCCGAGAGCAGCGGCATACCTTCACAGAAATCGCAGAGCTGCTTCATTACAGCAGTGTACATAGCTTTTCTAGACACTTCAAATCGTTCACGGACATGTCTCCGTCTGAATATTTGCGAACGGTTATGGCGAAGATTTGAGTCATTAGCCTCGACTATAACAAAAAGTAAACAAGCTGATACCGGATGAACACCGGTACCAGCTTGTTTGCTAATGCTTTTTTAAACATCCTATACACTAAATTACATAGCGCTTCGCAATTCAAGTTCACGTGTATCGACTTAGTTATCCTCGTATAGCAGTGCTTTTGCGCATTTGGCTAACGCCCCGGTTTTTACATAAAATAAAAAATAATCCAACGATACCTTTTGATAGGTGACAGTACTTGGCACATATTCTGTTTATACTGATGATATAAGAACACGTAGAAACTGAGGAGGAATTGTATATATGAAACCCTTAGATGGAAAAGTAGCAGTAGTAGCCGGGGCAACTCGTGGAGCAGGACGAGCGATTGCAATGACGCTGGGAGCGGCAGGAGCAACGGTATATGCCACAGGAAGAAGCATACGAGGCAACCCATCGGACATCGGACGAAAGGAAACGATTGAGGAGACAGCTGAACTCATTACCGCACAAGGAGGCCGTGGTATTGCTGTGCGGGTTGACCATACGATTCCAGAGGAAGTAAAGGCATTATTCGAGAGAATTCAAGAAGAGCAGAATGGCGCATTGGATATTCTCGTCAATGACGTGTGGGGCGGTGAATCACTGTCCGAGTGGGGAACTCCTTTCTGGGAGGGCTCTCTTGAAAAAGCGCTTCTCATGCAGCAGCGCGCTGTTCATTCTCATTTGGTTACGAGTTACTATGGAGCACCGTTATTAGTTGCAAGGGGTAAGGGATTAATTATTGAGGTCACGGACGGTTACGATTATCGCTATCGCGGCAACCTCCCATACAGCTTAGCAAAAGTGTCGGTCATCCATCTAGCCGAGGCGCAGGCGGCAGAGCTTCGTCCGCATGGCGTAGCCGCAGTATCCGTAACGCCTGGGTTTCTGCGTTCGGAAGAAATGCTGGATCACTTCGGTGTCACCGAAAATAATTGGCGAGATGCGGCCCAGAAGGACCCCCATTTTCTTCAATCGGAGACTCCGTTCTTCCTTGGGCGCGGTTTAGCCGCGCTTGCCGCTGATCCGGATATAATGTCAAAGTCAGGACGGAGCTTCACCTCTTGGGGCTTATCGGAGGACTATGACATATCCGATGTCGATGGCAGCCGCCCCCACTGGGGACGTTATTCGCAAGAACAATCATTCTAATAAACATGAGGTTGTCCGTGAGGCAAAAAAGGTTGTAAACCCGAAAATCGAGTTTACAGCCTTCAAACTAAACAAAAAAGAGGCTTTAAGCGCCAAAAACGTGCTTAAAACCTCCATTCCCGTCACAAATCCGGCGAAATTCAAGCTGTAGGGCCAAAAATCGTGCTTACAGTCCTCAAACTAGTCCAATAAATAGCTGTAAGCACCAAAACTGTGCTTATGCAATTCTAGCTGAACACAATGGTCTGAATAATATTTGTGTGTGTATTCGAGCCTTAGCTTAATTCTCGATAATGATACTGTCTAATTTAAGATTAACTCCGTTTGCGAGTGAGTCTCCAACTGGGCACTTGCTCTCCAAAAACTTTACAAGCTCCTCAACCTTTTCTTTTGGCGAATCAGTCTTAATTCGGAACGTATAGCGGATTTCGGAGTAACCTGGGCGAACGTCTGATTTGTTGAAAAACCCATCAAGGTCAAGATCGCCTTCCACATCGACTTGGAAATCATCCAATTTAACATTAAACTTTGGGGCATAAACTCTAGCAACGATTGACTGGCAAGCTCCTAAAGAGACAAGCAGAGCTTCGACTGGATTCATACCCGTGTCCGTTCCACCTAAGCTCTTTGGTTCGTCAATAGTTAGCTCAAAATGTCTTGAAGTAGCTTTAACTTTAACTCCATCTTGTAAATGTGCTGATGCTTTGAACGTTTGAACTGCCATAGTATACTCTCCTCTGGGTTAATGCGTATGTTTTTGATAAAACCAAGTTAATTACTATGTTTTAAAATTATTGTATGATCATTATCATATACTGTCAATTGATAGATTTGTATAAATGATGTCAATGATGTCGAATCGAAACTAATTGGAAATTAGATCATTTATTCTTTTCATCATTAAATCTGAAAGAAAGAAGGTGCCGTAACGCCGTTCCCCACTGGTCCAGTTAAAGGCACCTTGTCAGCAACACATTCACAAATTATACTTTTACGTAATCTTCTGCCTTATTCCCTCCCCGTCTTCAATAAACAAAGGGTTGACCCAAAATAAAATATCTCGACGATCAAAATCTATTTCTCTATATACCTCTAAAATTCTATCGAATGAATGTCTAAAGAAACTCGGACTATGTTTAATATCGATCAGCTTCAACAATCTATCCAGTGACTCTTCACTTGCCGAAATTAAAGTACGATCTATATACAAATAAGGAAGCTTATCATACATACTAAACATAATAAATAGTCGATCGTTTTCTTCTGGACCTTCATTAAGTAATCGATTAGAAGGAAAAAACACTAAACGCTGCTTCCAAGTTAATTCATTCGACTCAAAAAGCTGGTACTTCGGTTCAAATGTTTTGCCCTTATACAGACTAATAATTTGAACAAGACAGCTCTCATACCATACCGCATCAGCATACGATTGGGCAGGACTCGGATTAAAGTATTGAGCATCAAAATCAGTTGATTGAATAGGCTTGCCAGGCCAAGCACCATCGTCCGAGAATAAATAACCCTCCGTAAGCTCTGCAACCGCTGAAGCAATTAGACCATAGGCTAAATTAATAATAGCCGGTTGCCCCGAAGATCTTCGAAAAGACCAATAGTGTCCAACATACAAAGATTCTCTCACTTCGGCATAGGTATCTCCATCTTCCACATACTCATCCCAAATATCTAAAGAAAATTCATCCACTTTATGGAAATAGGCATCCGATCCTCCACCATTACTCTTTTCTATGTAAAACCAAGCATAATCGGTATCCCACATCATATTTTCAGTTGTTAAATCGCTTGGAGAAATAATCTTCTCGCCAAGTCTAACAGAGATTAATGGCATATCTTGTACTTCAAATGATTGTAGAAATGTATTTAGCTTCTCGTTTGCAACCTTTAGCACTTCAACCAAAGTCGGGACTCTCGATAACGAAGGATACACTTCGAAAGATGTACTCATTTCATCCCCCAATTCAAATTCCATGTATAAAACAATTATAACCGAACTGGCATCTTGATAATATTGGATATATTTCAGATAATGTTAAACGGGATGAGGCATACCATGAGA
Source organism: Paenibacillus sp. J31R122 (assembly GCF_056269185.1). Classification (NCBI taxonomy): domain Bacteria; kingdom Bacillati; phylum Bacillota; class Bacilli; order Caryophanales; family Paenibacillaceae; genus Paenibacillus; species Paenibacillus sp. J31R122. The sequence goes on from NZ_JBWDNM010000010.1 coordinate 116,185, forward strand.
ACATTTATATATATGCTTATCCCCAATACTTTCAAAAGGAGTGATGATGTTTGAAAACGAACAATAACACTAAGAAGCCTGTGAGAGGTCGTTATTTGTAATTAAAAAGACACCTCTCATTAGGTTACGGGAGGCAAACAGGAAATGATGTATTTGAGGAATATGGTTTTGGGGACGGAAAATAATTCTGCTGCCAAAAAGCTAATTAAGTATTGGGATCACGATGCCGAGACGTTAGCCTTTTGGAGAGCCAGCAATAATTTTATTTATGTTTTTCACGTTAATAATAAACCACATTATTTGCGATTTATTCACGAAGAAGACAACTCCATTGCGAACATTCAGTCTGAGCTTGATTTTATGCTGTACCTATCAGATAAAGGTTTTGCTACTGTAGCACCTGTTCGTTCTATTCACGGTAATTGGATTGAAACGATTTCAACTGAGAATGGACGTTACTACGGGGTTGTGTTTGAACAAGCGAAGGGCGTGCCTATTTCCCTTGAGCAGATGTCGAGCCATCATTTTGTAGAATGGGGCCAATCGCTCGCAAACCTACATCTTTTATCCGAATCGTATACACCTAATGCAACCTCCCGAAAAAGCTGGGCTGACGCGCTGGATTTTATTCTGTCCGTATTGAAAAACCATCCGCAAGAGCACGAGGCTATTAAAGAGTACGAACGAATTAATATTTGGCTATCCCATCTCCCGGCAGATGAAGGTAATTACGGACTTATACATTATGACTTTGAGACAGACAATGTCTTTTATATAAAAGAGGAGTCACGGTTTAGCGCCATCGACTTTGATGACTCTATGTATCACTGGTTCATGATGGATATTACATCGACATTAGCTGATTTGATCAAACAAAATGATAAAGAATCCAAACGTAATATCGATCATTTTATTAGCGGGTATACATCCGTAAAACCTCTGGATAGCAGCTTCAAGGAGATGATGCCTAGATTCCAGAGATTTGCCGACCTTTATTCATTCGCTCGACTGCTTCGCTGTATGGAAAATATGGATTTACCTCATCTTCCTGAATGGGTCAATCCTCTCAAACAAAAATTGCTCAACGGATGTGACCAAATTCGAACTGAATTCAAACCATTCACTGCACTGAAAACACGGAAGTAATACGGGAACTAGTATTTTCGTAGATTTAAATCATATATATAAGCTACCCTGTCATGGGCGGCTTTTTTTAAGACTTACCCCTTAGCTGCTGCAGCAGCTGACCCTTCTTCACTTTTGGATTTATTCATAATAACAATCCCTAATATAATCAATACGAGGGCAATGGCTTTCATTAAACTCATATGCTCTTGAAAAATGAAAACGCCAATTAATGCAGTAAAAGCTGTACCGACACCCGACCAAATAGCGTAAGCAGTTGAGAGCGCAATCTTCTTCAATGCAAAGCTTAAACATGTGAATGAGATTAGAAATCCAAGAACAACACCAATAGTTGCCCAAACGACTGTAAATCCCTCAGATAACTTCAGCATAGTGGTACCAAATGATTCAAATATTATGGCTATGCTTAAATATAACATGGCTCGTTTCATAGCTTCATCCCCTGCCTATTTCTCAAGATTGAGCATAACTATCCCTATAATTAATATCACTAAGCCTATAATGAATTGTTTATTTATTTTTTCTTTGAAAATATACATACCAACCAAGACTGTAAATATAGTGCCGAGCCCACTCCAAGTGGCATAAGAAAGTCCTAAGGGCAGATCGTTCAACGCCAGAGAAAATAAATAGAACGCCGCGCCATATCCTACAATCACTCCTGTAGTAGGGAGCATCTTCGTAAACCCATCAGATAGCTTCATCATTGTAGAACCGAATACCTCTAAAATAATGGCACAAAGTAATAATGAATACGCAATTAACATCACTTTTCCCCCTCAATCAACTCCAAAAGAGCTGTTAAAACACGTGCTTGCTCCTCGTTGCTTAACGGGTCTAAGTTAAACATTTTCGAAAATAATAGACCATCACATACAAGACGCAATATCATCCCCTTTTCAAAGGGTATCGCTTCTTCACTCGTCTTCTGTCTGAACTTTACATATTCTGGCTCCCACATATGTAACAGCTCTTTGTTGTTAGCAACTGCTGCCAACAAGCTTAAATCTGTACTCATATCATCCGCATAGTTAATTGGGTTAAATGACGCTCTTACATAGGACTGAACATAACTGCCGTTCTTTTCAAATTCCTCATCAACCAGGCTCTGAAACTCACTTACATTTTGTTCATTAAGTCCTTTAATCAAATTTTCTTTATTGCTGAAATGATACAGCAATCCGCCTTTGCTAACTCCCGCCTCAGCAGCTACTGCCTCGAGCGTTAAACTGTTAAGACCTTTTTTTTGTACAACTCTTGCTGCAGCTGCAAGAAGATCCGTTTTTTTTATCATCATTTCTACCTCCCGTTAAAAAACCGTCTGGACGGTTTTATTATAAAGTAGAAATAATAAAATGTATAGCAGGATGGCTTCACAATGTTCGAGTCTGAGCGTGTAATTGTGAAATATTGACGGCACTTCATACATATACCTGTGTAAATTTGATATTATAGTATAAATAACTCTTGCAAGCAGAGGAATCTACAATGAAAATAAAACTCATAAGAAGGATGAAGTACTACTGTCTAAGACTATTGCGAATAAAAAATTCGGATCACCGTATCGCTGTCGGCTTTATGTCTGGTTTTTTCCATTGTTGGTTTCCCACATTCGGAATTGGGATACTCCTATCCGTAGGTATTGCAAGATTACTGCGCGGCAATCTTGCAGCAGCCATTATTTCGGGGTCTATAGGATCTTTTATGTGGCCCGTTCTATTCTTTTTAAATTATAAGGTTGGTTTCATATTAAGCAGCTTATATACAACCCCTGCTTTCCAGCTGGAAGAAGTGATTGACGTACCTATTCCAGCCTTTGATTATTCTGAAACGGTAGACCATTTTAGCCGCCTCGGCCATATCGGTACCCACTTTTTGGTAGGGTCTTTGGTGAACAGCATTCTATCTTCTATTGCAAGCTATTATTTGGTTCGGTATGTTTTGAAACACTATCGGCAGCCTCTGCTCAGAAAATTAAGGAGCTCATGAAGGGACGGACCTTTGCTCTTTCATGTAAGGTTGAATCTTCTCATTAATCCTCCTATCTAACGAATAATCCCTATAAATATGTCGATGCTGTACATATGAATTTAAATGCAACAAGTTGGGCCTGCTTACGTATGGAACTACTATTATGAGAGGTTGTTAATGTCTTTCTGGTTGCTGACAATAGCTTAGGTAAGGAAACAATCTTTTATCTGAATTGGAGTGAATTGCTTGATTTCATTAAACAAAGTTATCAAATTATGTATCGCTGTGGTCTTAGTATTGGGCATTATTTATTTGGGGTCGCTTGTTGATTTTATTTTTAAGCCATTCCTATCGCTGCTGAGTATTATTTTGATTCCATTAATGCTAGCTTCTTTTTTCTATTACCTATTACGCCCTTTGGTGAACTGGATGGTGAAGCTGAAATTACACCGAACTTTAGCTATTCTAATTATTTATTTAGTTATAGCTCTGCTCTTTAGCCTTTTTATAATTGGGGTTTATCCTTCTTTACGTACTCAGTTCTTCAATTTAATAGATAATGCGCCTAGTTTATTTAATACGTTGAACAAGCAGTTGCAGGATTTAGAGCAGAGCGGATTTCTGTCAGGCATTCTCCCGGAGGATGTGAATCCGTTATCTCATATAACTGAATATCTAAACAAAGGCTTTTCAATTGTGACTTCTTATTTAACAGGGGTGTTTTCTTTCGTTTCGGATTTTGCGCTCATATTGTTTACCTTCCCAATCCTTCTTTTCTACATGCTAAAAGAGGGTGACAAATTCGGTAATAAAATTGTTAGTTTTATGCCTAAGAGATTCCGCGAAGAAGGTAATAAGGTCATGCAAGATATTGATGTATCCCTCAGTGGATTCATTGTGGGGAGAGTTGTTGTCAATCTTGTACTCGGTGTATTAATGTATATCGGATTCCTTATTATAGGGCTTCCTTATGCTCTTTTACTGACAGTGCTCGCCGTAATTATGAACTTCATCCCCTTTATTGGTGCCTTTTTGTCTGCCATACCTATTGTTATTATTGGCTTGATCGTGTCTCCTTCTGTTGCCATTTGGTCGTTAGTCGTGATATTAGCGGCACAACAGATTCAAGATAATATTATCTCGCCTTATATTTTCGGAAAACAGCTGGATATCCACCCTCTTACTACCATTATTTTGGTCTTGGTCGGTAATGACGCGTTTGGAATCATCGGTGTGATCATCATAATTCCCGTGTATATGATGATCAAAATCGTAGTTGTAAAGCTATATCAACTATTCTTCAAACAGAAGTGGGAAGATGCTTAACTGAATTTACGATATATCAAAGAGGCCGTGTAGGATGGAGGCCACTGAATAAGTCCAAAATCTAAAAAAAAAGGCGAATTCTCATTCAAATCAGAATGGAAATTCGCCTTTATCTGTTTATCTGTATTTCATAAAATTAAAAGCCTAAGTTTTTCAGTGGCCTCATGTAAGCTCAATCACAGCACCTCAGGGGTTACGCTTCGGCCTAACTCCGAGCTCTGCGACGCGGCTTCCAAGATGCTGATGACACGCAGCGCTTGTTCGGGTTTTACGATCAGTTCCTCGCCCATCAACAAATGGTCAGCGACATTCCAATAATATTTTTTCCAATCCGTTCCGAACATCCGTTCAATCTTGCTGGACTGGCGAACGCCATTCACCATACTGGTCAAATAAATCTCATCCTGCGAGTTCATCTCGATGCTGCCTTGGGTACCGAGAATTTGCCATTTCGGACGCTTGACCGCTGCGATAGATGACATCATGATGTCGACCGTCACTCCGTTTTTGAACTTGACATTGATTTTACCGTGATCCTCGTTAGTTACTGCATGCCACACTCTTTTCTGGAAATCCCCCATCAGCTGAGTCATTTCGGATGGGATCAAATTCAGAATCCAGTCAATAATATGCGCGCCCCAATCGTACATAACACCACCGCTAACGGCTTTGTCAGAGCGCCAGTTAAAGCCCGGCTGATGGTAGCCAACGGACGAGTAGTCGATGTGGAACACGTCACCGATTAATCTTTTGTTCAGAAGCTCGCGAATCGTCATATAGTCATCGTCCCAGCGCCGACAATGAAAGACGGACAGCATGACCCCACGCTCCCGCGCCTTCTGAATCAAATCTTTTCCTTCGGCAACCGTCAGGCAAAACGGCTTTTCCAATACGACATGTTTACCTGCTTCAAGACATTTCATTGCCAGCGGTGCGTGCAGATAATGCGGCAAAATATTGACGACAAGATCTACTTCATCCATAGCCAGCATATCATCGAGATCGGTAAAATACCCCTTCAAGCCAGGAAGCTGCTCCTTGGCTGCTGCTATTCGGTCCGGTGAAGCGTCGCAAACCGCAACCACTTCCATTCCTTCGGTTTGACTGATCCAGCTCGCATGCCCGGCGCCCATATTAAACGACGGACCGAACCCGAGCAAACCGCAGCGGACCTTTCCGGACCGTTTCTCTTCCCCGGCGCTCCAACGGATTGCGCGCAGCAGCATTTTCTGAAACTCAGGATGGCCCCAAGCTCTTAAATCATGGCCATTCGCCAAATAGGCGACCCGGCCTTCACCATATGATTTGGTATACGCGAGCGGCAGCTTCCTGCCCTGCCAGTTCGTTTCTGCAAGCACCGTTACTTTGGATGGATCGTAGCTTTGCAGATGATACATTTCGTCTGTGATCGTAAACGACTCCATCCTTGTCGTGATGGTATAATCACTGTTCACGATTTCTACTTTAAAGCTGTGATGGTCAGGATGCGTCAAAAACTCGCAACCCAGCATATCGATATACCTGCGACTGCCTCTGAAGCTGTCCGCTGCGGAATGAACGCCGACAAATCCGCCGCCGCACTCGATGAAATCAAGCAGCCCACGCTCGCGTTCCGGCGTCAGCTCGTCAGCAAACCCGGTCGTGTAAACGACAACGGCGGCGTATTCCCCTTCGGACAGACGAGCCAGCATGTCGAGGTCGGAAGTGGTCTCAAGACAAAAACCTTCCCTAGAACCTAGCAAATTGCCGAGTAGTTCCCCAGCCGCTTTTGTCGGGTGAAACTCAGGACCTCCGTACACATACAATATTTTTTTTATGTCAACAACCTCACTCTCTTTGAAAAAAAGTTTAAGCTCCACTGGAAGCTTCTCTTACAGACCTTCTCCAACCAAACAAACGTCCACCGAATCGCCCTTAATCTTTTCCACCGTCTCCGGTTCGCCCCACGTGTATACTTTCACGCTGACAGACGGTTTCGGGTCCCCTTCGAATTTACAGCTGAACGATACGGGCTGCCCCCCGCTTCGAATGATCGGCGCATCCGCTGACGCTTGCACCGTCTGCAGCAAATTCCAGTTTTGATCGTATATTTTACCGGTTCTTCCACCTTCGCACACGAGATATTGATTCGGTTTAAGTTCCGTTTCGAATGTCATGTAAACCCCGCTGGTGTACAAAGTAGGCCGTTTCACTGATGCATCTTCGTTTCCATACGATGGTATCACGCGCAAAGTAAACTTTAACGGCTGATCGCCATACGGGTTAAAATAAACCCAGTCGGCGCCCCCTGGTTGGCCCGGCTGCAGCTCGGCAGGGTTGCAGATAAGCGGCTTCGAGAAGTGTACCGGGTACAGATTCCAACGGCCTTCGTCGACCGGTTCCAAGTGCCAGTCTCCCTTCGGTTCGCGCAGTCGCTTACGTTGCTCAGGCGTAAACGCCCCGGCCCGTCGACCCTTCTCCCATTCGCGTACCAACGCAAACAACGTGTCGATATTTCCGTTTCGCTGAAGCACCGCCGTATCGGCTGACAGCGCGAAACCAGCACCGAATCCGGCCGCTTTCGACAGAACCCATTCGATTTCGTCCGGTGCCGTCGCTTCGAACCGATCGGAAGCGGATCGAACCAGAAACCATCCGAGCATCGGTGGTATAAAGTTTCGAGCAAAATATCGCTGATTGCTTAGCCTCCATTCAAGCTGGCCTTCGCGCGTTGCCGCGCCCCAAGGTTCGCCCCAATTAAAGCGCGTGAACACATGCCACAAATAGTTCGGAACGACGATGCTCGCATCGTTAATTACTTCCTCGCCCCAACCATCGAAGCACTTCTTGACGAAACGGTTGACGCCGTATCCGTCATGCCCAGTTGCATATAAGCCCTCTAAGCCATCGAATGAAATCTGCTTCAAGCCAGTCGTCTTGAACAAATCGGCGATCCGCATACTATATTCATCCTGCAGTTCGATATTCGGGAAAAAGACGTCGTATGGGTGATCCCAAAGTCGGCCGATTTCCACGCCAGCCTCATGTTCAGTGACAGCCGTACCATTCACACCTCGCCGTACGCCCAGCAACTTCCAAGGCGCGCTCTCGGTCACAGCGTCGTATTCGATCAACTCACTGCCCATTTTCGCCGAACGTCGGAACAAATTGGCCATAAACGGTTGTGGATCACTTACTTCGATCTCCTGCGCATCCGTTCCGACAGTACCGACAGCTCGCGCCGATCCTGAGAACTGCAGCCGCTCGTCCGGCAATGGCGTCACATAGGGATCATTAAGCGTAGTAAAGTTGGAGAGCGTATGTACGCCGACCTTCACGCCTTCGCGTTCTGCCAGCTCCACGCATGCTTTCAATCCGTTGTCACCACTCGGGAAGCTGCTCGGTTTTAACTTAAAATGCCCCCATTGTACGAATGGATCGGGATGATACACATAGTTCAAACCAGCCATGGTCGTATACCGCACCGCATCCGCCATCGTCGCTTCGGAAAAGTCGGTTATTAAATAAGATTGATTCGCCGCCGGTGATGTTTTCCCCCAAACTCCTTCGATCATCGGATGCGGCAGCCCTTCACCAAGTTCGATCGCTTCTATCGTTTGGAGAACTTGATCAACCGCGCAGCCGAACAAGGCGATCTTTGTCCCGACAATTCGAGCGTCATCGCCGGCGATCGGCGCAATATCAACTTCCGGTAAATTCCACGCAGGGCGCCGGGTCGTATTTGACCGATTCCTTGCATACGCCTGCAGCATGCTTCCTTCACTTGTCGGCCACGCCGCGCAAACATCATACTCGAATTTGTTGTCCGAAGGCTGTGTGCCGTCAGGGTCCGGCATCCCGCTATTCGAAAACGTTTGCTGAACATATTCCAACCTATCGAGTTCGAGAGGCCATCCTCCAATGGTTTTTATATTCAACGCTTGCAAGCCGAGGGCAAATGAACCATCATGAACAACTCCAACCGACTCCCCGATCGAACCGGCTACGGTGGTAACGTAAGGCCCCCAGATAACGGTATCTACATCACCATCGATGGATTTCACCTCTAATGTTGCATAAAGCCCTTTTTCTTCGGCCAAAATCTCCACCGTCGCCCCGCTTTGGGGAAATTTCAATGTCACTATGCCGGATCCCGCTTCATAATCGGCCTGTTCCGGCATCTCAATTCGACCGCCAACAACGACCCGAAGCAGCGATATCATATATTTTGCAGATTCATATCGATTACCGGTACCGGTATCGGTCAGACTGATTATTTTACCTTTATTATCTAATTGGAATAGGGAATTCCCTGCAGTAATGCTCAACATCGCCATTTCATCTCCTTAACATCAGCAACATTTCATTTTTTGTTTCTATGCTTACACTGATGGGCGCAATACGCTGGGCTCTGTTCGAATCGTAACTTTGGCAGCAGTTAATCCGGGTGACTCAGCCGTAATGCACAGTTCTCCAGCTTGTTTCGTCGATTGGACGATGACCATGCAAAGTCCGTTAAAAGCTCTCCGTTTCCAAACCGTGCCGCTACCGATATACTTATCCGGCTCATGGCTGCTCGGGTTTCCATTGCCGACACCGATTAATACACCCGGCCCGGTTACGGTGAACACAACTTCATTGTCAGCCGTTGGGATGACCCGGCCTAAAGAATCTACAATTTGTACGGCAATGCTCGATACATCTTCGCCGTCGGCATCGATGGCAGAACGATCTGGCAATAACCGCAGCTCTGCGGGAACGCCTGTTGTTTCTCTGGCAACGCACGCGATCTCTTGTCCATTCTTGTATCCTTTGGCAACAAGAGCGCCAGGCTCATAGGGAACCTTCCAGCTCAGATGTCCGAGATGTTGCATTTGTTTCATTCCAAGGCTGCGGCCGCCTAGAAACAGCTCAACTTCCTCGCAATTGCTGAAGCAGCGCACGTCGATGTCCTGCCCTTCCTTACCCGGCCAGTTCCAGTGCGGGAATAAATGCAATACCGTCCGATCCGTCCACAAAGACTGGTAATAATAGTAGTTGTCTTTCGGAAAACCGCATGTATCCATTATGCCGAATTGCGAGCTGATAGCCGGCCAACGGTAAGGAAGCGGCTCACCCCTGTAATCAAATCCTGTCCATACGAAAGCGCCGGCCAAATACGGCCTCTCCGCATAATATTTCATCCATTCCTCGGCACCGGATCCCCAGCCGGGGAAGTTTTCGTCATAAGACGAGACATATCCTCGTTCTTCATCATTTTCGTAGATGCCTCGTGTGCACAGCGTGCTCGCTTCTTCACTGCCGATCATGGGCGTCTGTGGATGATCGTTGTGGTATTCATCCAAATTGGCGCCGATTTTATAATAGTTCCAGCCGCGAACATCAACAACGCCGTTAATCCCCGCACTTTGTCCGCCATTATTCCCGCCATAGCTGACAAGACGTGTCGGATCAAGCTCGTTTACGATCCGTTTCATCGTTCTTGCAGTGCGGGCACCAGCTTCCGTATCCTGAATCCCGCCCTCTTCGTTTCCAATCGACCAAAGAATGATGCTAGGATGGTTGCGGTCACGTTTGACCAAGCTGCGCAATTGACCTAGAATTTCATCGCTGCAGCCTACTTGCCGATGTTCATCCATGACCAGCATCCCAAGACGGTCGCAAGCTTCGAGCAGCTCCGGCGTCGGCGGATGATGTGATGTCCGGTAAGCATTAACGCCGAGCTCCTTCAGCTTCTCGATCCTGTAATATTGCAAACGGTCGGGCAGCGCCGTTCCGACTCCGGCATGATCCTGATGGCAGCAAACACCTCGGATCGGGACATGCCGCCCGTTCAGGAAAAAGCCTTGATCCGGATCGAAGTGAATACTGCGAATGCCAAATGATGTTTCATAAACGTCCGTTTCAGCTTCGCCGTCCTTGACGGTCGTAACGAGACGATAGAGATGGGGCGACTCCAAATCCCAAAGCCGCGGCTGCTCCAAACGAATACACTGATTGAACTCGTGCTCTTTCCATGAGCCTACCTTAGTTGGATCCGACTGAACGGTCGCAACCCGGCGGCCGTCAGCATCATAAATTGCCGATTCGATCGTGACTGCTTTCGCAAGATCTTCTTCATTGACAACCGTCGTTTGAATCGAAAGCTCCGCAAATCCGTCACCAATTTCCGAAACTATGTACGTTCCCCAATGCGCTACATGCATCGGGTTGGTTTTGACCAGCCAGACATGCCGGTAAATGCCGGCCCCTTCGTAAAACCATCCCTCCACTTGGCTTGCGTCAGCCCGCACCACAAGCACATTCGGCCCGTCGAACCTAACGCAGTCGGTAATATCACGACGGAAGCCGGTATATCCGCTTTCATGGCGTCCCAAATAATAGCCGTTCAACCATATCATGCTGTCGCGAAATATACCGTCGAACTCAATGGATAACCTTTTCCCCGCATCTTCCTTCGCTACCTCAAACCGCTTGCGGTACCACCCGATCGATGTCGCCGGGTTCGGTCTTCCGATCGGCTTGTAACCATGATAATCTATGTCGTTATCGGTGGAATATTCAAAATCTAGCTCAACCGCCCAATCATGCGGCAGAGAAATTTCTCTCCAATCGCTGTCGTCAAATTTGAAGTGAATCGCACCTCTCCCTTCGGCTTGTTTGGCGAACGGCTTGCCTTTCCAATAATCGAAGTCGAGCTTGATGTCCGAAGCGTGTCCCAATGCGAATTTCCAACCGGAATCCATCAGAAGCCGCTCCCGATGCGACTGTTTTATCTCTGTATTCATGGTGTGTATTCTCCTTTATCTCTGAATTCTCTTTGTAAATTGTAAGGTAGTTACCTTCTTTGGATCCTGTACTATTGTGCCTGAGCCGAACATTATATCGCCAGACAAAAGGCGAGCTCCTGGTGTTCCAGGAGCTCTGCAACGTTATTTTTTATTCATCTTCTCTTTCACTTTAATCGTATAGTCTTCGTCCATTTTTCTTAAGAACGTAACAACATCTTCTTTGGACGTTATGAATTCGGCAGCCTTTTCGGCTACATAGTTCTCGCCGTAGTATAGGGCATCCGGACCGAACGTGGAGTACACTGGGTCAGCTTTTGTACCTGAATAAACGCCTTGTAAATTGTATTGCTTATTGCTGCCTGACATTTGAATTTCGCCGAACTGAACAGCAAGGTCCGGATCGCCAAGCGGAGAAGGCGAGCCATTACGATGCAGCATTGTTTGATGCTCTTTGGAGGCGAGGAATGCGATCACTTCAAACGCCTCATTCAGATGCTCGCTGTTCGGATTAACGCTCACTGCAAGAGGCGCGTAGTTTGGATTAATATCCGGCTGGTCGGCCCAACCCGGAACTTTTACCATATCGAAGCTGAGCCCTTTGGTACCATGAAATCCGGATAAACCCGTAATGGACAAAATTGCCATTGCGGTTGTTTGGTTCTGGAAATACAAGTCTTCATCCTTCTCTACATCCCAGTTGCCGGGGATACTACGCAACTTATCAAGCAGGTCGAAATATTTCTTGAACTTCGGTTCTTTGGAGAACAGCACTTCACCCGACTGCGGATCCGTGCCGAGTACCGAAAGCTCCATAAATGGCATCGATAAGCCATTTTTCGCTAATCCGTGGTACTTGACTCCATCTTTTTCTCCTGTCAGTTTCTTGGTTAGATCAATAACTTCTTCCCAGGTAATTCCGTCCTTAGGATAAGGAACACCAAATTGATCGAAAATCGATTTGTTATAAAAGAGCGCTACATGAACATCTTCCATCGGGAATCCCAATAAACGGTTTTGGCCATCAGGATCTCGCACCCGCATCGATTCGAGCACTCCTGGCCGGAATGCCGATAAGTCAACGTTATGTTGAATCGCCAGATCATCCAGCGGATATAGCAATTCCATCTCCTTCAGAACTTCAAAGCCGCCGGTGGTCAATAAAATATCCGGATTTTCCTTCGCGGCGAACGTTTCTTCTAACTCTGGCTTGCCGACCCATTTGCTGATGAGTTCGATCTTGATGTGAGGGAACTTCTCTTCGACAAACGGCTTCACCCGCGCTTCAAACTCCCCGCCCCAAGGCGCCATAAATTTTAAAGTAATATCTTTTTTCTTGGGTTCCGGTTCTGTCACCGCTGGTTTGTCTTGATCGTCCTGTTTCGGAGTATCAGTCGCAGCAGCAGAATTTCCCTCTTTATTAGTTGATTGTTCCCCATCGGAGCTTTTGCTTGAACATGCCGAAAACGTTGCTACAAGTAACATTAAGATTAGGATTAATGAAAGCATTTTTACCGATTTCATAGTATGTATCCCCTCACTATTCAAATGTTTCGGTCCACTTACTTATTTCCTAATTCCTTGATAACGCTCTGGCCTTATTGTAATGGTGTGAAATGTAGTTTTATAGCTCTTATGCGCAAAGTATAATTCAGTCAGTTTTTTGGGCTGCAAAAAGCTCCTGCAGATCCTTTTCACTCGACACCGAATTATTTTCACATATCGAATCACCCCCTTAACCGCAAAATACTCGGATGACAATTGCACAAACCATAAGCGTGAACCGATCCGAGGCTTCTTGAAAGCCTCGGTTTCATATGTTCCTATTCAACCAAACCAGTACGCTCGACACTCTCAACAAAATAACGCTGCGCAAACAAGTAGATTAGCAGCGGCGGCAAAATAACAAGGAAGCTTGCGCCCATCTTGATCGGTTCAGCCAAAAATGCTGGAAACCCTCCTGCTTCAATAAACGCCGTCAAGTTTTGATCGATATGGGAGATTTTCAGTGACAGCGGCATATTATCGCTTGCTCCAAGGAACATTCTCGGATAATACGTATCATTCCACGTCCATACGAATGAAAACAAAAACACGACAAGTATAGCCGGCTTGGCCAAAGGAAACATAACCCTTACATAAAACTTCAATGCATTAGCGCCGTCAATACGCGCCGCTTCTTCCAATGCCTTCGGCTGCGTCAAGAAAAACTGGCGGAAAATGATGACAAATAATGCACCCTTCACCCCGAAACCAAACACTGCAGGCAAGATCAACGTAAGCAGATGCCCGTTCAATCCAAGCTCCGTATACACCATAATTGTCGGCAAAATGATGACTTGCGGTGGAATGATGAATGCTGATATGACAAGGAAAAAAGCTGTTTTTTTGAACGGAACGTCAAGTCTTGCAAGTGCATAACCCGCAAGCCCGCACGCGATGCAATGCAGCACTGCCGCCGTTACCGCGATAAATAAACTGATGGCAAGCGATCTCGGATAATCAAGCAGCTTCCATGCTTCAACAACATGGCCTAAATAGATGGATGATGGAATCCACGTCACAGTCGGATCGATCAAATCTTTGATGCTCATAACCATCTTCACTAGCATTTTTATCATCGGGTTCATATAAATGTAAGAAGTTATGATTAATACGGCACACAATCCCAATTTAAAAATAAGACCTTGATTGAATTCTCTGCCAAGCAGCGTATACCGAATCTTGCTCAGACCGCGTTTCGTCGTCCAATTTTGTTTGACTCGCGCCGATAAATTCGCCTTCATCATCCGCTTCCTCCCCCCTATCCTCGATCTGCTTTTGCATGTTTCCGATTTATTCTGCCATAGAGCAAAATGACGAATCCAAGGAATGCAACAATAATCAAGAAATAAATCCATGCCATTGCACTGTTATAGCCGTAATTGCCCGTACTGATTAGCGAAATAACAGGGTTGGACGGGAATGTAAACATGTCCACTACTGTATAAATCAGATTCAGCAAAATAAATGGCGACATCGCCGGAAGCGTTATTTTCCAGAAGACTTCCCACGGCGTTGCACCATCAATGCGCGCAGATTCATAGGCAGAGGTCGAAATCGTCTGAAGTCCGGCAATAAACAATAAAATTTGTACCCCGGAATACCATAAGACCAGAACAAAATGATTCATGACTTGCTTCACCGGTTTTGCCCATGAATTATCCCCAAGGAACATATCGATATAACCACCAACATTAAATCGTTCGAGGAAACCGAGGCTGCCTTCGCCTTGATTCATAAACGACATTAAGACGGCGCCCGTAGAGAATATAACCGGCAAGAAAAAAATCGCACGGAATATAAAACGTCCTGGAAGCTTCTGATTCAGCATGATCGCGATCATTAAGGCAAAAATAACGATAACCGGCACCATGAGAACGACTTCTTGGAAATAAGGAATCAATTGGTCGTATAAAGCCGAGCTGTTGAATAAGATTTCCTGATAATATTTCAAGCCAACAAAATCGTAAACGAATCTATTCGGTAAAATTTTAACTTGATGAAAGCTCATATAAAGCGAAAAGAAAAGTGGAAATCCTAAAAAAGCAATAAATCCGATCAACCACGGCGCCATAAAGAGCGTTCCTTCCAGCTTGCGGGACGTCCTGGCGGAAATTATCCGTTTTCCTGCCATGTTACGAACCTCCTTGGCTGACAATGTAATTTTTCGCCTCGACAACATGGCTGCCGACAGTAACCTTCTTATTGTTATAATTCACAATAATTTGTTTGCCGTTGCTGTATGTCGTTTCATAAACCCCGCTCATCAATTCACGATGCCCCGTAATGAACTTGTCCTGTACATCGCCGAGCGCTTCTTCGAATTTCTTGTATTGCGATTCAATCTCTTGAATCCAGTCTCGATAATATGTGCTGTAAAATCGTTGTAAATTTAACGATTTTAGCAATTGCTCGGACTGAGCATGGGTTACGATGAAAGATGGGACAGCGCCGTATTCTATTCCTTTCAAGAATGTCTCCCTGTAGTCATCGCTCAGGTTCGCGTAATCGAACGAATAAGTCGTGAGGCCATGAAGCGCGATTTGTGCAAAAGGGACTACTCGATCGACAAACAAATCATAAGAATAAGTGGATGGCAGGTTGTGAAAATGACTTGTATATTGCATGGTATACGCGTTGCCTCTTGCAACTTGCACATCGCCGAGCACCTCTTTCGTTTGCTCAAACAACCGGACCTGAATTTGCTTGGATTGCTCTCTGGTCGACAAATATTTTTCGTTATAATCCGTATTTAAGACACTACCGATTCCTTGACCGAGGAGGTAGCCATCGATCCCAAGCGACTTCGCATCCTTCAAATCGTCCACAAAAACTTTCTCCATAAATCGAGGACTGACAACCGTCCCTCTCCTCTCTATAATAGAGGAGCCCAGATCTCGAAGACCGTCCCTTTTTTTTCGGAATCCATCCTTGCTTCCGCTATTAAAGGTATAGGAAGATGCGTCAAGGTACAGCGATAGGCCTTTTGATTGTGCATATTCGGCAAACCTCTTCATCCCATCGTTGCCGCCAAGTTTTTTCGGAACTGGGAAAGCGCCGCCGTATTCGCTATAACCGTCGTTTTGCCACCCTAGATAAGAGATGTCCATATCCTTCACGCCAACCGCGAGTAAATCCTCTACGATCTTGGTGGCCTCTTCCGTTGTTGTCAGCGGCAAGTAAGAGTCCCATAAAAATCCGTCTTCCGTATCGCCGCCAAGCAGATGGAGCTGGAGCTTCAAATTGGCATTCGTTAGCGGTTTCATCCCAATTTCCTCTATTAAATGTGTACGATAGCGTTCCGCGAGCGTAACGTAACTGATCTCTTGGTTATTTTGTTCATCGATGAAATAATAACGAGTCGCCCGATCCGACTTCGTAATATCCGGACTATAAGTCAAATAACCGTTAAGCCTTTTCGTATCCGTCGGCTGGAAAAACTTAAACCGATATTGGTATTCGGGTGTCACCCAGTTGTATTGGCTAAAAGAGCCTGAAGGCGCCGCAACAATGTTTGCATACTCTTCGCCTTCTGCAACGACGCCGAGTACCGCTTGTTTATTCGATTTCATCCCGAAAACCGGCAATGATACCGGATTGCGGTCGGACATCGTGTTGCGGTTGCTGTATGCCCAGTCATCGCCGTATATGCGTTCCGAATATAGATTCTGCGTACCCATACGATGTTTTTTGAAGTCGAGCAGCACACCCGGACCGTCCGGAACGAACAGGAAGCCGTCCTCATCATCGGACGTCTGCGCGCCCAAAAACGGGAATAAACGAATGGACGCCAGTCTGGCCTTCGGATCCTTCATATCTTTCGGGTAAACCTTTTCATCGACCAAACCTTCCGCCAATATTTTCGTTTCGACGAAATCTTCGCCGAGCTTCACTTCTACCGGGATAATGAAGCCGATATCTGACATCTCATAACTGATTTTGAAACCGCCATCCGTTTTTTCAAAACTTGTGACCGTCCCTCCTTGCGCATTAAAGTTCGATTCGATAAGCAAATCTTTGCGTGTATTGAACTCCAAATAACGGAACATAAAAGGAGAGCCAAGATGAACTTTCCACGCATCGGTATTCAGCTCATCCTGCCAATTTTTCGAATTCGGAAAGGAACGCCATATTTCCCCTGTTTGTTTGCTTGTTACCGTAAAGTGCCCTGAGACTGGGTCAGCTTTAAGCTGCAACTTTTTATTCTCGGCAATGGGCTGGAACCGAGTCTCGTCCGGTAAGCTTCCGTTCGGCTTAGAAGCCGAGGCTATACGAACACTAGACTTTTCCTTTGCGGTTCGATCCGTAGAATCGGACATTGCATAGATGAAGCTGCTGAGCATCGACACCGATATGATGCAAATCACAGCGATTATTAGCAGTTTACCGGAGCGGTACAAGCGCATCACATCGACACCTCCTGATAAATGGTATAAAGAAAGCTGAAAAATTCAGACAACAATCCGAACAAGATGAATATGACGACCCATAAGATAATCATCGTTAAGAACGTAAGCAAAATGTTGACTACCGTTTCTCCGACACCATAGTTTTGCAGCGCCTGGATATTCCAGAAAAATAATAGTCCGCACCACAGCATCATTCCTGTCCCGACTGAGCTGTAAATCGACACTTCGCTAAGCGTAAATATATTCGAGAGAGCTGCCAGCGGTAGCCCCAGCAATACGAATGGGACTAACGAATATGAGCTTCCAACGAATACATCCTTAAACCTTGCTTCTCCTTGCCGGATGGAACCAATCAAATAATTGCAGACGACCCAAGAAAACCATGATGCCAAGAAGATCGTCAGCGTAGACGTCGAACTTTTGGCATAAACCGGAACCGGATTGAATGTAAAGCTCGTATAGTACGACTTCACAAGAATCGTTCCGATTGTTAACAATAAAATAATGAACGCGCTCATATAGCCGCCTTTATTCAAAAAACGCAAATCGCTAAAGCCATCCAGCGGATGCTTCATAATATAAAACACATGCTTCGCCTGCTGGTACCATGTCTGGCTTTTCAGCCTGCTCATTTCCGGGATGACGCGGAACTTGAATTTTTTCTTCAAGTAAGTGAAAAACCATAACAAGATAACTGCGATAATCACGCTGTTAGCCAATGTGGAGAAGTTCGATTGGAACCACTGCAAACGAATTTGCCAGAATGAATCGGAATATCCTCCACCATTGCCTGCAAGCTTAAACACATCTCTCGAACTCTCATATTCGCCGCGGAAAAATGCTGCCTGGGCGAGTCCTTC
The DNA here is from genome assembly GCF_056269185.1 of Paenibacillus sp. J31R122. NCBI lineage: Bacteria > Bacillati > Bacillota > Bacilli > Caryophanales > Paenibacillaceae > Paenibacillus > Paenibacillus sp. J31R122. The sequence continues at coordinate 134,206 of NZ_JBWDNM010000010.1, forward strand.
ATAGGCTGGGGAAAAGTGCGCGTTCAACTTCAGCACATTGTCCCAATGTTTCTCCGCTTCCGGATATTTCCCTTCCTGCATCAGCCTGTAAGCTTCATGAACTGCTGCACCAAACTCGGTTGGTTCATACACCTGGATGAGATTAAGCGCTTCGTCCAAAATATACAGACGACTTTTCGAATTGCTTTCTACCGCAACCGGAGCACTCGTTAATCCGACAAGCGATTTTCCAACGACGGACCGTCCACTCCAATAGAACAGCAACGTTCCATTTATATCATATTGGGAAATGATGTTTCGCGATTTATCAAGCATTGTCAAGTTGCCGTTGCTGTCTACTGAAGCGTCCGTAATATCCGCAACTAGTTTGTCATCCGTTTTTTCCATGTCGGCGAAGGATATCATTCTCTTGTTGAACTCGATATCTTTCCATACATTTTCGCCGCGAATGTTCATTTTTTTGATTTGCTCTGTTTTGGAACCGGAAACCGTATAAATGAAGCCTCGCGCATCGATATCGATGTTGCGGATCGAAACGGGCAGCAATCGAACTTGCCGGCTTAACTGTTCCTTCGAATAAAACTGTCTGCGAATGATATCCATTGCAGTGACTTCCGTTTTATTCGTTCCGAAAAACTTATCGAATTTGCCTTCTGGATTGAACTGGATGACGCCGTTAAAGCTTCCTTTTGATACGACGTATATAAATCCGCGTTGGTCGATAACCATATTCGTCGGCTCATAAACAAACGCTTCATTCACATACCGCGATTCCGGACGGCCTATTTCTCTTATCCATTCGCCATGGCTGTTCAATTGGACAACCCGCTTGTTTCCCGTATCGGCGATATAAATATCTCCGTTCTCGGCAACAAATACGCCATGCGGCTGCTTCAGTGGACTTTCAGGCACGGTGATGATCTTAATGAGCTCACCTTGCTCATTGAGATGAACAATCCGATTGTTGTCCGTATCGGCAATATACATATCATCGCCAGGCGCAATAAACAGATCCTGCGGCCGCTGTAGCGTTGTATACTCGACCTCGCCCTTATCATTTACGATTGGAATCTCACGCGCCAGAACACCTGCCGGAGTATAGGCGGGTTGTGTCGATATCGTACGTCCGTAACTGTTTTTAGTAAACGTCCGATAAGGTACATCGGCGATCGCTTCCATCGGGAATACCATCAAAGAAATTAGAAAGACGAGCAAAAGCGAATATTTCCCTTTTCCAAGATGCTTGAGCATGGCATTACCTCCGTTCTCTTCTGCTTATTTAATCCCCGAATGCGCCATCGTCGCGATGACTTTTCGTTGAGAGATGATAAATACTACCAGAGGTGGGATAAACATGATCAATGCCCCAGCTGCAGCGGCTCCCTGTCTGGCTACAGAATTCGCAAGACCGGATGTTAATGTGCCCATATAGAAAGGTAGCGTTTTCATTGCGTCTTCCTGCATGAACAAGGCTGATGTCTCCGTATTTCCCCACGCGGATTGAAAAGCGAGAATGGAAATCGTTGCAATTGCTGGATTGACGAGCGGGATCACGATACGTATAAAAATGGTAAATTCTCGCGCGCCGTCAATTTTGGCTGCTTCCATTAAATCGCTCGGAATCTGGTCCATGAACTGTTTCAACAGGAACACACCGACTGGCAAAGCAACTAATGGCAGCACGTGGCCAAGGTATGTATTCATGATACCCAGGCCTTGGATTACGATAAAACGAGGAATCGCAACCGCCTCTGTTGCAAAAAGCAAAGCCAGCATAATAAGACCCAATACGATTTTCGATCCTGGAAACGGATGCTTGGACAGCGGGTAAGCGCACATCGCACCTGTAACAACCATTGCTATGGTAGAAAGAAATGTTACCACAATGCTGTTAAATATATACCGGGATACCGGGACAATGGTGGATTCAGACAAGGCAAGCAATTCCGAAAAATTGCTGCTGGTAGGCTCCCTGACAAGAAAAGTCGGCGGAAATAGAAACAGCTCATGCAACGGCTTGAACGCATGGTTGAAAAGGTATACGAGCGGAAGAAGCATGAATACTGCAAGAGGCAAGAGTACAATGGCGATCCAGATCTGTGCTCGCTCAAGCAATCTTATCGCTAGCACGAAATCATCCCACTTGATGGTTAATCTTCGCTTCATCACAATTAAGCGATTTTCCTGCATTATTCATCCTCCTTCGGCGCAAATAAAAAGCCAAAAAATTTACTGAGCACGTAACACAACAGAAGAACGAACATGGATATCGCACTGGCATAACCGAGCTCGAACCGGATAAATCCATAGTCGCCGATATGATCGAGTAGTAATTGGCCAGCATAATTCGGTGTCGGGTTGCTGCCTGACAATTGAACTCCAATACCGCCGGACTTTATCGTATGGACGATCGCCATGATCGCCGCGAACATCATCTGCGGTTTCATCATCGGCACCGTGATATACCATACCTCCTGCAGACGGCTTGATATCCCGTCAATTTTACCCGCTTCGTACAATTGTTTGTCGACATTGAGAATACCGGCTAAAATAGCCAGGAATCCAATCCCCATCGAAGACCATATCGAGATGACGATCATAATGTTCAGCAAATACTCTTTATCAAGCAAAAAATAGACCGGATTATCGATAATGCCCCACTTGATCAGAAAGCTGTTAATATAACCGGAGCGATCTCCTGTAAACATGACCGTCCATATGACGGTCATCGCAACACCGGCAGACAACGATGGAGCATACATCGCAAGCGCATACCAAGTACGTAACGTACTGGGCAACTGCGATATTAGCCATGCAAGCAAGAAGGCAAGTATGTAGCCGACAGGGCCTACGAAAACCGCAAATTTGAACGAGTTCGGCAGCACATGCTGCAAAAATACGACATCTTGCGAGAATAGGTTCTGATAGTTAAGCCAGCCGCGCCAAGTCGGGAAGTCGAAAGCATTAAAATAGGTGAAACTAATCAGAACACCGGCCACGACTGGGATCATAATAAAGATGATGAACATCGCCATAAAAGGTAATATAAACGCATAAGAGAGACGGTATTTCCACATTTCTTTCATCAAACCTTGGATTCGCCGCGAAATGCTCAGCTTCGTTCCAACTGCCGAAGTACCGCTCAACTTCTCGGAAAGGATCGTTGCATTATCTGTCATTCAGTTTTGCTCCTTTCCAAGGTTCTGAAATTGTTTCTATATCCAGTTTTTTCAACACATTCCCTTGCGAATCGATATAATTAAATTCTTGCTGCTTGCGTTTCATCTCACGATTGATTTCTTTAATCGCCTGTTCCAGAGCGATCCGAGGATTTTTCTGATCAATGGCTACTTTGTTCCAGGCAAATCCAAGCTCACGATTGGTCATATATCCGCCGAGAACGTTCGGATATTCTTTGATCCATTGCCATTGTTCAAGAATGACATCGAGATCTTCCTGCTTCCACGGCATATTAGCGAATGCTTGAACATTGGCCGAGTTCCAACGGAACGACTCCCCGCGATATTGCTCCAGGTTTAAACCAAATTCCGTTTGTATATCATCGGACATATACCATTTCATGAATTCCCAAGCGAGCTCACGCTTTTCTTCGGGTGTGTCGTTAAACAAAACGTTTGCCGTTGGAGCTCCGCCTGCTGCCCACTTGGCAATCGTGCCGTCCGATTGTTTCGTTCCGGGAATCGGTGCAATTCCCCACTCGTTCATAATTTCTGGCGCCGCAACAAGCAATTGCATATAGGTGTTGAAATCGCTGATCCCGATCGGTAACGTACCGTCTCTGAATTGTTGATAGAAACTATTAACTTGACGCTCTAGTCCGAAGACATTGTACAAGTCCGTCCATTGTTTGAACGCTTCAAATGCTTGCGGTTCGTTTAATGCGCTCGAAAGTCCATCCTTCGTATACAGCTCTACACCCTTCTGGAAGAATAAGAATGAGTAGTTGTCCGGCGGCGCATAGAAGTTGGCTTCGTTCTGGAGCAGTGTTGGCAGCATCTTATACACATCATCCCAAGTTTGTGGAACGGTCAAACCAAGCTGCTGCAAAATGTCTTTTCGATAGAACATGATATTAAAGTTGTTGGTTTCCGGAATACCGTAAATTCCTCCGTCATAGCGATAAGGCTGCATGATGCCCGGATGGAATTTATTGATGAGATGCTCTGAATCCGGGAACTTCTTAAAATCGTATATCGCGTCCCGCAATGCATAATCAAAAATCGATCCGCTGGAAACCCCAATCGCGATATCGGGCAAAATGCCCGCCGCCTTGCCAAGAACAATCAAATCGGCAGACTGAATCAAGTTGATCCGAACTTTAATGCCGTGCTCCGGCGTAAATCGCTCATTGGCCAACTGCTGCAGCTCGTCAACGTAGTCTCGGCCTTTGAACATCCAGATGTTCAGCTCATCGTCAGCATTCTTATTGAGCTGGTTTTTATTTGTAAACGAATACAATGTCGATTTAGTCATATTCCACGATTTCTCGAAGAAGTTAGCTTTCATTCTAGGTAATTTCGCTTCCGGCTCCGAAACAAAGATTCGATCGATCTGAAACGGCGTATCCATCAAATCTTTACGCTGCGTCTCGATCTTCTCTCGCAGTGTCCCAATCGTCAATTGGCTATATGGAATTTCGTTTGGGTCTCTTAGTAATTCTTCCAAATCCTTTGCGCTCGTTTTAAATGCTTGCGACACATTGTCGGTTACCTTATTAATAGCCAGCATTTGATCCGTCAATTGAGTAAATTGCGTCTTCAGTGTGTCTAGCCTTTCCTTCATTCCAGGTATATCTTTATCGATGTTCCACACCCGATATGGGTCATTGCTGTTTCCTGTAGCTATGCGAAGCTCTCTGGCAACATCGCGCAGCTCTTTGGAGGTTTGGTCGATTTGAAGGATAATCGGCACGTAAGGCTCATATGTTGATTCCAACTTGATCGAATGCTTTCCTTTCGTGAAATAAAATTCATAAGGCTCCCCTTCCGGATTTTCCAGTGTCATTCCTTTCCATTCGCTGCTGTAGGGAAACTGAACGTTTTTCATTTCTTGAAAAGGAATTTTTCCATCGATATAAATATTACGGAATACGGACATATTTTTTCGCAAGTTTTGTCTTGCACGCAAAGTCAAATGATAAACGCCGTCTTTCGGCGCTTCAAATTCCCAAGTTATCGCTTGACCGCCCTTATTCCAACCCGTGCCGCCAATCGTGTTGTAACGAACCAGATCGAGCGATGCCGGCTTCGTAAGCGGACTGCGATCGTATTGCGTTTGAATGGAAGATGAGTTTTTATAACTGAACTGCTCGCCCTCGATTGCAACGACTTTTTTGTTTCCGTTTGCAGAAACGTTAGGATACAATTTTTTCACATCTTCGTAGCTATCCAAGGCTTTCGGAGCTTGTAGACGGAATGATTTCACGGCGACCGGCTCACGAACCGCTTCGATACGAATCGTATTCATCCCTTTATTCAAATGCCATAGCAATGGCTGGCTGTACGCTCCTTCCGAATCACGAAAAGAAGTCGTTTTCCAGCTTGTCTCCTCACGGATCAAGGAGCGTAGCTGATTGCCGGTATCATCGTATTTCTCCACTCCCGCTTCAGCAAACTGCCTTTCTAGAGCAATGGAACGAGCTTCACGGAACGGGAAGTCTCCATTGATCCGGACACTCATCATAACCGACTGTCGGTGTCCCCCGTCGGCTGAAATATATGGAAAATAGTCGATTTCCAGTTCATAAATACCCTCTTTCTCTGCATTTACTTCGTACTCCACCCAACCTTTTGGCTTAGACCATAAAAGAACGTTATCTTCACCTTGATAGGAGCCGACAGAGACTTCAGCATCATCCGACTTCGCACTGAAATATCTAGCTTCAATTTGGATTTCGTGGGCTCCAGCCGGAGCATTGTCATTCTCCCATTTGTTCGCCATCGAATAGTAATAGGGCTCGCGAGTCGAAACATCTTGAATGCCCCGATTTTCACTGCCCTGATCGGCTGCATTTTGCTCACCTTGCACTTGACCCGATAACACTGGAACACCTGTTAGGGCAACAGCTAAGATAAGGAGTAACAATCGTTGAAACGTACGAAATCCCATCTTCATCACTCGAGCCCCTCCATTACTCTGTTAGTAAAATCCCTGTATCTTTATGGAAAAACAACGCCTTGTTCATGTCCACGGACACGGAAGCTTTCATTCCGTCATCAAAGTGATAACGGGGGTGTGCCCTGGCAATTAGATGTTTCTCCATTCCAATATTCATGTGATAATAGCGGTCCGATCCTACAAATTCACTCAATTCCATCGTCCCGATAATGATGGAATGGGGGGACGCTTCCAACATGATCTCTTCAAAGCTGATATTTTCCGGACGGACACCCAATATGATCCCTCTATCGATCAAATTATGGCGTCTTAATGTATAAGCATGTTTCTCAGTTATCTTCAATGCGAAACGCTTCGTATGGAATTCTAGTCCTCCGTCGTGCTCTTCCAATTTTCCATGAACAAAGTTCATCGGAGGGTTGCCGATAAAACTCGCAACGAACAGATTTGCTGGTTGATTATATATTTTCTCGGGCGTATCCAATTGCTGTACGATCCCTTTCTCCATCACGACAATACGATCTCCCATCGTCATCGCTTCAATCTGATCGTGCGTAACATAAATCGTCGTTACGCCGATTTTTTTATGAAGTCTAATAATTTCCGAACGCATCTGCACGCGCAGCTTCGCATCCAGGTTGGAGAGGGGCTCGTCCATCAGAAACGCCTGAGGTGTGCGGACGATTGCCCTGCCAAGCGCAACTCGCTGGCGCTGACCGCCGGACAACTCTCGAGGCTTGCGATCCAGGTAATTCTCAATTTCGAGCACACGTGCAGCACGTTTTACAGATAGATCAATTTCATGCTTAGGAAGCTTTCTCATCTGTAAGCCAAAAGCAATATTCTCGTAGACAGACATATTCGGATAAAGCGCATAGTTCTGAAAAACCATCGAAATGTCGCGATCTTTGGGCGGCATATCGTTTACAATCGTATCGCCGATATATATTTCGCCTTCCGAAATATCCTCTAATCCCGCAAGCATTCTCAAGGTTGTCGACTTCCCACAGCCTGAAGAACCAACAAAGACGAGAAATTCCTGGTCCTGTACTTCCAGGTTAAAATCTTTTACCGCATATTCTTTAAATTTCCCGTAACGTTTATGAACATGATTAAAAGAAATTCTCGACAATGAATGTTCCTCCCTCGCTTTTTTGTATACCCCTATATAGTCATGATCAAAATGTTTGTTTGGTTTGACATAGCTGCTGCATGAAGGCCAGTTGTATTGCACCAATGACAACTGCACATACCGGTATAGCAGCCATGACAGCAACCGGACTCCATACCCAGTGCAGCAATAGGCTAATCGTACCCGATGCAATGAACAATACAACTACGAGACCAAACGTCTTGAAATTTGAAGCTTGAACATAGCGACGGCTTTGTCGAAATGCTGCATCGACATTCAATCGATCGATAACGATACAATATTCCACATAAATATACCTAATCCGAAGAATTACAATTATAACGAGGGAAAGGAATAAACCAATGGCGTTAAATAACGCAACCAGAAGTGTGGTCAAAGCAGTTTTTGCTGCCGTGAAAATCAGAAACATGAAGATGAAGCGGACCCAGTGACTTTTCCCGTCTCTTATAAATTGTCGTAATGAAATCGGTTGCCCTTCGACGGCATTTCGCAAGGAGGCAATATATCCACCTTGAGTAAAGACCGTGACAAGCAGCATGAGCAACACAGCAATCCATGCACTTATCGGAACCGCCTCCCCCATAAACTGCAGCTGGTTAACGAATTGTGGGATATTGCTGACATAACTAATCGATGGAAGCCCCATCTCAAGAATAAGACGATAGGATAATGACGGTGTGCCGATAAAACCCACGATCATTAGTCCCACGATAAATGAAAGACCATCCAATACGATCGGGTATATTAACAACAGCGGATTTCTGAATAGCAAGCCAAGTAATTGATTCAGCATGATGATAACCTCCGACACAGCTTTGGATTGCATGTTGTATGCCGCCCGTTCGGTTTTTAATGCGAACGTCTTTTGTGATTTTTTGGACTTCAAGGGCTGCCCTACCGGACAGCCCTTATCCTTATTGCTGCTTCTCAGAGAGCACCTTATTAATTTCCTCTTCCGCTTCTCGCAAAGCCGTGTTCAGATCTTTTCCAGCCAAATATTCGTCGAATTTTTTATTCGCTATTCCCATGCCGTCTCCGTTGAATGGAGAAAATACAGGCGCTGGGGCAGGTTTACTTTTGAAGATGCCGGCGATATTTTTCCCTTCCAAATAAGGGTTGTCGGCGCCAAAAGCATTTTGGACCTCCGGACTTGTCAGAGTCGTCACGCGCATTGTCTTCGATGTGCTGAGCTTCTGAACTTCATCAGATGTGATAACGTTGATCGCTTTCATCGCTTCATCCGGATGCTTAGACGTACTATTGATCGTCAGAATGTGTGCGTCAACCATGCCGTATGTATTCTCATACCCCGGAAAGCTTGGATATTGGACAACATCCCAGTTCGTAAACCCTTCTGCTGACATTTGCATTAAATTAGGGAATATATTAAAGCCAGCAAACATCGCGCCTGTTTTGTTCAAGAATGCCCATTCATTACCTTTCTCATTTCCCGGAATTTTGTAAATATTGTACGCTGCTTGGAATACTTGCTTCCATTGATCGTTATTGATGCTGGCTTTATTCGTCTTCTCATCAATCGTAACGATGCCGAGAGGAAATGATAACCGCTCCAGATGCTCTGGACTTAGACCGCTATATTGCGTACCGTCAATTTTCCCTGTAACTTTTTTGGCAAGCTCCGTTACTTGATCCCACGTCATACCGTCTGTCGGATAAGGAACGCCAAATTGATCGAAAATTTCTTTGTTATAATAAAGCGCATTTAACTGCATAGCAAAAGGCAGTCCGTATAACTCGCCGTTATCCGCTACGTTTCGAATCGTTTCCAGAACGACCGGTTCGAAACGATTAATATCCACGCCTTCTTTTTCAATATAAGGAGTAATGTCCTGGAACAGTTCATGTCGCTTCACAGAAGGCATGGCGCCGTTCCAGATCAACATCATGTCTGGCGTATTTTTCGCAGCGATCAGCTCTTCCATTGTCGCTCCTTCCGGGCCTTTGAACAATTCTACGGTAATGTTCGGATACTTCGCTTTGACTGGGTCTGTGAACAACAGTTTGAAATCTTCTTCGTTAATTCCTACCGAAACTGGCATAACTGTAAGTGTAACCGCTTTCGCTTCTGCCGCCGGTTCAGCTGTTTGCGATTTATCATTTGTATTGCTGGACGATTGCTTTGAGTCATCTGTATTGGAACAAGCAGTTAGGATTAAGAACATCATGATCAGAAGAATGGATATTGACTTTTTCATAGGAACACCCCTAATTTAAATTGGTCATTCATAAGACAAGATGCTCAAAAAGTGATATCATGCAGATTAATGATAACGCTGTCAAAACAACGTTATCCTCATCAAACTAAGGATCATTTACCTCCTTTTCGAATTGGCTTGGAACTATATTGTCAGTATATTCGAAGAATAGATAAAGTTAAATTGTATTATCTTGTTCATCATAGAACTATATTGCCTACAAAGGAGTGTCGCCGATGTTGTTTAGAAATGTATTTGTTCCGATTCTCTCTGAGCACCCCTTTTTTTGTTTACCTGAGTCTGTAGGATGGTATGGTCAGTGGCCGGATCATTTTGTGGGACGCGACAAGGGATCGTGGAATACATTTAGCATTCATGTCATTGTTGACGGGAAAGGATACGTGGATGTTGGCGACCGTCAGTACACGCTGGTCAAAGGAGATTGTTATCTTTATTTCCCGAACCAACGCCAATTGTACTATAGCAGCAAAGATGAACCGTGGGAATTGAGGTGGGTGCATTTTTACGGAGGACCTGAGTTAACGCAATTTCTGATTGATCGGGGTTTTCACCGCTCGTCTATATGGACGCTAAAAGATATGAGCTCATTTGAACAGCTCTATCATGTTCTGCTTACGGAAGCTGAGAAAGATGAAGCTCTTCATTACAGCCGATTGTCTTGTTTAACCTATGGAATTATTGCTGAGTTTGTAAGCAATGCAATCCCGTTAACAATAAATAAAGGAACAGAGGCAGCAGACAGGCTGCTCAAGCTGCTTCCGCAAATTCAGAAACAAGCGCATCTTCCTTTTATACTTGAGGAATGGGCAGAGAAAGCGGAGATTAGCCAATTTTACTTCTGCAGACTGTTTCGCAAATTGACCCAGCTTAGTCCGGTGGAATTCGTTACCTTATGCAGATTACAATTGGCGAAGCAATTGCTGATCGAGAAAAAAGATTGGTCGATCAAACGTATCGCGATCGAGTCGGGTTATATCAATGCGAATTATTTCAACAAAAAGTTTATGGCTCATGAAGGGATGAATCCGACCCAATACAGGGAAAGTCATTAGGCAGACGGCGCTCAGATACTACGTTTCTGAGCATCTTGAGAAGACTCTTACTTCTTTTAACTGTTTGAGAAGCGCTGCATTCATGATGTACGGGTATCTCGAAGCAATAGAGCTTGATCTTTCGGGCCTGAAAGGATCATTTAATTATTTACGACTTAAGGGCAGTCCCGTATCGCATGATGATATGCAAGCTGACGCCGGTATTCTAACGGCGTCAGCTTGTTTAGCTTTAATTGGATACGTTCATTGTTATAGAATCAATCGATAATTATCGATTACCCTACATTCCATCCCCTTCTTTAATAGGCGCGAAAATATCAAAATCGAAGAAGTCAATCTCATCCGCTGCAATTTCAAAAGGGTTAATCGGATGGAGACGATTCATTTCATACCCAAAGGAACCTTCAGTCACGTCTCTCTCGTATGATCCAGTACGAAACCAATCAAACAAAAAACCATACGTTTCATTCATAAGATCGCGATTGCCTTTAACCGATATTTTGGCGAATCTCTTCTGAGGTATCATGATCGTTTCAAGTCCGTCCGGCAGCGATTCAAATGAACTCACTTCCATCCCAACCCACAGCGTTGTCACTTCCGTCGCCCATTGCCATTCACCTTCTTTATGGCCGCTTCATCTGTGCAACTACAATTCGATTGCCGTCCGGATCAAGCAGTACGAATTCGGATAAATCATGAAAGTGATTCGGCTCGTCCATGAGCTCAAAGCCGTTGCTCCGAACATACGCAAGCGCTGCTTCGAAATCATCCGTCTCGAAATAAAACAGCTGTGTAAACGGATCCTGGTTTAAATAACGGTTTTGATCCAGCAGCAGTGCTGCTCCATAGGTTACGGGAACAGAATAGACAGATCGCACCGCATTCCCCTCATCAAGTGGCAGTCCTAGCAGCTTGGTATACCAGCCGACAGTCGTCCGCATGTCCTTTACGTCCACGAAAACGCCACCGATTCGAGGATGGATGGGGCTTTGCCCATGAAGCTCAGAGTCCACATCCTGCTGAACACTCCAGCAAACCATATGCGCGTTGTCTTCTATGTCGCGGAAGTTGAAATAGGCCATCGAACCGTGGCGCTCCGGCTCCGAAAATGGTTCTGCCTTCTCTTTCAAATAACGGTATGCCTCATCGATATCGCGTGCAGGAAACATGATACGTGGCATCATCGACTCGCGCCATTCAGGATTCTGTTGGTTTGCCTCGTTAGAGTCAAGTATAAGATGTGTCCCTTGAAATTCGAACCAATACACAGGTCCACCGTTTAGACGTTCCTCAATCACAGGAAGCCCCAGCAGACGGCTGTACCATTCAGCAGCCCTGCGCAGATCCGTCACATGAACAAACACGCTTCCTACCCGATTTTCCAATGGTATCGCTTGAGCAGGTTGAATAGGAAACCAAAGCTCCATTATCGATTCCGGATTGCCATTTCCGTGATAACGTTCATCGTAATATTCGAACTCCACGCCGCTGCTGCGATGTTCATAATCGGATTGCGGGAGCCATTCTTGAAAATAATAATTGAACGCTGCCCCGATCTCATCGATGACACCTTGACGAGTAACAACACAGTACAGCCCACTAGAAAACCTTTCCGATGTCATACCTTCAGGCACCTGTTCCGCATGAGAAACACCGACCGCCGCCATGTAATCGAATGAACCTCCCGGCTTGCAGTCGTCCCCGACCAGCATTAGTCCATATACGCCGCCGACATTGTGGTCGATCTCCCCGAACCTTTTGGTAAAACGTGACCAAAGAAGAGAAATTTCATTCTCTGATGGGGGAACTTCAGCAGAATAGGTGTATTGTATTTTCTCCCCCACCACCTGCATGGCCTCTTTCCAGACGATTCGCGTTTGAATGATACCAGACACTTTAGTCAATTCAACATCCTCCCCTAATCAAATTTCATGGGAATATACATTCGCCTTTTATAGTGAAATTCCTTCTGATCGTCTAAGGACGAATTTACTTTTTTTGGATCAAAATAAAAAGACAGCATCTCTGCCGTCTTTGTTGCGATCTTGTAATCACGTTGCATGTATATACACCGACTACTCAACTATTTTATCAAAAAATTGAATCACACCGATAGCAAGGCCCTCGAAGTCCTCACAATAAGCAAAATCGCCAACCTCGGGAATTTGCATTTTAGGAGAGGTTACTTTACCACCTGCCCGTTCGACTTTACCCAAATATTCATCTAGATCCACTACGGTGATTGTATTAACTGTTCGTAACGCATCCTCTGTTGAGCTTCTCATCAACCCTCCGTCAATACCCTGCTCCTCATCTGATCCGGTAACAATCATCCAATACCCTTCCATCATCTCTTCAAATCTCCATCCGAATACTTCTTGGTAAAATAAGATTTTCTTCTCAGGGTCTCTAGTCTCAATTTCAAAATGAATTACACGTGACATGATATTCACTCCTATTAGTACAGTAGTCTGATATGACTCTACAAAAAGAATAGCTGAAACCCGAAGACGCTGCTTCTTCTAGTTTGCTCTTTTTTATTCCTCCTGCTTATTAAGAAAGGCTTGGACGAGAATGGGGAAGGAGACTAACATGGGCGGATCATAAAATTTTGGAGGACGAAGGGTTATATTGGATTCACCTTTTGCTTTTCCTCCAGCCACTATGATCTTGCCGCTTGCCTTGCCACGCAATGAATTTTCCGGATGTAAGTACTCATCAAGGGGATCATCCCAAGAAAATGCAATGGACATTATGTAATAGGTGCCATCAGGAACATTCGATATGGCGTACTTTCCTGGATCGAAGACCATGGTGCATGAAACGGGCTTACCCATAGGGATTGGCTTAGTAAACAAACCTATACAAATTACCCCATGAAATTCTTTTGGAGCCTCGATTGAACCTTTAATTACAATTTTCGAGCGGCTCCTGTTAACCTCTGGTAATCCGATGGTCTTGAGTTCACTTAAACCTACCATCCTTCTCTCAATAAAATTTCTAAACTGTTGAGGCGATAGACCTATAAAAGTAGAAAACTTAGAAGAAAAAGTACCAAAACTGCTATACCCAACCGTTTGACCGACTTCAGTAGCAGATAAAGTAGACTTCAATAACAGCCTTTTGCTCCATTGGAATCGAAGAGCTGATAAATAGAGGCGAGGGGGGATACCAGTAATTGAGCGAAAGATCCGATCAAAATGAAAAGGACTGTAAGAAGTTATGTTTGCCAACTTCTCTGAAGAGAGAGTGGAATCATCCATTCGATACAGCATCTGGTGAATAGCCAATTTCACGGTAAGTTCGTGAACAGACAACCAAATGTACCGAACTTACGGGCACCCTTATTTCTTGGACTTCTTGATCTAATTGATTCACACCATCACCATCCCACTTTCTATTTTAAATGCCAATACCCACCGTCATCATCGTTTACAGGCCTATCATTTCACATTGTTTTTATACTTCTACGGCGCCCATGTTAGGCGTTCGAAAAAAAAAGCGCCGCACTAGTTGTACGGCGCTTTCGAACTTAGTTTTCGAAATAATCCCATTGAGAAACGATTGTTCTTTTCTCACCCCTAAGGATTCAGAACTTTCCACAAACGTAATAGTGCCGCGGCACTTTCAGTACGAGTTATCTTTGCATTAGGTTTAAACCGATTATCATCATAACCCAGCATAGTGAAATAGCAGCTTAATAGAAATCTTTTTCTACCATTTACTGGCCAAAAAAAGTATAGCATAAACTGTATAAAAATGTCACAATTACTAATTTTAATATAGAAAGATTTTAAACAGACCTCAGTCTTCACTAAGCTCCTTTAAAGCTGTTATTTCTTTACAGATACTAAGAACAGTCAACTCTACTCCAATGCATTCTTCTCTACTTCTCACTTGGCGTATTTGACTGTATTTTATACAATCAACTCTACTTCAAAACCGTTATATTCGTCCTAGAGTGTATTTCATACAGGCTAATCGCCTGTTATGAAGAAAAAGAGCTTCTTACTACCTCTTTAATTGTATAATTTCCATTCAAACACATTGAGACAAGGAATATAGATTGTTTGAATGTACAATATCCATTCAAATGAAGAACGCATCAAAAAAACCACTATCAATAAGACGTTAGCTTTGTCGATAGTGGCATTACATTATACTGCTAGATGACATCCAACAATATCAAATCATATGTATCCAAACCAAATAAACGCAATGCCTCTTCTCCATCTGCCGCATGCACGACTTGAAAGCCTTCAACCGTTAAATATGCTTCCACCATCTCGCTAATCGATCGGTCATCCTCGACCAGCAATATGCATATGCTCTGTTTCAAGATTTCCACCCATCCATTCTATGTAAAATTGCACGATCAAACATATTCGTTCCATATTATAACTATATCATATGGCCTTTGGACTTAGGTTCGTTGCACCATCATATACCAGATTGACTTTAGACCAAAGTCGGGGGAGTTCCTCTGTCTTTGGTCTGTTTTTAATTAAAACCAATTTTTGTAAAGTGGAGAGAGTGCCTTCAATTCAATGGTAGCAGTTCAACAAAAGGAGACTAAGGAACATGTGGAGAACGATTCGCAGAATCTTCATTTATTTGCTAGCTTTTCTTATTCCGCTGATCAGCATTGGCATCATATATCAATGGTATGCTTCTAAACAGGATGCGAAATCTTATTTACCAGTTGGAAGCATGTTTGATGTAGCAGGTCATAAAATGCATCTATACACCGAAGGTGAGGGGGATACGACCGTTGTGTTTGCTTCCGGTTGGGGAACCGCAAGTCCCTACGCTGACTTTTATCCGTTGTATGAGGGGTTAAAGCCGCATGTGAAAGTTGCAGTTTATGACCGATTTGGTTACGGGCACAGTGATACGATCGGCAGGAATCGAAGTATCGACACTATTACAGATGAGATTCACGAGCTGTTACGTGTCTCCGGGCAGAACCCCCCTTATATCTTCGTTGGCCATTCACTCGGGTCACTGGAAACGATTCGTTATGCCCAGCGTTTTCCCGATGAGGTGAAGGGCATTCTGCTCATAGATGGCGGAAGTCCTGAATATTACGCATCGAATAAACCTATTACGTTCATACCGATTATTCACCGAGTGCTTAAGACGACGGGCGTTGTAAGGGCACTATATCATATAAACGGTTTTGACGAATGGATGTCTGATCAAAGCAACGGCCAGAAACTACTGCCCAATAATTTGAAGGATCTGTACCGTAAAGCGGTGTTGCAAAAAACGGGCAATAAAGATATGACAGATGAAATCCGCCAAAGCCAGACTAATGCCAAAGTCATTCTCAACAGCAAGAAGACACTCGACATCCCGCTTACCGTCTTAACTGCAGACTATTTCGGCAAGCTTAGTGATGATAAAGCATGGATGGACAGCGAAGCAGCCTTTCCCTCTTGGTCTGTATCAGGAAAGCAAATCATCGTACCTGACAGCTCTCATTACATTCACAGCTATCAACCAGACCTGGTCGTCGATGAGCTGCTGAAGCTGGCCGAGCGATAACCTGCCCATACCATCTACTTTGGCTTACATAAAAAAACAGAGCAATGGAGATTTTACCCCATGCTCTGTTTTCCAATTGAATAGACTGCTTCTAAAGCTTCTCTAACCTAAATATGTCGGGAGATGATATCGGATAACTGCTTAGCTATGGCATTATAACCCGCTGAGAGCTGTTGATTAGTGAACCGGACACGGATGAAGGATTCATCCAAATTCATCGCTTCCGCAAACATGCTGCTAAATCCCCGCGCCTTACGGTCAATTTGAAGAACGATCTCCAGCTCATTCTCCGCAGGGAAGAACATAACTTCAACCTCATCCAGATGCCCGCGGAATTGTGTAGTAGGTACGAATTCGAACTCCTGCACGAACGGTAAGTTACCTCCGAGTCGCGATGCGTACTCGCATTCTGCCTTGCGGAATAAGAAGCCTAACACTTTCATGGCATTAAATATCGTTTCCATCCCCGGAGTCAAGCCAATCTCAATACGATCATTATCGCCTGAGTCCACTCCCCCACTAATATCCAGACCGGTCTTCACCCACACCGGAGTTTGCCCAACGGTCACAGGAGTTTTATAGGGCAACTGAAACAAGAAGGGTACTTCTCTCAGCTCGCCAGCTGACAAGCTAAATGGATCGGATACCCGGTAGCGGACGATCTCACTATGGTTTTTCACTTTGTGATCATTAGTTTCCCTAATATATTCGGTCATGACCGACAATGTTATCGTCTCAATACGTTGTTCAACATTTCCACCCTTCACCTTAACTATACCTTTTACTATTTCACCTGGCATATAGCGATTTTTTTCAAGCAGGGTATCAATCTTAGCCGAACCAATTCCAATACTAGCAAATAGACGATTAAACATGTAACCAGCCTCCAAATGATAAAATAAACAATTCAATACTCTGACTAATACGATTGCCTATTAAATTGGTTTCAGTCGCCATTTAAAGAATAGTGGTCGAATAACTTCCAATAATATGTACCTGATGTCCGAACGTTTCAAATATTTTCATAGCCTTATTCATGCGTTGGTCATCCTGCGCAATTTCTGTTTCTATTAAAAAACGATATGTTCCTAGCTGCTTGCCAGTCGGTCGTGATTCAATCCATGTCAGGTTGATGCCCAACGCGGAAAAAACATTTAGAATGGACGACAGCACGCCAGGATATTCATTGTTTGGTGTTATCAACATCATTGTCTTCTTTTGCTCTTTACCCGACGGATTTTTTTTGCTGACAACAATAAATCGGGTGTGATTAGCTGAATTGTCTTGAATCTCACTATCAAGCACTTTCAGGTTGTATTGCTCTGCTACCGTTTTTGAAGCAATTGCAGCCACCGTATGTGAAGCTTTAATGGATTGAGCGGCCTTCGCTGTACTATCTGCATATTCCGTCTTAAAGTGATTTCGTTTGATAAACTCTCTGCATTGATTGATTGCAGGACTTATGGATCTAACCGTAGTTATCTGGCTAATATCGGCTTCGGGATCTCCAATCAAATGAAGGGACACCGTAAAGATTAGATCCGCTTCAATATGCAGATTGTACATCAATAAACCGTCAATAGTCATATGAATGTTCCCAGCAATCGAATTCTCAATGGGGACGATACATTTATCTACATCTTCGTTATGAACAGCTTCCAATACATCTAATATTGATTCATGCATAAGCCATTCGGTTTGATCAGAAAAATATTGATGGGCCGCCTCTTCTGAAAATGTTCCCTTGGGACCTAAATAAGCAACTTTAATCATATCCAAACCCCTTTAGTTTTCACACAATTATACAGCTGGTAATAGTTGATATACAACTACAGCTATTATACTTTCTCTTACCAGCAATTGAATTGGATAGTGTCCCCCGCTGATTTCAGTTTTGAACCCAAATATCATTATTAAAATAAAAACATCTATTATCTGCCATAGCTTTGCATTAAAATTAGATCATACAATTATAGGAACACATTGAAGTAGAAGGAGATTTCGACATGTCTGAGAATCACGAATATTCAGGAACCATTTCCAATAAGAGTCGCCTCAGCTTGCAAGCTGACTGTGAGAACTGCTTCGGTTTGTGCTGTGTTGCGCTGCCCTTCGCAGCTTCAGTAGACTTCGCGATTGATAAAGCTGCCGGGCAGCCCTGCCAAAATCTGCAACCGGACTTCCGCTGCGGCGTTCACACCAGCCTCAGGCAGCGGGGCTTTCGCGGCTGCACAGTCTATGACTGCTTTGGTGCAGGGCAAAAGGTTTCCCAAGTTACCTTCGGTGGACGTGACTGGCGGCAAGCACCAGACTCCGCCAAGCAAATGTACGAGGTATTCCCGATTATGTGGCAGCTGCAAGAGCTGCTCTGGTATCTAACCGAAGCGCTAACGTTACAATCGGCTCATTCGATTCACGGCGCACTCCACTCTGCGCTCGATGAGACGAAACGTCTAACTGATCTCAGTCCCGACTCTCTAATGGAACTGAATGTGGCAGCACATCGTGCTGAGGTCAATGCTCTGCTCTTACAGACTAGTGAGCTCGTGCGAGATGAAGCCCAGCGCAAGCATAAGGGCCCTCTGAAGCGTCCGAAGAAAATTGGCCGAGGAGCTGACCTTATCGGCGCCAATCTCCATGGAGCCGATCTCAGGTACGCCAACTTAAGAGGAGCCTACCTTATTGCCGCAGATCTCAGAGGAGCAGACATGAGAGTGGCTGATCTCATCGGGGCTGATTTCCGAGACGCAGACCTCAGGGGAGCCAACCTCACCGAAAGTATTTTCCTCACCCAAGTCCAGCTCAACTCAGCGAAGGGCGATGAGGATACCAAGCTGCCACAGTCACTCACTCGCCCTGCACATTGGTCAACTTTCAACAGTTGATGGTGGCTCACAGCACACTTGTGTGGCGACCAACTTTCGTTAGCGTTAATTTGATCTTGCCAAATGTTTCTTCTGCCGGCTTTGGCGTTACATCATCAGAAACTAGTAGCATCACAGGCACTGCCCTCGATTCAAAAAAAGTTCATTATGTTCCAAATTGCGCTTGATACAAACGGCTGTATGCACCGCCTGCGGTTACCAATTCTTCATGATGTCCCTGCTCCGAAATACCTTGCTCGGTTACAACCACGATGCGATCCGCATCTTTAATTGTAGCTAGACGATGGGCGATGACTAACGTCGTCCGTCCTTTCGACAGCTCCGCCAGTGATTGCTGGATAGCCAGCTCTGTCTCCGTATCCAGCGCCGATGTTGCTTCATCGAGAATAAGGATGGGCGGGTTTTTTAGGAACATACGCGCAATCGCGAGCCGCTGCTTCTGCCCGCCTGAGAGCTTCACTCCTCTCTCCCCAATAACAGTATCCATCCCATTCTCTTGCGATCGGATATATTCATCTAGGCGCGCTCGCCGTGCGGATTCCCATATTTCATCCTCATTTGCATCCAACTTGCCGTACAGAATGTTTTCTCGAATCGTTCCAGCGAACAAGAACACATCTTGCTGCACAATACCAAGCTGCCTGCGAAGTGATTCTTGCGTAACCTCACGAATATCTACCCCATCGATTCGAATCGCACCGCTCTCTACTTCGTAGAAGCGCGGCACTAGACTGCATAGCGTCGTCTTGCCTGCGCCAGATGGTCCAACAAACGCAACTGTCTCTCCTTTGCGAATGATTAGATCTACCTGCTGCAGCACCTGCCGATCCGTTTCATAGCTAAAAGACACATTGTCAAATTGAATTTCTCTCTGAAAAGCTTTGAGCTCCCCTGCATTTGGTGCATCAGCCACATCTGGCTCCGTTTCCATTAATTCCACGTAACGCTTAAA
Organism: Paenibacillus sp. J31R122; assembly: GCF_056269185.1. Classification (NCBI taxonomy): domain Bacteria; kingdom Bacillati; phylum Bacillota; class Bacilli; order Caryophanales; family Paenibacillaceae; genus Paenibacillus; species Paenibacillus sp. J31R122. The sequence goes on from NZ_JBWDNM010000010.1 coordinate 154,170, forward strand.
TCCTGCAAACCCTTGTGGGTAACTTTCCACAATGGCGTTGATTTTTTCGATTGGGCGGAAGAACACATTGGTAAGCAGCAAGAAGCCAACGAACTGTCCATAAGAAAGCTCGTCTTGAATGACATACCATGTCCCGCACACCATCACAAACAATGTCACAAATCGCATCATCATATAGCTGATTGAGCCATTTCCGGCAATCAGCTTGTACGAGCGAAGTTTCGTTTGACGGAAACGCCCGTTATGAACAGCAAATTGTGCTTCCTCATGATCCTCGTTGGAGAACGCCTTGACGACGCGAATTCCACCTACATTGTCTTCGATTCGTGCATTAAAATCACCGATGTCGTCGTACAATTGGTGAATAGCTGTCGTCATCTTCTTGTTGAAATGCACAACAACCCAAATAATTACTGGTACCACGATAAAGGTCAAAACAGCGAGTTTCCAGTTAATAAACAACATAAGTGTGAAAGAACCAGCCAGCGTCATTACAGCAATAATTAAATCCTCAGGGCCATGATGTGCCATTTCCCCAATCATATTCATGTCGTTAGTCAGCCGCCCGATTAGATGGCCGGTCTTCGTATTGTCGAAGAAGCGGAATGACAGCTTCTGAATATGCGCAAACAGCTTACGTCTCATATCCGTCTCAATATTAATGCCGAGCATATGCCCCCAGTAATTGACGACATACATCAGTCCTGTATTCAACATATATAGAGCGATCAAACCAATAGAGGCCCAGATGATAAGATCCCATTTACTTCCTGGCAGCAGGTCATCGATAAACACATTGATGGCCATCGGAAATGCCAGTTCCAGCAAGCCGGCAATAATTGCACAGCCAAAGTCAAGCAGAAACAATCCTTTATATGGACGATAATAGCTGAAAAAATGACGAACCATAGAGTCCTCTCCTTCTAAGCATTCATTTGGAACATAATGATCATATTGTTTCAAGATCATTATTTTATTGGCATACTTGCTGGTGCTTCTTATTCTTCCGTAATACCTAACGCCCTGTTCTTCTCCTTAAATCGATCATTATGGGAGGAGACATACGCCACTTTAGGAGCCTCAGGGTCTAAATAGAGCTTGGCACTGTTAAGAGCTAACGATGCATCCGTAAACGCCCCAGCAATCAGATTCACCTTGCTATCATAATACACAAAATCTCCTGCACCAAATATGCCTGGCAGGTTCGTTTCAAGCTTGGGACTAACGTACATATTCCAGTCATCCATATTTAATCCCCAATCCTTGATCCCACTGAAATCCGCTATAAGACCATGGTTAACAAATACCTCGTCAAACTCAATTTGACTGGATTCCCCTGTCTCTATATGACTGAGTGTTACTCGCTCAATCGTCTTTCCATTACTGCTATGCAGCTGACTTACCTCATAAGGAGTAAGAACATTAACGGACGAGTTCATCATTCGAGCTATATTTTTCTCATGTCCGCCAAATTGGCTGCGTCGGTGCACTACGGTGACTTGGCTTGCAATGGGCTCCAGCTCATTTGCCCAGTCCACCGCGGAATTGCCGCCTCCAGAAATCAACACTCGCTTCCCTCTGAAAGGCTCCAGCTCTTGTACCGTATAGTGCAGGTTGGACACCTCGTAGCGCTCAGCCCCTTCCAGCTCCAGCTTTGCCATCTTCATAATGCCACGCCCGATTGCCAGCACTACCGTACGCGTCCAGTGCTTCTCTCCACTAGCCGCCTCCAGAATATAAGTTGAATCCTCCTGCTTCTCAAGCCCGATAATATGCTGCCCGAATACAAGGGTCGGGTCAAACGTTTTTGCCTGCTGCACCAATTGAGTGATCAGCTTTTCACACAAAATCGGAGGGACACCACCGACATCCCAGATCATTTTCTCTGGATAAATCAGCATGCGCCCGCCAAGTTCATCTTTCGCTTCAATGAGCTTCGTCTTCAAATCACGCATTCCACTATAGAAAGCGGTATACATCCCCGCAGGCCCTCCGCCAATAATCGTCACATCGTATAGTTCGAGTTTTTCCGCCAATTTTTGTCCTCCTCACGTTGATTTCCCAAACCGCTTATATGTATGAGAATAATTATCAATACAATTGTAGTCTTGCGCCTCTTGAAAGCACAATGGACAAAAAATAAGATAATTTTGTACAAAAAAAAGCAACAGGTTCATCTGTCGCTTTTCTCAAAACTATTTCAATGTTTAATTAAGAAGTATGTCTTAACAGTCTCGGCAGCATACTCAATAGCTTACTGATCGTATTTGCGTCGCAACAGTTCCATGTTTCCTCATCTACCAGATAGACTAGCCCATTCCGCACAGCGGGAAGGCATTGCCACAACGGGCTGCTAATGGTCTCCTCCATCGCTTTTCTCGATTCAGAGCTGCTAGGAAGCAGCATAAATATGCGATCTCCAGCGTAATCCTGAAGGGTGTCTACCGTAATTTCTTTGTATGCCCGCTCCTCATTCAGCACTTCCTCCACTTTTGGCGTTGGGCGAAAGCCGTATGGGTGATAGAGAACAGTCGTTAATCCAATATTACCCATAACAAATAATCGTTTTCCACGATGATGTACGAATACGGATGCAGTCTCGCCTGGTCTAATATGAGGCTCAAGCTGTTTCCACATTAATTCAGCGTTGCTGGCGTAGTGGTTAAGCCAGTGCTTAGCTTCCAGCTCCTTGCCGAACCATTCACCCAGAGTCAGCAGCCTTTGCTCGATCGATCCGAATGAGTTATAGGTAAGCGTCGGAGCGATCTGTGAAATTTGCTCATATTCCCGTTCATCTTCCCTGTCGAAGATAATCAAATCTGGCTTTAGTGATGTAGCTTGTTCCGTGTTGAACGGATGTCCTTGTCCCCATATGGTGCCGCCTCCAATAGGTTGGATGCCCAGCGTCAGTAGGTCTTCTATCGTATTTCCATAAAAGATAATTCGTGTAGGTTTGGCTGGAATCGAAACCTCATGTCCAGCCCAGTCCCTTACACTGACTCGGCGTCTCATCGTTATGGCGTACTGTCTTGGAGACATGCCCGTTGTTTTCCGAAACCTGCGGTTGAAGTAATATTCATCCGTAAAGCCCACCCTCTCTGCAATATGTCGCAAAGATTCATTTGATTGAAGCAACCAGTCCTTGGATTGCTTAATTCGGAGCTCAGTCAAGTAATCAAGCGGTTTCTTTCCTGTTACTTCCTTAAAAATGGCGGAGTATTGCACGTTAGGGAGGCCTGCCATTTGCGATAGCAGTTTAACTGTTATTTTATCTGTATAGTGATCCTGCAAATATTGAATCGTACGTTCTACAGATTGAACCGAACTCGGCTTGCTTTCGGATAACATATTTTGCTCTAGCACGAAACCCATCATCTTCAAAAACCGAAGATTTTGCTGAAATGACTCCATTTCCTCTTGGTCTTGTCTGCTCTCGTAGAGCTGCTCAGCCATATCTATTAATTGAGACAACGGATAGACGCGCAGCTCACTCCTACCTGGAAATAAATTTTCCTTATACGATCTTGGAGCCGTTGATTCACCGATATGAGTAATGATGAATCTTATCTTGAAGAATTGAAAGGTTTGCTCATCGCTACTCTTGAATTGATAGAAAGCGCCAGGATTAAAAAGAAAAGCGCTATGTCTGGAAAATAACGAGGTTTGATTATCATCATATATTTTGCCTGAACCACTTTTGCATATTAGCAGCGTATACGCTTCGGTTATATCCTCCGTCAGCACAGTTCCTGTAAGACAAGTTACTAACTCTATATCTATTAAATGAAAGGACAGAAACCGCAGATGCACCGATTTTAAGGATTGAAAGTGCATGCCGAACCCCCTTTTCCTCGATTGATAACAATTATCATTTACGTTAGTATATTCGAAAAAAAGAAGCTTATCAACCGTAGTTGAAAAGCTTCTTTTTCGATGCAGAATATATACTGCGACAAGTTTATTTAATCAGAGCTTTTGGAAGCTCCTTAAGTAGCCATTCTCTAGCAAGGGCATCGCTTCCAGCCTTCAAAATATCAAAATTATATACGTAGCCATTTTTAACAGCTGGGATGCTTTTCCATGCATTGCTTTCCATCAGTTCATTCGAGGATTTCTGCGCCTCAGGATCTGTCGGGTTTAAGATAAATATACGGTCTCCCGCATATTCAGACATCACTTCAGCGGATATTTCTACAAACCCCATCTGTTGGTCAATCATCTCTTGTACTTTGTCCAATGGCTTGAAGCCATTTTCATCGTATAGGAATTGAGGGAGCCCTGCGCCTGCCATAACAAATAATCGATTACCAGGATATACAGTGAACACAGTTGCTGTCTCATTGTCTTTCATCCCATTCTGGTGCAGCATCGTCCACATTTCTTTCACTTCAGATTTATGCTTGGTTAACCAAGCATCTGCCTCATTTTTCTTACCTAAAAGATCCCCTAAGATGCGCATTCTCTCATCAATAGTAGCAAAAGAGTCGAACGTTACCGTCGGTGCAACTTTAGAAAGTTGCTCGTATTGAGCAGCATCATTATTAGAGAAAATAATAAGGTCTGGTTGAAGAGCCAACGATTTCTCCAGGCTTATTGGAAAGCCGACATCTTCTGAATTAACTAGCTTATCATCATAGGAGGTTCCTCCATTTTCATTCTTAAGGACGCCAACCGGTGTAACACCAAGAGCTAGCACATCTCCTGTTACTTCACCATGATAGATTACCCGTTGTGGTTGAACTGGCACCTCTACCTCATGTCCTGTCCAGTCTGTAAATAAGCGCGTCTTTTTTTCAGTTTGCTCCGGTTCAGGCGAAGACGTTGCCGGTGTCTCCGTTGATTGACCGCTATTTCCTTGTGTTTTATTATCCGAAATATTCGTATTGTTCCCGCATGCTAACAATAAAGCCCCCATAATAAAGATAATTACCAAAAGCATGACTGGCTTCCTTACTTGTACCATTTAATTCTTCCTCCCATTCGCTCCCCTTTTTATGATAATGCTTATCATTATCATCTAGAATAGTAAATAATTTTCCTCTTCATATCAATGGACAAAATTAATTAGTCTTTATCTTTTTGTACAATAGCTAGCTCATCGGATTGTTGAATGAATTTATTGTCTGTGTTAGAATACTGAATGAACGTTCAGTATGTGTTGGTAATCAACTACTGGGAACATTAATTGATAAGGTTTTTGAAGATTTAAGCTCTCCTCTAACCAAAGCAATTACATCAAAAAGAATGAAATACTCGGAGGATTATTTTATGACATTGCTTTTAAGAAATAGAGGCGCCCTGCTGCTCCTAATGTTTAACATATTTCTGGTCTTTACAGGAATAGGTCTCGTCATTCCAATTATGCCTACTTACATGGCGGAACTTCATATTAGCGGAAGTACTGTCGGTATGCTTGTTGCGGCTTTCTCATTAACACAGCTTATGTTTTCACCTTTAGCCGGAAGACTGTCTGATTCATTGGGACGGAAAAAGATTATTGTTTTAGGGATGATCATATTTGCACTCTCAGAGGGACTCTTTGGAGCTGCCAGCTCCACTTATCTTCTTTTCTTAGCTAGATTTCTCGGGGGAATCGGTGCTGCCCTCATCATGCCTGCTGTTATGGCCTATACAGCAGATATAACCTCCAGTGAAGAAAGAGCAAAAGGCATGGGGTTCATTACTGCAGCAATAACAACGGGATTCATAATTGGTCCAGGAATCGGAGGATTATTAGCCGAATATGGTATTCGCGTTCCATTCTTCGCAGCTGCAATAGCCGGAGGGTTAGCGGCTGTAGTCACCGGATTGATACTGCCTGAATCGCTGCCAGCAGAAAAGCGTACAGCTTCAAAGACTGTTGCGAGACAGAGCCTTACTGTACAGCTCCTTCATTCATACCGGGAGCCTTACTTTTTAAGCTTGATTATTGTATTTGTTTCTTCTTTCGGTTTGGCGAACTACGAGACCGTTTTTGGTTTGTTTGTCGATCAAAAATTCGGTTTTACACCGAAGGATATTGCATATATTATCACGTTTGGATCCATATCCGGTGCCGTTGTGCAAGCCACTATATTCGGATGGATATTGAACCGTCTTGGAGAGAAGAAGGTCATCTCACTTAGTTTGATTATTTCAGCTGTATTTATACTTTTAACTCTTTTTGTACACAAATATTGGTTGATCGTTGTTGTTACTTTTATTGTGTTTTTAGCGATGGATGTGTTACGTCCGGCACTTAGCACTCAGATGTCTAAAGTGGCCCCAGATCAACAAGGATATGTCGCGGGCCTGAACTCAGCTTTCACAAGTCTAGGCAATATAGCTGGACCTATCGTTGCAGGCTTATTATTTGATATTGATATTAACTATCCGTATGTATCTGCTGCCATAATATTATTGTTATGCTACGGTTTGTCCGTGAGGGCAAGACGAGGTCGGAAGGCTGAATTAATTGCCTAGCTATCGGAAGTCGATTATCAATACCTAAGGAAAAAGACGCCCTTCCATTTAAAAAGCGAATGGATAGGCGTCTTTTTTGGCGCTCCGTTTGGTGCTTATTTTTGTTTTCTACGGAATAACGTACGTTGTTTCCTTAAAACAATTCCGCTCATTAGCAGGAAAACACCAAGCAGTTGTAATGGAAGATAGCTGCTTTCTCCTGTTTTCGGCAATTGATTTACATCTGGTGTCGATTCGACACCTCCTAACGGAATTTCCTCAACATCGATTTCGAAGTAAATCTCTTCTTCGTTACCAGCCTTGTCTTTGACGATAATGGAGAACTTATCTTTGCCTACAAAGCCCGGCTTAGGTGAGTATATCCATTTACCATCAGTTGTAACTTTAATTCCACCGTTTTTCGGAAGTTCTCCAGGCTTAGCTGAACCGTTCTCAGGCACATCAACCTTACCTTTGATAGGCGTATCCTCCGGTGTTTTCTCCTTCTCTGCAGGCAACGCTGTGCCAGGCGTAGGTGTTGGCTTAGGAGTAACGACTGGTGTTGGTGTTGGTTTTAAAGACGGTTCGGGCTTTGTAGATGGATTTGGTGTAACAGTTGGTGACGGCTCACCCACATCCGGTGTCGGAGTCGGAGTCGGCGTTGGTGTTGGTGTTGGTGTCGGGAACGGTCCTACAGGATTTCGAACATTCTCGACTTGTTCCGTCGCTGTGCTTGAATTAATGGTAACCGACTTCTCACCATTACCAATGATCGAGTAACCATTAGGAGCCTTAACTTCCTTCAACACGTAATCATCATAAGGCAGTCCTTGGAATACAGCCTTACCATCCGCACCCGTTGTCTCAGTGCCAACTTTCACTTTTGCACTGTTATACAGTTCAAATACGGCACCTGCCAACTTGATGTTAAAGTCTCGCGCATCAACCTTGGTAATCTCTAGGTCACCCAATAGCTTGCTGTTCGTGACAGATATTGATTTGCTGCTTGAATCAATTGCAACAGTTATCTCACTAATACCGCTCAGCTTATATCCAGCTGGGGGTGTCACTTCTTTCAAAGTATAGCTTTCACCCTCGAAAAGATTTTTGAAGGTGGCTAAGCCTTCGGCGCCAGCAGTTGTCTGAGTATCAATTAACTCACCAAAGCGGTTGCGCAGTTCAAATACGGCACCTGCAAGCTTGAGATTAGCGTTGATTGCATCAACCTTCGTAACAACCAATTCTGCTGCAGGTAATTTAGTGTTGCCAATTTGCAGCTTGTGTGAACTTGAACTGATTGTAATAGGAGTCTCGCCATTGCCAATGACCTTGTAACCATACGGAGCTGTTATTTCTTTCAACGTATAGCTTTCGCCTACGAATAGATTAACGAATGTGGCTACGCCATCTGAGTTAGTTGTCGCCGTGCCAACTGATTTACCTAAACTGTTGAACAGTTCAAATTCAGCCTTTTCAAGTTTGAGGTTATTGTTGTTTGCATCGACCTTCATAACCTCTAATTTTGCTGCTGCTGTTGATTTCGTATTTGCAACATCAATTGTTTTCACCGTTCCAGCACTTGGATTGATTGTAACGGGTATCGCAACAGAATTGATGGTGTAACCATAAGGAGCTTTCACTTCTTTCAATTCATAAACATCGCCCTGAAACAAATTGTCGAATACGACTATACCATCCGCACCGGTTTTCTTAGTAGCTACCAAAGTGCCCGAGCTGTCGCGTAGTTCAAACTCAGCTCCAACAAGTTTGATGGCCTGGTCGACTGAATCGATTTTAGTCACTTGCAGACTTCCGATTAGTTTCTTCGTGTTCCCAACTGGATATATTAGTTCTCCATTAGAGTTAATGGTTACTGGATATTTCCCATCCCCCACTTTGTGGTAACCAGTTGGAGCAGTTTCTTCTACTAAAATATATTTACCATAACGCAAGTCGCTAAACTCAGCTATACCACCTGCTGTAGTGGTTTCCACGTTTCCAACTTGTACACCATCTAATCTTGTTAATTTGAATACAGCGCCTGCTAATTTCTCAGCAATATTGTCTGCATCTTGCTTAATAACCTTCAGCTTTCCTCTGTAAGGACTTCCGCTTCCACCGCCGCCTGACAGCTTAATGCTAAAACTAACCGGAGAACTCAGCGATCCGGATACACCGCCCTCACCTTGAAATTTTACCTCGTTGGTAATCGGTACGGAGTCGTTGGGCTCGCCATCAATAACAGAATCGTATTTCAAAATGTACTGTCTAGAAATCGTATCCGTAAATTCTAATTCAAAAGTCGAAGGACTCGCATTTTTGTTGAAAACTAACGTGTAATGTTCTCCCTTTCTCAACAACTCATCCTCTACTATGGTTCCATTAGAGAACTTTGTTGAATATAGCTTGAATGAATCTTCGAGCAGCACTTGAGTATTGCTCGGCGTATCGATAATTTTGGCCTTTTTTACCGTTGACTGGGCTTCATTAATATTAATGGTCCAGTGAAGCTTGTATGGATCACTTCCGTCTTGTACGCCGCTCTTAGACACATATTTTCCGGCAGAGGGAATAGTAACGGTTTCAGTAAGTGTCTTACCGGGCATGTAACCAACTCCGGTGAACACTGCATTATTGGTAATCGTTTGCTCTGATGCGTTGATTAGCTCGTCGTCAAGCGTTGTTTCGAACTCGATGTAATAAGGACGCTTAATTTCCTTACTAAATTCAACAGTCAAAGTCTTGCCAGCATCACTTTCCACGGCAGTATAGATTCCCGCCGCCGTGTCAACGGGGGTATTGCCTTTTGATATCGTACCGCCAGCTTGAACGGTCATTTCGTACACTTTGACGGATCCAGGCACCAGTTTTTGCACCGATGTCAACTCATCGACTACTTTAGCTCCTGTAATTGTTTTGCTATTGTAATTGATACCCATACCCCAAGTAATTTTCTTTGTTACAGGGTCATATTTGCCATCTTTAAATCCATTATTCACTGTTTCATCATTAGGTGTGAATACGCTGATAAATTCTTCATCTTGGGTAGGGTTCCCCACAGTATCATCCCAATTAATTATCCCTCTATTTTCATAGCTTCCTTTGTTCGTGGTGTAGGATCCATCCTGATAATCATAATAAGTGCTATAGGTAACCGTGTAGGAATTAGGTCCATCAGGAAGATTTAGTTTAAATCCTTTGGTATTGTCTTCTTCTGAAGATGGAGTATTCGTATGAGTCAGACTATAAGGTAATGAAGCTGGATTGGTAACTAAAACATTGTTTTGCTTAATTTGCAGAGTACCCACTTTCAATTTCAAGCCCGCAGGAAAGACATCTTCAAAGGAAGCATTTTTAATATCATATTTATCTCTGTTTAATTCAATTGTCCAATCAACCGTACGCTTATCGTAATTAACGTTACCGTGACCTTTGCTGAAGAAGCGCTGACTAAGTGTTTTGGAATCAGAAGCCTCTTTTTTACTACCAATATAAACGTCATTTGTAATACTGTGATTATTGTTGTAGATATTGAAGCCAGGAGAAGGCTTTGTATCGTATTCGATAATATAAGGCTCACTAATACCAGCGGGATTTGTGAATGATAAAGAGAATCCATTTTTATCGGTTGTAGGCAACCCGCCAGGCAAAGTTGTAGACACCGTGTATTCGGATGCAGCTAACAAAGGCCCTTTGTTTCCATTAACAACTGAATAAACCTTAATTGCATTAGGGTCTACTAGCATATGTTTGTTGTCAAAAAGGTCTACGATTTGGGCAGGGCTGGCAATATCTTTTTTGCCGAAATTATATTTTATAGTCCAAGTAATTACTTGTGTATTAGAATCATAGAAGCTCGTTTTCCCCAAAATCGGGCTTTGAGTAATCGGCACCGTGTCGGAAGCAGATTGAGCAATTGGCAGGACAACCCCCGCGCCTTTTAATTCAGCTGTATTCGGGAAACTGAGATTCAGGTCGGTAGAAGTGCTGATCTTTGTTGTAAATTTAATGCGATATGCCGAATCGATGCTGCCTAGCTTAACTTCAAGTGTGTTGTTATTTCCAGCACTAGGGAGTGTGTGGTTGGAAGCATCAAGTGCAATCGGATCTTTTTCAGTGATACTAGTGCCACTTGCATTAATATCAAGCTTATTCACTTCCAAAGTGCCAGTCACATACTCCAGCCCATCAGGGATGGCATCTGTAACTATTGCATCTGTCATGGTTTCCAGCTTTTTGTTCACATCGATAACCCAATCGATCGTTTTGGCATCAAGCTCTTGCGGTTGTGCCGTACCCTTCTTGGTCATTGCTTTATCGACCTTTGGTTGAAGCTTGATGTTGAATGATTCATTCACATTAAAGTCAATGTCAACTGTTGAGCCGAGATTGCCTGAGCTGTTATCGATATAGGTCCAGAAATATATTTTTTCGTCGGCGATAGCGATCCCGTTACCAACGTTATCAACAACCTCTTCGTTAAACTTCATGACTACCTTCCCATCAGGGGCGGCAGTGAATGAGCCTAATGAACCCAATGGCCCTGTTAGTGTTTCAATTAACTTCAACTGGCTTGGGAGTTGAAACTCGTATGTATCCCCAGCCTTAAATTTATGGTCTACTGGCAAATTCCATTTGTATTCAAGATAGAGAAGACTGTTTTTGTCAGCGGTTACCCGATAATTTGCATCAACGGGGGGCTGGCCATTTGGAACGCTGTTCCTTACCCCTTCATATACGGATGCAATGACAGTATCAGAAACATCCTCTCCCGTCTTGAGAATCATGTCTGTAAAAATAACTTTGTCTACATTAGTGCCCTTAGCATCAGCCTGCGTAAGCACCCCCGCATAGTTCACATACTGAAAGATTAGCAGGAAAGCGACAAGCATTGCGATTGTTTTTTTCTTCATCTTATAATTACCTCCATTCATTCGATTCCATCATTTGAAGAACTTTTTTTCATATTTCATTGATAAAGATGAAGCATGAATGCATCACTTTTCTATCAAATTGGAAATTTGTGCATCTTGATAATGATATTGGACAGAACTAGACAATTTCTGAACAATTTGTCGATTTCTCAGGAAAGGAGGAGCCCTTATAAACAATATAGGACATGAAGCGTCTTTTTTCGCCAGAGGCTGACGCAGGGCATTTTTGCTCGCGCAAATAAATCAACGGTCTTCCAATCAAAAACCCGACCTCGAGAGGTCGGGTTTTTACTGTTTTGGCGAGAATATTGAACGCGGAGCTATTAACTGCCAACTTCTACACGAAGGAAGTTTTTCCTACCGTAACTGTTATTCTATTCTCGCCTTTCGGGGAGATGATCGCTACGATCCCACCCTCCGAATTAGAGTAAGGCCGAAGCTCGACCTGACTTAAATCCACTCCAGAAACAACTACGTGCTCCTTGGTGAGCAAGGCAGCGCGGGGATGGTAGATCAACGTCTCTTCACCGGACGGAATGAAGTCCACTTTTAATATGTCCGTATCATAGTCATAACGATATCCGGAAAGCACACCCCCTGTTACTTGAGGGTAGGCTCGATTCAGCGCTTTTACAAATGGCATATCCTTATAGCCTTCGTACCAGCACCAATAGGTGTTACTCCAAAGATACTGTTCAAAAATAGAAATAATAGCTTTTGACAGCTTAAGGGTTGCAGGATTGTTTGTAAATGCTCCCCACTCCCCAACCAGAACAGGAATGTTCAAACGCTCCTGTACTTTGCGGTGAGTAGCAAATATCAAATCTACACGATCCTGATTATAAATTTCATAATGATCCGTATCGACCACCAAATCATAACCATGAGGGGCAAAAACCTGATGATGGACAACTTGCCCTTCATCGTTCGTTACAAGCTCCAAGCCAGACTCCACCGCCATATTAGAGAAATAGCTTGTTTCCAGCATAAGAAAACCATCAGGGTCAACAGAACGAATCGCTGAAGATATTTTATTGAAAAAGGGAGCAAGCACCTCACGCTCGAATACTTGTGAAGCCTCCTTCGCGCTTTCGACCAACTCGCGATAGATAGCCATATCCGCCATACCAGCGAGTACCTCTTGTTTTTTCTCATCATCAAACCAGAGTGCGGATAGCTGTTCCATGTCTACTTCAGTCGTACCCATGACCGTTTGAGCGTAGGCTGCAATAATAGCGCCAAATACCTCCTGCCCTCTTGATCCAGGGTACGGTTCATTCATCATGTCATAGCCAATAATATTGGTACAGCCGCTTAAAAACTGTGCTACATGCTTCCACATTGCCGCATAGTGATCCTGTAAGCCTATACCATCAGCAGCTAGCGCGTTTTCCCAGAAATGATCTAACGCACGATTCAGTGCTGGACTCTCTAGGTACGCGTCACTCCAAATTTGACCGATCACATGGGGGAGACCATCCGTGAAGGTTGCCCACTCAGGAGCGCCATTACTATAAAGTGAGCTATACAAATCCTGATGCATATCTAGAAAAACGTACATCTCATTTTGCTCAGCCCAGATGATTTGCTGTTTGATTTTACTAAGATATTCGTTATCATAGACACCCGGTTCCGGCTCCACGCCATCCCATATCAAGCCCAAGCGGACGACATTGTAGCCCTGATCGTGAAACCATTTAAACAAGCCTTCGTCACATGGGTCCACATAGCCCTTCCCCTTTTCTTTGCAGACTAAGTTAACGCCGTTCAAAATAACCTGAGCTCCGTCTTCATTGATAATACGCTGACCATCCGTTAATAACTTTTTCATTTGTATACCACCCTTCTAATTTTCGGATACCGGAATATAGATTTCGATGTAGTGATTGTTGTACTGATTATATAGATTGATCTCAAGAGAATTTCCTGCGATCTTCAAGCCCCGCTTATGAATGAATGCCTTCATCTGTTCGTAATGATCATCTAATTCGGTATAACCCTCCCTGCGAATGACCGCACATTTTCTCGCACAAAAGCTTGGCCCTAGTTTCTGGAATACGCCTGGATTCTCATCCATTGGGAAGGTGGACAAAATACCATTGTTTAGATAGGTGTGGTAATTGCCTGTGATAAGGTTCTCCATCGACACGATGGAGATAATATGGCAGAAAGCAAGCCATTCCTGATGAGCGCTAATTTGGCTTACCTGCTGCTGTACCTTGTTTCCGAGCTTCTTATCGTCACTTTCCATAATAGAATCGGTAAGAAACACCCAGCTTGGATTGCTTTTCACAAGCTCGATGACATCCGTATCCTCGAAACGTTGAAACTGATTTTTTAGAAAATCCACCTTCTGTGACAGGTGCTTCAAAAAGGTCAACTGCCGGTCAATATCCTTCTGCTTATTAGAGAGCAGCTCACGCATATCATCCAGACTGTCATCAGTGAGCAGTGCTTGGATACGCTCAATCGGAACATCCATTGCTCTAAGCATTCTAATCGTTATTAGTGAGTCGAACTGTTCTAGAAAATAATAGCGATACTTGTTTGTGTCCCGCTCATGTGAAGAAAGTAAGCCAATCTTGTCGTAGTAACGTAGCGTGTCGATAGGGATACCTAAAATATTTGATACCTCGCCAATCGTAAATCTCAGCTTTAACATGGTCATATTGCCTATTCCGCACCTCCTCTTCTAGCTTGATTACTGAATGCAGAGATTTCTGCTTCTTTCTTTTTGTCGAACGGATAGAAAGCCATTGGAATAATGCCGATAAACACAGCAGCCAGCGGGATTAGCCCTGTGGCTAATCGAATTCCAAATACAGCGGATTCAGACTGAGCTTCTGCAAGACCGTCATAGCCAAATGCTCCTATAACATTGATGAAGATGACCGTCTGCAAGCTGGAAAAGGCAACGATAAATAATGAAAATAGACCGTTGAAAAGTCCTGTTTTTCGCACACCAGTAGTCCGTTCGTTCTCATCAATAATGAGTGCGCCCATCGGCGAGGCCGCCGTTCGAATATAGTTCACTGTAAAGACGATCATGATATAGGAAGCCGCTACAGTCCAAATATTAGTGGCAAAGAAAATCCCCCCGAAACCGAGAACTGCAGGGATTGTACCCCAATAGACACTTGTTTTCGTACCGTATTTTTTAACGACATATCCCATGACTGGCAAAAACATGAGAGCGATTACATGAGTGCTCACATCTACAATCGTAGCTGTCAGACCTTTTGCATTTACCACATCATCCATATAGTAAAGGTAAGGTGTAAAGTAAAGCCCTATAGGACCTAACGTGATGATGGAGTATAAAATATAAGTGATGAAAGGGCGAGATTTTATGATCTGCCAGGATTCCTTCCAAATTTCTTTCGTTTCCATGTGCTGGTTATTGAGGGATTCATACATTTTCTCATCATCCCTCAGTCCCCTCAGAGCTAAGGTGAAAAATATCGATTCCAACAAAATGACCCCTGTGAAGACTGGAATGATGACTTCACGCTTTCCATCGCCAACTAACAGCAAAGTCGGAATCATGGTGATTAGAAAAGACATCGCTTGAGAAACGTAGTTTTGTATGATGCCGACATCAATGCGTTCTTCTTTGGTGGGTGCTGCGATCAATGTATAGGAAGTATAGGCAACACTATAAGCAGTCGCTGCCGTGTCATAGATGAATAACTCTATCGTATAGAGAAGGAATATTTGCCACTGATCCCAAGACGGACTAGACAGCATCATAAGAAAGGAGGATATGATCATAAAAGGTACCGTCACGCGCATGATGTAAACATATTTTCCACGTGCTGGGCGATGTCTCATTTTATCGATCCAAACGCCGATCATCGGATCGTTAATGGCATTCCAGATATTGTAGATGATGTACACCCAGCCAACATACTGCGGACTGAGCCCAATCATGTCCGTGTAATATTTGATAAACACATTGTGGATTAGAACGCCGCCAACCGAGAGGACCGGTCCGGGAAGAGCCAAGCGCCATTTTTGCCCTAAAGTCAGCCCCGTGCCAGTAAACCGAAAGAGTCCCCTAATGGAGCTTACTACTTTTCTCAAGAATATCATTCCCTTCTCTTAAGCAGCTTCTAATCCTTGGCTCTTTATGCGTTTATTTCATATTGTTCTTCATTATAAACTATGGAGTAACTCCAGGTTCAAGTGGTCATTTAAATAAATTTGTTTTTATATTTTTAAATAAAAGTGCAGAGCTCGTACTCATTAGTCGCATTTGACTGTATTTCATCCATTCAAATTTACTTTAAAAACGACATATTTTGATTCAGACTGTATTTCATCCAACCAAATCATCCTTTCCGCAGAAAAAGAGCCTCTAACTCCCCATTAGATTGGACCTTTTCCACTCAAACGGATAAATCGATGGAATATCAGGTGTTAGAATGTACAAAATCCATTCAAATCACCTACTCCTCCGGCAGCCTAGGAGGCAAAGTGAAATTAGATTCACATTGTGAAACTAATGAGCGCCGTTATGGAAATAGAGACAAATTAGTTTCAGAGTTTGCAGCTAATTCCCCGTAAAGAGGACACAGGTCGAGCTAATCCAGCAATTAAGTTCAAATCCTGACACTAAATCGCCGCTAACCCTTTCTCGCACTCACTTAATTGCAAAAATTGAAACTACGGCTCCTTATCGCATAAGGCAGATGATACAGAAACACATATTTGTGAATTCTCCATTTAGAGTTATGACCGCAAATAAAAAATACAGAGCACCGGAGTTTAAAAACCTCCCGAGCTCTGTATTTATATTCTTATTCGTTGCTCCCTAATCATTTCATTTCATGTATCGATAACCTTACGGGCTCAGGTATCCGCTCCAATAGTCCATCCCCATATATATTCTTCATTTCTAGCTCAGGCATATGAATATACCCGATATAACAGCCACATTTCTTCATTCCACAAGGACGTTCGGCGGATATGCCTTCCAACCCATCCCGGTACAGGTGTCCGATGACTCGTCTATCGCTATAACACTTTTTGACGACACCTGATCCCTGTACGTAAAAAACATTCGAGCCAGCAGAGCATCGTCTTCCGAAACTGTCATAATCTACGGTATTCAGCTTAAAGTGAGGATCAATACAAGTTAAATGTTCTATTTCATCTGTCGTGTAATATGAGCTTCGATCCTTAAACGCATTAATCCATAAATAAACGTCCTCGGGAAGCAAGCTGCGCATTTGCTCGATTGCGGCGAAAGCACTTCTTATACCAACTGTGCCTACGCTGAACGGAATACGCTGCTCATATAAGCTCATGCATTGACTTAGAAATTTGGAATCACTCGTCTGACCAGGATGATAGGTGACCCAGAAGGCCGCTTTCTCTTTATTCAACTGCGCAGTCCAGTCAAGCTTGCAAGACAGGTTTGTCTGAACAGCTACCTTCTCGATAAACGACAACTGAGACAGCTCAATCATTGCTTCCCGATACCAGCGGTGAACGAGTGCTTCACCATATGGATTAAAAAAAACGGACAGCCGAT
This sequence comes from Paenibacillus sp. J31R122, assembly GCF_056269185.1. NCBI lineage: Bacteria > Bacillati > Bacillota > Bacilli > Caryophanales > Paenibacillaceae > Paenibacillus > Paenibacillus sp. J31R122. The sequence goes on from NZ_JBWDNM010000010.1 coordinate 171,081, forward strand.
GCCCAGCCTGTTCCTGACTGCGAATCCATTCCATAAAGGTGCTGAGCTGCTCCTTGTCCTTCTCAAGTGTTGCTTTGCTATCTTTAGTTTTGCTGAACGGGCAATACGGGCAATCATAATTACAAGAAGACAGTTTTCCACGATAATACAGCACCGCATTCATCGTATTACATATCCTTCCATCAATTCCCGTACCTCATCCGAAATAAACTCGTCTCCGATTGCATCAGAATAGGCCACACCTAGTGTTGTAAGCTGTAAAATGCCCTTCTGCTCAACTGCAAGGCCAATACTGATCAGCTCGTAAATATCCGAGTACTCCTGCATCGCATCGGTTCCGAATCGCTGCTTATAAGCAGCAAGCTCCAAGCCTTCTCGATGCAGCAGAGCCTTTAATATAAACCTGCGCTTCTGCTCTTCCTCTTTTAAAATAAAGCCATAATCCGCCTGATCATATCGCTCGGCTGCCACGTAGTCCGCAATTATGCTTCTTGTTGCAGCAACGCTTACTCCATAACGCGAAGCATAATGAAAACTTCTTGTATAGGAACGGGCACCGCAGCCAAGTCCTGCCATTCCTTCCTCTTGACAGCTAAATGGCAGTATTTGCTTATGCGTTTCCGAAGTCGCCTTCGCGAACCTGCGCATTGAATATTGTACATAGCCTGCAGCTTCTAGCCGTTCACGCGCGATATGGTACAGCGTCAAACGAATATCTGTTCCTTGCTGACGCATCTGCTCCGGCTTCAAAATCGTATTTTCACGCGTATATAAAGGGTAAATGAAAATCTCACCCGGCTCGTAGCTGATCGCTCTCTCCAAGGAATACAGCCAGGTATCTTCGGTTTGTCCCGGCAAACCATAGATTAAATCGAGGTTCAAGAGAGGAAACGAATACTCCTTTAAGATTGCTAACGCTTCTTCCGCTATTCGCGGATTTTGTGGTCGGTATATTGCAGCAGCCTCTTCATCAATAAAACTCTGAATACCCATGCTTACACGGTCTACTTGGCGATCCTTAAGAATACGCATGCGAGCCTCTGTTACCGTTTCCGGTGAGGTTTCTACCGATATAGACGCCTGAGATGGGTTTAAACCCATAACTCCTTCTGCAATATCAAACAAACGATTTAATTGACTGGCTTCAAGCAGGGTGGGTGTGCCCCCACCTATTGCAAAGCGAGAGAAGGTTTTGTCTTTAAACCAAGGCGCCCATTGCTTAGCCTGCCGTTCAAGCGCATCGACATATTGCTCATGAGCGTCCGTCCTTCGATCAGGCAGCGTAAATAAATTACAGAAGCCGCAGCGGGCACCGCAAAAGGGAATGTGCATGTACAAAAAATGATAATCCGTTTGATCCTGCTCCCACAGCTGCTTCAGCGACTGTGCGGGCTGGATATCCCGATAGGCGGTCTTATGCGGATAGGAATACAAGTACGAACGATACGGAGCTTGCATCCATCTCAGCTCCCGTTCTTCAACCTCAGGAGAAGCTATTTGCGAAGTCGGTTTAAGCATACTTCACCCCTTCCTACTCACAATATAAATTGACGATATGGCACATTCCATACGACTTCATGAGCCAATCGATGTCCCTCATACCCATCCTCGCCATACGCCGTGCCATGATCGGAGAACACGAGGCAAAGCGTCTTGCCGCGCTTGCGCAGCGCATCGAACAAAATACCCAGCTGCTCATCCACATACCGAAGCGCCGCGCGTTGTGTCTCTATAGAATCCTGTCTTGCTCCAGGAATGAAATAGTGATTTGGCCCGTGAATGGCCGAAACGTTCATAAATAAAAATAACCTCTCGGAAGGATCAGCCTTCTCCAGAAGTTTCAACGCATGATTAACCTGATGTTCAGTTGAGCGTGGATTGGTCACACCAAAGGTCATCCGCCAATAGCTTTCTTGAAAAAAACCTGGAAGCACCTTAGCGAGCTTATTTTTTTTCGTAAAAAAAATAACACCGCCGATGCAGATCGTCCGGTAACCAGCGCCCTGCAGCCCAGACACAAGATCAGGAGCATCGAACAACCATGTATTTGGATTTGTTCGGAGACCTGTATCCTTGGTATGGAACAGCCTTATGTGAGAGGCTTTATCCGTATCCGCAGGAGTCGGCAGAAAGCCTCCAAAAAAAGCATGATGCGCCGCATAGGTAAAGCTGCCTGGCGTATGACGCTTCTCCCACGGCCCGCTTCCGCAAAGGTTTGGACAGTTCTCTTCCTCCAGCTTCGCTACATCGTACCGCAGCGTATCCAAAGTGATCATCACAATGTCATGCGAGCCAACGATTTGATTCATATCTAGCATAGGTTATTCCCTTCTCAGCAGCTGATCCATTTGCCATTCATAAGTATTCATCCCTTCAAACTCAACGCCATAAAGCAGATCGCCAAACGGATTAATATCAATCGCGTAGGTAGCTCCACTCCCGCGCTGCACGAGTACGTCCACCCCTGCTATTGAAGCTCCTGGGAAAGCCGACATTGCTGCGGCCGCAGTCACGTTTATCGACTGCTTCAGCTCGCTTGCAAGCAGCTCATCAACATTCATTTTACGTTCATTACGTAAATGCAAATTCGTAATAGGTGTGCTGCTTAATCGCAGGACCGTGTGGCAGGGCTTTCCGTTTACCATAAGCTGACGTACGTCAAACGACTTGCCGCCTACGTTTTCCTTCTCAATCCAGCGTTCAATATGTACGCCTTCCTGGCAAAGCCAGTCAACTATGCGCCTTATAACCGCTGAATCACGGTAGCGGCGCATTCGTCCTGCATTGTAGAAGATCAGCTCGCCCGCCCTTTCCTCTATGCCGATTGTCGTAATCGCGAGCTCGGCTCCCGTTTTCGGGTTAATCTGATAGGCAATTACACCTGAGGCTCCCGAGCCGCAGGCTAGTTTAATGAACAATCGCGTCATACCGCTGGAAGCAATTGCAGCTTGAAGCGTATCATAATCGGTTATAGTACCTGCCGGAGCTGGCAGCGCAGGCAGACTGACACCTAGGCGCGACATCAACTGCCAACAGCTTCGTTTATCGAACATCGCAGCAATCGCTGCAGGCTCGTTCACCCACTGAAATTCAATATTCGAAAAATCAGCAGCATGTTGAAGAGCGGCAAGAAATCTGCAATATCCACGGTACCATTGCGCCGGGTAGTAGATTCTGCCCAGCTCCAAAGGAAGCTTGAGCGCTTCCTCTGCTGGTATGGATGATAAAATGGCTCTATCAGCTGCTGCTGTGCCTTCATACCAATAAGCATCGTTGCCCTCTCGGTTAGCTGCTCCCCAAGCAATTAACTCCCGTTCAACAATGGGATCCTCGCCAGGTGCATCCAAACGAATAATAATCGTTCCGCGGCCTGCTAACGACTTCAGTACGTCAACGAAAAGTACGGAGCCTGAAAGCAAGCTCTCATAGGAAATAAAAGCTGCCGGAGTAAGCCCTAGCTTACTTCTGGCAGCCTGCAAACCATTCGTTCGCTTATTCCCTGGGTTCCCAATCAGCAGAAATGGGCTCTCAGCTGCGTTATCCTCTCGACATTGCTGCACTACTCGGTTAAGAACGGATAACGCCAATCATCCTCATCCGTCTCCTGTTGATCTGTTACATCAACCGAGATGCCTGACTTCTTCCAGCGTCCTACCATTTCATCAGACATATAGTGATAGCTTAAATTAAGATGCTTTAGCTTTTTGATACGATCACTAGCTAGTAAAGCTTCAGCTCCCTCATCGGTTAGCGTACCGTAGGATAAATCGAGTACTTCTAATTGATCAATGATAGGTGCATTTGCAATCGCAGCTGCAATCTCATCTTGTATTTCACTGTCCTTTAGGCCCAAATAAGTAAGCTTAGGGAACAGAGTAGGCTCAATCAGCGGGAGCACATCTTCCAAGCCGCCATCAAACCCGTAATCTTCGACTCCGAGAAAAAGCTCCAGTCTACGCAGCTCCGGCAGCTTGGCTTCTTTTATCTCCTCAAGCACTGAAGTAGGAAGTCCTCCGCAAATAATAACCAGTTCCTGCAGCTTCTCATGCACAAGCGGCTGCAAGCTTAATTCTTGACTTCCTTTAATAGTTAACGATGTTAAATTGGGAAAAGCGGTTAGTATAGACGAAAGGTTCGTCTGATTAATCCAAGAAACCTCGCACTCTTCAGAGCTCATGTCTCCGATAAAAAGCTTCGTCAATTGAGGAAAATGATCCTTATGACTGTTCAGCGTTTCTAAAAAACTGTCTGGCGAATTCTCATAGGCCTGACCCCATTCACCGATGGTTAGAATAGACAGCGTCGCGGCATCTGGACCCGTCGCCAATTTCTCAATTAAATCAGACATTCTTACGCCATCTTCATATTCATCATAACCAACTGATAAGCAGATTTCGATCAAGGATATCCCTCCAAAATTTCCATATAATAAGAGGTTAGCACGTTCCTTTTTAATGAGTCAATGCTCCTATAGTCTTATGAACTACGTTAATAAGTGACCATTCTATGGCTGTTTCATGATAATTACAAAAAAAGAGAAGCCTCCAACAATGAAGACTTCCCTTTATAACTAACGCTGTGCAGAAGACAATGGACATTTTTGTCTTAATCGTCGCCACCCGAGTTAAGTATGCAATTATAATGTCGAAGCTGCTTGGCTTACTAGGGACGATAATTGATCGTAATCAACGGTATAATCTTTTCGCAGCTTGAGTGTCTTTCTTTCAGGAGGACCGTCAAACAATCCCTCTGGAAGAGATAGCTCACTCGCATTAAAAATCGTAAAGCTTACCGCGTCTTTTGACGTCGAAATAACGGCTGCATATTTTCCTTTTTTCAAAAAATGAGGTTTCTTGTATTGGATACGCTCCTGAGCATCGGGAATTGCTCCGTAGACAACCTCACGAAGGCGAGTGCACAACTCACCTTGCCAAGGCTCTTTTATCGCTTCAATAAAATCCGTTACTTCTTGGCTCATGTTTTATTTCTCCTTTTTATATAAATAAAGCGCCATTTTTATTGTTTGACTATCAGCCATGTAACGCCGAATTTATCCACGATTTCACCGTAATAGGCTCCCCATGATTGAAGAGCGAACGGAAATTTATTCTGCCCTCCCTCTCCGAGTTTAGCGTAGGCCTCTCGAGCTTCGGGCTCGCTGTCGAACGTCAATGATAGACTAATGTTTCTGCTGCCAGATATCGGCTCGAAGGAATCGGACAGAAACAACGTATTGGCCCCGGCTACTGTCAGTACCATATGCATCACTTTATCCTTGACCGCCTCAGGTGTTCCTGGTGTCTGACCGAACGTTGTGACGAATTGGATTTCTCCTCCCAATGCCTGCTTATAAAATTCCGCTTGCGCTCTTGCATCCTCCGACATCACATAAGGGGTAAGCTGTGCTCCCATTTTCATCAACCTCTCCATTTGTTTTTTAATAATTTCCGTCTCTACTAATACGACGAACGGGTAATGATAAAATCGACAGATTCAAAAAAAAAATTTAAATTTTTTTCAGCTTTTCAATTTGGTCGAGCAGATCGGCCTTCAGAGTCCGTCTCTGCTTAAACAACGAACGGGAGACATCATAATCGACATAGCGATTAATTTCATAAACAAAAGCGAATGAACTCGTAACCATTTGCTTCTTCCAATGTTTCCACATTACCTTTTGCCCTTATGATTAGCCGACTCGCTTGAATCACATTCAGCGGCGCGCTTTAACAGAAGCTCGCGCTCCCGCTCATTGCGCGTCAGTGACGCGGCGCGTTCAAACTCACCACGAGCTTCATCGATACGGCCCAATTTAACCAAAAGATCGCCTCGTACGCTTGGAAGCAGGTGATACTCCTTCAATGACTGATCGGAGGCAAGCTCGTCGACAATTTGAAGACCAAAAGCAGGACCGAATGCCATAGCGATTGCCACCGCGCGGTTCAATTCCACAACAGGAGATGGCATTACCCGCGACAAAGCTTCATATAAAGCAGCAATACGTGCCCAGTCGGTCTCAGCTGCGATACGAGCCTGTGCATGGCATGCGGTTATCGCGGCTTGAAGAGCATATGGACCTAGTGGGCGTCCGAGCTTCCGGGCGCGCTCGAGAGCAGACAAGCCCCGGCGGACCAGAAGTTGATCCCATAACGCACGGTTTTGGTCCATAAGAAGTATCGGTTCCCCCGCAGCATTTACCCGTGCTCTGAACCGTGACGATTGGATTTCCATCAATGCAACCAATCCATGAACCTCTGAATCCAATGGCGCGATTTCTGCAAGAACACGCCCCAGTCTAAGCGCTTCCTGACAAAGTAACGGACGTATCCAATTGCCGCCGGAGGTCGCCGTATACCCTTCATTGAACATCAGATAGATAACTTCGAGCACCGTTGCCATACGCTCCTTAAGCTCTTCACCTACGGGAATCTCAAAGCCAGCCCTAGAGACGCTTAGCGTCCGCTTCGCCCGAACGATACGCTGTGCGATGGTCGATTCTGCGATGAGGAAAGCGTGTGCGATTTCATCGGTCGTGAGCCCCCCGAGCAGACGCAGTGTCAACGCTACTCGCGCTTCTTGGGATAAGACCGGATGGCAAGTCGTAAAGATTAATCGAAGGAGATCGTCTCCGACCTCACCATCCATCGGTATGTCCATGTCGTGCTCGATGTACAAATCACCGCCATGTCCAAGCTCTTCATGCTTCTGGTCGCGCAGTTTGCTCCTGCGCATCAGATCGATCGCGCGGCGTTTTGCCACAGTCATCAGCCAGGCGCCAGGGTTATCCGGAATTCCGATATCCGGCCACCTTTCCAATGCAATGACAAGCGCATCCTGTGCAAGATCTTCCGCAAGACCGACATCGCGTACCATCCGTGCTAGTCCGGCGATTAACTTGGCCGATTCAATACGCCAGATGGCATCGATTGTCCGCTGAACTGTGGAATCGCTCACGACCTCTTAAACCCCTCCATCTGCTCACGAATCGCGGCTTCCATCGCTAACGTCTCCGGATTCTGTGTCAAATCTAACGCGTCCATCACTTGGCGTAGCTCGATTTGCCCTTCGCCATAACCATGGGGATCCGGCATTCGCATCGCCCATTCGATTGCTTCTTCCTTGGATTTGACCTCAATAAGCGTATATCCAGCTATGATTTCTTTTGATTCAGTGAATGGACCATCGATTACTTTTGGTTTGCCACCAGGTTCCGGATAGGATATCCGAATTCCATTCGAGCTTGCGTGCAGGCCATCAGCAGCGAGCAGCACTCCAGCCTTAGCCAATTCTTCGTTGTACCTCAACATTGCTTCGAGAAGCTCCTGACTGGGCATAATACCCGCCTCGGAATCCTTAGTACCTTTGACAATCATCATAAATCGCATATAAATTTTCCTCCTCGATTCTTTATGAAAACTCAATTCCCCATTTTACTCAGCCAGTAATCTCGCCCCTACATGGACGACGAATAGCAAACTGTTGAATCGACATAACGAGTAAAAAAAATATTTGTTAGATTCGTCACGGTAACCGATCGTATTTATGTTATCCGAACGCTTTGCATTCACTTTATTTATTTCACTTTATTTATTCTTCGTATATTAGTAAACTCCTGTTGAATATCCACTAAATGGTATAAAAACAGCCACTTTCGGCCAGTTTGTTTGTACCCCTACAAACAAACTGGCCGAAAGTGGCTGCTCAATGAAAAATCTACAACAGTTCTTCCCATAATAGATCTGCGTATGAAGGCGGTCAGTTAGGCGAGAGCTTGTTTAGAATGTAGTTCATACAATCAAAAGCTTACTTCTATCATTCCTTTGGCATTTAATTGGAAAAGATACAATCTAACACGACGCTAAGTAGCATTTAAGCGTGGAATGGTCGATTAGCTTGGATGAAATACAGCCAAGCATTAACACGCCATTTCGAATGCAATGTTGATTGTACGTAATACAGTCAACGTTCTTCTTCTCCCTCTGATGAATGGATCCCCTATCCATTCAATATCCATTCAATATCCCACCCATGTATACTGGTTAAAAAAGTACTGTTCATGCGGATCACCCACACTTGTAACACTTTGTCATCGATTAACGGATTAGCCGTTCGGCATATTGTCATCTTCATTGCGTTCTAAACCCGCCTTATGGATTAAGCGCTCTCGCCATGGCATTCACATAACTTTGGCTCGCATGCTGGCTTATGATTCACTACCCGTCTCAGCTTCCCACTTCGTTATTTCCTCCCTAACGCGGGGAGCTACCTCAGTTCCCAGAAGTTCAATAGCTCGCATCACTTGGTCATGCGGCATCGTACTTAACGGTACATACATCATAAAGCGCGTAACGCCTACATTTTTGCGAAGATGAATGATCTTTTGGGCTACCGTATCCGGATCGCCAACATACAATGCGCCTTCAAAGCTGCGTGCGGCATCGAAGCTGGCACGGTCATAATGCGCCCAGCCACGCTCCTTGCCCAGTTTATTCATGCCTGCTTGGGTAGACGGGAAGAAGGTATCTGCCGCCAGCTCCGTATTCTCTCCAACAAATCCGATCGAATGCGACCCAACCTTGAGCGTCGATTCATCATGGCCAGCATGTGCCGCCGCTTTCTTATAAAGCTGGACGAGCGGTTCAAAATTCATCGGGTTGCCGCCGATGATCGCCAGCATCAGCGGCAGTCCGAGCAGACCTGCACGGATAGCTGAATTCTGATTGCCCCCGCTGCCAATCCATACCGGCAGAGGATTCTGTACGGGGCGTGGATAAACGCCCAAGCCGTTAATTGCCGGCCGATGCCCGCCCTTCCAGGTGACTTTTTCGGACCCCCGTATTTTAAGGAGCAATTCCAGATGTTCTTCAAACAGCTCATCATAATCATTCAAGTCATAGCCGAACAATGGGAAAGATTCGATAAAAGAACCCCGACCCGCCATAATCTCCGCACGTCCATTGGAGAGGCCATCCAGCGTAGAAAAGTCTTGAAAAACGCGCACTGGATCAACTGAAGAAAGGACGGTTACTGCGCTGGTCAGCCGTATGCGCTTCGTCTCTGTCGCAGCCGCAGACAGCACGACTGCCGGTGATGATGCCGCATAATCCTCCCGATGATGCTCGCCTACGCCGAACACATCCAGCCCCACCTGATCGGCTAATATAATTTCCTCCACAACCTCACGCAATCGCTGTGCGTGACTTATCACTTCACCAGTGTGAACATCCGGCTTTGTATCTACAAACGAAGTAATTCCAATCTCCACGGGCCATCTCCCCTTTTTTTTATCTTAATAGGATCATTTTTTATTTCGAACGATTATTCATTTCTTCTCAATCCACCTGAACGCTGCTTAGATTCAAGGAGCGGAATCTGCAAAATTTATCTATCGCAGGACTCCGGATTTACTTTAAAGAAGCAGGCGCAGCGCGTCTGGTCATGCCCCAAAACAAAAGAGCTAAAGCACTCACAGCGGCCCCGAGCAAGCATACTCCGTTCCAGCCGTAGTGTGCATAGATGTTGGTTGAAGCAATAGAACCGGTCGCACTTCCAATGGAATAAAAAACCATGTACCCGGCGACTATCCGGCTCCGCGCCTCCGGGCGCAATGCAAAGATCATACTTTGATTCGTGACATGCACAGCCTGCACCGCCAAGTCCAGAAGAACAACGCCAATGATCAATGCGATCAGCGACCGTTCTGTATAGCTGATTGGCAGCCATGATAACAATAATAAAAATAAAGCTACGCCTGTTGTTCTCTGTCCATAACCTCGATCGGCTAGCTTGCCGGCCCTTGCTGCTGCCAACGCTCCGACAACTCCCACGAGACCAAACGCCCCAATTGCAGTATGAGAAAGAGATAATGGCGGCGCGCTAAGCGGCAGTACTAATGGTGTCCACAAAATGCTGAAAGCCGTAAAAATCAGCATAGCCAAAATAGCGCGGACGCGTAATATCCGTTCTTGTACGAGCAACATAAGCACCGACCTAAGCAGCCCGGGATAGGATAGCGACTTTACCTCACGCTCAACATTTGGCAACACCCTATATAATGCAAATACCATAAGAAGCATTAACGCAGCAGAAACCAGATAAACAGAACGCCATCCCGCAAGATCTGTCAAAGTTCCTGAAATGGTTCGCGCAAGAAGGATGCCAATCACAATGCCGCTTGTTACTATGCCAACGACACGTCCTCGTTCAGCCGGGGCAGCCATTGTTGCAGCGAACGCCACCAGAGTTTGCGTCACAACGGCAAGCAATCCCACCAAAGCCATTCCTGCGAATAGTATCGTGGTGGATGAGGCAGTGCCAACGACAACCAGAGCAGTCATGGACATTATCATTTGGCCGATAATCAGTCGGCGCTGGTTCAATAAATCTCCAAGCGGCACCAGAAGCAACAGCCCGACTGCATAAAAGATCTGGGTGATCGTAATGAGAATACCAATGGTTGAATGCTCAATAGTGAACTCGCTCGACAGATTATCCAGTATCGGCTGCGCAAAGTAGATGTTGGCAACAGACAACCCGCAAGCAGCCGCAAACAACAGTGTCACATAGCGAGACATGGAAGAACTATGAACGGTCTGTGATGTGTAAGGCTTCCCCCGTGACAAATTTGCCTTTAAATCGGCTTTGACTGCTGCTTTTCCTTTAACCTCTTCCATTTCCCCGTACCCTACCTCCAATCATTTTAAATACGCCGCATTTTATTGTACCGATCAGTACGTTATATGACCCCGTTAATATATCCCATAGCAATGAACGATGTCAACGGGTATTTTATGATTAAATTTGGATATGACTCCATTCCGAAACTTTTCTTGCAAGGATAAGATAACCCAAAATTGACAAAGTGTACGGCTCATTATAGAATTATAGTATACTGATTGGTACGTAAAATAAGGCAACTACAGACGGTTGCAATTATAGAGCAACGAAAGAAACAGAAGGAATGAGAGGGATAAAGGATGGGAAGAATTCGCGAATTTGACGAAGAAAAAGTGTTGGATGCAGCGATGCAGCTATTTTGGGAGAAGGGGTATGAAGCTACCTCATTAAGCGATTTAACTTCCAGAATGGGCATTCAACGACCGAGTATATACTCAGCCTTTGGAGACAAAAAAGAATTGTTCGAAGCTGCACTACGCAAATACACGATGTCCCGTGCTTCTGAAACAAGAACCAAGCTTCAAAATAATTCATCTGTAAGGGAAGCGTTTCGCGCTTTCTTTGAAAATGTGGTTGCTGAGGAATATTCCGAAAGTCGTAGCCGGGGATGCTTCTGCATCAATACCATGGTCGAGCTTGCGCCGCATGATGAGAAATTCGAAATTTTGACAAGGGAACATCAAATGTATCTAGCAGTCATCTTTCAGGAAACCATTGAACGAGGCATACAATCGGGTGAGCTGGAGAGCGACACAAACTCGAGGGCCTTATCGCAAGCGCTAATCGTATCGTTAATCGGATTGACTGTCATATTAAAATCCCGCCCAGAACGGTCATTTGTAAATAATACGATCGAGGTGACCCTTACATTGCTTAAGTAATGAGGAGTATGAGTAAAATGAATCCATGAACAAGAATCATGAAAAAACAAATAGCTCCTCATCTGAAGAGATGAGGAGCTATGGTACCCCTATATTCTCCGCATCAATGTAGTCAGCAAGGACGTCAATCACGTCATCCAGCAGCTTCGCTGGTTGTAACCCGTTAACTGTTGTTCGCAGGTCACATAAGATCTCTATTTAGAAGAAAATAGCAGCTGTTCAGCTTTCCAGTGCAGCTCCCATACATTACATGTTTGATTTGCCAATATGATACTGGTTGCATCTATCTCCGGATAGTAGGCAAACATTGCCGCTACACCTGGGTTTGAACCCTCTTTGTACATTCGAATAAGTTTGCCCTCATTATTGTAGATAAAATGAAATCCATACCCGTTTATAATTTTTCCCCATTCGAAATTCTGTTCAATTGTGGCATGAGGCTTCATCATTTCATTTGTCATGTCTCGGGACAACAGACTACCGTTAACCAGCGATCGCATAAATAAATCAAGATCACCAACCGTTGTAAAGGCTCCTCCATCAGAAGTACCTATTGGAGGAAAAGAATAAATATTCTTCTTCCATACAACTTTATTATTGTTCTCGTTATTAATGGCGGCATATCCTTCTGCTATTGGAGCGTCTCCCTCATCTTTTGAGATAAATGACGTGTTCAGCATCCCGCAAGGACGAAATATGTTTTCAACCACATATTCTCGATAGCTTTTATTCGTTACTTTTTCGATTGCAAGTCCAAGCAGCACAAATGCACAGTTATTGTAGCTAACATTTGTTCCCGCCTTGAATTTCGGTTCCTTATATGCAAATTGCGGAATAAAATCTCCACAATTTCTTATGGAATAATTCGGCTTACTTATAAACAACTCTTCGTAACTCTCACCCAGTTCCTCATCCGCATCATCAGCTATTCCAGACGTATGAGTTAACAAGTGACTTATTGTAACATCAGTCGGAATCTTCGTGCCAAATAAGTCAACGATATCTGTTATCTGATCATCAAGCCTAATCTTACCCTCATCAACAAGCTGTAAAATGGCTACTGCTGTAAACAGCTTCGTAACAGACGCTGTATCAAACATAGTATTAATATGATTAGGTACTTTGAATCCTCTATGCGCCAAGCCATACGCCCGTGCGAATAGGATTTCATCACTTCTTTTGATCAATCCCGCTCCAGCGAAATTATGCTCCTCGTAATACTTATCAAACAATGAAGTCAGGTTATCGCACATTCCTCTTCCCCCCATTAAAAATCCCATTTTCCTTGATTTTACTATTTATGCATGCGTTTCATCGATAATATTTACCTATAACCATTCTATCAACGGCTTCGCCAGTCTGACGACTGTCTTAATAATTATCATTCATATTCAAAAAACAACACGAAATCCAATATCTTCACACACATAACAATTTGTACAATAAACTATAAATATGCATTATATACGCATCTTTATTCCTTTGCATGTACAACAATAGTATATTTTCGATTAATATTTAATTACTAAATTATTTTATTTATATAATTACATTTTTTTATATACACTTACCTAAACAATACCTTTACATTTTCCATATTTGATATATGATAAAATAAAAATAACCTAAAACGAATGGAGATGATGTTATTGAGTATTAAAGAGGAATTAAGAGGCAAAAATATTATGGTTCCAGAGAACCCGGTATCAAATTTCTTGTTTAATAACACGAGATCGGGTCTATTGTGGTTAATTATTCGACTGTATCTTGGCTATGCTTGGCTAAATGCGGGTTGGCATAAGGTTACAAGCGACAAGTGGGTTGGAAGCGATGCCGGAGTGGGGCTGACGGGGTTCGTTAAAGGGGCACTAGGCAAAGCGGCGGATGGAAAGGATGTAACAGGATGGTACGCCTCATTTTTGGAAAATATGGTGCTTCCTAACGCGAAATTATTTTCATACTTCGTTGCATTCGGTGAGGTACTCGTGGGACTCGGCCTAATTCTTGGCTTATTGACGGGCATAGCAGCCTTTTTCGGTGCATTTATGAATGCGAGCTTCCTCTTCGCAGGAACATTGAGTACTAACCCTTTGTTGTTCATTCTTGCGACCTGGCTCGTGCTCGCTTGGAAGGTGGCAGGATGGTACGGGTTAGACCGATGGGCGCTGCCTTTCCTCGGAACGCCGTGGAATTTCCGCAATCGCGATAAGCGCGATCAATCCGTTTCTTCATAAATATTAATGACCCATAAGAAGGATGCTTTGAAAAAAGTACTCCTCTTGTGGGTCATATTTTTAATCCGAATATTAGTTATTTATCTCAGGCTCGCTCCTTCCTTATTTTGCTTCCTGGATTTCCAGTAACTGACCGAACAAGCCGCCCAACTCTGCGGATAGCTGCTTAAAGCCTCCCTGCTGAATTAGTCTGCCCTTATCCAGCACGATAACCTGGTCAGCATGGCGAAGTGTGGACAATCGGTGAGCGATAACAATAATCGTCATACTTCCTCTCAGTCGCTCGATCGATTCTTGAATAATCGCTTCATTCTCACTGTCAAGCGCACTTGTAGCTTCGTCAAGAATAAGAATAGCCGGCTTCCGAAGTATCGCTCTTGCCAATACGATTCGTTGACGTTCTCCCCCCGACAAGCGTACGCCGCGTTCACCAATCACCGTCTCCAGTCCCCCGGGCAGTTGCCGTATCAGTTCGTCAGATGCCGCGAATCGCAGCGCCTGCCACATTTCATCATCCGTTGCATTAGGGGCAGCCGCATAAAAATTTTCTTTAATCGTGGAGTGAAATAAGAATGGATCCTGAGGCACATAACCTACGGAGCTTCTTAATCTCATCGCCAAATCTGCGCTTAGCGCCATCCCGTCAATCAACACTTGGCCCTTCTCTGGTTCGATAAGTCCGATCAACAGGTCTACTAGTGTACTTTTGCCCGCGCCTGATTTCCCTACTATAGCCGTCATGTTGTTGGCCGGCATTCTTAAGCTAATATCGTGCAGCGCATAGGCTTTCTGATCTGAATCATAACGATAATATACGTTCCGATATTCAATAGCCTGCTCTACGCAAATGTTTTCTGTTTGGGGGGCAAGCTGGATTTCCGTTACTTTAGCCGCCTTATAGTCTTTTTCCAGCTCTATTAAGCTGTTAAAGGCTGGAAGTGATTGCGCAAGCTGCTCCCAACGATTCTGTATGGAAGCAAATCTCGGCCACAGACGGGAGAAGATCACAATAATAAAAACAAACTTTTCGGCCTGTACTTGATAGAAAACGACAGACAGATACATAAAAAATGAAATTAAAAATCCGGATACTATTTTGTGGTAAAACGTTGAACGATTTTGCAATCTCATAAATTGAATGGAATTGCGCTCCATCTTCTCGCACAGTATGCGAAACCAACTCACATGCTGTTGCTCCATCAAATTGCTCTTGATTTCTTTGATACCGTTAAAATGGTCTGTCATACCTGCCATATAGGCTTGCGTCAATGCTGAAGCTTGATCACCATAAGCACGGGATTGTTTCAAGAACCTGCGGGAATACAGAGCAAGAGCAATACCGCAAAGCAATATGGTTATGGTCAGTTCAACCGACAGCCATAACGCAATAAATATTTGAACCAATGTGAACAGCCCCAACAGCAGCAGGCCAAGAAAAACATACACCCCATAATTCACACGATGAAGCTCAGAGGTCATATTGTGGATGAGATCGGATCTTCTTTTTTTTAAAAAGAATGACCAATTTGCCCGCATAATGGATTCATAAATTTCCAGTCTCAAATACTTAACAAACCCATGACTTATTTTTTCATTCATGACCGACAAATATCTATATAGCAGAGCTTGTCCGGTCCACATTACAAGGAAGATAACTAATGTAATCGAAAAAGCATGTTCAGAAGGAAATTTTTTTAACGGTTCAAGCATCGTAGAAAGGAATGGGATGGCTCCCGAAGAGGTATCAAACAGGCCGATCAGACCGAGCATGGCTGCCAGCAGGAAAAAACCGATGCCTTCAATCATACTAATGATCATCATGCCGACTAGAGGCACATACAACTTCAGGCCTGCGTAATGATGTAATTTTCTTATATAAATCAACATATTAGCCATAGGCGCTAAGCTCCTCTTGGATCGCTTCCACAATGAGCGCTGTAAGTGACTTCATGCTGCAGCCTGCTGCTGGCCTGATTATCCGATATACCTTTGTTTTCAAAGCCAAGTCAACAGCTGCTCTGAAATGCCACTGCGTCAGTCCGAAGTATGGAATGAGAAAGGAACGATAGGTGTTATTCATCAGCATTGAAAGACTCTCAAGAACGCCATATGCGGAAATCTGGACCGTCTCAGCTTGCTCGCTTTTGACCAGCTCAAACACTCCGCCAAGCGGCAGCGGATGGCTGCAGAATTGAGCGTGGACGGGTATCGCATATTTTTGGTCATATAAGATTTGGCTGTTTGATGAATCTTTGCCTAGCATATCCATACTCTCTTGCCAAAGCTTCTGCTGCGGATATGCAGGGTGTATGAACGGTGTGTTCATAGGATCCAAGCTGCCAGATAAGGCTATGACATCATCGCTTAGAAGCGGATAACCACATTCAAGAAACGCGGCTGCGGTCGTTGATTTCCCTGCTCCGGAATCACCTACAAAAGCATAGGCTCTTCCGTCGATTGCAACTGCGCTGCCGTGCAAGGGCAATATCCTTCGCTGCATCAAGAGCGCTCCCATACACGTTCCGAGCAAATAAAGTCGGATAAGCTTCTCATTCGCTACAGGATGCGGGCTTATAATGATTTCCTTACCTTCCCTAACGCAAAATATTGCCGCATCTGGAACATGGAGATAAAACTCACTATCGTTAAACCCATAATGACCTGCTGGAGCTCCATGCTCCTTCCACGCGTTGATTAAATCTCCCTGACGGATAGTCACATCTGCAGTCTCGGGTCGTACCGATGTACGGTGCAGCTCACGAAGCTCAATTTCACTTTGAATGGTTAGTCCAAATGCGGTATACATCGTGTCAAGAGACTTGGACATCAGCATACGTTTAATCTGCATCACCCTCATTCGACATTTTAAGCCTCAATCCGCGAAAAAGCCCTTATACTCGGAACAAGTATACGGGCTTAACTTCCTAATAGCTGTAGGGAATACAACGGATTAAGATGGATCAAGACCAGCGTCACACTTGATCGAGTTATTATGTCCGTCATTGTTCGCGTCGGGATTACACCAATTCGGTCCACCCATCGTCATCGTTACCGATAGCACTTCCAACGTTGGCTGCTGCCAATCCTGCTTCATGAGCTTTGTCATATAGAATCACCTCCTTTCACAGAAAACGGTTTAAGACCATTGCTGTATAAAGCGATAGGCGATCAAGCTGCGCATCAATAACCTTGCATCAAGATCAAAAGCATATTCCAGCTTCGGCTTCGTCCCCAGCTTTTCAAGTGATTGCTTGATTTGAGGAACATTTAAGTAATGTGAGGCGGTAGAATCCTGGCAAAGCTTGAGCAATTGATCCCTGAACGCTCCCCAATCCGGCAGCATCCGATATATCCAATCCGCTCCCTGTACGCCCCTTGCATGAATATTCATCCTCACCATATCGGGCAAGTAACCTTCCGTCGATCTTCGTATAAGGGAGCGGTCGATTCCATTCTGGATATATTGCTCGTGTGGCAAAGATAAGCAGAAACGAACAACTCTTGGATCACTGGTCGGATCACGCTCACTGACTGAATACGGCAATGACAGCTTTGTCGTTGACGTACCAATGTGGTTAGATACCGAAAAGCGTTGAAACTGATTGTTTCTTGCGGCGACCTCATCCGGAGCGTAGTCCGTGAGTCCGACATGATGAGACATCAGCTTTTCTATAACCTTCGTTCTAGCAGCAAAATCGGGATGGATAACCAGCGGGATATTAGACTTCCTCTTGGCAAGTGCCGATCTAATCAAATAGGCATAAGCTTGCTTGGCAATAATCGGGATAACGACAGATTTGCCCGTCCTCATCACCCGTGTATAGTGATTTAACTCATGATAAACATTCGTCCAACGAAGAGTACGCAATAGCCGCGCGTAATGATCAATAGGATCCCCC
Source organism: Paenibacillus sp. J31R122 (assembly GCF_056269185.1). Taxonomy (NCBI): domain Bacteria; kingdom Bacillati; phylum Bacillota; class Bacilli; order Caryophanales; family Paenibacillaceae; genus Paenibacillus; species Paenibacillus sp. J31R122. The sequence continues at coordinate 188,769 of NZ_JBWDNM010000010.1, forward strand.
CATGAAATGGTGTAATTGCCTCGGCTCCCATTCAACATAACGCCTACATTCTGTTCTTGGGACCGCTCCAGCATACCCGTCAACCAAAATGAGTTTTCGAAAAACTTGTAGGGCCCCTCCATCAGCTCCAGCATGGTATCCATCTCACTGATCGCATTACGACCTTCAAAAGCTAAATAGTTTTCTTCAATATTGCCAATGTGGCGGGCCGATGCCTGGATATAGGGAGTTTCATTCGCTATTAGTCTTCTCGGCGTCCAATCTTCAAAATTTGCTGATGGGATGTAGCTGTATGCGTGCAGCACCTTGCCTTCCTGTAGAAGAGGTTTCGCTGCGAAGCTTGCAACGGCGCCAGAATCCAGCCCACCGCTTAATCTTACACCGACCTCGCGATGCGTTCGCAGCTTCGAGTGAACAGCCTCCTGAAAGACCTCTCGAAAGGCATCCTCGTAATCGCCATTCGTCTTCAGCTTAAGCTTGGGGGACGATGCTGCCAATTCATCGTATTGCTCAATAGTGACGATTCCCTTTGCCACTGTAAAGGAATGGGCGGGCGGCAGCTGCTTAATTTCACCATAAGCCGTGGAGTGAACGTCGATCGTATCAAACATCATAGGAATGGCCAAAAATTCGGCAAACCATGATTCATTAAGCACTTTATGTATGCCGGGTATTGCAAACAGAGGATTAATAACAGTACAGAAAGCGAACGTGCTCGACGCATGATGATAATACAACGTTCGTCTGCCTAACAAGTCACGTGCACCAAAGAGCTGACGACGGCGTTCATCCCAGATAACAAAGGCATAATCGCCTATTAAATACTTCGGAGCACTCCTCCCCCACTTCATATAGGCCGCGAGAATAAGTTCCGAGTCCGTAATATTTTTCCTTGTACTATATTCAATTTCCAACTGATCACATAGCTGCTTCCTATTGTCGATTATGGCATCAGCAGTAATGGCAAGCTCTCTGTTTGCATCATAGCGGGGAAGTCCCTCGTTAATGGATTCCGGTGTAACCCATTGCGCATGACAGCCCATTGACAGACAATCACTGCGCCAAATATTCACATCATCTGCAGGATATTTCTGCAGGGCTTTCATCATATGCACTATAGTTTCCCCAGATGAATAATCATCGTTCAGGTCAAGGATACCGGCAATTGCACTCAACATTTCGCCCCGCTTTATATAATGATCATTCGTTCTCTAATAAGAACATGTAAATATGATCAGATTGTAGCATATCCTTTCTCTTTTGTAACTAGATATCCGTTTGTAATTCATGAAATTTAGACCTTTTTTATAAATAAAGCGATAAACATAATACAAGATTAAATTCGTTGTAAAGAACAATCCTACTTTATGTAAAATAGACCAGAAGCCGCTCGAAAGAAGAGGGCTGTAAGATAAACCGCAAAGCATACGAGCATACGCTCGGATCAACATAGAAATAGGACGAAGCAGCGGCAGCACCCTGCATCGTCCTATTTGTCCCTTACGCATTTTAGATAGCTATAACTTAGACTCGCACCTTCCTTAGCTGCTCTTCTGAATATTCTCCAGATGGTTATCCAAGTTATCAAACGTTTGCGTTATACCTTCAATCATCCCCATATCGATCACTGCTTGCAACGCCTCTGGTGATGCGTATTTCGCGGTGTTAACTAGCTTAGTCTTACCTTCCAGCTCGACGAAATCGAGTGTGACCAGCGCTTCCGGCATATTTTCCGCAAGATTGCCTTCCGCATCCGAGAACCCATCCGTATAGACGATTTGCTTCGGCGCCGTAATTTCCTGGTAGAGCGCCTTGCCCCACGACTCCATGCCGTAGAAATCGCCCTGGTTCTTATCCTCGCACTTCATGCAATAATGCCATGTACCGCCCGGACGGAAATCGATATTGCATACAGGAAGGGTCCAACCTTTCGGCCCCCACCAATGCTTCAAATGCTCCGCCTCCGAAAAAGCCTTGAATACAAGCTCGGGTGGCGCTTGGAAAATACGCTCCAATACAAGTGTGCTACCTTCAACTTTGGATACCAATTGGTTAGTCAGGTTAGGGTTTGTCATATTATACATCCTCCTCATTTTTGTTTACATCATCAAGCCATTCGCGGCCTGGTGTTACTCTTGCTTTCCCGTTTCCTTGCTTTGCAGCTTCTGCAAATAATCATCCAGGCGATCATATCGTTCCTCCCACATACGCAGGTACGATTCCAGCCAAGCGTCCATTTCCTTAAACGGATCGGGACGCAGCTTGTAAATGCGCCGGTTAGCAGCTGCCTGCACCTCAACAATGCCGGCCTCACTAAGGACGCGCAAATGCTTTGACGCTTGAGGTTGACGCAGCTGGAGCCTTTCGGCGATTTCCCCAACCGTTAGAGGACTCTCGCGCAATAGTTCAACGATCTGCAGGCGGTTAGGCTCAGCTAAGGCACTCATGACGTTAGCATTCATAAGAATATCATCCATTCGCTTTATTTAATTAATTCACCCTTCTATCGATGCGAGCTTTGCTTTATCGACTCGACTCCGAAGCGCCTCCCTCCTTGTATTCCCTTTTGATGAATTGAATATACCACATAAGGAATATTCCTGTAAAGGAATATTTAAAATAAATTAGGTGGAAGCATGTTTAGAATGGATTTTGTCCAATCAAATGGTTCGATATTTCGATTTCTTTGTATTTGAATGGAAAATATACAATCTAACATGACGCTAAGCAGCATTTGAGGGTGGAATGGACGATTAGCTTGGATGAAATACAGCCTTGGGTTAACATGTCGTTTTCTATGTGGTGTTTGGTTGGACGTAATACATTCAAATCAAAACTATATCTCTCCGACGAATACCTGTGCATTTGTTCAAATATTCGCTTGTTGATTTCTCTATTTGTTTTCCACTAAATCCTCTGGTCTACCCTGAGTCATCACGCTGTTAACCCATGTATAACATCTTTCAAGCGCCTCATCACTAACAAGATCAGAACGATGCTCAAACATTATTTTCACATCTTGATTTTCTTCGACGATTATTTTTAAATATTGTTCAATCGGTGCCCATCCCTCATCCGGATTTAACTCCGGTAGTACAGGATAATGTTTATTTTGAATCGTATCATTTAATTGAACACTTGATAAATGAACCGTTTCAGCAAATTTCGCATACTTTCTCAGAACTATTTTGGAATCGAAATAAGGGTCTATCCTATCTTGAGTATGTAGCCTAGCTGTATCTAAGCATAGTTTTATTAACGGATATTTGTTTAGTAAATCCTCCAGAAAATCCGTTTCATATACATATCTGTTTAAAGCGTCAAATTCCAGCACGGGGATAAACTTATACTGTTTAGCTTGAACCGATAGCCACTGAAAAAGGTACTCGCTTTTTCCCTTCAGTTCTTCAATCGACATTTGACTCTCATAGATATACTCACTCTCATCATCAAACTTCCATCTCTCCCAGTTTACACGGTCATCCAGCAGTACTGGCTTTGGATAATGGAATAGTACATATTCGGGCTGAAAATTCGTTAGATAATCTAATTCCGCCTGTATAGCTTCATACGCAGTTTTTCTAATCAGGTTGTCTGGAGATAAAAAAAGTGCATCTCTTAGCTTTGTAATACCCGAACGCAGAGGAAAGTGAACACCGATTTTGAAACCTTTTTTCTTTGATTCTCGAAATAAGTTAATAGCATCAGATTCAGTAGCAAACAAACAAGCTTCAATTCCATAAAAATCATCTTTAAAATCTCTTATATACTTGTTGTAGTCAAAACCACCGTATTGTCCGATCATAAACCTCGTCATACATGCCCCCCTTTTTGTTTTCACAAATTTATTTTTGTTAATTCTTCTTGAAGCCTTAAATACCTGGTTGATCCAAGCTTTACCTCGCCACAAAAATACAATAAATTAGGTAAATCTTCTTTTTTATAATTAGAAAAATTGTTTTTATATCTGTTTAGTAATTCTAGATGTTGTTGAAAAAAACGAACTTCATTTTCGATTTCTTTGCTAGTTAAAGAAATAAAAACTTAATCAGTTTCTTCATGAGCTAATCACCTACTTATTTCGGTATTTTACCAAATAATTCAAAATGACTATAGCATGCTGTTTGACCTATGTATAGATTAATTAACGCCCACTTGATTCGTTCAAAAATCCACTTAATTGCACATAAAAAAAAGGCGAAAAATGAACATAAGTTCATTCTCCGCCTTCTAGTTGGTTGTTTTCCTTAAATATAATAATAACGTCTATTTCACCCGAAATGTTCTCGCCCCATACTTGCGCACAAGAACAAGCGCAACAGCCAGATAAATCAGCGTCATCGTAAATATAGTAACAGTGAATGGTATGGCCGGTACTCTCATAATAATGCTAACTCCGCACATGGACGACACGCTCATGTTCACGATAAAGTACAGCGGGTTTTTCATATTCAGCTCCGTAGAATATGGTTGAAAAATATAATACATAAACAAATGATGCACAGTGAAAAAAATGGACAATGAAATAACACAGATCCAAAGCATGAGCAGCTCCCCGTTCAGCCATTGCCCTCCCGCTGCTGCGGTCATAGCTGTCAGCGCCCCCCCAAGAGCGGCGGCAATCAGCAGGTTCAAGCTCATCACTTTTCCAAGTCGGATCAGAAAATGACCATAGGCCGCACTCCGATAGAAGCCGTACCGTATTAAACTAAGATCGCAGTTGTAAAACATTGCTTTGCATATATTCTCTCCTATGGACATGTAGTACATAATTATAAGCAAGAAAGGGAAGATCGTTCCCAAGCTCCATCTCAAGTCCTGCAGCTGCCCGCGGAATAGGGCCACGAGGATCACGCCCATCACTCCGAAAGCGCCGATGATGGCTAACCGCTTATTAACAGGGCTGCTGATTAGGCTCCGATGTCTGAGGAAGAAGAGTGCGCTCAGATAAGCATAGCCTTCCTTTGACTTAATCTTGTCCTGCCCGTTCAGGCTTTCGGTATAGTCGCTATCCTTCGACTTGACACTCTTCTTCTGCGCATCCGTCACCATACGACCTAAATCCAGCAGTGGATCATCTCTTTTGGTTGCGGCATCAACAGCTTCTCTGTAACCGGAATATCGGGCCAGCTGAATAGCTGCGAACAGACCTCCAGCCATAATAACGATACAGGCAGGCAAGCTCAAAAGAAACGATTCAGTTGGCAATACCTTGTCCAGCAGAAGCGGCAAATACGCACCGCCATATCCAAGGAAAATGATGCTGTAGACGAGGGCAGTATGTTTAATGAGCACAATGCCGGTTTTCTCAAAAAGCTTGAGATGCGCATATTCCGCCAGAACTCGCCACAGCGTGATCAATAACGTTAGCAGAACCGCTTCTATGATGGAGGCTCCGAGGAGTGTTCCGAACAACAACATGGCGGGCAGCAGATACACCAAAAAAGTCACATAACGATATCCAAGCGAAGCCTGCATATATCTTGTCGGAGACATTCTCATTAGCTTAACAGCTACGTATTTCTCCCGCTTCGGTTCAAGCACAGTAGCACTGCTGACGGCTGCCACTACAAAGCTGATCATGAAAAAAATATGTACAAACTGCCTTAGCCGATCCTCCTCTGGCAACCCCTCGCCTAAACCGACCACAGGAAAGTATACAAGTATCCCCAGATAAATAAATCGGAGCATCAATCCCCATAGCTGAGTGATCAGCAGCGCAATGACAGAAACGGCCTTTTTGAGATCCAAATTGGCGTAGAAGCTGTTCCTTACTAGCTTGCCGATCAGCGGAAGCTTCTGGATATAAAAAATAAGCAGGTTTGCTGTAATAGATGTACGAATAGCCAACAGCGTATTAAGCGTTCTCAGCATGGGATTCATCCTTCAGCAGGTTAATGACAGATTGCTCGAATTCCGCGCTGTGCAGCAGCTCTGACGGCACGGCAGACAATTTCCCTTTGTTCAATACAACCAGCTCATCACACAGATCGGAGGCCAATTGTAGAATATGCGTGGAAAAAATCAGAATATGGTCACGCTTCATTTCCCTCAGCATATTCTTCATCTCCAGAGCAACAATGACATCAAAGGAGGTGAGCGGCTCATCGAGCAAAATGACCGGTGGCTTCGTTATGAGAAATAGAAGCATCTGCAGCTTATTCTTCATTCCGTGCGAGTAACCTTTAATCAGCCGGTGGCGATCCTCCATTGTCATGCTCATCATGTCAAAATAATCGTCAATCGTCTGCTCCATTTGCAGCTTGCCCTTGTTAATATCCATAAAAAACTTAACAAACTCATAGCCCGTCAGAAACTCGGGTAGTATCGGCAGTGAATAAACATACCCAACATCCAGCTCACTTAGCTTCCGCGTGCTGCCATTCTCCTCCAGCAGCACCTGTCCGCCATCCATCCCCTTCTCTCCGCTCAGGCAGTCGAACAGCGTCGTTTTGCCTGCTCCGTTGCGGCCTAGCAGCCCATAGATCTTCCCTTTCTCAAAGGCGAACCCGGCTCCTTGAAGCACCTCTTTATCCTCAAATCGCTTGACGATATTCTCTAAGATCAGACGCAATTGCAGCTCCTCCATTCGTTCCAAAATGATAATGTCATATTTTTCTACGAAAAAGGGAACAAAAGGTCTCGGATTCTATTGAATTATGCGATTTAGGCTCCCTCTTTTACCAAGGGATGGATTGGATTGTGTAGAGGCTGCAATGTAGTTTTTTGCAGGTTGTAGATAGTTGTTTGCAACGGAGTCTTAAAACTATATGATTTATGGTTTTCACTGTATTCACTGTATTCACTGAAAGCTGCAGCATTTTGGCCATCTCTTCCATCGAGAACTGTTATTCTTGAAGTCGATTGGCCAATACTTTTCCTTTTGCTTCTTCAGTTGCAAAAACTTCAATAGGTCTATTCGGTTGGTTACGAGCATGCTTTAATGTCTCAAGCGCTTCTTCGGAACAAAGAAAATACATCGCCCAAGATGTATCACTCTTCTGGCGATGTATTCAAACCTACCATACTGCTCGGCAAACAACATACCCTTATCGAGCGTTGATCATAGTTCAATTCCTTATGGACAAGTAGTACCAACAAGAAGGATCCGCGAAGTCAAGCCTCTTACCTATCGAAGCAGAACGATATTTATTATACCGTCCTCTTCTATTTCTTAGACAAAAAAGACAAAAACCAGGAAGAAATCATTAAAGCTTTGGTGCTCGCGCCCACTCAATAAGTCAAAATGATATACCGCACAAAGTCGTCCGGCGTCGTCGTAGAGAGCAGTGGTCAAGCTATAGTAAAATTAATTTTCAGTAAACGACAGTAGACCAGATTAGTCAAAAGCTTATCTGGTCTATTTGTTATCTTTGCGATAATCAGGGGTAACCCTCACATCAATTTTTCGCAGCTATTCTTTTTTCAACTGATTCATCCACAGGGTTAATTCTCCCTTAAGCAAATTATTTTTGATCGCTTTCTTGCATTTTTCCACAAGACGGAGTTCCCTACAGGCCTGTCCGATATTCTCCAGCAGTACGTCTCGCAGCCTAAAATCTCCCCATTTGATTGCGGTGTCGGTTTGCGCTGCCATGTTAAACATTTCCTGGAAATGCTCTATGTCTTGTTGCTGCTCCGCATTCTTGCAATAGGCTTTGATCACAATAATCAATTTCGTATGATGCTTGGGTGAATCCAGATGCGGATTGTCCAGAAACAGTTGCTTTACCTCCTCAACCTTCCAAGATAGGGTCAAGGGGGTAAGTGCATTTATATAATACTTTTCTCCGATTTTTTTGTTTTGGCACAGCTCAACGGCTGCTTGCCAGCCTGATCGTTCTGGTATTGCTTGTCAATCATCAGTCGCATGATGCAATAGTTGTCATCTGCGATTGACGGTTCTTCATATCCGGTGATTCCATAAGCCAACATAACAAAACCGACCGGCTGCTCATCCGAGTAAATTGCAAACGGAAATGGATGTCCCCCAAAAGCTTGAATAAGCTGGGTAACCGGTATTGGTTTATGATAAACAAATGAAAAAATTCCCCTGCGTGAACGGGCTGACCGCAGAGCTTCTGACGCCCAAAAAAGGCAAAAAAGGTGAAAAAGCGCCAATCCGGTATACAATGAAAAGCCCGTCATGGCACGAAATTACCTTGACGGGCTTTTCGTATTAGGTTTTATTGCTGGCTAACGGCAGATTAGTTGGACGCAACCTCCCAAAGCATCGCCGGCCCCGTAATACCGCCTGTGCCCAACTCATCCAATACGGCATTGCCTACATCAACAACGATTAAATTAGATTGTCCGAATTTGATTGCGTTTGTTGCATCAAACTCCCAAGGCGACGTTAAGCCGCTGCCTTTCTTCACTAACGGCAGTTCTTGTCCGTTCATCCAAACTCTGGCTGTATCATCGATGCTGCTGAACCAAAGACGGATCGGATTGCCGTTGTCAAACTTCTTGTCTACCTTTACCTCCGTTCGATACCATGCGTGCCCTTTGTAATAGCGAAGTCCTTGGCTGGACCATGTCTCCGAATAAGTCTTCAGCTTCATCCACGACTTCGTTCCCAAGCCGGGTTTCCACAAACCTAACAGATCTCCGTTGTCGTGCGGGAACAGCATGACATTCCATTCATCGGGCATTTGGGCGACAACCCGATTTCCTCCGGTAACGCGCTGCTCTCCTTCCGTAACCATCTTTTTCCAAAATATATCGGTATACAGAAATGATGCCCATGGATTTAAAATGACAGGAGAATGGAGTACGGCTTCATTCCGGAGCGCATAGATCCGATCAAACTGCTCTTTGGCCTTAACAAACTCCAAACGATTGATGTTATCCATCATGGCTAGGAAATTGTCACCGAAGTCATAAGCAACCCGCATCATCGCAACACGTTTGCCGTAAACCGGATCGCTCGACTTTTCCGCCTCCTTCTCGGCTTTGCTCAACGTTTTCTCCAATTCTTTTCGAACCTTGTCCGTCAAAATATGAGGGAAATCATAGATGTTTCCGACAAAGTAATCGGCATTGGCAAAAGCCTGTTCTAACGCTTCAAAATGCTCCCGCATCGGTTTGGCCGCAGGACCGTAAAAGTTCGTATAGTAATCGTCCAGCAATGCCTCCACATCCAGATCCGGATTCCACATCATCTTGGCTGCCAGATAAAGTCCTGGGCCATGATAAGCCCAAGCCGGCAAGTTTTCGGCACGAATGCCAGTGATGCCGTTCTGCTTGTAATACTTGAACTCGCTGGATACCTGGTCGACCAACGAATAGGGAAGGCCCGGATCGGCAAGGTTGTAAAGATATTGGTAAATCTGAGGTTTTACCCCAAGGTTCCGCCAGCCGTCGATCATATCTTTCAGGTGACCGCGCTCCCAAGAAAGAGGATTGTCTATGGCATGGTAACGGTCTACCGTAATCGAAGCGATGACAGGAATGAGCCTAGGATGCGGTGTCCACCGAACCGGCGGCTGGTAGTAAGTGTCATAAGCGTAAAAGGCGATGCTGACATCCGGATATCCGGCCTGCTCAAGCTGTTCCAATACAAGATTGATAAATTTCACGTACCGATCCGTTAACGACAAGGTGTCGTGCGTGGCATCCAAGTCATTCCCATCCCAGTCAGGGTTAGGCTGAAGCACCTTAACAAGACCGTCGTTCGGCCCCATACTCAGTACTTTCAGGTTGGGATCTTTCTGCAATTTCTGTATCGAGCTCTGTACGACACAGGCCAAAACGTCAGGCTTCGTGACGTCAAATTGATTCGTCGGCGTTCCATTCTCGTTTGGCAGATACAAATCGGGCCGATCCTTCGAGCTGATGCCGCATGGAATGCCGTGCGTGCCATAATACTTTTGATTCAGTCTCATATGCTCAACCCAAGGCTTGCCTTCATTCAAATTGACTCCGTTTGGAAGTCCGGGAGGTTTTTGATACATTTCGGTTGCTTGCATCGCCCTGGTCGAAAAGCCCGGGTGCTGAATCGTATCCTGGATTGGAAGCGCTATCGTTTTCTTCGACGGGATTACCGTGCCAATGTCGCCCGGCATGAACCAGCGTACGCCAATTTGCTCAAGAAGCTCGAAGGCCGCAAATAGCGTTCCTTGATCCGAGAGCCCATACAACCGGATGGAATCCGCCGCTGCCGCTAAACGAAAAGATGCGGGATCGTCTCCCCCTTGACGGATGGCGTTCAAGTCGATATCGGGTGTCGCCCCTCCAATATAGATTTTCGTTCCGGTTGCTTCTCCCTCATTCGTTACAATGGGAAGCTCCGCCCCGGATATGCTTTTTATGTAATTCACCAGCTCAGTTGCCGCCTTCTTCTCCACTGCCGAAGCATATACCGTCGTCACAACGGATGCCGAAGGGTTGCCGTCGCTCACAAGCACAACGCCTTGTTCTACGCCGTCTTGCCCATGCTTCTTTCCTGCCTCTTGCGCCAAGCCCTGTTCATTGGCGCTCGCCTGCCCAGCCGCCATTAACAGCGGAGTTACGGCCAAAACAAAAATCAACAGCAAAACGAACCTTTTTCCTTTCATCAAGCTCAAAATCGAATCCTCCTTTTTTTAAGCCTCTCGGAACGATCATTCCGAGAGGCTCCGGCCTGATGGCCGATGTGTTTTATTGTTTCACCCCCGGAAAGGGGTGTTAACAATCTTTCCACATTACTTCTTGCTTTCCATTTGACCGATATAATCATTCATTTCCTTCAGATACGTTTCGCCGAATTTCGCATACCATTCCTGCAGCACCTTTGTATACTCGGATGGATCCGCGTCACCGATAGTGATTTTTGTCGTAACCTCGCTGAACTTTTTATTGAAATCCAGGTAAGGCGGCGTCTTCGCAATCGGCGGCGTGAAATCGCGGTCCTTGGACAACACGATTCTTTTTACGGCCTTCTCGATATTCGGCACGAGCTTCTGCTTCAGCTCCTCCGACATAGCCGGATTAATGAAGAACATATAATCATTGGCGCGGCGAACCATATTTTTGCGGACGAATGTTTCCAGCGGTGGATCCGCATAAGTGCGCTTGTTGTTTTCCTCCTTGAAATCATGCCCTTCCATACCGTTATATATGGAATCCCAGCCTTTATCGGAAAGCATATAGTCGAATACGTCAACAACTCTTTGTGGATCCTTCGCATTGCGCGTTACCGCCCAGAAGCCCCACATCCCCGTTCCAAGCCCAAGTCCTTTCATCTCGCCTTGCTCGTTCTTAACGAATACATAGGCAAGCTCGAAATTCGGATTGATCTTTTTGCCGGCAGTCAGGTGTGTTTCGTAATGACCCGCAAAGCTGTTCAATACGCCCGTTTTGCCGCTTTGAAACCGCTCGAGAGCCGTATTGGCGTCGATCGAAGGCGAATCCGGATCGATAAGCCCTTCTTTGAATAGCTTGGACGTTAACTCCAAAGCCTTCGTATATTGATCGGAATTCAAATCATATTGGGGATTCATGTATTTATATTCGCCCCCGCTGGACTCCTGCCAGCCATAAATACCGAGCTCGTCAGTGAAAATCGGCCTCATCGATTTATCGGCGGATGCGGCCGTTCCGAACCCGTACGTATCGTGCCTTCCGTTGTTGTCGGGATCTTCCTTCGAAAATTTACGCATAATATCGATCATCTGATCTAACGTAATTTCATTATTATCCGGAATCGTTATATTCAATTTGTCGAGCCAGTCTTTTCTGAGCCAGTAGCCGTCGGAACGCATAACCGTCGTCCGTGGAATGCCGTAAATTTTGCCGTCGTTGTTTACCCGCAAGGCGTCCCAGGATATGTCGTACGAATATTTTTTAATATTCTCGGCGCTCTGCAGATAGTCATCGATCGGAATGATGACGCCGTCCTTTACTGCCTTTAAGAAAGCGTTGTCATTTGGACCCGGAAAATACACGACGTCGGGAAAATCGCCTGTCGTCAGCGATAATTGAAGCCGCTCATCGTAGCCGGTCGACGGGGGTATATCGAACATGATCTCCGTATTCGTTTCCTTCTCGAAGGATTGAATGAGCACTTTGTCCGTTTCCGACAAATTGGATGAAGCAAAATTGCCCATGATCTTAATGCTTGTTTTAGCCGTTTCCCCAGCCGATGGCTGCAATTCTCCTGCTTCTTTCGGCTCGCTTCCGCATGCGGTAACCCCGACGAGCAGCGCGGCGGCCGCCACCCCAGCCAGTACTTTTTTAAACATTTGTTTCAGCCTCCCTTTTAATTATTATCTATGACAGAGATCCCTTAGGTCATCCTTTTATGGACCCCAGCATAATTCCTTTGACGAAAAACCGTTGAAGAAACGGGTACACCGACAAAATCGGAAGCATGACGATCATGATAGTCGCGTATTTCAGTGTCTCCGGCATGACGTTCATATTGCCGATCTCGGCACTGTTGCCCCCCGCAGAAATCTGCAGCATTTTGGCGCCTTCTATAATCTCCCTCAAGAACAGCATCAATGGCCAGTTTTCCACGCTTCGGATATAAATGATCGCCGAGAAAAAGCTGTTCCAATAGCCTACCGCCGCGAATAGCGTCAATGTGGCAATAATCGGCATGGAGAGCGGAACGACGACTTTGAACAAAATGTAGGGCTCGGAGGCTCCGTCCATTTTTGCGGCTTCCTCCAGCTCCTCCGGAATGTTCTGCATAAAATTGACCATTAGTATTAAGCTGAACGCGGTGAACAGCCCTGGAAACACGAGAGCGGCCAGCGTGTCCAGCATGCCGAGTGAACGGATCAAATAAAAATTCGGAATGAGTCCGCCGTTAAACAGCATCGTGAAGATGACCAAATTGATGAGGATCGCTCTGCCTTTCAGATGCGTTTTGGAGAGCGGATACGCCGTAATGATGTACAGAAAGATACCTAATGCTACGCCGCTTACGGTGACAATGAGCGTATTTAGATAGCTTCTTGCAAGAACAGGATGCGAAAGAATATCCTTATAGGCGGCGAACGATATTTGGCTGGGCCATATGCGCATCGGATTTTCCAAATAAGCGTTGTGCGAGCTGATCGAAACCGCTGCGACGTTCAGAAGAGGATACAGCATGACCACACAAATCAAAGACACGAATATATAGATGGCGATGTCAAAAAGCTCGATTCGCTTGTTCATATTCATCTTCACCTCCTACCACAATGATTTTCCGAATAGGCGCGCAATCCGGTTGGCGAACACGATCATGACCAGTCCGACTACCGATTTGAACAATCCGACCGCAGCCGTAAAGGAGAGCCGCCCTTCCAATAAACCGACCCGGTACGTATAAGTTTCGAAGACATCCGCAACTTTGTAGGTAGCCGGATTGTATAACAAAAATATTTGCTCGAAGCCGATATCCAAAATATGTCCGACCCGCAAGACCAAAATAATGACGATCGTGGTCGCTATACCGGGAAGCGAAATATACCATATTTTTTGCAGCCGGTTAGCCCCGTCGATCGTTGCCGATTCATAAAGGGACGGGTCTACAGCCACAAGTGCGGCCAGGTATATAATCGTTCCCCATCCGAGCTCCTTCCATATTTCCGCGGAAACCAGTATCGTCCGGAAATATTCGGGCTTAAGCAGAAAATGAATCGGCTCTCCCCCGAAATCGACGATCAGCCGGTTGACCCAGCCTGACGACGGGGATAACATGTTGATAATGATGCCGGATATGACTACCCACGATATGAAGTGGGGCAAATACAGCACCGTTTGGGCGACTTTCTTGAAAAGAAGATTTCTGATTTCGTTCAGCAGAATAGCCAAAATGATCGGCGCCGGAAATCCGAATATGACTTGATAGAAGCTGATGATTAACGAATTTTTTAAAATCGTGAAGAAATCGTCCGATTGGAAAAGATACCGGAAATTTTCAAAGCCGACCCAATCGCTTCCCCATATGCCTTTCATCAAATTGAAGTCCTGGAACGCAATGACGATGCCGAACATCGGAATATACTTAAAAATAAACAGATATGCAAACCCCGGTATCAGCAAAAAATACAGCCACTTATTTTTTCTCATATACAGCCAGACAGGACTGGCTTTGCCGTTATTCATCCCATTCTCCTCCCGAGAACGCTTCCGCAAGCGGCCTTATTCGCAAACAATTTCAACCACTCGCGCATGGTCCAAACCGTTCGTAGAGATTGCCTCCAGACGGAGCGTCTTTAGATTTTTCAGCGTTACCGGCAGATGGATCATGCGTTGGTAATTGTCCTTGATATGTGCGATTTCCGTCCTTCCTCGTTCGTCATGCGAGATCAGCTTAAACTCCTTCAGCGTTTCGACTTGCGGCCGCCCCCACTGCATATGTTTCTGAATCACGTCCAAATGGCATAGCATCAATAAACGGTGAAGCCCGGTATCCAGAACGATTGTAATCCGGGCAACACTTACCGGCTCCTCCCAATGAAGCTCCAGCCAAGGACTGCCGTCTCCCGGCTCCGACATCCAACGATGCGTGCTGGCTGTCGTCAAGTCGGGACGTACCCCCTTCGCCCCATGGACCGCGCGAGTATGTCCGTCCACAACATTGACGCATTTTCCTTGCTCTTGTTCGGACGAAGCTGTAATCCGGGCTAACTTCGCAAGATTTCCTTCCAGCATGAAGCCGGGCAAGAAAACTCCCTGCCGAAGCAATTGCTGCTGAGCTTCCTTCACGATATCACTTTCGAGCCACGCTTGTTCCAGCGGAAGCTTGCGCTTCACCGCCATTGCCGCAAACGTTCCGAGCCCTTCTCCCATTACCGCGCATGTCGCCATTACTCTGGTGCTGGAGAAAGCGATATGGGTAGCCGATAAATTGCGGCCGGCGAACATCAAATTCGAAATGTTCCTGCTAATCGTCGAGCGCAGCGGAATGCCGTAAAGATAAGGCGTAAACGGCTGATTGCACGGCTCCTCGTCCTTCGCATCGATTCCTTGGGGTGGATGGGTATCCATCGACCAACCGCCGTAAGCGATTACATCATTAAAGTCGACGGCCTGTTGAATATCGTTTTGGGTCAGCACATGGCGGCCGATAAATCTTCTGGACTCTCTTTTGCCCGGAAGAAAGCCGAACCAATCCAGCGCCCAATTTTCGGAATCGGGGTGATTGCCGCTATTTTTGATATGATCCCACACCCCTAGCATAATCGCAAGCAGCTCGTCGCGGATATGCTCGTTATCCTTGATCGTATCCAGCGTGCCGCCGAATTCCACCCACCAATATCCGAACTCCCAAGCGTCGTGGTTTCTAAACTTCAAATCTTCCTCCGTAAACTTGCGGACCCATTTCGGCGGGGTAAATGGCATCGGGCGTCCCATGTCCTTCGATGTGAACAAAAGGGAGGACCCGAGACGATAAGCGTCCCTGTTCAGATTGGCGCCGGACTCGTTATATTCCTCAATCGCTTCCCGGCCGGTCGTAAAAGCGGCCCCCGCTTCAAATCCCAGCCTGCCGTCGCCCGTACAATCCGCGAAAATGTCAGCCCTTATCGTAAAGCTTTCCTCCGTGCTTTCTCTTACCGCATAAGTGGAACGAATATGGGCGCCCTCGATATCGGCTCTGATAACCGTCGTGTTCAGCAGCAACGTTAAATTCGGTTCGGCGCGGCATTTTTCGTATAAAATCAAATCCAACATACTCGCGCTTCGCTGCGGATTTCTAACCGAGCATTCAAGCATGATTTCTTCAATAATCCCGCTTTCTCTGCGCTCCGTCTCCAATTCCTTCCCGATTGTGGATGCGCCGGATATATTCATGCGAATCTCCGACGATGCGTTTCCGCCAAGAACGGAACGATCCTGGCATAAAATCACCCGGGCTCCGTTGCGAGCCGCGGCTAATGCAGCAGCCACCCCCGTCATCCCTCCACCGGCAATCAATATGTCCGTATCCAACATTTTCGTATCGGACTTCCTCATCCTCCATTGACTCCTTTGCATTCTATGATATCTTTAATTACATACTACGTTCTTTCTTTATACATTTGAATTCATAGAATTTCTTTTTCATATCTAAAATTACACATTTCTGAACGAGGTGAAGCGAAATGTCCACAAGCTTGCCCGAAATCGTATATCATGTGTACTGGATTAAAAAAGATCAATTTCTATTAGAGACGGATACTTATGTAACATGGGTCCTTTTTGCGGTAGAGCAAGGGAGATTCGAATACCA
This sequence comes from Paenibacillus sp. J31R122, assembly GCF_056269185.1. Taxonomy (NCBI): domain Bacteria; kingdom Bacillati; phylum Bacillota; class Bacilli; order Caryophanales; family Paenibacillaceae; genus Paenibacillus; species Paenibacillus sp. J31R122. The sequence continues at coordinate 204,958 of NZ_JBWDNM010000010.1, forward strand.
GATAGGAGAGGATTATGGAGTGGCCGAGTTCGGAGACGTGGTCGTATGTCCGCCCCAGGTTGCTTTTTATCGGAACGTTCTGGAGCCCTTAAGCTTCCACTCTATTACGTTCATCTTCCCCGACGGTGACCCGCAGCAGCTTCTGCCCCTTCTGGCGCATCGGAAAATACGGCTGCCGCAAATCCGGCGCTTGTCCGAAAACTACAGTTGCTTAAGGCATGCGGATCAGCAGTTGCCCTTCAGCTCCGATAATCAAAAGCTAAAGCAGCACTATTTGGCGGACTTATGGCTGATGATCGCGCAACAGGCGCTGGAATCCGTCGATGCGGATCCTTTATTGGAAAATGACAGATTCATTCGCGATGTCGCACTCTTCTTCCATCATCACTTGCATGAAGCGATCGAAGTTCGGGATGTCGCGCATCGGTTCGGAATGACGCCTGTGCAGCTAATTCGAAGATTTAAAAACGCTTACAGCGTCAACCCACTGCAATACTTAACGTCGATTCGGGTAAAGCAAGCATGCAGGCTGTTGCTGATTACGGAGTGGACGCTCGATGTCATAGCGGGAAAATGTGGCTACGAGAACGGCTTCTATCTCAGTCGAGTGTTCCGCAAGGCGATGGGCGTAAGCCCATCCGAATTCCGCAAGCAAAACCGGTATTAGCGGCGAACGCGGCAACCAGGGCTTATGCATCGTCTTAACATGGCACTCCTTATTGTAAAATAAAACATTCATGATATATACGGGAATTTAATCGGACTATCCAACAGAAAACTTCTCAATGACGTATCTAGTCATAAAAATTACCCCTAAACTAATTTAGGGGTCAGAAGTTTTTCGCCGTCACTTATGGTACGGTTCTCCGCGCTGTCTGTAACGGCAAGTTTTAAGGCCATTCACAAAAATGGCCTTTTCTTGCTGACAGAATCGCTATTTCCCTTTACGCCCAATGTACATGAGATGCTCCGCAAAACTTAGGAAATCCTCACGCTCACATACTTGCTCGGCTACGTCAAGCCAGGCCGACACGACATTTGGGTCCTGGTTAAGCAGCTCAGCCTCTCGTAAATATAGGAAGCTCTCGCAATTAAGCAGATGCAGCTTTTCCAAGCTGAATAATTGGAAAAAAGGAAGCACATCTTTGGGGCTAATGAAGAAATCCTCAGAGAATCCCTGACCAACATAGCTCACATCGTCTGCGATTGAATTGATCTGGGAACGCATCTCCTCATTCAATATAAACTTTGGATCTCTGATAAGGTAATCCCATACGAAGGAGTATGAAGAAACAAAGGATACAAACAGCGTGCCATTTGGCTTCAACTTCTTCAAACATTCATTAACTGTGATTACCCTGTCTCTTTCATCTTGTAGATGATACATAGGGCCCATGCAAAGGATATGATCATACAATTCATCCTCAAATGCCGATAAATCCCTACAATCGGCACGCAAAGCTTCCAGTGGTAACCCAAGTTCCTCTGCCTTATTAAGAGCAAAGTCTACGTTGTTCTGAGAGAGATCAGCTAAGGTCACTTGGCAGCCCATTTTCGAAAGATAAAGAGAGTATTTTCCCGGTCCCCCTCCGAGGTCCAGTACCTTGTTATGCGGTTTGACATACCGAGTAATAAAGCGTTTGCTAATCTCAAATTCAACTTGGTGTCGGTCAAGGCGATTCCACTCGTAGTTTACAGTTTCATCATAAAATTTTCTTACGATTTCTATTCTGTCCATAGAACCTCTCCTCAGTCTGAATTTAACCATGCATTCACCTAGCAATAAAAAAATCCCACCCCCAAGACTGTTAGTCTCAGGGACGAGATTTGAATTCCTCGTGGTACCACCCAGGTTCACCGATAGGTCACCCAATCAGCCTCTTCAAGTACGGCACTCCTTAGAATGCTTATACTCTAGCTCTGTAACAGGAGCTCCTGTCACAACATCCCCACAAAACATGTGGTTCCAATGTGCGGCTCAGAGGCTTTTTTCAATACTGAACGCTTTGCTCCTTTTCAGCTACTGGAGCTCTCTGTAAAAGAATTCATGTATTTACTGCCCTCATCATCGCCTTTTAATATTGGAAATATTTTACCTAACGAGCAGGTCGATTGTAAAGAACAAAATTACAACTAACTACCGCTTCAAAAGCCGTTTCAGACATATATCATATTTGTGATTCAACATTAGCCCCCTTCTCTAAGGGGGCATTTTCATTTTGGGAGGGATGTTAAATGAGGATTATTACCACACAGCAAGATATTGATCTTTTACGTCATGCTAGAGTACTCCTTTCTACACTTCTAGATCGGGTTGAGGGGTATTTCCACCAGCTAAAAGATGAGTTGAATACCGAAACAGAAAGTGAATTCACTTTGAAGCATCACGGCTACATCGTCATTCTTGAATCGGGAGACAACGTCCGTGACCTCGGAAACATCGGGCTCAACCGCGAAAGTTGCGGACTGCTAGGCAGCTTCCCCGAGTACGTCGAACTGCTCGACGCGAGCGAAGGAGTTAAAGCATTCAAAATTGCGATTCTGTACGATAACGACTACCTTATAACGTTCTTCACCCAGGCCGGAGCGCACGACGAGGAGGTGGAACAATGGCTGACAGAACAGACGGAAAGAAACTGATGGCAAACGAATTGATTCTTCAGAAGCTGAGAGAGGCGTTTGAGCAGAACGAAAATATTACTACCAATCGCATTGGGACGAATGTTTGGATCATGCTCGTAACCGCAAAACCAATTGCCGAAGAAAGCCTGCCGTATGCTGTCCAGGAACATGTTCCAACACATCAAATCAGAGTCGTCTTGCGGACATCCGACTCACAAATAGGACCGAACCCCTACGTTGATGGAACTGACCTTTTTCTAGCCATCGACGAACAACAACAGACAGCGGAGTTTGTTTGGGAAGACGAGACATTAGGAGATGCCCCCTCTCTCATGGAGGAGAAGTCCAAAGTGCACTAACTTGGACGCGGAAGCTAGAGGAGCCTTTCTACACTCAGTACAATGACCCCTTCCTCCCAACAGGGCAGGGAAACATCACAGACCAAGAATAGCGAAAAAAGCGAAAGTACCGCTTTGCCGCTTTGGGCGCAACTGACGCTTTTGTTGCAACTTCCATCTGCCTGGTACAATCCCAGGCTCTTTTTTTTCCACTGTCCCTTAGTCGTTTTTATGACTTTTGGGACAGCCCCAAGTTAACGTCATTAAAACTACAGGATGTCATTTTAAGTCAATGCTCAACGATTTTCACCCACAATCTCAGAAGACTTCAGGATTATTCCCTGTTCGCTATTTGCTCCTGAGCGAGACGGATCATTTCCCTAATCATGGAACCGCCAATTTTGCCACCGACTTGACCTACTGATTCCGTTGTCAGTTGACCATTGTTTCCTGGGAGCAGAGGAACACCAAGCTCCTTCGCCACTTCATATTTTACGTCGTCTGGTTGATTCGGATTCACGGCATATCCTTCACGTTTCATTACATCAGCTTTGAAAACTTGCATCCCCTGTTCGACCCCTGGCACCACATATTTTCTCCTTCTTCTTGCCATCATACAGCACTCCCCTCAATGTTTTTCTCTAACTTGCCCGGAAGCACAAAATTTCATCCCTTCCCGCTTCGGCGCGATTTAATTCAGGACAAGAATGTTGGCTTGATGATCTAGAGAATGTCCCTGAGGAACTTCGGGTCGGCTTCAAGCTACACAAAAATGCCGGGCTGATTCCCGAGGAGATGCAGATTCGCAAAGAAATGGTCACGCTTGGCGATCTACTCAATGTCTGCCAAAACGATACCGAGAGCAAAAAGCTTCAAAGGCAATTACTTCAATGTCATTAGGTGTTGTCATTCTATGTCGAATCATGTAGATTTATATGGAACAAATACAATATTGAGGTGCATGCCTCCGACACATCAACTTTCAGTCTGGTTGTTAAAATATGTAAATTAAAATATATTTTTCTATACAGGAGAGACATCTTATGCAACGCATTCCTTTTAGTAACACTTTGACAATCGGTTTCATGCTGTTCGCCTTGTTCTTCGGAGCGGGAAATCTGGTATTCCCGGCGATGATGGGTCAAAATGCAGGTGATCAGTATTGGCAAGCCAGTCTGGGCTTCCTGATCACGGGCGTCGGCCTGCCCTTGCTTGGAACGTTGGCTCTCGGATTTTCCGGCTCTAAAAATTTGCTCGCATTGACCAGTCGCGTGCATCCTTGGTTTGCCTTCGGCTACACAACATTGCTTTACTTAACGATCGGGCCGCTGTTTGCCATGCCGAGAACCGGCAGCGTTTCGTACGAAATCGGCATTAAGCCCTATATCGGAACGGAGCATGGTCCGTTAGGATTGGTGATCTTCACTGTATTATTTTTCGGGGTGACCTTGCTCCTTTCCATTAACCCGGCAAGAATGGTTGATATTGTAGGAAAAATACTGACACCCCTATTAATCGCCTGCATCGCATTGTTAGCCATAACATCCGTTACTAATCCGCTAGGCGAGCCTCAAGAACCGAAATCCGGTTATGCCTCTCAAGCCTTCTTTAACGGATTCCAAGAGGGGTATTTGACTATGGATGCGCTCGCGGCATTCGTATTCGGCATTATCGTCATAAACGCTATTCGAGCGAAAGGGGTCACCGAACGTAAAAGCATTCTGATCATCTGCTTCCAGGCGGCCTTGATTGCAGCTGCAATGCTCGCTGTTATTTACACATCCCTGACTTATATCGGAGCAATCAGCGTATCCGCCTTCGGTATTCTGGCCAATGGCGGTGAAGTGTTGAACTTGGTGACCAGCCATTATTTCGGCACGTTCGGAGGATTTATACTCGGCATCACTGTGCTGCTTGCCTGTCTGACCACAAGTATAGGCCTGACCACCGCTTGCAGCAGTTATTTTCACAAGATCATTCCAGGCATGTCGTATAAGAGTATCTGCATCGTCTTGAGTGCTGTCAGCGCCTTGCTGGCCAATATCGGTCTAGATCAATTAATCCATTTTTCCGTGCCTGTTCTGACGATATTATACCCTCTGGCGATCGTGCTCATCTTATTGACATTCTTGCATAATTTGTTTAAAGGTAAACGCGCCGTATACAGGGTTAGCCTGCTGCTGACTTTTCTCGTCAGCCTGGTCGACGGCCTTGAAGATACTCCGCTCGCTGTAGAGCAGCTCCACGACTACTTTAACCAGTACTTACCTTTGTATAATATCGGATTGGGCTGGCTGATTCCTGCCTGCGCGGGAGTGCTGATTGGGCTTCTGCTACCGGAGCGACAGAAGGGACGACAATCTCCCAGTCTCTTAGAAGACTGAAGTTGCGAGTACGCCGCTCGACCGCTTTTCGATAACAGCGCCTTAATCGTACCCGCGCTGTCTGTAACAGCAGATATAGGCCATTCTGTAAAGGATGGCCGGTCTGTCAAATATTTGGTATGAACTCAGCTCTATTCATAATTTTCAGTGCAGATAGGGTAACCTGATAACCTTTAGTACATCAGAATTTCCTCGTCTAAAGATTTCATCAACTATGTGACCTATTTTCGCCCTACTTATGATACGGTATAGATACATCAAGTGTTGTCACTCCCTTCCATACACTATGGACACAGGCAGGGACCTCTTGAATTCTAGTTTTACATAGCTAAATTCCTGTTATTCAACCTGTTTACGTACATGGAAAGTGACCTTTGTCCCTGTACCTAACGTACTTTCGATATGAAGTCCTGTTCCAAAGTGCCGTTTTAATCGCTGATCCGTATTGATCAATCCGACACCTGACCTGCTATCCGCTTTTCTTTCTAGTATTCTTTGTAATTGAACTTTGTCCATTCCAATCCCATCGTCTTCAACTGTTATCTCTGCATGCGTTTCATGGACAGAAATCCGAATAAGAATCTTCCCGCCACGATTGCGCTTCATTATGCCATGTCTTATCGCATTTTCAACGAGAGGCTGGATCGTAAGAAATGGGACTTTTATATCCTCGCAGTCATCTATCTCCCAAATCACCTGTAGCCTTTCTTCAAACCGAACCTTCTCAATGTATAGATAAGAGCGCACTAGACTTAGCTCCTCTTCAATGGGAACAAATCCATCCGGATTTTGGAATTTAAATTTATTCCTCAAAAAATTGCTGAGCTCATGGAGTAAATTACCCATCTTATCCAAATTAATGTCACTTAAAGCTATTACAGAATTTAATGCATTAAATAAAAAATGAGGCTGAATTTGCGCTTGGAGCCATGCAGCTTCTAATAGCAATTGTTCACGAACGACTTGTTTGATTGTTGTTAGTGCCTCGATCCGCGATTTTATTTCTATGGCTTCCACCGGCTTCGTCACATAATCGTTTGCTCCCGCCAAAAAACCACTCTGAATATCCTTCGGTTGACTTCTTGCGGTAAGGAGCAGAACAGGGAGATCGGTGAGTGTAAATCGCTCACGAATCATTCGTGTCAGCTCATAACCGGACATCTGTGGCATCATAATATCAGAGATGACCAGATCCCATTCCTTAGTGTCCAGTACAGCCAATGCCTCTTTACCGCTCGTTACCATCGTTAAATCATATTCGTCTGGTGGTAATATGGCTTCAAGTACTTGAAGGTTGACAGGATCATCATCAACAACTAATAGAATCGGACGTTCACGATTCATTTCTATTAAAGTTGTTTGATTCGTAGCTGGCGGAATTTTCACTTTTTCCATATAGACTGAGGAGGCTATTTCTTGAATCGGCATGGATGGTAATGGTAATGGTTCAAATGAGTTCGTCACATCATTCTCTTCCTCCGCTTCCAAGCCTGCTAGCTTTAATGAAAATGTGAATTTTGAGCCCTCTCCTAATATAGAGGACACAACTAACGTACCTCCATGAAGCTCAGCCAGCTGCTTGCTTATACTCAAACCTAACCCAAAGCCACCTTCAATCATGGTCTCACTCGTGCTGGCTTGCTCGTATGGACGGAATAGGCGCTTAAGCATGTTCTCATCCATTCCGATCCCGGTATCAGCAATAACGATATAGGCTCGTCCATCCTTTACAAAAGCTTGAATCGAAATGACCCCATCATTCGTATATTTCACAGCATTATGAAGTAAATTGAAAACAATTTGAATAACCCGGTTCTCATCCGCATTTACTGGAGGAAAAACTTCAGGAATTTGATTAGCAATTTTTACAGACTTAACATCTGCGTTTAATTGCAGCATATCAAGTACTCCGGTCACAATCGGCTGAATAAATATGACTCTTTTTTGTAAACGCGGACTGCCTTCCCGTAAGCTCATCACATCAATTAAATCGTTTAATAGCAATGTCATTCGTCGTCCTACAGATAAAACATTTTCAATCTCCTTAATACTTCTTTCCTGCAACAAATGCCCTTCCCGTTTTAAAACGGATTGTGACAGGTTAAGAATGCTATGAAGCGGATTTTTAAATTCATGTGAAGTGTTTGCCAGAAACTGATCTTTATGGTCATTCATTCTTTGCAATGTTGCCGCAAGCTCTTTCGTGCTCGCATGCATGATAAAATAATCTTTAAACCATACAGAGGCTAAACAAGCCATCGCAATAATCAGATCAAACGGATAATAGACAAGACTCAAACCGCTTTCCCGCCATAACAACAACCAAAGAAAATGATGAATCAACGCAAGAAAAGAAAAAAGTAGTAATAGATTGCTCTTTATATCCTTGGTTACTTTTTTAAAGATCGCAATCAACGTGATCACTGCGGCAATACCAACCAATAGAATATAAACCGGGAAGAGCATAACTACCTGATAGGGGTCTAAAAACAACGTGATGCCGACAGTCCCTAAATTCATTACAGTATATACAGGATAAATTCTCCTCCAATAAGGGAGTTCGTGATGATTCGTACACTTGAGCAAAGCATAGGCTCCAATAACGAGAGCAACATTAGATAGCCGAAAATCCCAATCAATGCCGATGTAAAATAATTGATGGAATAGCTTCTCATCATTACTTAATACATTAGTAAGTGTTATGCTTAATGTCAGCAAAGAAAAATAAAGCAGCTTCTTTTCCTTATTTCCTAGTAAAAACAAAATAAGTGCATAGACAGAATGCATAAAAAATATAATGGCTGCCAGAAGCTGCATAGAAACGGAGGCTTTCATTTCCTTTGCAATTGCTTCTTCTGAACCAAATTTAACGGATCGAACAATACCGCTGCTTCGACTATCCACATAATTTGCCGCCTGAATCACTAGTTCGATTACGCCGTTTTCATCTGCCGTAAAGGTGGTAGAATAAGGCAGGTTCTTCGCAATATATTCATCCTCTGTTTTAGCCACCCGTCCGGATTTAGCAAACAATCGGCCATTTACATATAATTCTGACGAAGTGCGCACGCTGGGTACACGAATACTATAATTAAAGTCCTTTTCTGGATCTACATAAAGACGCAAACGATAAGATGCAAATCCGTAAGGAGTTGACTTTTCGGCATGCAAAGTTTCATTCCATCTTCCCGGAACCTGAATAAGCCCTGGCTTACTCTGGCCTAATACTTGTTGCCTGCTACCATCTATCAACCACTGGGAGGGATAAAACTCCCATTCCCCATCAAGTAAGAGAACGTCGCCATCTTCTGCTTTCCAATCGCGTAAATCGAGTTGCCCATTTTTAATCGACACCTGTTTTTGGTTATGAAACAATTCCATCCACAAAATGCGCGAACCGGATAAGATGACTAATAACAACCCTAGTAATAATATTATATGGCTCTTTTTCATTTGGAATTTTGGTGAATGATTTGCCAAGAAGTATCCCTCTCCCACTCATCTTCTTCTAAGATATTCTAATAGGCCCTACCTATAATTTACCAGATTGAGCATAACAGAGAAACGGACGATCGAGATGTTGCTATGTCTATTATACAGTTATACTTACTTGGAAGACTTTAGTTATTCAAATCGGTAATAAAAAAAATAAACATGTCAGGGACTGGAGAATACAGCTATTATTCCTAATGACGGGGGCGTCATATCTTTCTAGCTTTTAGAACTGCTTCAACGTCCATGTACGCTTAGTAAATGCAACGACGGTGAAGTTTCTCACGTTATACTTTGCCTAGCTAGCAATAGAGCCAGCCCTATGTGGGCTGGCTCTATTGGGGTTCAATTTAAGGGGCATTCATAATAAAAGGTTATTTAATTAACAATCCCGCATCCGTTGTCGGATTTTTCGGCTTACGGCGGAAGATACGATCGAGTCCTTTATGCAGAAGCGGAAGGACGAAACGGTCTAGTCCGAAGCGGCCTGCATTAGCACCGGCTAAGATGACAATCATTCCAAGAAGCAGAAGCCAAGGGTTCGTGCTTACAGTACCAGCGAACATAAACATGAAGTTCATTAAGACTCCGAAGAAAGCGGCAGTGACAGTCAATGTACCAAGGATGAGTCCAAGTCCTACAAGAAATTCTCCCCAAGGAATGGCGAAGTTGATGATCTTAATGTTCGGCAGTGCAAAGTTTTCTAGAAAAGCAGTGTAGGTTGGGTAAACCGCCTCGCCTGTAGCTTTATCCATTATCGGGTTGTTAACAGCTGCAGTGAGGAAGCCCGTTGCGTCGAAAGCCTTTGCTCCCGTAAGCTTATGCCATCCAGCGGTTAACCATGCATACCCAGCTACAATACGGACGATAGTGACTAATATACCAGCGATTTTATTTTCTCTCCAAAATTTTAACATGATACTCACTCCTAATCTTCATTTTTAGTTTTGAATACTTTGGATGATAAAACATTGACTGTTGTTAGATTAGCTGCAGCCTCGCCGACATTTGAGATCGTAATATATTCATCGGGATCACCGTCCTCGTTTAGTTTCTGGCTGCTGATAAACTTGTTGTATTTGATGTCTTTATTATAAAACGTAAAACGAACGGACATTGTGATTATAATCACAAAGTTCGCGCTAGAAGGTGAACACTTTGTGAATATATTCACAATACTTCATGAAAGTGAGTGTTGACCTCGTGTTGGTTCGGAGTATAAAAAATACATCACTCAAGATGTATAACTCTTGTGGTGATGTATCCAAATCTTATATGCTGTTGCCCTATTCGGCTCTTACTCTTCCCTAATTGTCACTGGATTCCTGCTGTCAGAACTCCAATCGGTCCAGCAATCGGAACTAATTAAGAAATTTTCCTTACGGCAAACCATAGTTCAACGTAGCTAAGTTCGCCTGTACCGCCGTAGATTTCAAAATCCATTCCATCGACCTGCTCATATCCCGCCGTTGGCAGCCATTCTGAGAAAAATCGCCGGTATAACGTCTCGATGGTATCATCAAATTTATCCCATGTGAATAGGTCTGAGGAGAATATTGCCCAAGTATGAGCGGGAATCGTTATAGTAGAATATCCGTTTGTTTTACTCGATTCACTCTTAAATGCACACAGCATATACGGAAAGGTTTCCTCTCCGGTTTTTCTATAGCTGCAAACCGCATGTACTTTAAATAAATCCTGGCTCATAAAAGAAGGCAAGTCGCCCGCATTGGCAGCAAGTCTCTCAACTTCGCCGTTGGCGTGGCATTGCTGCCACAATTGTGCCGGCGTATGCGGTGGTGCTTCACCGTCTCCGTTTATGTGAAACACTCTTTCGATGCCGAATACTTGGAAAGCTTCCTTTGTTTCGATGCGGTAATTCATCGCTTCCACTCCTTTAATTGCGATAAGGAAGGAAAGACGAGGATAAGCTTTGAGTGCGGTCCCATCTTGTCGGGCCATAGCCGGAGTGACGCCATGCAGCAATTGAAAAGCTCTCGCGAAAGAAACAGGCGATTCGTAGCCGTATTTAAGGGCAATATCGATAACTTTTGTAGCATCGTTATTTTGCAATTCAAGTGCGGCAAGTGTAAGCCGTCTACGCCGAATATACTCCGCAAGCGACACATTCGTAATGAATGAAAACATTCTTTGGAACTGGTAAGACGAACAGCAAGCCTTACGGGAAGCTTCAGCTAGTTCGATCTCTCCAGATAAATTCATTTCGATATAATCCATTGCCCGATTCATCCTCGCAAGCCAATCCATCTGATTCCCTCCTCTCAATCGAAGTATAAAGCAGCTGCAGCGTTGTATCGCAACTATTTGTGCACAATTAAGTTGCCTCTAATCCGCGACAGGTTTAGAATCAAATTTTTCACTAATTGATCCATAGCTTGTCCTCGTGGATTTCCTGATTTTATAAATATTATATTTGAACCATCTCGTTGCCACCATCTTTGACGCTTTATTTGTCTAAAAGAACTGTAAAAATTGCGCAATCCGTGTACGCGAAAGATACGGCTTGTATGGCATAACCTGCGACCGCTACTCATACACCTATAGTAAACAACCAAGAATCAGCATACCTCCATTTGACAGTTGCACAAAAAAGTCAGGAAACCCCTTTAAGGAGGCTGTTGCAAAATGAAAGTACTTAACGTTATCAGTCTTATTCTTATCATCATCGGAGGCTTAAACTGGCTATCAGTGGGATTGTTCAAGTACGACGTCGTCAATGAAATTTTCGGGGGAACGGAAGAAGTTGGATCACGAATCATATATATCGTCGTCGGTGTTGCCGCCCTTTACGCTCTCTCCCTTTTCACGAAGGTAGCAAGCAAAAACTAAAGAAAAACGACAGTAGCCGCAGGACACGTCTGGGTTTGCCGGACGTGTCCTGTGGTTTTTGTTGCGTCGTGTTCGATTCTTAATGCTTGATTATGGCAAAATCCCTGAAATAAAATAACCTCCTTCGTTTTGTAAAACGTAAGGAGGTTATTGTCTTATATTACCGATCTTCTACAATTTCTTGTGCTTCGTGCAATTGCTGTTTTGACAGCTCTAACTGCTCTTTACTTTGCTGGACGGCGACCATTTGCTCTTGATGTTGCTCTGCATTAGATAGCGCATTTTCTGCATGAGAAATTGAATCGTAAGCTTGATCAACCGTTTGCTCCTCTGGGTGTGACATCGCTTGCTTCACCGCGTGATTTGCCTTTTGGACAGAGTAGCTTAACAAAGTACTTGGATGATCCTGCTTCCAACTTGTATCTGTATGCTTAGCCAAGTGTGTTTCTTACCTCCCTCTCGATTAGATAATGTTGACTACACCATAGTTTCTTAAAATATCCAGAAAAGTATGCATGGAGGCTCGAAATTTTTCGCCCAATTGTGTAAAGTATTATTGACTTAATGTATAGTATAAGTTACATTATGTTCATAATACTTTACTTGATGTATAAATTACCATACAGGGGGAGAAAAATATGTCCTTTCAAGAAAAAAAGAATATCGTATCTTTAATTGGCACCGTACTGATTTTTACTTTCTATTGTTTGTATGTGCTTCAAAGGTATGAAGAAGCGAGTCTGGACCAGACAGATACCTTCAGCTTTTGGGGGAGCGTCATCTTAATTTTAATCCCGGTGTCGATTGTAGCAAAAATCATCATTCATATTGTTTTCAGTATCATCAATACCATAGCAACTAATGAAAAAGATCCTGCATTTTCTGATGAACTAGACAAGTTAATTGAATTGAAAGCCACAAGGAATTCTCATTATGTATTTATTTTTGGCTTTGTTCTAGCGATGGGAGCCCTGGTTATTGATATGCAGCCCTCCGTGATGTTCATTATACTTTTCGTCTCAGGATTTGTGTCGGAGTTGGCTGGTAATGTCACACAGCTCTATCTTTATCGGAAAGGAGTTTAAAATGGGCAAATCTCTTATTAACAACAATATTCGAAACTTACGTTTTAACCATAATGAAATGACCCAACAACAATTAGCTGAAAAAGTGGGGGTGACAAGGCAAACAATCGTTGCTATTGAAAAAGAAAAATACTCCCCTTCTCTGGAATTGGCTTTTCGTATTGCTATCGTCTTCAACTTACCATTGGAAGAGGTATTCTCTTATGGGGATAATCAAAAAGAGTGAATAGCAACACATCTAAATTAAGGAGGATCCTATAATGAGAGCAATTGCCGCAATAAAATACGGATCTCCGGAGGTTCTTCAGCTCAAAGAGTTCGAGAAACCTAAGCCCAAAGACAATGAAATATTGGTAAAAGTGTATGCGACAACCGTAAACGTCGGGGACTGTAGAATGCGAAGTTTTACAGTCCCGCCCATGTTTTGGCTCCCTGGTCGAATCGCTTTAGGTTTCAGAAAACCACGAAATCCGATATTCGGAATGGAACTAGCCGGTGAAGTTGAAGCAGTCGGCAAAGATGTAAAAAGGTTCAAGGCAGGGGACCAGGTTTTTGCATCGACCTTCGGGCAGAATTTTGGCGCTCACGCCGAGTATAAATGTCTGCCCGAAGACGGGGCAGTAGTAATAAAACCGAACAATATGACCTATGAGGAAGCTGCCACTCTTTCTATTGGAGCAAATACCGCCCTGTTTTTCCTCAAAAAGGGCAACACCCAGCCCGGACAAAAAGTGCTCATCATTGGCGCTTCTGGATCGGTAGGTACTTTTGCGATACAGCTTGCCAAGTACTTTGGGGCGGAAGTGACCGGGGTATGCAGTGCTACGAATTTTGATATGGTGAAATCTCTGGGAGCTGATAAGTTGATAGACTACACCAAAGTGGATTTTAACAATACTGGACAGATCTACGATATTATTTTTGACGCGGTAGGCAAAACTACGTTATCACAATGTAAAAGCTCGCTGAAGAAAAAAGGATATTATCTTCATACGGGCTTGGTGGGGTCAGAAATTAAAAGTCTGTGGTATTCGATGACAACAGACAAGAAAGTCATCGGTGGAACAGCAGTCCCACGCACAGAAGAACTAGTTTTCCTCAAAGAGCTTATTGAGACGGGTCGGTTGAAATCTGTTATTGATCGTTGCTATCCGCTGAATCAGATGGTCGAAGCACACCGGTATGTCGATCAAGGCCATAAAAAGGGAAATGTAGTCATTACTTTGGTGTAATAAGGATTACCGGGTACGCACCACGTTTATAGGCTTACCTTCCATAAATTGAACCAGATTATTTACTGCCGTATCCATCAAGCGCCCTCTGGCTTCTTTGGTTGCCCAGGCTATATGCGGTGTAATGATGCAATGCTTGGCTTTAAGCAGAGGATTATCCTCAGAAGGCGGCTCTGAAGACAACACATCTAAAGCTGCCCCGGCTATCCAATCATTATTGAGCGCATAAGCTAAATGCTCTTCATTCACAAGTTTTCCACGCGCTGTATTAATGAGAAAAGCGGTTCGCTTCATTTTAGACAAGGTATCTTTATTGATAAACCCTTCATTATCTGTCGTAAGCGGACAGTGGAGGCTGATCACATCAGAGTATTGAAGCAGTTCATCCATCTCCACCCATTTCAAATTGGGAATGTCGGTTTTATGATGACCAGAACGACTCAAGGCCAATACATTCATACCGAGTGCACTCGCAATGCGTGCCGCTTGCAGGCCAATTCGTCCTGCTCCAACCACACCAAATGTTTTGCCCGACAGCTCTATTAAAGGATTGTTCCAATAACACCAATCTTTATTATTTGACCAATCACCCTGACGAACGGATTGCTCGTGATGACCAATGTGGTGACAAAGCTCCATCATTAACGCGATTGTAAACTGTGCTACAGAATCTGTACCATAGGCTGGAATGTTCGTAACGATAATTCCTTTCTCAGCCGCTGATTTTGTGTCAACCACATCATGTCCTGTAGCAAGTACACCAATATAATTCAAATCTGGCAGTTGGTTAAGTGTTTCTGCATTCAAGGGTGTTTTGTTAGTCATTAAAACCTGCGCGCCTTGAGCTCGCTCTAAGATTTTATCTTTTGGTGTCCGCTCATAAACGGTTAGTTCACCTAACTTCTTCAACTGTTCCCAGCTGAGATCTCCAGGATTTAATGTATATCCATCCAATACGACAATCTTCAACCCATCTCCACCTTTCATTTGCTTCAGTATACGATAGCACATCATATTTAATCATCTCTGCGATGATCTTATTAGCTTTGGCCTGGGGATTTATCAAGACTGCCAGTCACCTTTGTTAGCATAACCAAACAATTCTACGAATAGGCTTGCCATGTATTCAATTCCTCCTAATCTGCTAAAGGCTGCTTTACCCACTCCTGTTCAAAAACACTGCTCCACATTTTCATTCTCCTTCCTTCTTTCATCTGGATAATGTTCAAAGCATTTTTTAATACATAAAATTATCCGATAACGTCTAAACTAATTGTTAGTGCTCCAATGAGCGCTTCAATTACCAGGAGGCGATAAACGAATGGCAAAACCGGATAATCGGGCAGATAATGTAGAGCATTTACAGCAAAGCATCCAAAATACAAAGGAAAACCTGAACGAAGCAGAAGATTATTTAAATGAATTTTCATCCGAAATCAGCAGCACGGAACGTAACCAAATTGAAGAAAAAAATGTACGCCGCAAAGAAAGTATACAAGGTTTTCAAGAGGAAATTAAAGACGAATCAGCTTTTTCCAAAGAGTAGATAAATAACAGCGATTCAGTCCCAGTAATTGGGACTGAATTGCTTTCTGGCTATTTATCGCGGCGCTGATTCCAATCCTCCATCAGTAGTTCATTGTTTATGCCCATACCAGCCAAAGCGCCTAAAGAAGCGGCTGTAATGGCTTGATACTGTTCCGTTGCTGCATCTCCTGCACAATAAACACCCGGAACACTCGTTTTACCATAATTATCAACGATGACCGTTCCGGCTTCCGTAATCTCACAACCTAATGCTCGAGGAAGGTCTGATCCGGTCACAAGCTTCGGTCCAAAGAAGATCCCCGTACATGGAATTGTTGTACCGTCCTCCAGTTCAACATGCCGTACCATTCCATCGGTTGATTCGATAGAGCGGATCGGCGAGTCAAATACAGGAACGTTATGTTGATGAAGCTCTTCTCTTTCAATACGCGTCATTTCATCAGGTCCATCGGTACAGATTGTAAAATGTTTCGTCCATCCGGATATCATCTTGGCCAAATGCATCGCCTTTGCTCCCTTGGCAATTAAGACAATCGGCTGGTCTCGCAATTCCCAGCCATCGCAATAAGGGCATACAAAGGCGCTTTTACCATACGCATCCGCCAAACCGTTAATATCAAGCGGAAGGTCTTTCTTTCCTACTGCAAAGAGCACCTTCTTGCTCCAATAGATCGTACCTTGAGCGGTCGTTATTTGAAAATGGCCATCGGTTCCTGCAATCGATACAACTGTATCCGAGGCAAAATCGACGGATGGATAAGCGTGAATCTGTTCCTTCGCGATTCGCCGAAACTCGCTTGGACTGATACCATCCCTCGTAAGAAAACCGTGCGTCTCGCGAGTAACCCCGTTACGTGGACGACCTTCATCAATAACGATCACGCTTTTTCTTGCCCTGCCTAACATAAGAGCACCATTTAGACCAGACGGTCCTCCGCCTATAATAATACAATCGTGAGTCATCTTCATTCTCCCTTTCGCAATTCAATTATCTTATCATAGATATAATAGACTCTTTTTATCTATAATTAAGTTGAAAAAAAACGACGGATCCCTACTCCGTCTTAAATAGCTTCGCCAAATCCACTATTTTCTTGCTCTCCAGATGCTGCTCCATCTGGCGTTCGGCCTCTAGCACAACCTGCTGGATCAGACATTCGTCCCCGTGATTAAGACTGCATTCGAACAAGGAGGCCGTCCCTTCGATCGCATGGATGATATCGAGAATAGAGATGTCTTCCTGCTTATGTCTGAGGCGATATCCACCGTTTGCTCCTGAAGCGGATTGAATTAATCCAGCCTTGACCAGCTTGGTCATCAACTTGGACAGATAGGTCTGCGAAACGCCCAACTTCTCAGCCAGTAAATGCACACCAACAGGCTTATCAGCCGCTGACGTTACCAGATAAAGCATTGCATGAAGCGCATAGTCGGTCGCTTGAGAATATTTCATTATGAACCTCCATTAAAGACTATATGAGTCTATAATAACTCTAATTCATTTGAAAAGCAAACATTTAATCGTTCCGTTCTTTCATAGTGATATCCTGACCGTTCGTTCTTCAACTCTGTGGTTTGCAGCTACACCATGGACTTACTCACTAAGGTAATGGTTTAATATAAATGGGTACGAAAATATGAGGATGAACAATCCGAGGAGGAATGGCCAATGCCGACGGTTCAAGTAGAAGGAAGAGACGCCTTTCAGGCAGTTGAAGGTACGAAACTTGTGCTTGCGTTAGAGGATAGCGGGATCGACATCCTGCACCGATGCGGTGGGAATGCCAGGTGCACGACATGCGCCGTAGAAGTACTTTCTGGGAATATGGGCGAGATGGAAGAGGCAGAAGCGACAGTCCTCCGTAACAAAGGAATCGAGGACGCCGCTATCCGGCTATCTTGCCAAATTCGACTACATAGTGACGTAACGGTCCGGCTGATCAAGACAGCGACTTCTACAGGCTTGGAGCCTGGCACTCGTCCCCAGGAGTAATCGAACCAACTCTTTATCGCGATATACAGTGTTGAAGAAATAAGTTACGATTACAGCGATAAGAGTATAGCAGAGGCTAACTGCTAGTAAATTGAAGGTCTGGGATTTCTCATTTGAGGCTCTCAGACCTTTATTTGTCCGTATAGGAGGCACTCGCTCGGTCCCCTCCCTCCGCTTAAATCGAACCCAATATAAAATAAAGCAAGAAGAAAAATGCGATGACGTACATCGTTATAGATACTTCTTTCCTCCGGCCCGTAACCAGCTTCAGAATCGGGTAAGCAATGAAACCAAATGCAATCCCATTCGCGATACTAAAGGATAGCGGCATAATCGCCATCATCAGGTAAGCTGGAAAAGCTTCTGTAAAATCATTGAGCGAAATGTCCTTGATGCTTTGAAACATGAGACAGCCAACAATGATGAGCACAGGAGCAATCGCACTACTCGGTATTATCTTGAAAAGGGGAATGAGAAACAATGCGGGAATAAACAGAAGTCCCGTTGTAAAAGAGGTTAGCCCCGTTCTCCCTCCCGAAGCAATACCTGTTGCGGCCTCGGCTGCTGTCGTCATCGGACTGCAGCCCAAAAGCCCAGCACTTATAACCGAAACAGAGTTAGCCTGAAAGGACTTCCGAAACTTCGCTTTGTCCGGGAGCATCCCAAGCTGCGCCCCCATATTCTGAAAAATAATGACCATTGATAAAGAAAAAACAGCCGTCCAAAAATTAAGCGTACCTATTCCGCTAAAATCCAAAGCAAAAAATAACTCTCCGTACCCATTAAAAGAAATACTAAAATCACCTAAAGTTGAAAAATCGACAATACCCAGCAGCGCACCAATACCTGTTCCTGCGATAATTGCAATTAAGAAGCTCCCTTTTACATTTCGCATGAAAAGCGGTATCGCAATCAATAAAGTCAGTATAGTTGTTAACGCATAAGGGTCGCTAAGCTTCGCCAAAGTAACGAAGGTGCCTTCGCTAGCAACGATGACCCCCCCATTCTTTAAACCTAGAAAAGCAATAAATAGACCAATTCCAGCGGTCATTGCATTAATCATAGACTTGGGGATCGATCGTGATAAATAGTCGGCCCCTTTGGTTATCGCAGTTAACATAAATACGACACCTGCTAAAAATACGGCTGCAAGTGCTTGCTGCCACGTAAGTCCTAACGAGAATACCAAAGTAAATACAAAAAATGCATTGTCCCCCATACCGGGGACGAGAATTAATGGTGAATTCGCCCAAAGTGCCATCAACATACAACCGATAAAAGAGCAAATTACCGTGACA
The DNA here is from genome assembly GCF_056269185.1 of Paenibacillus sp. J31R122. Classification (NCBI taxonomy): domain Bacteria; kingdom Bacillati; phylum Bacillota; class Bacilli; order Caryophanales; family Paenibacillaceae; genus Paenibacillus; species Paenibacillus sp. J31R122. Next base: position 223,800 of record NZ_JBWDNM010000010.1, read on the forward strand.
ATCGTTGCTGCTTCATATGGCATGCCGGCTAGATGTAAGATGGCTCCGTTTACCGCAATGATATAGGCAACCGTCATAAAAGAAGTGGTTCCCGCAACTAGCTCTGTACGTATCGTCGAATTTTCTTTTTCAATATGGAACAGTTTCTGCAATCGTCTTTCCAATTAATAACCACCTCTTATCGTTTCCCAACATCATAAGGTTCTCCTAATGCTTTGGGTGAACGAGCTTTCCCTACTGCTCCTATTAATACGAATAATGTTAATACATATGGTAACATATAGAAGAACTCATTTGGAATGCTTGCGGCAAACTCAAAGATTTGTAATTGATCCTTTACTGCCTGGGCTAAGCCGAAGAATAATGAAGCAAGCAGCACTCCTATTGGATTCCATTTCCCGAAAATAACAGCTGCAAGCGCAATATAACCTTGTCCTGAAATGGTATTAAAAGCAAAGTTACTGTTTGAGGTAAGTACAATCGTTGCTCCGCCAAGTGCTGCAAGCGATCCACTCAGAATAACGGCGATGTAGCGCGTGCGATTTACTTTTATCCCCACCGTATCTGCGGCACTTGGATGTTCGCCAACGGCGCGCAGTCTGAGTCCGCCTGAGGTCTTAAATAAATAAAAAAATAGGACGATGACTAACGCAAAGGCAATATACGTAGTTGGATATGCATGAAAGAACACATTTCCGATAAACGGAATATCGCTTAAATACGGAATCGTCACCTTATGAAATACCGTTGTTATAAGCGGTGTTTCTGCTGAGCCGTCAAAAAGTAATTTTACGAAAAAGAACGTTGAGCTTGCTGCGAGAATATTGATGACAACCCCGCTCACAACCTGATTCGCTTTAAACGTAATAGAGGCGATCGCATGAATGCTAGAAAAAATAGCTGTAAATAGGAAGGCTCCGAGTAAGCCGAGCCATGGAGAGAAACCGCCAAAGCCCGCTGTTTCTGCATAATGAGTCGTTATTGCAGAGAAGAAAGCCCCCGATATCATAAACCCTTCCAGTCCAATATTAATGACTCCCGAGCGTTCTGAAATTAGTCCACCGAGTGCAGCAAAGATAAGGGCAGTAGAGAATACGAGCGTCCCATTAAGTAAATTGCCAATTACCTCCATCTGTCACACCTTCTTCTTTGATTTTAGTTTAAATGTTCGGAAAATCAGCTTAACAATGCCTGGTGCAGCAACAAAAAAGATAATAAAGGCAATAATCATCCGAATGATTTCGCCTGGCACGTTCGCACCAAAGCTCATTCCTTGCGAACCGTAAGTCAGTCCCCCAATCAGGGTTGCTGAGAGGAATACGCCAATAGCGCTATTGCCGCCAAGCAAAGCTACCGCTATTCCATCAAAACCGAGACCAGATGAAACCGAGTTGATAGCAACATACTTAAACACACCTAACACTTCAAAGGTACCAATCAGACCGCCAAACACGCCTGAAATAAACATCGTACGAACCATAACATTCGCAACCTTCATTCCTGCGTATTGAGCAGCATTAGGATTAAGCCCAACCGCACGTAGCTCATAACCCCATTTGGTCTTGGTTAAATAGATGTGGTAAAAAACAACCGCAAGGATCGCAATCAGGAATCCCCAGTGTATACGTGCGCCGTCCATCAGCTCAGAGAGCCAGTTAATCTGAATACTTGCAGATTCATGAATCAGAGCAGATCGTTGTGTACCCGCTTGCGGCATAAACGTCCTAATCATGTAATTAGCTAAATAAAGCGCTATAAAATTAAGCATGATGCTAGTAATAACTTCATTAATACCGCGTTTCGCCTTAATATAACCCACAAGCGCTCCCCATATCCCGCCAAGCAGGGCACCAAATATAATAGCGAAAAGCGCATGCAGCAACGGAGGCAGACTAAGCTGTGTGCCTACTAGTAATGCACCCAATGATCCCATGATAATCTGGCCGTCTACGCCAATATTAAACATCCCGGCTCGAAAAGCGATCGCTACGGCCAAGCCGCTCATAATAAGCGGAACAATAGTACGTAATGCTTCTCCAAAATCGTATCGACTCCCGAATATTTTCGTGATTAGCGATTTATAGGCCAGCACTGGATCGTATCCGCCGATCCACATAATAATGGCGCCTAATAACAGACCCATAATAATGGCAACAAGAGGGATAAGTGCAGATTCGCGTTTGAAAATACTCATTATTTTATTCATGGGTGCCTTCTCCTCCATGCTTACCTGCCATCATCATTCCCAATTCCTGATCATTCGTTGTTTCAGGCGTTGTTTCACCGACAATTTGTCCACCAAATAGGACCAGAATACGGTCAGCAACATTGAGGATTTCATCCAACTCAAACGAAACCAATAGGACAGCCTTGCCTTGATCACGTTCTGCGATTAATTGCTGATGCACAAATTCAATCGCACCTACGTCCAGCCCTCGTGTAGGTTGAGCGGCAATCATCACCTGTGGATTTTTATCGATTTCTCGCGCGATAATAATCTTTTGTTGGTTTCCTCCTGACATTGAGCGAACCAATGTATCAATGCCCGGTGTACGTATATCAAATTCTTCCACTAAACGCGTTGCCATATCATCCATCATCTTCCGATTGATGAAACCATGTTTGCTCATTTCAGGTTGATAGTAGGTTTGTAAAATTATATTTTCACTGACAGTAAAGTCCAGAACGAGTCCATATTTATGACGATCCTGTGGAATATGTGACATTCCAGCTTCAGAAATGGTACGCGGTGTACGATTGGCTATACTTTTACCCTGCAACAAAATTTCACCTGAACGAATGTTTCGCATACCAGTTAAGGCTTCAATTAGCTCTGACTGGCCATTACCATCTACACCTGCGATACCGACAATCTCACCCGCTCGTACAGAGAAGTTGAGCTTATTGACCGCATTCTTGCCATTTGCACCTTCAACCACTAATTCTTTTACTTCTAACAACGCTTCTTTCGGATTAGCCGCTCTTTTTTCAGTTTTAAAGTTAACAGCTTTCCCTACCATTTTTTCTGCTAATTGCTGTGCATCGGTCTTAGCCACTTCCACACTTTCAATCCTCTTACCGCGCCGAATAATGGTGCACGTATCCGCTATTTCCATAATTTCCTTTAGCTTATGAGTAATGATAATAATGGACTTGCCTTCAGCAACAAGACGCTTCATAATGGCCAGCAATTCATTGATCTCTTGTGGCGTTAAAACAGCAGTCGGTTCATCAAAGATTAGAATGTCTGCTCCACGATAAAGTGTTTTTATAATTTCTACCCGCTGCTGCATCCCTACACTGATCGATTCGATTGTTGCCATTGGCTCCACATCCAGCTTATAACGCTCAGATAGCTCCTTCACTTTTTTACTTGCTCCTTTGATATCAATCTTCATACCCTTTTTGGGCTCCATGCCGAGAATGATATTTTCCGTTACAGTAAAGGGCTCTACCAATTTAAAATGCTGATGCACCATCCCAATTCCAAGCTCAATCGCCTTGTTAGGACTATCCATCAGCTCTTGCTTTCCATTTACATGAATTTCACCTTCGTCTGGTTGATATAGCCCGAATACGATACTCATCAAGGTGGACTTTCCCGATCCATTCTCTCCGAGCAAAGCATGAATTTCTCCACGTTTTAATTGCAAGCTAATCGAATCGTTGGCGACTACACCGGGGAATCTTTTGGTTATCCCTTTCAGCTCTAACACGACATCTGCCTTAGTCATATAAGACCCTCCCAAAATTTCTGTCCCCTCCCCTATCAAATTCAGTGACTGGAGAGGGGACAAACTCGCATTATTTTTCCGGCACGACAATGTCACCATTTATTATTTTCGTGCGATATTCTTCAACCTTGGCAAGAACCTCAGGCGCTACATTAACATTTGAATTTGGTGCAATATCGACACCTTTTTCTTTAAGACCCATTAACGTCACTTTGCCCGCTGGGAAATCACCTTCAGCTAATTTTTTTGACGCTTGGTAAACTGCTTCATCTACTTTTTTAATCATGGATGTTAACGTAACATCATTACCGAAGGTTAATGATTGATCTTTATCCACACCAATGACCCACACTTTTCCACCCTTGCTGTTACGTTCCTTCGCTTCATTAAATACACCATTACCTGTTAAACCTGCAGCATGGAATATGATATCTGCACCATCGTTATAGATTGTAGAGGCCGCAGATTTCCCCATATCAACACGGTTGAAAAGCCCTGTATAATTAACAATTAATTTAGCATCTGGATTTACAGCTTTTATCCCTTCACGGAAGCCAGCCTCAAAACGTTTAATAACTGGAATTTCCATGCCGCCTACAAAGCCGATTTTATTCGTTTTCGTCGTTAAACCTGCGATAACACCTACAAGGAATGCACCTTCTTGCTCCTTGAATGATATCGCCGCAACATTCGGCAACACGAGATCTGAATCAACAATTCCAAACATCTTATCTGGGTTTTCTTTGGATAACTGTGTTATTGCATCAGCTAATGTAAAAGCAGTTGCCCACGTTAAATCATAGTTTGCTTTGACAAATTGATTCAGGCTAGGAACAACGTCTCCATCTGTTTTTGGTTCTAGGTATTTCACTTCAAAACCATAGTCTTTCTTCAATTTTTGCAAGGCTTCCCATGCACTTTGGTTAAAGGATTTATCATTTATACTGCCAAGGTCAGTTACCATTCCGACTTTCAGCTTTTTAAAAGTGCCATTGTTGCCCGTTCCACTAGGCGGTTTCGTTGTTGTGTTGTTGCCACTTTGACCGCATGCTGTTAGGACTAGAGTAAAAATCAGTATTAAAGGCAATAATGCTTTCATTGATCTTTTCATTGTCAATTCCCCCTAATTTTATGTTCCTTGCCGCTTGTTTGACCCACTAACAATTCTAAAAAGCTTTCCCCGATATTTGGTTTTGTAACCAAAAAATTTTCTGTAAAAAATATTGAAATTTGAAAGGACATATACTTATGATTGACAACATCTCAGACATCTCGATTTTCTCAGACATTCCTAAGGATGAATTACAACATATAACTCCATTACTCAAGGAACGACGATTCAAAAAGAATCATGTTCTGATGTTTGAAAATGACCAAAGTGACGAGGTTTATCTTATTCGCTCAGGTATGATCAAGGTTTATCGCATGTATGAAGGGAAAGAAGTTGTTTTAAGTATTACTAGTGCCGGCGATATCATGGGAGAAGTAGAAGCCTTGTCCAGCGACAATCATCGGATTTCATCCATTGAAGCCATAGAAGACGTTAACGTTTGGCTGATGTCAAAACGAGATTTCCTCCAGCTTGTGGATAAATATCCTTCCATCCTGCGAAACGCTTACAAAATTCTTGTGAAGCGAACTCGAATGCTCAATCGCATGATTCGCTATCTGACCTTTCATGACGTACGTGGAAAAGTGGTTAATCTTATTATGGATCTCTATTACAACTTTGGAACCGACGGTGATAGCGCATACAAAATCGACTTAAAAGTTAATCAATCGTTATTCGCCAACATGCTCGGAGTCACTCGAGAATCCATTTCCAAAACGTTAGGTGATTTTCAAGCCGAAGGACTGATCGACATTCGTGATAAGTACTTATACCTCCTTGATAAGGAAAAGTTAGAATCGATCTGTAATGAAACGGAAGAGTTACCTACACTTCGTAAGTGGCATAACATTTAACTGTTCCGTGCGTCTAATATTACAAATGACAGCGTTTTATTTCCGTTACTGTGCTAACAGTTATTTTGTGAACCAGTTCACAAAAGCAAAGTAATCCCTTTAACATAATGAGGATATATATCGTGCTATGATTCTCGGGTAAACCATTTTCTAATACATGTTAAGAAACATTGGAGGGAATTCACATGAGTTTTCATATTGAAGCAAAGATTGGCGAAATTGCAGAATCCGTCTTATTACCCGGTGATCCGCTGCGTGCAAAGTATATTGCGGAGACCTTCCTCGAAGATGTCGTCTGTTACAACAATGTACGTGGCATGTTAGGCTTTACAGGAACTTATAAAGGAAACCGAGTATCGATTCAAGGTACAGGAATGGGTATGCCTTCTGCATCCATATATATTCATGAATTGATCAACGATTATGGTGCAAAAAATCTCGTTCGGATCGGAACATGCGGCGCCATTCAACATGATGTTAATCTCCGCGATGTTCTTATTGCTCAAGCAGCGGCTACGGATTCGGCTATCATTCGCAACCAATTCCCTGGATATGACTTTCCTCAGATTGGGAGCTTTGATTTAATTAAAACTGCTTATGAAATTGGGGAGGGCAAAGGCCTTAACCTTCGCGTAGGGAACGTACTTTCTTCTGATGTTTTCTACACAGAAGATAAAGATGCAGTTACAAAGCTTGGCCGACATGGCGTATTGGCAGTAGAAATGGAAACAGCCGCACTTTATTATTTAACGATTAAATTCGGCGTAAAAGGCCTCAGTCTCCTAACGGTAAGTGATCATATTCTCACAGGAGAACAAACTACTGCACAAGAGAGACAAACCACCTTCAATGACATGATCGAAGTCGCATTAGAAACAGTAGCTAAATAATCAACAACTCATATATTTGATCAAGTAAAAACGGCTATTCGCCGTCCTCTGGCGGACAATCGTTTACGGTGAATTATAAGCATCATTATAAGTGTGAAACTTATACATTCTTATAATTTAAAAAAGGGGCTCGATTCCACTTAGGAATCGAGCCCCTGCTCTATAATTATTATCAAAGAAATGATGTATGACGGCAGGTGTACGGTCAATTTCTGATTTAAAAGATTGGTGTCTGATTCAGCCTCAGCTCTTCTTCTGTTGCCAATCCATTCTGTAGAGCCTGTTGACGTAATGTCAAGTAAAGCTCCGCCTTCGTGGCATTGATATAGGGCATCACAAACAGGACGCCGACGAAGCATAACAATATGCCTAGGAATATCCAGCCGAGGAAGCTTAGGTCAAGCACGAATATGCGAAATTTGTGTCCACGTGTCATTTGCCTGCTTAAATCCACCGAGCGCCTATACCCAATATTAGGGTTGTCCGCCAAAATGAACGGTACCATGCTGTAGGAGTATGATTTAATAATTCCGGGGATGATGAGGAGCAGAAACCATAAGAAATTTAGAAATCCTCTCCACAGCATCGATTTCACAATATCCAAGTACCTGTCCTTGTTAAAAGCATAACCCAAATGGTTTAGATTCACCTCATGCTCCGCAGATTGCTTGAAATAACGCATCGAACCTACCTCAAGCGGAAAGCTGACAAAAATACGAAACGCAAGTGCGAACAACATGACAATAATAAAAACGGTTATCGCAATAGCAAGGAAAGGTGCAAATAATCCCCAATCGAAATCCAAACCGGAGGAGCCGGAATCATTTGAACCGGATGAACCAAAGTTAAGGTTAAAGGTCTGAGGATTGATTCCTCCACTAACAAATGCCAGTATAATACTTACCAAAAATGCCTTCCAATACGATGTCCGCAGCACCTCCTTCGCTTTTCGTTTCAGTTCTGTACGATCCCACATTTCTATCCCTCTCTCCTTTAATATTTTGTCTTTCATCTTACAATAGATACCATATTTAATATAGTACGACATGTAATGAATCATTCGTGTAATGTTAATGCGACGTGAAAATGATCTTGACCTTAGGGTTGGAAACGCTTTATAATCCAATTACGCCACACGTGTGGCATTTCTTTGGCGGGCAATGTGACAAAGGAGGGTAAGGATGGCGAAATTACCGAGGAAGATAATGGTGCTCTACTCGCTTGGGCAGTTAGGTTGGTCGATTCTGGCTGGTATTATCGGAACATGGCTCATCTATTTTTATTTACCACCAGAAGAATCCGGTATTCAAGTGGCGATTCCACAAGGCAGTGTCTTTATGGGCGTTACGATTATTGGCATCATCATGGGATTTGCTACGATAATCAATGCAACGACCGATCTATGGATTGCAAATTTAAGTGATAAGAGTAGGCATCGCCTTGGAAGAAGGACGCCGTTTTTGAGACGAAGCGCACTACCTTGCGCACTTTTGCTCGTATGCATATTTATCGTACCGTTTCAAAACGAAGTCCATACGATCAATTCTTTATGGCTTCTCATCATCCTCCCCCTCTACTTTGTGGCGTTTACTTGTTATGTGATACCGTATACCGCGCTTCTTAGTGATTTGGGACGTACTACGGAAGAGCGCATAGATCTGTCGACATATATTTCAGTAACCTGGTTTCTGGGGCTTATTCTCGCGACCTTTGCGCCAAGTATCTGGGAGACGGTCATGACGGTCTTTGGGGTTTCAAAAACAGCCTCGATTCAGTGGACGTTCGGAGCGCTTGCAACCGCTGCTTTCATTCTCATGCTCATACCAGCGTATACGATTGATGAGACGAAATACGGTTCAACAAATGCGACAAGTTTGGACATCAAAGCGTCGGTTAAGGCCGTTTTTAAAAATCGGGATTTCCGATATTTCTTAATAAGCGAGCTGGGTTATTGGTTTACGAACGGGTTCTTCCAATCTTCCCTCGTCTACTACATAACAGTGCTCGCTAGGCAGAAGGAAAATCATGTCGGACTGATTGTAACTGCCGTCGGCGTACTCTCTTTCATGCTCTATCCGCTGGTAAACAGACTCAGTAAAAAGTACGGCAAGAAGAAATTAATGATTGTTTCGTTTGTGCTTCTTATTGTTTCTTTCATCTACATATCGCTTATGGGGAAACTTCCATTTAGCGGATTTATACAGCTGATTCCCATTGTTGTTCTCTCTGCAATTCCTGCGGCTATATCAGGCATATTACCGAATGCTATCGTTGCTGATTGTGCTGTATATGACGCCAGTTTAAGCGGGGAAAACAAGGAAGCGCTGTACTTTGGCGTACGCTCGTTTCTGACGAAATTTGGCTCCGCCTTATCTGTCATCGTCCTGCCTACCGTATTGGCGATCGGGAAATCGATTGATCATGATTCCGGGATCAGAATATCCGTTGTTATTGCAGCCGTAGTTGCCCTATTTTCCTTATTCGCATTTCTCAGATATAACGAGAAGAAAATTACTTCTGAAGTTAATCCTGCAAGGAATATGTAACCTTAAGATTCTATCCTCATGTGCTTTATTCGGATTTAACCCAATTTATATAGAAGAACAGGAGAGGTTTCTATGTTTAAGGTAAAGGGAAAACCATTCATGCCAATGGGGGGACAGTCAAAAAACTCCAGCGCTTACAACACGGAAGAATTGTCATCTGCCATTGCAGGCGTCAAGGCATTGGGAGGCAACACGCTGGAAGCCCCTGTCTATTGGGAGCAAGTAGAGCCACAGGAAGGGCAATTTGATTTTTCTTCGGTAGACATGCTTCTGGAAGAGTGCCGCAAGCATGAGTTGCACCTTATCGTGTTGTGGTTTGCTACATGGAAGAATGGCGAGATGCGTTATTGTCCTGGCTGGGTAAAGACGGACAAACAGCGTTTTTTCAGGGCGCTTCGCAGCGACGGCGTCCCTATGAATGTCCTTTCGGCTTTTTGTGAGGAAGCGCTGCAGGCGGATACAAGAGCGTTCAGCGCATTGATGAAGCATCTAAAAGAAGCTGATGGTGACACGCAGACGGTTATTGCGGTACAAGTGGAGAATGAACCAGGCATTCTTGGCTGTGACAGGGATTATGGACTTGAGGCAGAAGCCGCATTTGCCGGAGCTGTATCTTCTGAACTCCTCGAGCATGTGAAGAGGCTTGGAGAGGGCCGCGTTTGGGATGCTTGGAAGAAGAGTGGATCCAAAGAACAAGGAGGTTGGCAGGACGTTTTTGGCGCCACGGGCGGCGAATTCTGTACAGCTTGGTCTATTGCTAAATATATTGATCATATCGCGGCAGAAGGCCGTGCGATATACAATATCCCGTTGTATGTCAATGCATGGCTTTCTTTTCCGGGTTGGCCGATTCCGGGATTCTATCCCTCCGGAGGGCCTGCCAGGAACACGCTAGACATTTGGAAATTTGCAGCGCCCCATCTGGATCTAATCGCACCAGATATTTACTCTGTTAATTATAGTGACTACAAGATTATATGCGAAGAATATCGCAGGCCTGACAATCCTTTGTTTGTTCCGGAATCCAGCCCGGACGGACTTAATGCGCGAAATATGCTTCGGGCTTTGGCTGACTACGACGCGATTGGTTATTTTTGTTTTGGTGTAGACAGCATCCTCGATATGGAAGGCAATCTGCTGGAAGATGCCGTATTATTCGCCGAAAGCTTCCGCAGCGTAATGAGTTTATTGCCGTTAATTCAGAAGTATCGAGGCACAGGCAAAGTTCATGCCGTTGTAGAAGAAGATTATCAAATGAATCAGAGTTTTGAATTCGAACGCTACATCGGAGCAGTGCCTTTTATCAATATGGGCCCAACAAGCGAGAACAAGGATCATAGACATGCCCGTAATCCTCAGTTGATAGAAGGACGACCTAAACACGGACTTATCATTGAAGCCGGACCGCAAGAATTTTACTTGGCCGGTAACTTCCATCTCTTTATGGTTCCCGGTTCAGGACCTGGATGGTTGGACGCTTTGAAAATGTCGTTAGTATTAACCCCTGTGGACTATCTCACCGTAGAGGAAGGCTATCTGACCGAATCAGTTGAATTTGTACCCATGCGAACCCGGAATGGCGATGAAGCCGTGTTCGGAGGTTTCTGGGCGACCCCGTATTGCGGTGTCGTAAGAGTCGTTCTAACTCCATAGCCAAGGTGAAACGGCTGTCGCCGTCCTTATGGCGGTCGCGCGTTTCATTCCGGAGAAATATAGAGATAGTATGGCGATTTGATATACTTTCCTATATTTTAAGATAACCGCCACGCCAGCGCACATGAAATCGAAGCTGATACTCCAATTTTTATGTGCGCTGTATTCCGGTTAGTATAATATTCCGAAATGACTTGTGAAAATCAATATTATCGCAATATTCATACTTTAAGTGGTTCTCCCTCAGAATCAGCCGTTGAAAGAGGGAGATAAAACTGTGGCTGATAAAGTGGTATAACTCTTCGACCGTCATATCATTACGAATGGAGCCATCTGTCACGCCATCGCGAATATAATGAAATAATGGGTCCTGATTTGGGTTTAAAGCTTCTATAAACGATTGCTCCAACTCTGGATTAGGATAATTCCCCTGAAAATACCGATCGAACTCGGCAGTGAACTTGATCTGTTCTTTAGCGTTTTCAAGATTAACCTGAAAAAAATACGCTTTTACTTTTTCAAACCCGCTTTTGCCGGTCATGTCCCCTAAATCTAATGTGAGATAGTCCTGCAGTTGCTTCATCACCATGATCTCAATTTCAAAGGCTAATTCATCCTTCGAAGGAAAATAACGATACAGCGTTCTTCTATTGATATTAATGGCTGATGCAATATCTTTCATTTGTACACTTGCGATCCCGAGCGCAATAAATTGCTTTTCCGCTTCTATTAGTATGCGCTGCCTTGTTGTTGGATTGTCCACTCCATTAACCCCGCTTATTCATAGTGTTATCTATCCGTGCTTGCCTATCTACCAGATACCGTGCGATAAACGGAGTATACCTTTATCATTCAAAGCATTGCAAGCTCATACAAAGAAAACAAGTATTACTAGATTTCCTGTCACAACGAGGGGGCGCCGTGGTTCACGCTCCGTTTCTATATTTATTATTCCATTTTACTAATGAATTCTTTGTAAGCCGCGATTTTGTTTCCCAGCATCTTCTCTGTGGTTGTTAAGTTTCTGATTTGATTCTGAATAGAGTTTCTATGATCCTCGAGAAGTTTCAAGCGGGCTTGAGTCGTATGCTCTCCTTCTATATATAACTGGGCATATTCTGTGATTTGTGAGATCGGCATTTGGGTTTGTTTCAACCTCATCACAAATCGCAGCCATGCAAGATGGAAGTCATCATATAACTCTTTCTCCATTCGCATTGCGTGTCGGAGCAATGATCCCTTCCTTTTCATAATATCTCAGTGTATGTGAGGTTACCCCCAATAACTTGGCTACCTCGCTGATCGTGTACATACAACCCCCCGAATCTATTTATAATTTTAAGAGTCCCCATGATTATAAAAAACATTTGACTTAGAGTAAACTCTAAGCTGTATAATCAAATCGCAGTGGGTTCATAATATATTCTCGTTGAAAAAATAGGAGGAAATCACATGAAATTTACTGTAGTTACCGGCGCCAGTTCAGGTATAGGTTATGAAGCTGCTCTAGCTTTTGCATCTCGAGGAAAAAACTTAATCCTTGTAGCACGCAGAAAGGAACAGCTGGAGGAATTACAGTCTGAAATCGCTCGTATCCATCCTGATGTAGATGTTGTCATTCGAACAACTGACTTATCCGTTGTCGAGAATGCTTATAAGCTTTACGAAAGCCTGCAAGGGTTCCAAATCGAAACCTGGATCAACAATGCGGGATTGGGTAACTTTGCTTCAGTCGCCAAGCAAGATTTAAATAAAATAACTACTATGCTGCATCTGAACATTGAAGCGTTAACCATACTATCCTCTCTTTTCGTTCGTGACTACTCCAATGTTGAAGGAACACAATTAATCAACGTTTCATCCGGTGGCGGCTATACGATTGTGGGAAATGCCATTACGTACTGCGCGACAAAGTTTTATGTGAGTGCCTTTACTGAAGGATTATCTCATGAGTTGAAAAGTCAAGGTGCACTTATGCAGGCTAAAGTGTTGGCACCTGCCGCAACAGAAACAGAATTCGCGAAGCGTGCTTTTGATGTCACGGATTTCGAATATCACGGCACTGTGCCGAAGTTCCATACCGCGAAAGAAATGGCTGGATTCATGCTTGACCTGTATGACAACGATCACGTTGTGGGGATTGTGAATGGTTTGACATACGAGTTTGAGTTGAGAGATACGATTTATAATTATGTGGAAAGATCACGATAGTCTTGTCTCGTAATGGCAAGTTACGAAACAGAATCATCCCGCACTTTCTTGTGTGATCGGCACGAAGCTTCATGAAAATGGTTTCAGAGAGCGGGTGTTGACTTTGTGTTGATTTTGTGTTGATTTTGAGTTTGAAAAATACACCGCCGAAGGTGTATTCCTCTTATAGTGATGTATTCAAATCTTACACACTGCTATACGTCTTTCAGCTTTTATTCCTCACCCGTAGCAACAGGGTTATCACGGCCGGAACTCCAATCACTCCAGCTGTCGGATTCACTTCGGGAGTCCCTTTGCCATTCCTTTCATCGCCGAATCCAAGAGTACCGATTAATCTTAGTTTCTCCTCAGGTATTTCGATGTCACTCTAACACACCTGATCCATTGTGAACATAAAGGATTATCTACTGCCGCTAGCGAATATATAGAAAATAAATCCATAAAACGAAACTGGAGAACGCGATGACCTTCCCTATTTGGATCAATCTTGGCTTTATAAAGCTGCATCCTCATGCGGTATTTGAAGCGCTCGCTTATTTTATCGGCTTTCGAGTGTACCTCTACACCCGCAGCAAAGATAAGCTTCCGATTGTGCAGGGCATGTGGATCATTGTCGGGGCCATTCTAGGAGCTGCCATTGGCTCTAAAGTGTTGTATTGGCTGGAGGACCCCATACGGACGATCGAAAACTGGCGCAGCTACACCTATTTAATGGAGGGCAAAACGATAGTCGGAGGATTACTAGGCGGACTGATCGGTGTTGAGTGGATGAAGAAGCGTGTCGGCATTACCCGTTCCACTGGCGATGATATGGCGCTGCCGATTATGGCAGGCATGATCATTGGGCGCATCGGCTGCTTTATGACCGGGCTCACTGATCATACCTACGGCACGCCGACAACTTGGATGACAGGCATTGATTTTGGTGACGGCATCCACAGACATCCGACACAGCTATATGAAATTGCTTTCTTGCTCCTGCTTGGCGGGATGCTCTATCGATGGAAAAAAAGAGCCGCATTTCCTGACGGAGCGATTTTCCAACTTTTTATGGCGGGGTATCTCTTGTTCCGCTTGGCCGTCGATTTTATAAAGCCGACCTCTCATCTTTATCTCGGGCTTAACAATATTCAGCTGGCTTGCCTCGCAGGCTTAATCTATTACTTTGCTTTGATATACAAGTGGCTGGGGCAGCCGCTACGCTCACATAGGAAGGAGTTGTAACGATGACAACGAAAAACAGACCCTACATTTTCTACGAGCTAACGAACAGCATCTGTTCGAAATGTTTGCGCAAGGTCGAAGCTAAAGTCATCATTGAGGACAATCAAGTGTTTCTGCTCAAATATTGCGGACAGCACGGACGGGAAAAGGTACTGATTGCAAGCGACGCCGCCTATTATAAGAAATGCCGCGAATTCCTGAAGCCTGCGGAAATGCCGCAGCACTGGAACACACCGATTCGCTACGGCTGTCCATATGATTGCGGACTATGTCCCGATCATGAGCAGCATAGCTGTCTGACACTGCTAGAGGTCACAGACCGCTGTAATCTGCAATGTCCGATTTGCTATGCAGAGTCCTCCCCGCACAAGGACTCGTGGCGCTCACTAGAGCAGATCGAGAAAATGCTCGATGCCATCGTCCGCAACGAGGGCGAGCCCGACATTGTACAAATTAGCGGGGGCGAGCCTACCATTCATCCGCAGTTTTTCGAAATACTGGACCTCGCCAAAAGCAAGCCAATCAAGCATATTATGTTAAACACCAATGGCCTCCGTATTGCTCAGGACCGTAGCTTTGCCAAGCGGTTAGCAGAATATATGCCCGGCTTTGAAATTTACTTGCAGTTCGACAGCTTCCAAGAGGAGGCGTTGCGAGAGCTTCGCGGCGTTGATTTGCGCGACGTTCGCCGCCGGGCTTTAGAGCACTTGAACGAATTCAATATCTCGACCACACTGGTCGTTACGCTCAAAAAAGGACTGAACGATCATGAGATCGGCGACATTATTCAGTTCGGCCTGAAGCAGCCCGCCGTACGCGGTGTAACCTTCCAACCTATCCAAGCAGCAGGACGATTGGAAGATTACGATCCGGCGAGGGATCGCTTGACCCTTAGTGAGGTGCGGCAAGGAATAATTGACCAATCGGGCATTTTTCGCCCTGAGGATATTATTCCGGTGCCATGCCACCCCGATTGTTTGGCGATGGGCTACGCCTTAAAGCTTGGCGGGGATGTGCTGCCGCTTACCGGATTAATGGACCCTCAAATATTACTAGAAGGCGGCCGCAACACGATCGTGTTCGAGCAGGATCAAACACTTAAGTCAAAAATATTCGAGCTGTTCTCGACTGCTCATTCCCCTACCTCTTCAGCGCTTTCACTGAAAAACCTACTATGCTGCATGCCTATGGTCGCCGTGCCTGAAAACATTAGCTATGATAATGTATTCCGTGTCATCATTATGCAGTTTTTAGATCCATACAATTTTGATGTACGCTCCGTCAAAAAATCTTGCGTTCACATCGTACACCCCGATGGACGAATCATTCCTTTTGACACGTACAATATGTTCTATCGCGGTGATCAGGAAAAGAAGCTGGCCGAGCTGAGAAATGAATTTGACATGCGCCCGGGAGGTAAAATCAATGAGTGGAATGAGTGATGAGGATAACAAGCAGCTAGACGTATCGCCTTCTGGCAAAACGCCTGGCCATACCAAGCAGGTATGGCTCGGAATCGGGCTGTTGGCCGTGCTGCATTTATTGCTTTTTCTTTTCCCTATCGCCCTTTTCTTTATCAGCATCGCACAACTCTTATACCTAATTCCTGCTATCCTTATTTTCCGTAAAAAAAGCGGTATCATTCAAGGATTACTGATCGGCGCTGGCATTACTTTTCTGTTGAACGCTGCCTGCTTCGGTCTCCTACTTAGTGGCAATTTATCTCTATAAACCTTGCTAATTCAGCTACTTTATATCCTTCTCCGACTTCTCCGACTTCTTGTTGCAATCTATTGAATGGAAAGCCAGAAGAGGGCCGTAACAGCCCTCCTCTTCGCAGCCTGTCACAACCCCAAAACCCGCGTCCTACGTTGGTTGCCTTTCGGCTCTAACTCTTCCCCCATTACAACCGGATTGCCGCTATCAGAACTTCAATCACTCCAGCTGTCGAATACAGACTCTCGCTCTGCGACTTTACTGGCTGTTGCGGTATATCGAACATAGGAATTTAATGTATGGATTTGTAGTACAAAATAGTTGCATCCAAAACTCCATTTGCTGATTTCGCATAACACGGAATCTTCCCTGCTTGAATATATCCAATGGAGGTATAAAGAGCGTTAGACGGATCTCCTTCTCTCGTATCGAGAACTAACAATGACCTCCCTTCTAGCTTCGCACATTCTTCAGCCCAATGCATCAGCAACCTCCCAATCCCCTTGCGCCTGTATTGAGAATGTATCATGAGTTTAGAGATTTCGGCTCTATGTCTGCCATTTTGTTTGGTGCATAAATGGACCTGCACACTTCCGATAATCCGGTTGTCGAATTTAGCAATAAACAAATATACATCGGGATTGAGTACATCTGACCAATATTCGGCAGCTACCGAACGACTTAATGGCGGTAAAAAACCGAGTGATGCTCCGTCCTCAACGACCTCAATCAAGAGTTCTGAGAGCTCATTAACATACTCGTCAATCGAGCCTCCTAGTTTAATTTTCAAATCATTCTCCATGCTTTCCTCACCTTTCAGCAGAGTGGGTATATCGTAAAAAAGCTAAGACCGTGTAATCCGCAAAGACGACAAAATGGGGTCACCCCTGGTAACTGAATAGGCTGACCCCGTTTCTTGCCTATTATTTTATGTTCTGCTGCTCTTCGTCGGTAATAAAGTATGCATGAATGTCGTAGTGCGGAACTTCGAAACCTTCGTGCCCCAGCTTTTGGAACTCGATATCCATTTGCACGACAGCGGGTGACGGAACCCCCTTCATACCAGCCACGTTGGTATGGTTAACCCCTTTTATAAAATCGTCCTGAGCAATCATATATTCAAGGAACACCAGTTTTCCATCATGTACGCAATAGATTGGTCCGGTCTAATAACCATATCTGCATGACTGAACCGTAGTTGTTCAGCGAGATGAGCAGAATACCTGAGATCACGACAATGGATCCCCTAATTTCCGGAAAAAAGTCCAGCTTACGAGCCAACTTCATGGAGTGTCTCAATTGTTCCAACGTTTGGTTGTTCCTAACTAACACGTGTCCGAAAAACGTTGGACCAATACCAATAATCGCCGATAATACATGAATCAACACCAACCATTTCATTCCCCGTTTTCTCCTTTCTGAATACTTTGGTTTAGTTACATTAAGAGTACTATCTTGCTTTTGCGTATTCTATTATCCGAACGTAGCAAAATAGTTGAAATCGGGTATACTTCCCTTCTCCTCACGAAAAAAGAAGACAAGCTCTCTCCCGAAAGAAAGCTTGTCTGATTTAGTATCCTTATATTTTTCTCAAGTAGCTATTAACCAGTTGCGTTCGATTCCTGACATTCAATTTCCGAAATACCGCTGTCAGATGCTTCTTGACCGTTACTTCCGTAATATACAAGTCCGCTGCAATTTCTTGATTCGTGTAACCATTCACCAGCAGCCCCATTACTTCTTTTTCCCGCTCGGATAGCATCGACATACCATCATCCTGTTGCTTGGAATGATCTAAAAGACCGAAGGACGCTATCATTTTATTCAAATAATCCTGCAGCCTGCCGCCCCTCGTATCGAGAACGTAATATGGCGTAGGAGCGTTAATGTCATAATCGTAATGTGCAACGTTTTTCACCTGCTCGCACCCCAAGCTAAGGTGGAATTCCTTTAAGAAGGAGAGCTCCGGAGGAGCAGTCGTCACGACAAAATCAGAAGAAATAAGCAGTGAGATGAACGTTAGCCCTGCAGTTGTACGTATCGCCACGTCCTCAAAATCCGTCACGTCGATCGTTTTCACAAAATAACCCGCAATTTGTTCATTCGGCACCCGGAGTTCCTTTAGCTTATGATCCGGAAGACTTTGGAAATATGTGGACGACAGCGGATGAGTTAGCAAATAGTCAAGTGTTCCTGTATGAATCGGAATGATTGCCGTCAGGCCGCATATTGCCCCCTGCTGATCTCTCATCAGCTTAACAATGCCAGGATCGAGCTCGTAAAGCTCTTGAAGATTTATATGCTTAATCGGGTAAAAACATTCTTCTTTAGAAATCATATACTCGAACCTCTCGCCCGTGTCCAGGTTCTGGAGAGGAAGGCAAACTTCCTTAAGATTGATGTAACGATTTACCAAATACTGCTCTGCCTCCGCCCAATTGGACGGATTCAACGTCTCCGTGAGATACGGAGTCAATTTCTGAAAACAGAAATTGTGGACAACATGATCGCCGATATAATAGTACCATTCGACGACTTCCCAAGCGATCTTCTTTCTCTTGGACTGATTGCTCATCCTGCTGTAGTAATATATGATGCAGCGCTTCCATAACCAGTCGTAATGCTCAGGCTGGCGCAAACGCAGCTCATAGCCGATGGCATCCCGCATCAAATCATGAAGGATCCAACCCCTATCCACCCTCCGAATGAAGGAAAATCCGACCAGCTGCTGGAATAAATCCGTCTTTACCTGCCGATCCAATACATAGGAAAGCAGCTCCTGGTTAAAATGCCGAAGTACAGCTACGGTCTCTACGAGCTCCCTAAGATTGTCGTCCGGAACCTCTTTTAACCAAACGCTCACGATATGTTCGAACACTTCGCTTCCATCCACCAATTCCAAGCCCTGACTGTTCTGAACCATCGTCGTCGAGACGATCAAAGACAACGTGAGCGGATGTCCTCTAGTTTTCATCCAAATCTGTTTGATCATCGGCTCCTGAGAAATGCCCGAGCGCTCTAGATATTGCTTAACGGACAAATAATCCAGATCCCCAATGGGCATCCGGTGTATCCAATGGCGCCATGCCGGAGAACTGAGCCATATGCCTTGCAAGGGGAATCTTCCCGCAATGAGAATCAGGATTTCCGGGTTCAATTGCGGGAGGAGTGCCTCTCTCAGCCAGAGCTCCATATCACCCATTTCCTCGAATGTGTCTAATGCGAGGACAAGCTTGTGAGTCACCGCCTTTTCCCTCAGGCTGTCAAGGCAAAGCTCTAAAAGCGCCTGCGTCTCGGTGATCTGCTGCAACTTCTCCATCGGATAGCCGAGTTTGCGTAGCAATTGCGTGCAAAAGTCCTGCGGTGTATGAGAGAACCCACGGCTGTCCATCAACAGAAAGGCGGCATTGGCTTTCACCGCCAGCCGACGGAACTCGTCGATTAAATAGCTTTTTCCTACGCCGCCGGTACCATAGAGATTCAAGATCCGTACCTGTTGTCCGCCGTCTATCAATTGGTGCAAGAAATACTGAATTTCGATGTCCCGCCCTACCAAATAATGCCGTTCCAGTTGGTCAATCTGGACAGCTAAGCGTTCCTCTGGACCGCCTGCCTTCATCTTGCCCTCATACATATAATTACCTTCTTTCGAATGACATCATCAAAAAAAGCGGGACGAGTTCGTTGCAGCAAATCAGGTTCAATTTTGCAACTGCTATCTTTATGTAAATTATATATTTTATTCTATCGTGGAAGCCAGTACTTCTTTCTCGATATTTTAATCGCATCGATAAGTTATTCAACCCTTGGGGATGGCTCAGTGACTCTTTAAGGTTGCTACAAAAACTTGTTGGCTCCACGTTGATTCCACTCACGTACACATAGAGTGTTGACTTCATGTTGACTCTGGACATAAAAAATACATCGCCCAAGGTAAGTAACCCTTGTGGCGATGTATTCAAATCTTACATACTGCATCTTACTATTCTCCCACCGCAACCGGATTCCCCGCATTAGAATTCCAATTACTCCAGCCCCTTTTGCCCGATGGATTACCGATTGGCTGGACCACCGCATACATGAAGGACGTATCGTACACGCAGGATGAAATCGGGCAACTGATTGGTCTGCGGCGCGAGACCGTCAATCGATTACTACGCGCATAAGCGGCAAGCACGCAATAATCAACAAACCATGTATAGTCACAAAACATTCTTGAATTGTGTGTGTACAATCACAGGCTTAACACCGATTAAGCTTTAAGCTTAATTCGAGGAGTTAATCTTTTTAAGGGGGACTGTATATGAATACAACGACACATCATACACTTGTTGCAGACATTGTCACTGCGATTCCACAAACAGCGGATTTATTTCGAAAGCTGCGAATTGATTATTGCTGCGGTGGTAAAATCAGCTTGGAAGATGCCGCCAAAGCGCTGAATTTAGACCCGAAGCAAGTTCTGGCTGAGGTATTGCAGATCGAACAACACCACGCTGCTCATGCATCAAGCAAGCCCCAATCACTAGATGAAGCCACGCTTGTTGAGCATATTCAGAAGAAACACCACGCTTTTTTACGAGATGAGCTGCCACAGTTGACGCCCTATATAACGAAAGTTGCACGTGTTCATGGAGAACATCATCCGCACTTGCTGCGTGTACAAAAATTATTTACTGCCTTGAAGAAGGAATTGCTCGATCATACATTGGAGGAAGATCAAGTTGTATTCCCATTGCTGCTTCAATATACAAGCAATCCTGTAGAAGAAACGAGAGAGCAGCTCATGCCCTATCTGCTTAATTTGGAAGAAGAGCATGATAGTGCAGGTAATTTACTAAAAGAATTGCGTACAATTACACACGACTATGAGCCGCCTGCTGATGCCTGTGGCACATACCGACTTGTATTTCAACGCTTATCTTTGCTTGAGCAGGATACGTTTGAACATATCCATCTCGAAAATCACGTATTGTTCGATCAAGTTCGATCTACTTTACCAGTTTGAAATCTGATATTCTAATAAAATCCGAAAGTAGAAGCCTGTATTCAGGTCTCTAACTTTCGGGTTTCGTTTAAGTTACACTATTTCAACAAATTCATTTATCTGCCGAAGTACTGACAAAACTCCAGATTCATATACTATGTGCCTGTTGAGGTTACCTATATCCCAATGCCTCCTCGTGCTAAAAAAGCAGTAGAGAAAGCAGAGTTCGATGATCTGAGGCGCAACTTTTAAACTGGGCCTGTACTTTCCTGTTGCTCAAGGAGTCTCAGGGAGGTCTCACGCCGGGGCCGGCAACCCCTTTCCGACAAACGGAAAGATATCCTCCTTACGGCGAGCTAACTGGGTAAGGTATTGAGTGCTAAAAAAAATCCCCCATTTGGGGGATAAGAGGTTCATTTACTTGCTCTTCTGTTCCATCATTTCCAGCAAAACCGTTACTGCTTCTGCTCTTGTTGCATGATCATCAGGAGCAAATTTGTTCATGTCTTTACCCGTAATAATGCCCAGCTTCTTCATGGCTGCCACTGCGCTTTTCGCCCACTTCGGAATGGCCTTATCGTCCGCGAAGCCCGTTGCGGCAGCCTCTTCGATCGGCTGACCCAGAGCGCTCGCGATCATCACTGCCATCTCCGAACGTGTAATTCCGGCATCCGGACGGAAGGTACCGTCCACATAGCCCTTAATAATACCTGCTTGAACCGCTTGCGCCACCGCTTTCTGCGCCCAAGCTCCGATCCCCGCTGTATCGGTGAAGGTTAGCTCCGCCCCTTCGCCTTGCGGCTTCAACGTACTCATCAGCATAACTGCAAACTCCGCGCGAGTCACTGTATCATTAGGTTTGAACGTGCCGTCCGTATAACCGCTGACGATCCCTTTGCTAACCGCTTGCTTGATGTTTGCCTCCGCCCAGTGTCCGGAAATATCGCTAAAGCTCACCTCCGGCGCTTGACCTACAGCGAATACAGCAAATGTTCCAAAGTGATTGACCTCTATAATAATATGATTGCCATTTACAATACCGCCGACTTCTACCCATGACTTCTTCACTTCGTCATAGTAGAATACAGATGCCTTTTGGTAGCTCTTCAAGCTCGCAGCATCGAATAAGAAGGTCATCGTGGCCGGTTTATTGAAGTTCTCCGGAAAGTTTTTTGAAATCGTAAAGATCGGGCTCGCTAGAACCTCTTGATTCGTTAGAAGATTTTTGATGTCCACCAATTTCTCGATCGTTACTTTTAATTCTTTGTTTGCAGCATAGGCAGGAATCGTGATCGTGACCCCATCCCCTAAGCTAACCTCGCCTGATTTGCACATGGGAAGCGTTAGCTCACCATCCTTTGAGGTAACTTTGTCGTCGCATAGGGTCGAACCGCCGCCACTGTATGGTGCCTGATCACGTGTCACAGTAACGGTGTAGGTCTTCGTAGTCACTCCGTCCATTGCCGTGACGGTAACCGTAATCGGATTCTCTCCCACTTTCAAAGGTACACTGAACGAAGCTACATTGTTGTATACGACGCTAGTAACCGTACCGAATGCACCTGATACATCCACTGTCGCCATCGGATCTCCTAGCACCGGTGTGATCGACACTGCAGCAACGCTAGAAGCGACAGATGCCGTGTAAGATGTTGTTCCAGGTGTAAACGACGGGATGAGCTTTCCCGCTGTGAGCGTTAATTCAGCTATATGCGTGTTATTGTTCGGGCTAAATTTTCCAATTCTTCGCTCACCCGTTAAATGATAAAGATCTATTACATACATATTACCACTATTGTCCACCATAACTCCGAGAGGAAAAGTGATCTTCCATTGCGTAACGTAAGAACCGCTGGAATTAAACTTCTGTATTCGGTCGTTTTCATAATCCGCCACATACACGTTTCCGCTACTATCAACTTCTATTCCAAGAGGATCATCAAATTGTCCATCACCGCTGCCTTTACTTCCCCATTGCGTGACGTAAATACCTCTGGAATCAAACTTCTGTATTCGGTTGTTGTAAGAATCCGTCACATACATGTTTCCGATAGTGTCTAACGCTATTCCATAAGGGTTTTTGAATTCTCCATTACCGCTGCCTGCACTTCCCCATTTCATAACGTAAGTACCGTTGGAGTCAAACTTCTGTATTCGGTTGTTTTCATAATCCGCCACATACACGTTTCCGCCAGTATCTACTGCTATTCCTATAGGTTTCTGCAATTCTCCATCACCGCTTCCAGATACCCCCCATTGCGTAACGTACGTACCGCTGGAATTAAACTTCTGTATTCGGTCGTTTCCACTATCCGCCACATACACGTTTCCTCTAGTATCAACTGCTATTCCTGCAGGGATATTGAATTCTCCATTACCGCTGCCAGCCTTCCCCCTTTGCGCAACGTATGTACCACTGGAGTCAAACTTCTGTATTCGGTTGTTGTAAAGATCCGTCATGTACACGTTTCCTTTGCTATCTGTTGCAATAAATTGTGGAGTAATAACGGATTTTCCAAATGCCCCCCATTTCATGACGTAAGTACCGCTGGAATCAAACTTCTGTATACCGTGGTTTCCACTATCCGCCACATACACGTTTCCGCTAGAGTCTACTGCTATTCCTCGAGGGTCTTTAAATTCTCCATCACCGCTGCCAGATTTCCCCCATTTCGTAACGTACGTACCGCTGGAATCAAAATGTCACCTTCCACCACATACACGTTTCCGCTAGGATCAACTGCTATTCCTAGAAGAACATTGAATTCTCCATCACCACTGCCAGATTTCCCCCATTTCGTAACGTACGTACCGCTGGAATCAAACTTCTGTATACTGCTTTTGAAATAATCTGCCACATACACATTTCCGTTAGCATCAACTGCTATTCCTATAGGGTAAAAGAATTCTCCATCACCGCTGCTATATTTCCCCCATTTCCTATCGTAATTACCGCTGGAATCGAACTTCTGTATACGGAAGTTGAAAGTATCTGCCACATACACATTTCCGCTAGCATCAACTGCTATTCCTAAAGGGTAATTGAATTCTCCATCACCGCTACCTTTACTTCCCCATTGCGTGACGTAAGTACCGTTGGAATCAAACTTCTGTATGCGGTTGTTTGCACTATCCGTCACATACACGTTTTCGCTAGTGTCTACTGCTATTCCATGAGGGTCTTTAAATTCTCCATTACCCCTACCAGATTTCCCCCATTGTAAAAGGTAATTACCCTTGGAATCAAACTTCTGTATACGGTTGTTTCCACCATCCACCACATACACGTTTTCGCTAGGACCAACTGCTACAAGTTGGGGTTCATTGAATTCCCCTCCCACTATCGGCAATTTAAATCCCCCAGCCGTAGGGACTTCATGAATACCGTCTGAAGATACGGCTGCATAAGCTGTGGCTGAGAAATGAACTGAAATAGTACCCATTAACAACACGACAGCCATTAACCAATACAATCCTTTTGTACGCATGATTAACATCTTGCATCCTCCTAATCGTATGGATAAAATA
The DNA here is from genome assembly GCF_056269185.1 of Paenibacillus sp. J31R122. Taxonomy (NCBI): domain Bacteria; kingdom Bacillati; phylum Bacillota; class Bacilli; order Caryophanales; family Paenibacillaceae; genus Paenibacillus; species Paenibacillus sp. J31R122. The sequence continues at coordinate 248,254 of NZ_JBWDNM010000010.1, forward strand.
AGAACTCAAGCTTGATATCCGAATGTAGTAAATCTGATTATGAAAAAAATAGAAATTCTCTCCTTTTTTTCAATGTTTACATCATCACCTTCAAATGTACCATCTTACATTCGCGCATTCTATTATCCGAACGTAGCAACATAGTCGAATTCGGGTATACTTCCGTTCTACTCACGGACCCTCAGACGTCGTACAGGCCGTTTTGATAAACGATCTAGAGACCGGTCGTATTTATGCAAAGCGTTTTTCGTGAAAATAAAAAATCCAACAATCAGGCATTTTACGGCCCTGATTGTTGGATTTCGTATTAGATAAAGTCGAAATCGAGAGTTCCTCGAATATCGATCCTATACTAGATTTGGAACAAGTGTTGACTCCAAATATAAAAAAATACATCACCAAGGCATATAGCCCACATGGCGATGTATTCAAATTTCACACACTGATTCATAACTCTTACTCTTACCCATCGTCAATTACTGCCGTTTACCTTAAAGCGATATCGCCTCTGCGGATATCGATCGTCTCGCGCATAAACGTTCGGATTATCTCAATCGCTCTTCCTTCCGAATCCCGGGCTGATGCAAATAGATCAATAAGCTGAATGGTTGTTTCGGACTTCAGCCCCTTACGCCCGTCAATCGAATCCGTCAGCCGTTTCGCTTCGCTAAACGCCTTCTCCACCGACGTATATTGTTGGGCCGCCATTCCTATTCCATGCCAATACGTCCCCAGCTCTGCGACATATAATCGAATGTCCCGCTTGGCAGCAGCATAGCTTCGGATTACGGTACGCAATCCCTCATGGTTGTATTTCCCGCTCTGCAACGCCGTTATTATTGCATCATATGCTGTCCTACCGCAGGCATAATCCTCCTCAGGCAGCATAGGATCATGTGTTTCCCACTTATAAACGGCTTGCATGAGTGACTCCCGGCAAATTTCCAAATGATCGAGCAAGATTCGATCCTCAAATACTTGATAATACCAATAAGGTGAAGCGTTACTGCCAAAAGATTCGTAGGACAGCAGCTCATACTCGTCTGCTTCGCCATTCGATATCAACAACGCTTCTCGTTCATCATCGTAACCAACGGCAATGACAAACCGGTCCTTCCATATAATCGCGCCTGTGCCGTTATCGATCGAGCTTTTAATTTGCGATACAGCCTGTTCCTTATAAAGTGGGAAGGTCGCGTCAAAGGAGAAACCTGCATCCTGAGAAGCGGTTACGCCAATAAAATCTGCGGCAAGGAAGTTTTCCGCCATCCAGTTATATGCTGTATGCGACTCCGCTGTAAAATGTCGACTAACCGTAAATCGAAAAGCTGACGCTGTCATTCCAGCAAGCATCGACTTGGAGTAAGTCATCCATCCCTTATGGGCTAAAATAGCATGCATTGCGTCAATGTAGGATTCCGATTCAACAGACATGTTCAAATCCGCTATAACAACCGCCATATGTTCACCTCTTTATGCCTATAGATTACTTGGGCGTATGCGTCCCCCAACGAGGAACGATGGACCGTTTCCGGTCGGGATAAGCGCTTGATATGGCCCGAAAACATTCAACTGCTTGCTCTTCCAGCAATTGAGCCACTGACAGCATGCCTATCAATTCCTGGAGTTGGCTTCGGTTGACTTGCCGACCCCCGCTTATTTTAACGATACAGTTCTCCATGTCCGGAATGCTCTCCGCTAGTTGATTGTATCGATCAGATGCGTCGTCCAGTTCAGGCCAAATTCCTCGTGCCTCGCGCAAATATGCGCTAATTTCTTTGCGAGATTGGAAATAGGAGTCCAAAATATATACAGCCCCGCCCTCATCATAATCGCCCTTATCAAGCGCATAAATGAGAAAATCGTAAGCCAGCTTGCCGGAGGCTATATCCTTATTAGGCAATGTTTTAAAGGGAGTATCCCAATCGTAAATGGCTAGGCGAAGTGATTCAAGAAGCATCGTGTTGTATGGAATATCCACCTTTCCGCCGAACACCTGGCAATACCAGAACTCCGTGAAATTGAGGCCAAGATTATTATACAGCACAATTTGAGGTTCTTCCGACCATCCATTTTGAACAAAAAACACTTGATCCTCATCGTCATAACCATCAATCACACCAAACTCCGGTATCCAGTAAATCACGCCGATTCCCAGGTCCAGGCTGCTCTTCACCCATTTCACAGCCTCCTGCTGATAATGACTGAAGGTGGGATGTCTCGTTCGTCCGGCATCCATCACCGTAAATAGACCTAAATTATCAATGGCCGGTTTGTGTTCATCTACCCACTGACCATATGCCGTTACCGATAGCGGCAGCAGCTTCTCATGAACCGTAAATTTGAACGCCATCCCGGATAGGCCGGAAAGCCTGAACTTGGGGCCGTCAAACAAATGAGCTGCTGTCAATATGGCATGGAGACTGTCGATAAAGGATTTGGATTCCCGCTTCATCATCAGCCGTTCCAATCGCGTACCCGACATCATTCCATCCTCCTACCCTAATTTACTCTATGCGGTTCAAGCGATTCATCGCCTGCTCACATCTGCTTTGAAGCTTCCGCTTCAGCCATTGCGGGGAAATGAGCTCCTCCCACTCGGCAATGATCAAGTGCTGCAAGAAACTGTCCGCATCGAAAAAAGAAATCGTATAGACGAGCTGCTCCTGCGCTTGCACTCTGTAACCTCTCCAGTTGTCACTAATAAGAGGAGCAGACAATCTGACTTTGGCAAAATACGGCGCCAGCGGTGGTTTCTGTCCTTCGCTCCCCGCTGCCAGAGCCGGTTGATCCTGTTTGCAAGCGGGGCCAGCAATGGAAAGCTGGCGAATACCGTCCAATCTTAAGCTGATTGGCTGCTCTTCTTCATTCATGTATACCATTACATAATCAGCATGATATCGGGCTGTGAACCTGATCGGACTTGCAAGCAAATAACGTTCACCGTCCTGATCCTTATACAAGATCTGTACAGACAGGCTTTCCGATATCGCATGCGAGAGTAGTTCCATATATTGAATCACTTGCGGATTTACATTAAACATAGGCAGGCGGAGCTCAACCTCATTCTCCGTTTCTACCCCGCTATCGAAACGTCCCAGCAAATCGGCAACGCGATTAACCGATTCGGAATCATCATAATTGTAATGCCGATAACGAAATGCGAGGTATTTCAACACTCGCTTCTCCTCATCCGTCATATAAAGATAGGGCAGTACAAAAGCCTCATTTTCATAACAATAGCCTCTATGTTTGGCCACATATTTTAATGGTGCTCGGAGCGATATTTCCATATATTCAATATCGCGAGCCGCCTGCCGTTTTGAAATTTCAAACTCTGTCGCGAGAAGGCTGCTGTTCGGATATTTGCCTGCACGCACTTGCTGATCAAACCACCCAATACGATGCATATTACTCACACCAAACAGCTCCTTCCATTATCCATCTCTAACCATTAGAGCATTGAATAACTCCATCTGCAATAGTAGATGAACAGATTAAACGATTACGGAATCTACTCTCTCCTGAGACGCACCTGTGCACCTCTTGCATACTGAAATAGACTTTCCGTTCGAGTTCACCTGCGTATACAGCAATTTAATTCTCGTACTTGCACAAATCGGGCAAGTGCCTCTCCCGCGAGAAGGCAGCTTCCATAACACTCGGCCTCTATTTGTTTTCGGCATTTTATTTCGACCTCTTTTCTCTTAGATGGCTTTATTATAAAACAAGTGGTACGACATAAAATGTCGTACCACTTGTTTGGATTAGGGATTTTTTGAGCTGTCTTAATTTGGTACACAACCTGTATATGTACAAAAAAGGCCGGTACAATCACTCTCAAGAAGAGAGGCTACCGGCCTTCCTTGTTACGGGTATGCTTCTTGACCGTTACTTCTGTCATATATATTTGTACAAATCCCCTCTATTTTCGATAGATACGGACATACGTTCCATTTTCAAATAACGGATCTGATGTCCGATCAGACCTTTGGGACAGCCCCATCTTTTATAAAAATTTCGCCCTACTTATGCTATGGCTCACCTCAATTAATCTTTACACGCACCTTAAGCAACGTTCCTTATTACATATTGTAAACATTGTTGACTCTTTGTTGATCTTTCTTGCTAACATTCGATTGCGTTGACTTCAACCATTAAAATCCTTGGACAATGAAATTAGAACTCCATAGTTTCAATTTGCTTACAAGAGAGTACCTCGGTTCAAAGTATCCTGAAAATATATTTAGAGAGCGATTGTTGATTCCGTGTTGACTTCGAATATAAAAAATACACCGCCCAAGGTTTGTGTCCCAAATGGCGATGTATTCATATTTTACATACTGCTACACATCTTTCCTTTCTTACTCGTCCCCGGTTGCAACCGGATTCCCCGCCTCAGAACTCCAATCACTCCAGCTGCCCTCGTGTGTTATGACGTCGGATTATCATGACGCCTATGCTACAAGAGGGTGACAAAGGGGGAGTCATTATTGAGTGAACAAAAAATCGTGATTATTGGCGCAGGAATTGTCGGGGCGTCCGTGGCCTATCATCTGGCCAAACGAAATCAAGATGTAACTGTTATTGAACGACACCCCGCCGCGGCGCGTGAAGTCACGGAAAAATCGTTTTCCTGGATACATACGACGCATAGGGTGGCTCCCGAATACTGGCATTTGTACGATGCGGCTTGTGAGGAATATCATGCGCTTCAGCAAGATTTGTCCGAACTGCAAATTCATTGGCACGGAGCGCTGACTTGGGGCAATTCGCCCCTAAGAGAGCAACTCCGTTTTCAAAAATTAAACCGGGAGCAGCTTGAGGCATTGGAGCCGAATCTGAAGGAATATCCGGATGAAGCGATGTTTGTCAGCGAAGAAGGTGCGGTGGACCCGATAGGGGTAACGGAGCTGTTGCTCAGCAAAGCGCGGGAGTACGGATCAAAGGTTCAGTTCGGTACCAACGTTACACAGCTGCAGCAAGAAGATTCCTGCCTGGTCGGCGTCCACACGTCCAAGGGTTTTCTGGAGTCGGATCTCGTGGTATTGGCCGCAGGTACAGGCATACCCGAACTTTGTAACCCGTTAGGTTGTCCCGTGCCGGTAACGCCGTCGCCTTCCATTCTGATTCGGATGAAAACTGCGAATAAGCTGATACGCACATTAATCTCAAATGCGCAATTTGAAGCGCGTCAACTGACGGATCAAACGCTGCTGGCTGCGGAAGATTATATCGACGAGTCGGAAAAAAACGGGCCAAAGTCGGTCGGCAAGCGAGCGTTCGAGACGTTGCGTCGCAGTCTGAAGGGCGGGAATCAATTGGAACTGGAAAGCATCCAGGTCGGGATGAGACCAATGCCTGAAGACGGCTATCCGATCGTGGGCTTCCATGATCACATAAAGGGACTTTATCTGACAGTGATGCATTCTGCAATTACGCTGGCGCCGCTGATTGCGCGTCTGGCTGCAAGTGAAATAATCGATCGGGAAGCAAGAAGTGAATTAGACCCTTGTCGACTCTCCCGATTTAAGGACCACTTAAGGGATGATCCCGTTGTTTCTCGCGCGTGAGGTTGTGAATCAAGTGGAATCGCATGCACGTACAAATTGACTTCGACACTCCTCGGCACAAAGCAAAAAAGGAGTACATCGTCACATAAGCGTGACGTACTCCGTGTCACAACCTGTATAACTGCTTACGCCTTCTCCTCATCCCCGACCGCAACCGGATTCTCCTCATAGCTAATCCAATCGCTCCACCTTCTTATCCCCCACGAATCCCTATGCTCGTATAGTTCCAACGCAAAAAAAATGGGGGTTCCGATCAGCGCGGCGGGAGTGCCTCCGAGGATGTGCCAGCGCCCATGTGCAACGACCTCCCTTGGCTACGCTAGGGAGCGATTCAAGAGCAAGAAGCCCGTGGACGACGCGGCTGGCGCAACAGTATGGTTTGAGCCAAGGCGAGGTATACCCCTGTGGCTGGGGCAAGCCGAATGGATCGCCAACAAAAGGCCAAGTGAAGCAGGGTAGCACCCCAAAGGGTGGATGGGCTGAAACACAGTTGTTTGCAGCTTGTTGGCGGTTGTTTACAAGACATCAAAACTAAACTAATCTTTATTCGTTAGCGCAACAAAATACATCATTTTGTTACTCGGCGATCGCGCCGCAAATTCCGCCGTTATAAGGTTTTCTGCAGAAGAGTGATTCTGTGCAAGGCTGTCATCCTGGCTCAATGGCCTAGCCTCGCTCGGCGACGATCTGCTCGCACACTATAACCTGTTCCCGGAAACAACAAAGGCTGATCAACTGCGCGATGCTCCGCGTGACTTCGGATATGGAGGCCTCGACTGGTACTTGTCCCAGCGGCTCAAGAAGAAACGGCTAGGAGACCGCCCCGCGCGGTGATCAGAGGCAGCGTCCGGAGTCCGATTTTGCTCAGGTAGAGAAGCATGGGCTCAAGATGGTTGACGATCGGGCCGGCGATTTCGAACTCATGCGCGTCCATCGACTGCCGCAGGCTCTTGATGAAGGAGAGCATTTCCGGTATCGGCAACCTGTCGGCCTCAGCCAGCGTATGGCCGGAAATTTGGATATCCAACATGCCCTTGCTCATCCCGGTTCCCAGGCACGCCGGACACTCCGAATGTTTGGAGAAAAACGAGATCATCCTCAGATTGCCTTTGCTGGTGGTGCGCGCGTCGATCATAGTTTGAAGGTCGGATACGCAGCCGCGGTAATAGTCCGTACGCAGCCTCTTGTTATGTACAAACGAAACGGGTTCTTTGTCGTACCCATACAGCAGGACAGAAATAAACCGCCGATCCTGCTCCTCGAGCGGCCTCAGATAATCGATTCCAAGCATCGCCGCCAGTTGCCTGATTCTAGGCACCGGTGCGCAGTCCGTTCCGGCCCATAAGAGGACTGCGCCGTTCTTGAGCGACAGTTCGGGGGCGATCATGCGGCCGGGGTCGATCTCGGCCGGCGCAACGGTACCGCCGCACTCGGCACAAGGGCCGTAAGAACCGGCGCTCCTCGTATCTGCAATGCTTCCGTAAAGCACGCCAAGGTACTCCGTCACGGTCATCATGACGCCGACAAGGGCGCCTGGACGTTTGGGGTTGAACGTTCTAACCGGGATATGCGTGTGATACATGGGTTAACGCTCCTTCAGTTGAATCCGATTTATGTTGCATAAATCTGGAATCCACACGGCCGCTCCGAATCCTTTTTTTTCACACCCGAGTTTATTCCTCGCTATGTTCATACATTCCTCTCCAGCGTAACCGCTGACAGCCCAAATTGATGCTGTAGCAGCAGGTGGCAGTAGAGTGACAACAAGAGAAGAACAATAATAAATAATCAATTCTCTTGAAGTTAAGCGCTCCGCTTTTGACCCTACCGGGGATTGTGGCTGACTCAACGTTCCGCCGCGTTCACTCCCCCGAACCTGCCTGTTAATTGTATCGATACCTCCAAGCCTTGGGATACCGGCAAGCCAATGAAGCGAAGTGTTCCCAAAAGCAGTCGTGCTCTTGCTCCGCACGAAAGGGTGCGCCGCGCCTGTTTGTGGATAGACGGAAGAAAAGCCCGCGTTGCCATTCAACAACAACCTGACCCGACTGCCCTGCTGTGGTTGACTCCAGGGTTCATGCAACTGCTTTCCCCGACAACTTGTTTGCAAGCTGTTTGCAGAACAACCCAAAAAGGGACGCAACAGCCTGCCCCTAGGCAACCTGTCACAGCCCCCAAACTCGCGTCCGACGCGGTCCCTCAGCTCTTATTCTTCACCCGTAGCAACCGGGTTACTAGAGTTAGAACTCCAATCGCTCCAACTGACAGATTCCCGAGACTAAGCCTGGCATCTTGATACTTAGACATCAAAAACTTAATCATTCCGAAGCAAGTCGTGTTACAATTCACAGAGCATAATAACAAAGGAGAACAAGAGGAATGAAAGAAACTGTAAACTGGAAAAATGGCGCTCGTGGGCATAAATTTATAGCTTCTTTTAGTGGGGGAAAAGATAGCGTCCTGGCTCTGTATAAATCTATGATGGTTGGAGAAGCGATCGGACTGATCGTCATGATGGAGGAAGAAGGGAAACGTTCCAGATCCCATGGAATGCCTCTGGAGCTTATCCACGCCCAAGCTGAATCTATCGGCTTGCCCCTTTATACTGCCGCTACAAGTTGGGACGACTATGAAAACAAATTTATGGTGCTTTTAAAACACGCAAAACGTCAAGGCGCAGAAGTGTTAGTCACAGGAGATTTGGATATGCCTATTGTTGACTGCTGGCATGACAATGTTACCCAAAATGCCGGCCTAAAGCTTGGCATGCCCCTATGGGAAATGGATCATCATGAAGCTGTCATAGAGTTTATTGATCTCGGTTTTAAATCGACTCTGGTCACTGTAAATCTATCGTTGGGGATGCGGGAAGAAGATTTAGGACGAACATTAACTTACGACTACATCAAGGAACTGCAAGCTCGTGGAATTGACCCGTGTGGAGAAGGCGGCGAGTTCCATACCACCGTAATCGATGGCCCCATCTTCAAGCATCCTATTTCTGTTCGCAAATGCAACATTGTTAAGAACGGGGATTATGCCTTTATGCCTTTGGAACTACTAGGCACTTGAAGAAGGTAACCTTGCAATCTAATAATTCCATCTAGAGATTAGTTTCCGAATATTGACCCGTGACAACACATGGCTGTGATAAGTCAGGTTAAGAAATTAATACGTATTATATATATTTTCACACTCTCCCGCGGTCGGTTCATAAAAACAGTGCTTCTTCCATCGTCCTGCGATCGGCTGATTATACCAAGTTGGCGGACATGGTCCGGGACTTTCGAACGATCCTGGGCGGAAATACCATAGGGAGAATTTAGCCGGCCAATTCCGTTCCCCATTCACAGACCGTTGTGCCAAACGGCGTTCCCTCTCTCTTGCGTTTTGATAATACAAACTATGTTGCAACGCTTCGAACGCATGCGGCTGGTTGATCATTTGGGGAATTGTCCGGATATCTTTAAAATCGGAGCAATTCCCTCTTATCCGGTTAATGCCCACATTTCCAACAAGGAGCATTCCCATCTCCCCTTCGGTCTCAGCCTCAGCTCTAAGCAACCTTGCCAACATTTTTATATCCTGTTCCCTGGCTTTTACGACTGCCATTGGCTCACCTCTTTAGATTTCTAGATACATCATATTGTAGGTGAAGCGGATGTGTTACTCGGGCAAAAACATCTTGGTTTGCCTCCTACTAACCTGCCTTAGCCCCAAACCCGCGTCCGTCGCGGCCTCTCGGCTTTTATTCTACTCCATCTGCTGGATTCCCTTCGAGAGTATTCTCGATATTTAGCACAGCCGACATGGCAAGACAAACTTTTTTACTTAATTTTTCGCCGTCACTTATGATATGGTTCAGCGCGATTAATCCTCAGCATTAATGTTGATTTTCCGTTGATTTGCCTCAAGTAATCTTCACTTGTTGATTCAAGGCGCATTTAAATCTCCTAGGGTCATTGAAATGTTGTTGCTGTACAAGAATTAGAAACAATCCAAAAGATCAAGATGTACATACTTTCTTTCAGTCAACTGTTGACTCTGCGTTGACTTTGGTACACAAAAAAACAGAGCACCGGCTTTCCTCTCGCCGTGCTCTGTATCGAACTTCACATACTGCTATTCAACTTCCGCCCTTACTCTTCCCCCACCGCAATCGGATTACCCTCATAGCTAATCCAATCACTCCAGCTGGATCTGAATTATAAGTGCCCTCCAGGACGAGGCACTAATTTAAAATGCGGATCATAGCAATTTGTTGCGGTACCAATAAAGGCAAACACAAATCGAGATAACATGTCGGAGTCACTAGCAAACACACTCATCCAAATTGAAAAATATCCTCTGCCTAAAGCAATTTCTACAATTAGTTCTCTTACTTCAATATAATCTCTTTTCATAAGCCTTTTCAATGACTCTTCGGCTATACCCCAAACAGTCCTTCTTTCTCTCCATCTTTGATCAGTAATATCACCATTTTTTATCGGATCATATGACGGTTCCTTATCCAACCCTACTAATTTAATAATCTTATTTGCACGAGACTGGTTTTCTGTGACTCCGAGCTATAAAAAATACAGTGCAACGGCATCCCTCTCACCGTGCTCTGCACTCACCTTCATATAACTATTCTTCAGCTTAAGCCTTCTCTTCGTCTCCCGTAGCAACCGGATTCTCCTTGCTGGAACTCCAATCACTCCAACTACCCGCATACAGCTTCACATTACGGAATCCCGCTTCTTCCAAAGCAAAAACATTCGGCGTAGCCGTCACGCCTGAGCCGCAATAGACGATGATTTCATCGTCTTGCGACAAGCCTGCGAAGCGCTCCGCTTGCTCCTCTGGAGATTTCCATGTACCGTCGGCGCGCTTGCCCTCATTCCAAAAGCGATTAATGGCGCCGGGAATATGTCCAGCAGCTGCATCCATCGTCTCGAGCTCGCCGCGGTAGCGAGAGGCATCACGTGAATCGATAATTACGGTGCCCGCCTTACCGATACGGTCCCGCACCTCTTCGCGACTTATTAAGAGTTCATCTCTAACAGCCAGCTCAAAAGTAACTCCTTCTACCAAAGCTGGGGTCTCCGTACTAGTCGGATGACCAGCAGCTACCCAGCCTGCAAACCCGCCTTCAAGCACATAAACCTCGCCATCGTGACCTAGCCATTTCAGCAGCCAGCGCAGACGGGATGCCATCGCACCGCCTTGATCATCATAGGCCACCACTGTTGTGTTCGTTCCAATCCCGAAACTCTCCAATACAGTCGCGAGCACTTTCGGCTCCGGCAAAGGATGACGGCCGCCCTCTCCATTCGGCCCTTTAGGTCCAGATAGGTCATGGCTCAAGCTCAAATAGTAAGCACCAGGTAGATGTGCTTCCGCATACGCCTTGCTTCCCGATTCAGGATCACCGAGCACATATCTCGCATCGACGATCACCATTTCATTCTTATCCAGATGCTCCAGCACCCAACTAGCCGTTTTATAATACGACATACCCTTCAGCTCCTCTGAACATTAATATGTATAAAACAATAAACCTCTATTAGCAATTGCTCACTCTTACTCATTCATGCATCTTACCAAAGTAACGCAGGGAAGTACTCACTCTGAATAATATCACACCCACGCATCCGTGGAATAACCTCTCTCCTCCCAATACCCAATATGCTCACCTTCAATCAGCTCAATGCGATTCAACCATTTCACTGATTTGTACGCGTACATCTTAGGTACGACGAGTCGAACAGGACCGCCAAGATCACTTGGTATCGGCTTGCCATCATGCATAACCGCCACCATAACATCGTCCAAATCTGCTTGTTCGAGGGTTAACGTATCGGTATACACGCCATCTCCGGAGTATAACTTAACAGTCTTCGCGTTAGACTTAACGCCTGCTTTCTTAAGCAATTCCTTAAGCGGAATGCCCTCCCACGTATTTTTGTAGACGGACCAGCCTGTTACGCAGTGAAAATCACTGACTTGAACCGTGCGCTGCATGGCAACAAATTGCTTCCAATCCCACTTGAATGTTTGCTCTACTAGTCCGTCTATCGTAAAGGACCAGTTATCATTGTTAAACTCTGGTATCGGGGTTACCGTATAGATACGGAATTGCCCCTGAGCGCCCCCGCCCATTGGCGGTGCAGATGCAGGCAATGGCTGTGGTGCCGGGACAAGCATATTGGCATCCTTTTCGATTAGCTTGTCAATCGTTTGGCTTCCGCCAATCCCCCCAAGAGAATTACCGAGCCATTTCAGAAAAGAAGGTCCTAAAGTAATCGCGAGTCCCGCTCCAATCGCTCCGCGTATGAAGGCTTTCCGTGTATACACGGCCTGCGGCGATCCGGCTGGATGAATGTCGTCCGTTTCACGATCATTTTTGATTGTGCGACGATTCGGTTCCTTCAGCCATTTTACTCGAGTAATGGAGTGATAAATAATATAAGGTAAACCGACCCATGTGAGCAAATCATGCACGACTAAGGCGACGTTTGACACACGTGGACCAACAGCTCTGAATTGCCACAGCAGCACACCGGATGCAAACCAGCCTACCAGCAAAACAAGAACAACCAGCACATTAAATCGCTGCCAAGGTTTTGCCTTCAGCTGCTTCCAATGCTTTCCTGCGAGCGCCAAGTAATAGACAACTGGTAAAATAGAGACAATACCGACCGCAGTATGCAGCCACTTCACCCATACCCGTCCTTCACCTAAAAAGCCACGCCAAAACCCTCCAACAAGTATAAGTCCGGTCAATGCCAAAATAACGACCAACCAGCCATTCCACGAATGCAGCGAGACTAGCTTCTTCCCATAACCTTTACGCAGCCGATCCAACATTTTGCTCACATGGGTCCCTCCTGCTTATTCCGCTTCAACTATCTACTCTCATTATACCGCTAAAATAAGCCCATATAGTATAGAAGAAATACGCCATAGGCATCTTTGTTCGCACACTAAGAAGAAACGACTTCGTCGTCCTTGTCTAAGGACGATCGGTTTATCGTAAAAATATAGGCATGAGTATAAGTGCGAAACTTATACTTTCCTATATTTCAAGCGTAAACGGCTATCGCCGTCCTCTTCGGCAAAAGCATTCGTTTCACGGTGATATATGAGCACATTTATAAGTGAAAACTTATAAATTCTTATATATTAAAAGAAGTCCGTTCATTAGCTGAACGAACTTCACCTATTTCATTTCAATTATTTCTCCCAACGCGTCAAAACAATCGGTCCGTTCTTCGTAATCGCTACCGTATGTTCAAACTGTGCCGCCCAAGCTCCATCTCTCGTACGTGCGGTCCAGCCGTCATTCGCAATGTATACGTCCGCTCTCCCTGCTGTGAGAATCGGCTCTATCGTTATTACCATGCCCTCTTCAAGCTGAATTCCCTGACCCGGGATGCCCCTATGGAAAACCTCAGGAAATTCATGCATGCTTCTGCCAATACCATGCCCGACAAAAGCAGCTACCACTTCAAAGCCTGCTCGTTCCGCACTAGATTGTACCGCGTAGCCGATATCTCCAATCCTGTTTCCTATAACAGCCTGCTTAATGCCAGCCTGCAGCGATTGCTTTGCCGCTTCCAACAGCTTTTCAGTTGAAGCAGTCGACTTGCCGATTGCATAGGTCCACGCCGAATCCGCTTTCCAGCCATCCAAATCAGCCACCATGTCGATGGTGACGATATCGCCCGCCTCTAATGGCTCCGAACCAGGGAATCCATGACAAACGACCTCATTAACGGAGGCACAAGTCGCGAACGGATACCCCTTATATCCTTTCTGAGCAGGAGTAGCTCCTCGATCAAGCATAAACCGCTCTACAAAACGATCAATTTCCTGCGTTGTAACGCCTGGCGCGATGCGCTTGGAAAGTGCCTGGTGGCAGGCCGCGACTATCCGCCCTGCTTTTCTAATACCACGAATGTTTTCTTTCGTTTTTAAAACCACTGCCATCTCTAAACCTCCTTGTGGTTAATTAGGCAAAGTCCAGCTGCATCGAGAGCTTCGCATTTGTCTATAGTTACCTTTATTCAAGGATCTGTTGCCTCATGACCATTCATTTATAATAGCTTCAGAGTAATGTGGCCAGTCTATTTTCAAAGTTAAAAGCAGCTAAAATGTTAGGCTCTACAAACATGAAAAACCGTGATGAACATCAGTCCGCCACGGTCAAATTATACTTTTTATTATTGCTTTTTGCTTAGCGATACAGTTGCTGTTAACGTTTTGTCGTAATTAACCACTCGCCGCAGTACGAAACCCGAAAAGCGTGTATACTTTCTTCATCCCTCACCTTTCCGCGTACCCATACAACTCCCTCCTGCACCCACTCGAGGTCAGTGAGATCTATAAGCTCCAAAATCAAGCTTACAGCTCAAAACTAGCCACCTTCAGAGGCCATAAGCTCGGAAACCGTGCTTACGGACTCCTTTTTCAGGCATATCCTCTCGTCCAGCTAGCTGTAAGCCCGAAAATCGAGCTTATAGCCCAAAACTAACCGCACACAGGCAGCCGTAAGCTCGAAAAACGTGCTTAAACCTCAGATATGTCGCAAATCCAGCCCAGCCCACTCCTACCCTCTCCCCTACGTGTAAGGACAAAGGAGTCTCCTCTAGGCTCGCTCCTGCTGCAGCCCAAAAAAACAAAAAAGCTTTGCCGCCTGTATAAATACAGGAGACAAAGCCTATTATCCATGTTGTGATTAACTGACCGAGGAGTTAATTCTGCCTAGTTCATTTTCCACCAATGTCGTCAATTCATCCTCGTAGCCACCGGTAATCCGATACTTTCGAATATATTCCTTAACAAATTTACGCGGGTCCTTGGGTTGAAAAATCCTCGTGAGTTCCTTCAGGCTTTCCTTGACTTCATTCTGGCTATGTTTCGCCATGAAATCTCCTCCCCTATACGTTGGATGGTCGTCCTAAACAGCAATGTACGATACCGCATGCGGTGTTACACCGCAAGACCCCCCACACGGTGCAGGTAACTCCATGGTCAAAGTGTCACAATGTTTTAATTTTTCTTACTATTATAACATTCTGGGAGAAATTATGAAAGTAAACAAATTCTAATCCTTTGATGCGGCATGCTCGGTAACCGCTTCCACAGAAGGCCCTTCTTCCTTCGTTTTTACTGTGTTTATCCCTTTTGGAGGCGATACATCAGCTCCTGACTGAGACGCTGCAGAGAGTCTGTCTTTACGAAACATTCTTAAATATGCAAAAACACCAATGACGGCAACTATAATTCCAAAAGCCAAAACAAGCGTTGTTACCCAGCCCGGGACCATGTCCTCGCCTCCCTTCTCTACTTCTATTATCGGAATATTTATGCTTCATATTTAATCATTTCACTAAACAGACAAAATTCCATATATTAGGTATTATTATAACCATTTTGACAGGTGCAAGCAACAGGGCACAATCCCCATCTATAGGAGTCGATAAGACCCACTTCCCCAAGCGAGTAAGTTCCCTCCTTCATCTTTTACTTCTGCTTGAAGCGTAATCGTTCGCTCTGTACGGTGCACCAGCTCTGCTTCACATAACAGCAGTCCGCCCTTGCTGCTAGCGAGAAAATGGGTGGTCATATTTGCAGTAACGGCCTTCTCATTAGACGAGGCTAGCATAACCACTAGACCCATCGCATTATCGATCAACGACATGAGTACGCCACCGTGAACGATGCCGAGTAAATTAAGATGCGGCTTCATCGCGTCTAAGCAAATTGTTGCTTTTCGAGCGTCGGCTTGCACAACCTCACAACCAAGCAATCCCCAAAATGTCTCCTGCGCGCGCTCTGCAAGCCTAGTCAAATGGCCCGCTTGATCCGCCTGTTGAACAAACCAGTCCTCATCCATGTCACTCACCGTCCTTTGTCACCAGCTGTTTTTTCCGCCGCAGCATCTTCTTCATATAGCTTGCGACGAAGCACCTTGCCGATCATCGTCTTTGGAAGCGTTTCCCTAAAGGTGTAATGATGCGGTACTTTATAAGAAGCAAGACGTTCCCTGCACCATACATCAAGCTGCTCCCGCGAAACCTGCCAGCCCTCCTTCAGTACGATAAAAGCTTTCACCGTCTCGCCCCGATAATTGTCCTTCACGCCGATAACCGCAGCTTCCCTTATAGCAGGATGCTCAAACAGCACCTCCTCAACCTCACGCGGGTAAATATTAAAGCCGCCTGCTATAATAACATCCTTCATCCGATCCATAATTGTAAAAAAGCCATCCTCATCCATCGTCGCAAGATCGCCCGTATACAGCCATCCGTCACGCAGAACCTGTGCGGTTTCCTCCGGTTTATTCCAATACCCCTTCATAACCTGAGGTCCTCGAACAATTAACTCCCCTAGCTCGCCGACCGGCAGCCTCTTCCCTGTGGCAGGGTCAATGATTTGTACCTCGGTGTCTGGAAACGGTACGCCTACCGTACCTATTTTACGAAGCCCCCACACGGGATTGGCATGAGTTACTGGAGAAGCTTCACTTAAGCCATAGCCCTCAATGAGTCTTCCTCCCGTCAGAGACTCGAATTGCTCTTGCACCTCAAGCGGCAGAGCAGCAGAACCGCTAACACATATATTGATCGAAGACAGATCTGATTTGTCCACATTGTTGTGATTAATAAGTGCCACGTACATAGTAGGCGCCCCTGGAAAAATCGTAGGGTGCAGCTTACTGATCGTTTTCAGCACAACCTCCGTCTCAAAGCGCGGCAATAAGATAAGCATGCCTGCCCGCAGCACGGACATATTCATTAATACCGTTAATCCAAAAACATGAAACAACGGTAATGCAGCAAGAAATCGCTCCTTGCCGTCTACCGCCTTGTAACACCATGCCGATATTTGCATCGTATTCGCAACCAGATTGCGATGCGTTAGCATCACGCCCTTTGGCGTGCCAGTCGTACCGCCAGTATATTGCAACACAGCCAGCTCATGGCCTTCCGCCAGTTCTGGCAGCTCGATCGATTGTGATTTTGCAGCCAGTAATTTTTTATAAGAGATAATCCCAAGACGTCCATAAGGGATCGTGGAACGAAAGCCTTCTTTGCGCTGTTTGATCGGGTAAAGCAAGTTTTTAGGGAATGGAAGCCCATCCTTGATGGAAGTAACAACGATATGCTGCAGCAAAGGTAGCGGACCCGTCGCAGGCTGCTCCCCGCGCACGCGTGACAGGCGGTCATAAAGCAAATCTACCGTTATTATACCCACAGCTCCACTATCTAACAGCTGATGCTGAAGTTCCCGCTCCACATACAATGGATTCGTCTGAACAACAACACCACCCGCAAGCAATATGCCGTAATAGGCGACAACCGCCTGCGGACAGTTCGGCAGCATGATCGCCACCCGATCCCCTTTCGCTATGCCGAGTGAGATAAGACCGCTTGCCAGCCTTACTGCATCTGTGTGCAGCTCGCGGTAGGTCATTGTTTTGCCCAAAAAATGAATCGCTGTATGGTTAGGAAATTTATTTACAGCGTTTAATAAAAATTGAACAATACTCTCGTTCGGATAGACCAGTGAAGCGGCAATCTCCTTCGGATAGTGACGCAGCCAAGGGCGCGGCAGTTCTACATCTTCAAGCGTCGGTGTTGGTTGCGCCGATTCGATATCGGACTGCAATTCGGCAGATGAATCAAGTGTCGATTCTTCAGTTGTCTGCTCTGCTGATATCTCGTTCGTCGGCTCTTCAGCAGGCTGTTCAGCTAATGCCTCGCTCGTCATTTCTTCAGCAAGCTGCCCTGCTGATGCCTCGCTTGTCGGTTCTTCAACAGACTGCTCTGCTGATGCATCGTTGGTCGGTTCTTCAGTAGGCTGCTCAGCAGACGAATCAGTCGCTGCTTCTTCAGCTAACTGCTGTTCGGGCAAATGCGGGTCCTGCGGTCTGAGCGAATCCATTCATGCTCTCCCCCTTCACACGACATAATGCTCACTTCGAATAACTTTTGCAGCAATGGTACGCTTCAACGCTACCGTATCAGAAAGCGGAGCACGCATGAGCTTCTTAAGGATGGACAGCTGCATTTGCAGCCCGTCGCCTTGTTCAAGCGCAGCTAGAGCAAGCTTTGCCAGTGATTCGATTCTGTCCATGGACTCCTGCACGAATACAGTCGTCATAGCAATCGCATGATCCGTTTTCTCGGAGGCGGACTCTCTGCTTGCATTGACTATTTTTTGCGTACGGAGCCATACACTCTCCATTGCAAAAACCTCAATCATTAAATCAGCAAGGGAGCACAGCACCTCTTGCTCTTGTTCCAGCCGCAGCCCAAGCTTTTGTACCGCTAGCCCGCCGATCGCTAGAAAGGTTTTTTTCGCTTGAGCAATACGGTACGCTTCCTTGCTAAGCGGCTTATCGAAAGCCGGAATCGGCATCGGCTGAATGAGCTCGCTTTGGAGGGCGCGTACTTGACGGAGCAGCGGCAGCTCGCCTTTGAGTGCTTTTTTCATCAAGGTGCCTGGTATGAGCATGCGATTGATTTCATTCGTCCCTTCAAAAATCCGATTAATTCGCGAATCACGATAAATCCGCTCCACCTTATATTCCCGAATATAACCATACCCTCCGTGAATTTGAACGCCCTCATCCGCGACAAAATCAAGCGCTTCTGAAGCAAATACCTTCAATATCGAGCACTCTATCGCATACTCACCAATCGCCTTCGCAATCTGCATACCGCCGTCTACTGTCTCACCTGCTATTTCTGTGGATTGCAGCGTATTATCGATAAAACCAGCGATCCGATACACCATACTCTCAAGTACATAGGTTCGAATATTCATGTCAGCCAACTTAGCGCCGATAAGTGGATAGGACGAGATGGCACGGCCGAACTGCTTGCGCGTATTCGCGTAGGATGAAGCAAGCCCAATCGTTTCCTTCGACGAGCCGAGACAGGCCGCACCTAGCTTAAATCGACCGATATTCAAAATATTAAAAGCGATATGATGCCCTTTTCCAATTTCCCCGAGCAGATTTTCAACCGGAACCTCCACATCCTCAAAATAGATCGGGCATGTCGATGAGCCCTTGATGCCCATCTTATGCTCCTCCAGACCGACACTGAACCCTTTCATTCCCCGTTCTACAATAAACGCCGTAAAATATTCACCATCAACCTTCGCATAAACAATGAACAAGTCAGCAAATCCAGCGTTCGTAATGTACAGCTTAGAGCCGTTCAATACATAATGCTTGCCGCTCGGCGACAGCCTTGCTGTAGTCTTAGCTCCAAGCGCGTCTGAGCCTGAACCCGGTTCGGTTAAGCAATAAGCCGCTATCAGCTTCCCCGCAGCTAAATCCGGCAAATACTTAGCCTTTTGCGCAGCTGTGCCAAAAAATACAATCGGAAGAGTTCCGATACCCGTATGAGCGCCTATTGAAAGAGCAAAAGAGGATGCTCGCGACAAGTTCTCAGCAAGCAATGTTGTGCTCACCTTGTCTAGCCCAAGTCCGCCATACGCTTCGGGCACATCAGCTCCAAGCAGTCCCAATTCCCCTGCCTTGCGCATGAGCTCAACCGTCAAATCGTAATTAAGCGCCTCCAGTTCGCTATCATGCGGAAAAATTTCTGCCTCCAAAAATTGCTTGGCGGCTTCCGACATCATCTTTTGCTCCTCCGTAAAATCCTCTGGCGTCACGACCGAATCCGGCAAGCTATCCTCCAGAACAAAGCGTCCGCCAAAACTTTTTGTACCCGTCGTCATGCCACAGATCTCCCTTCAGTTAAGTCCATACACCTCGATAACACCGGCAGCTCCCATTCCGCCTCCAACACACATCGTTACAACACCAATACCTCCGCCTCGCCGGCCAAGCTCATGTATAAGAGAGACCGTAAGCTTCGTTCCTGTGCACCCAAGCGGGTGACCGAGTGCAATCGCACCTCCGTTCACATTCACAAGGTCGGGATTAATGCCCAGCTGCTCTATAATCGGAACGCATTGTGCCGCAAAAGCTTCGTTCAGCTCAAATAAATCAACCTGTTCCAACGTTATGCCTGCCTTCTTAAGCGCTTTGGGCACTGCTTCAATCGGGCCAATGCCCATTACCTCTGGGGCAACACCTGCCACGCTATAACCGCGGAAAGCAGCGAGAGGCTTTAATCCCAGCTCCGTTGCATGAGCGCGGCTCATCACAATAACAGCTGCTGCTCCATCACTCATTTTAGAAGTATTACCTGCTGTTACCGTACCTTCCCGAGCGAACGAAGGCTTCAGCGGAGCCAACGTTTGTACTGTCGTCTCTGGACGCACCCCCTCATCCCTGTCAAATTCGAATATTTTTTCCCACGGCCTACCTGCCTCATTTACCCCTGACCGGGTAACAGTCATCGGTACAATCTCCGCTTGGAATCTACCTTCCGCAATCGCTGCTGCCGCTTTTCGGTGACTCTCAGCAGCAAACGCATCCTGCGCCCCGCGCGTCACACCGTACCTGCGAGCAACCTCCTCCGCTGTGTGCCCCATACCCATATAAACCTCAGGCATAGAGTCAACAATTCCTGGGTGAGGGGACAGCTTAAAGCCCGTCATCGGCACATGACTCATGCTCTCTACTCCACCGGCCGCGATTATCTCCGCCTCTCCTAGTCGAATTCTCTCTGCCGCATAAGCAATGGCCTGCAGCCCTGACGCACAGAAACGGTTGACCGTAACAGCTGGCGTTGTAACTGGAAATCCTGCGTACAACGAGATGACACGCGCGACATTAAGCCCCTGCTCCCCTTCCGGCATGGCACAGCCGAGAATGACATCCTCAATTTGATCAGGTGATACGCCTGGCAATCTTTCCAGTGCGCCTTGCAGGACGGCGCGCCCCATATCCTCAGCTCTCGTTTCTGCCAAGCTCCCCTTCGATGCTTTGCCGACCGCTGTCCTTACCGCGGCTACGATTACGGCATCACGATCGTGATCGTTAAACGGTGATACAGCTGACATTGCTCTACCTCCTTTGAATGGTTTCGCCTCTCGGCCTTTTCCGAGGCGGCGGGTGTGGTGAGGTTGGCTAGTGTGGTGTGGTTGGCTGGTGTGGTGAGGTTGGCTAGTGTGGAGCCGATTTTGTCTTGTAGTGAGTGAAATCGTCCAATAGTGAGGCGAGCCTCACTAAATCTGAAGTGAGGCTCAGTAACCTCTATACTCATCTGATCCTATGATTAATTAGTGAAGTAAACCTCACTAGCCAAGAGGATATCCTCACGGGGAGTGAGGTTTCCCTCACTGTTCGGTCCGATATGGCTCAAACAAGCGATATTAGTGAGCTTAGCCTCACTAAATAGTGAGTTCTCCTCACTAAGTGGAGTGACGCTTGGTAGGCTGTTACTTCTTCCGCTGCATGTCACTCCTACCAACCCAATGTTACTCCCTCTGCTACAAGTCACTTCAACTAACTTTGAGCTACTTTTCTGCTGCATGTCACTCCAACCAACCCATTGTTACTCCCTCTGCTACAAGTCTCTTCAGCTAACTTTGAGCTACTTTTCTGCTACTTGTCATTACATGCAACTGCATTAGTGAGTTTAGCCTCTCTAGAAGTGTGGTTAGGCTCACTAATCTCTATGCGTCATCTGATCCTACGATTAATTAGTGAAGTAAACCTCACTAGCCAAGAGGATATCCTCACGGGGAGTGAGGTTTCCCTCACTGTTCGGTCCGATATGGCTCAAACAAGCGATATTAGTGAGCTTAGCCTCACTAAATAGTGAGTTCTCCTCACTAGGTGGAGTGAGGCTTGATAGGCTGTTACTTCTTCCGCTGCATGTCACTCCTACCAGCCCAATGTTACTCCCTCTGCTACAAGTCACTTCAACTAACTTCGAGCTACTCTTCTGCTGCATGTCACTCCAACCAACCACAAGTTACTCCCTCTCCTACAAGTCACTTCAGCTAGTTTCAAGCTACTCTTCTACTGTATGTCACTCCAGCCAACCATAAGTTGCTCCCTCTACTACGAGTCACTTCAACTAACTTCGAGCTACTTTTCTGCTGCTTGTCACTACATGCAACTGCATTAGTGAGTTCAGCCTCTCTAGAAGTGAGGTTAGGCTCACTAATCTCTATGCGTCATCTCTTCCTCTGATTAGTTAGTGAAGTGAATCTCACTAGCCAAGAGGATATCCTCACGGGGAGTGAGGTTTCCCTCACTGTTCGGTCCGAGTTGGCTCAAACAAGCGATATTAGTGAGCTTAGCCTCACTAAATAGTGAGTTCTCCTCACTAGGTGGAGTGACGCTTGATAGGCTGTTACTTCTTCCGCTGCATGTCACTCCAACCAACCCAATGTTACTCCCTCTGCTACAAGTCTCTTCAGCTAACTTTGAGCTACTCTTCTGCAACTTGTCACTACATGCAACTTCATTAGTGAGCTTAGCCTCTCTGAAAGTGAGGTTAGGCTCACTAATCTCTATGCGTCATCTGATCCTCTGATTAATTAGTGAAGTAAACCTCACTAGCCAAGAGGATTTCCTCACGGGGAGTGAGGTTTGCCTCACTGTTCTGACCGATGTACCTCAAACAAGCGATATTAGTGAGCTTAGCCTCAGTAAATAGTGAGTTCTCCTCACTAGGAGGAGTGACGATTGGTAGGTGGTTAGCATTTCGCTATTGAGTTCTCCTCACTATTTACCGAACTCCCCTCACTAAGACAAGCAACACTCGGCAGATGGTTACTTATCCTGCAACAAGTTACTCCAGACAACTACAAGCCAGTCTATAACTAGTTGCGCAGCGGCTTGCCCGTCGCTAGCATGTGGCTCATGCGCTGCTGCGTTTTACGCTCGCCGCATAAGCTTAGGAACGCTTCGCATTCCAGATCGAGCAAATACTGCTCGCTCACCTCAGCGCCCGGCTGAATATCTCCGCCGGCTAACACATGCCCGAGCTTGCCGCCGATGAGCGCGTCATGCTCGCTAACAAAACCGCTCAGCTGCATCGCCTGCACCGCGACCTTGAGCACCGCCTTGCCTTCACGGCCGGCTACGCGAATTCTTGCCTCGGCGGGCGCCGAATAGCCCACTCGGTCCAGCTCCAGCACCGCTCGCTTCGCTTCCGCGATTCGCGATTCCTGCCGCATAATGACGCGATCCTGCGGCCGCATAAATCCGAGCTTGCTCACTTCGAAGCCGCTAGTGGACGCTTTGGCCATCGCTATCGTCTCGAACAGCGCGTTCAAATGCGGCTGCAAATCTCCGCCTGCCTTTCCACCATTTGCGATAAGTGACCGTTCCGCCGCCATTGCAGCCGCTTCCTTACAGCCCCCGCCCGCAGGAATAAGGCCCACACCTGTCTCGACCAATCCAAAATACGTTTCCGGCGAATAAATGATCTGATCCGCAGGCAAGCAAGCCTCCACCCCGCCGCCTAGCGTCATCCGATGCGGCGCTGCAACGACAGGCCGATCAAGCCTTTTGAGCTGAAGCATCGTGCTCTGAAAATAACGAATGATGTCCTCTACTTCGTCCCACTCGCCATTTTGAGCTTCCATAAGCAGCAGCATTAAGTTGGCGCCTACGCAAAAATTCCGGCCTTCGTTTGCAATCACCAGTCCGCGCCAATTAAGAGCAACCTCCGCTGTACTTTGCTTAATAGCGGATAAAATATCTCCGCCAATCGCATTGTTAGGCGAATGAAATTCCAAAAGCACAACATCGTCGCCAATATCAATTAAGCTGGCACCTGAGGTGGACAGTACGGTTCGCCCGGAAGCTTTTAACGCCGGTAACGAAATGATGTCAGCTTCCTGTTCTTCAAGCTTATAAGCCCCGTTCGCTACATATACCCGTTTATTATTTTCAACATCGTAAAAACTCTGATGACCGGCAGCTATCCACTCCGTCACCCACTTCGGTACAGCATCTCCCTCCTTCTGCATTTGCTGAACGGATTCTCGCAGACCGATTGCATCCCACAGCTCAAACGGTCCAAGCTCCCAATTAAAGCCCCACCGCAGCGCGCGGTCGATATCCACGATGGAGTCGGCGATGATGCCGACTTGTGCCGCGGAGTAGAGCAGTGTTTTTTTGATCGTCGACCATGCAAATTTCGCATAGCGATCACGCGGATCGGTACGAAGCAGCGCTTTTACTTTAGCCGCAGGGCCTTTGGCCGCCTTTGCCGCATCAATGATCGGTGAGCTTACAGAACGCTTCGCCCCGTATTCAAACGTATCCAGGCTAAGCGATTCAATTTCAGTGCCACCCTTTCCTTTTAGCTTCCGATAAAAGCCTGCCCCTGACTTTTCCCCCAGCCTCCCGCTCGCCACCAACTGCTCAAGCAAAGGCGGTCTAGCAAAAATCGCTTGCTCAGCGGCATCATCACTTCTCTCCCGCACATTATCGACGACATGCAGCAGCGTATCTAACCCAACGAGATCGAGCATCCGAAACGTTGCTGTCTTCGGTCTCCCCATTGCCGGACCGGTTAGCGCATCAGCCTCCTCCACCGTAAGTCCGAAGCGCAGCGTTTCCTCCAGCGTAACCAGCATGCCGAAGGTGCCAATACGATTCGCAATAAAGTTAGGCGTATCTTTTGCAATGACAACGCCTTTCCCTAACCTTTTCTCACACACCTCAGTCAGCAATTGAACGACAGCCTGATCCGTATCCACAGTAGGAACGATTTCCACAAGCTTCATATATCGAGGCGGGTTAAAAAAATGCGTCACCGCAAAATGCTGCCGAAACTCTTCGCTCCGTCCTTCCACCATCGAAACTGCGGATAGACCGGATGTGTTCGTGCTGACGAGTGTTCCCGGTTGCCGTACTGATTCAATAGCCGTATGAACCTGTCGTTTCACATCCAGCCTTTCGACGACTGCTTCGACAATCCAATCGACATCCCCCAGCGCTGCCAAATGATCGGTCAAATTGCCCGGCGTAATTCGTGATGACCAAGACGGGTCATATAGCTGCGCAGGCTGCACCTTGCTCATTTTTGCTATTGCGGCGCTTGCTAACCGATTGCGAACCTTAGCATCCTCTAGCGTCAGCCCAAATTGCTCCTCCTCCGCAGTCAACGATTGCGGCACGACGTCAAGCAGCATGACACGCATACCCGCATTCGCCAGATGAGCGGCAATGCCCGCCCCCATAACACCAGAGCCGATCACCGCTGCTTTGCGGATTGCACTGGCGTTTTTTTGCTGCGTTCTTATCGACATAGGCCCCCTCCTTCTTAGAAGAAACGACTTTGTTGTCCTTGTCTAGGACAAACGGTTTCTCGTAAAAATTTATGCCAAGTATAAGGTAAAACTTATAATTTCCTATATTTCAAGCGTAAACGGCTGGCGCTGTTCCTTGGCGGCACGAGCTCGTTTCGCGGTGAAATATAGGCTAAGTATAAAAGTGAAACTTTTACTATCCTATATTTTAAAAGCTTTATAAGTCTCCAAAAATACTCTCAGCCAGCAGCTCTGCCACGTCACGCGCAGCGACTGTTTTTTCTGCCGACAACGCTTTAAGTCCGTCCTCCATCATCGTCAAGCAATACGGACAGGCCGAGCTAATGACAGAAGGCTTCACCTCTAGAGCCTGGGCGGTTCTCGCATGATTAACCCGCGTCCCTGAGTGCTCCTCCATCCACATCAACCCGCCACCCGCGCCACAACACATCCCATTCGCGCGCGAACGCTCCATTTCCTCAATCATTACGCCGGGAATCGCCCTGAGTACATTTCTCGGCGCTTCGTATGTGTCATTGTAGCGGCCAAGATAGCAGGAATCATGTACAGTAACGCGCTCCTCCAGCTCGTAAGCGGGCTTCAACATCCCCTCCTTAAGGAGCCTCGCCAGCAGCTCAGTGTGATGCTCCACTTTTATGTCAGGGTTAAGACCAAAATCGGGATACTCATTTTTAAAAGTGTTAAATGTGTGCGGACAAGCGGTCACGATTTGCTTAACTTCATATTTATGGAGTGTTTCGATATTTTCGCGGCATAGCTCCTGAAAAAGTAGCTCGTTCCCTATCCGCCTTGCCGTATCGCCCGAGCTCCGCTCCTCATGGCCAAGCGTCGCGAAGCTTACGCCCGCATGATCAAGCAGCCGTACCAAATCGAACAACACACGTCGGCTTCGCGAATCATACGCGCCCATCGATCCCGCCCAAAGCAGCACATCCGGCTTACGCCCCAATAGCTTCAGCTCCTGCATTGTGTCAACCCGAATTCCGGTTCGACTCTCACAATCAGCAATCCACGCGGCACGTTCAGCACGCGGCAGACCCCATGGGTTGCTTTGGCGCTCGATGTTTTGCAATGCGCGTTGTCCATCAGATGGGAGTCGTCCCTCCATTAAAACGAGATAACGGCGCATATCAATGATTTTATCAACATGCTCATTGCCGACCGGGCATTGATCCTCGCAATTGCGGCAGGTCGTGCACGCCCATAGCTCCTCCTCCGTAATCACCTCGCCGAGCAATTCCACCTCCTCAGCCTTAATCGACTCACGTTTGCCCCATGCCTGCGCCTGTGCAGCCATCGTTGGAGCGATAGTCGTGATCCCATCAACAAAGCCATCCTCCCACGCCGGAAGCACCGCCCCCATGACATGCGCGTAGCCTTCCCTCGATTTGCTCTGCCACAAACCAGCAGGCAGCCAAGGTGACTTGGATGTTATAGCTGCTCCTTTCTCCGTTAAATGATCACGCAGTTTAATGATCAAATGCATTGGTGACAAAAGCTTACCTGTACTTGCAGCCGGGCAAACATTCGTACAGCGTCCGCACTCAACACACGAATACAAATCCAGCATTTGTTTTTGCGTAAAATGCTCCACCTTGCCCGCTCCGAACGCTTCAGCCTCCTCATCCTCCAAATTTAATGGCGTTAACCGTCCCGGCGGCGTGCTGCGTCTGAACCATAAATTGATTGGAGCGGTCAACAAATGAAAATGCTTCGACTGTGGAACATATACGAGAAATCCAAGCAGCACCAATAAATGCAGCCACCAAAAAACTTCAAAACCAGCATGAGCCAGCCAGCTTTTTGGCTGCACGCCTGCATAGTGGAGCGCTTTGGCTAGCTGCACACTAACCGGAGCATAGCTTGGCGCGACAACATGAGCGTTTGCTTGGACTGCATTTGTGAGCGAGCCAGTGGTCGAGGGTAAGTCGGCTTCGACTTTGACGGAGCTTTTTTCGACTGAGGAGGTTGAACGGTTGAGATTGCCGAGACTGCCGTCAGCAGCCATTCGCTCGAATGCTAAAGTGAATAAAATCGTAAGCATGAGCGTGCCGATAAACCACATGACCAATGAGGGCTTCCAGCCTCGTTTGAGCCGCGGAAGCCTCTCCCCGTACCGCCGAAACGCGCCATAGACCACTGCTGCCAGCACCAAAGTTACCGTAAGCTCCTGCGTGAATGAGAATACATGATAATAAGGCAGCGGAATCGGTACACCTCCATTTAACCCCTTCCATATTAAATCTGCCGCCCCAAACTGAAGCACAATAAAGCCATAAAAATAAACCAAATGCATGATCCCGCTCCTGACATCGTTCAACAGCTTGCGATGACCGAAAACTTGACCACTAAAGCTGCTCTTTTGCTTACGCTTCTGCTTATAACGGGTAAAATCAGACTTCACTCCAAGCCGCATGTATCCGACACGCCTAAGTACAACGGCCGAGAACATGGATACGGCAAGCAAAGTAAGCGCTGCAAACATCAGCCATTTGACCAACTCCCAAGCCAAATGCCCCACCTCCTTGTATGCCGGTTATCTAACCCACATATGCGAACGAAGTAGTTGGACAAGCATTAAAGCGCTTTCAAACGTGTGCAGAAAAACGGCAGTCGCCTCCTTTGGCAGCGACGTATAAGCATATTTATAAGTGAAAACGTTTAATGCTTATATATAAAAAAATAGCCGCGGTGCTCCATGTATATGAGATTTTTCTCGCGAACATGCCGCCCATTGAACGAAAGTGTACGGTCTATTCGCTTGCGAATCGTCATATCGTAGCACTGATGGACAATGTTGTTGCCAAGCGTAAACGGCTGGCGCCGTCTTCTGGCGGCTAAAGCTCGTTTCGCGGTGAAGGATAAGCCAATTATGAGTGTGACACTTATAAAGTCTTATCCTTTAAAAAATTTTGGTGTAAATGAGGGAGCTTCTATGCTGAAAATAGTGGTGCTTCTCAAGCAAACGTTTGATACCGAGGAGAAAATAATCGTTACGCCGCAGGGCGTCGACGAAAGCGAAGCCAAGTTTGTTATCAACCCTTATGACGAATACGCGCTAGAGGAAGCTATTTTGCAGCGGGAACGGCATGGCGGTCAGGTTATCGTCGTTACCTGCGGTCCGGAACGGGCTCAAGATGCACTGCGTACCGCGCTTGCTGTCGGGGCCGATGAAGCGATCCGACTCGATAGCAGTTCACTGCCCGACGATGGCTTTGCCGTAGCAGCCGCATTAGCTGCGGTGATCGAACCACTCGCCCCGGATCTGCTGCTAGCTGGACTATTCGCCGTAGACAGCGGTTCTGGCAGCGTTGCCTTGCAGGTAGCGCAGCGCCTCGACTTACCGCATGCCTCCTCCGCAGTTAAGCTTTCTATTATTACTGGCGATGAAAGGAGCAACTCCTTAAAGGTAGACAGCTCATTAGAGGAAGTTATTGCTCCTACACTAATGCCTGCGGAAAGGTACGCCTTGGTTGAGCGAGATGTAGAGGGTGATACAGAGACCGTATCCATCCCCTTGCCGGCTCTCATCACTGCACAGCAAGGCCTTAACGAACCGCGCTACCCTTCACTCCCGGGCATTATAAAGGCAAAGAAAAAACCGCTGCGCACCGTTGCGGTTGAGGAGCTTTTTGGTAGTGGTGGGGGGAGTGGAATATCAAGCATTTCTCCTCGTACTGTTAGGACTCAGCTGCTCCCACCCCCACCACGCGCATCCGGTCAACGACTTGGCGGCGCACCTGCAGAGCAGGCAGCTGCGTTAGTCGCGCTGCTGCAGTCGGAGGCGAAGTTGCTATAAATGATAGTGCGAGAGTGATAGTGCGAGAGCGATAGTACAAGAGCGATAGTGCAAGAGCGATAGTGCAAGGGCGATAGTGCGAGAGCGATAGTGCAAGAGCGATAGTGCAAGAGCGATAGTGCAAGAGCGATAGTGCAAGAGCGATAGTGCAAGAGCGATAGTGCGAGAGCGAACATAATCCGTTATTCTTGATTTTTCATTATTGAGGATGGTTACGAGACATGAGATCCGCTATTCCTCTTGGCTGGGGGCATATTTGATCCTTTTCATACAAATAACGGATCTGAGGTTCGTAAACATCCCAAAACAAGGGTAACCCCTGCAAATAAGGTCTCCTGTGTCCGCTACTTGTATCTATCCAAAAGAATCTAGGTTCAGCAGCAGTGCTCCGCTTTTAATTCAAACATCACTTTCAGAAGCAGTGTTACGCTTTTAAACAAACATCATTTTCAGAAGCAATGCTACGCTTTTAAACAAGCATCATTTTCGGAAGCAATGCTTCGTTTTTAAACAAACACCATTTTCAGAAGCAATGCTTCGTTTTTAAACAAACATTATTTTCAGAAGCAATGATTCGTTTTATACAAACATCATTTTCAGAAGCAATGCTACGCTTTTATACAAACATCACTTTCAGAAGCAGTGTTACGATTTTAAACCGAACATCATTTTCAAAAGCAAAGTTGCGAGGGAGGAGTTATGTCATATGTCCAAAACAATACTTGTCTTTGCAGAATGCCGCGACGGCAGCTTGCGTCGCGTGGCGCTCGAAGCGCTCGGCGCAGCGCGGCAGCTCGCAGGCAAGGACGGCGCTGTCCATGCCGTCCTTGCCTGCACCGGCGGCGCGGCTGAAGAAGCCGCCGCGCTAACCGCGCGGGGGGCGGACGTCGTGCATATCGCCGACGATCCTTCCCTCCGCGCTTATGCGCCCGAGGCGTGCTTCGCCGCCCTCAGCGCAGCAATGGATGCGGTGCGGCCGGACGCGCTATTGCTCGGCCACACCGCAGTGGGGCGCGAGCTCGCGCCCCGTGTGGCCGCGGCCTATGGCTCCGGCCACATTGCCGACGTTATCGCCATCGAACCATCTCAAGGTGGCGATAACGTCGGCTTTATTCGCCCGCTCTACGCCGGCAAGGCGTTCGAGCGGCGCAGCTTCGTGGCGGGCCACCCGTGGGTCATCACGGTGCGCCCGAATAATTTGCAGGCGGCGGAACCGCTTGACGCCGCCGCCTGCACTGGCACCGTCGTGGCTCTGCCTTTCACGGTGCCGCAGCTCTACACCGCCGTGCATAGCCTCGTTCGCCGAGCCGGCGGCCAGCTTGATCTTGCCGAAGCCGACGTAGTCGTATCCGGCGGCAGAGGTGTGCGCAGCGCGGCCGGCTTCGAGCCGTTGCAGGCGCTAGCTGCCGTGCTCGGCGGCGCGGTCGGAGCCTCCCGCGGCGCCTGCGACGCAGGCTATTGCGACTATGCCCTGCAAATTGGGCAAACCGGCAAGGTCGTGACTCCGCAGCTATATATTGCCTGCGGCATCAGCGGCGCCATCCAGCACTTAGCCGGTATGAGCCAATCCCGCATCATCGTCGCCATCAACAAAGACGCCGAAGCTCCTATTTTCGGCGTTGCTGATTACGGTATCGTCGGTGACCTGTTCGATGTAGTCCCTTTGCTTACTGCAGAGTTACAGCGTGTTCGCACCTAGGCCTCCTAAATGCGTTGCATTAGGTACAATACATTAGATGCAATGCCTCAATTGCTAATACTGAGGTAAACATCATTAATAGTGAGGTTATCCTCACTATTAGCTCGTCCGTACCCCAGACAACACAAAAAATAGTGAGGTAAATCTCATTCCCCATGAACATAAGTTCACGGCGAGTGAGGTTTTCCTCACTATCTCATTAGCAAAACCATTTTAACGTCCTTTTAGTGAGCTTCTCCTCACTAATTAGTGAGTTTACCTCACAAGGCTACGAAGAACGCCAATATCTTCAATTGCTCAGTTACTTGTAGTTTGGGCGTTTGAGCGTTTGTTTCTTGTTACTTGTTACTTGGTTACTTGGTTACTTGGTCACTTGGTCACTTGGTTACTTGTTACTTGTTACTTGTTACTTGGTTACTTGTTACTTGCTACCTGTTACTTGTTACTTGTTACTTGTTACTTGGTCACTTGCTACTTGCTACTTGCTACTTACTACTTGTTACTTGGTTACTTGTTAGTTGGTTATTTGGTTACCTGGTTTTTTCGTCGTTAGTTACTTTTCCAATCCCCCACCAGCCACTCAAGCAAAATCCGGACGAATCTCCCGAATACAATCTGGCGACTCAAATAATTCGTTGTGTACAGCATTTGTGACAGGGTAGGCCCGCATTAGATAGGTGTCCATCGCTTCCAAATGCTTGCGAAGTCCGCTGAACTCTGTAATACGCGGGTTAAGCCAATCCTCGATACCGTCCTCGTCCAAAATAACCGGAACCCGAGGCTGCCAAACGGACATCGCGCCAGACGAAGCTGCGGTTACCATGGTAAAAGCCCGCACCTCTTTGCCGCTCGCATTTTTCCAGCAATCATAGATCCCTGCTATTCCGAACAGCTGCTGGCTGGGAAGCACGATATGCATAGCACGAGGGTCACGCTCTTTTCCAACCTGCTTCTGGCCAAAAAATCCGCTGCACGGCAAAATACACCGTTGTCTCTTCAGCATTCTTCCGAGGAAGGGCTTGTCAGACAACGTCATATGATCCGCATTAACCGAATCCTTCGCCCAAAAAGGGAACAGTCCCCATCTAGACTCCTGCATCGTTCTTTGATCAAAACGATCATTCATAACAATCGACACCGATTGTGTTGGCGCCACATTAAACCGATTCGTATATCCTCGTACAACCTTGCTTACCTTAAACATTTCAACTATATCGCCAATTTCCGCAGTTAACGAAAACCGTTCAATCATCGCGATCGCTCCTTTTTCACGTAGATTGAACCAGTTTTTGTTAAATGCCAGAATATTATGCACTCAGCAGCAATTCCTTTTTCCATTAAATTCTCAAACTCTAGTATTCAACTCTCTTACATATTTACGCCATAAAAAATTCAGGCCCTGCCTATTAACTTTTCACGTCGTAAATCGTTTACGGAATTTAAGAGGAGGCATCCCTGTATGCGAAGCAAAAAGTCTGGAAAAATGCGGCGTTTGACGGAAGCCCGTCTCCTCTGCCACACGTGCGATCGTCCAATCCGTCTTAATTAACAGAAGCTTCGCTTGATCAAGCCGATAGTAAAGCAAATACTGCTGCGGCGTGCAGTCGAACACCTCTGTCATGCAGCGTGTTATGTAATTGGTATGAAGCTGAAGCACATCACTCAGCATCGTATTGGTAATAGGACTGCGATAATTGAGCTTTAAATATGCAGCTGCCCGCTCCGCAACCGAAACCCCTGCTTTAGCAGCATCGGAACGCCAGCCTTCATCCAGCATTTGCAGCAAATGCAGAAAACGCTGTTGCCGATCCCAAAATGCGCCATGCGACGAGCTCTTAGCCGCTTCATGCAGTTGGGAGAAGATGAGCTTAGCCTCATCCGGGTAAGTCAGCTTCATTTGCTTAGGCAAACGAATCGCGTAGGTGTAGTAATCACCGCGCAGCGAGCCTTGATGGCCGCCCTCGGTTTCTTCCCAAGCACCCACGGTCTGAAAATGAATCCAGTCGAACACTGTTTCCTCATCGCAAGGACGGGTGGAATAATGCCAGCGGTCAGGCCTTAGAATAAGCACTTCCCCTGGACCGAGCGTCCATCTGTTGTTTTCCTCTGCCACATGCAACGAGCCTTTATTCACAAACAACAAATCAAACACGCCGAGGTTAGTCCGGTTTGGATGCTCTTCCCCAGCTTTATATGTTATTCGATTGGATTCTATAAAAAACGGCAACGGCGGTGAACGAAATGTTAGCAATAATTCCTCTGACAACCTAATCTCTCCTCAGTAGTTCTTCCTATGTGTAATTATGCAAAAATGACTACTGCCATGTTACTTGATAAGCCTTTCATTTGTCTACAACAAAACAAAATCCCCAGCCGATCCGATTCCGGATATCGACTGAGGATTGCTATACCACTACAAGATCTGCAATAAGACGCCCAAGGCTTCTGCCTTGCTCTTTCTCTGCTTCTGCAGCATTATATTCAAATTTAATGCTCTCTCCCGCTATTTCCGCTCCAAGCTCCTTCAGCTTAGCTTCAATAATGTCCACCGCACCGCAGTATATTTCGTAAGAAGTATCATCTGATCCGAATACCGCCGCTTTTTTACCGCTCAAATCGAGTCCATCCATCTCCTCATAAAAATCAAGAAACTCATCCGGCAGCTCTCCATCTCCCCAAGTATAGGCTCCAATAATAATGCCATCATACTCAGAAAGCTCCGACGCGCTTGCATCGAATGACTCCTTGCATACCACCTCTACTCCTGTTTCCTTCGCGCCTTCTGCAATGGCTTCCGCCATTTCTTCCGTATTTCCGGTCAGACTCGCGTATACCACAAGCACCCTTGCCATCTGTCACTCCTCCAATTTTACGGATTGAATACCTTGAAACAGCGTAGCCATATAAAGACTGTCTCCCTGCACATCAACATCCGTTACGGGGTAGCCGAGCTTAATGGATAACAAGGTAACTTGATTATGAATATACGCGAGCTGATACAGCCCTCTGTCCGTGCACACATAGATGTCATTCCCTTTAGCCAACACCGAAAACATAAACCTTTTACCAAAGCTTATTCGGTTAAACTTCCCCTTCTTATCTCCAATAAGTAGCTGCCCCTTATCATTGGTTCCAATGAGATGTCCGTGAAATACAGCCAGGCTCGCAACTCTTTCCTGCAGCTCAAAGTGAGCCCAATCATCCATAAAACGATCATAGAGAGAAATGCCACTGTCATGTGCAATGATCAAATATTGCGGTAAATTAATAAAGTCGTATACCCGTTTGCCCTCGCAGGCCACCTGCTCCCATTTCGATCCCGTTTTAGACCAAAGACCATCATCTGTCGCGACGTAAGAGGTTCCTCCTATTTTGCGAAATTGGTAGCAAGGGATAGCTAGTCCGTCGTTTTCCCACTTATCCGCAGTCCATTCATAGAGCCCATTGCTTGTGCATGCATGAAGCAGCTCATGCTGCAGCTGCAGCCGATTCACATTTGTCAGATCCGGCAACCCTTCATCCATCTTATCCCAACGACCCGTCTCATCGATTTGATACACGCCATGACCGACTGAGGCCGCAAATAAACAGTCTGGACCAGCCTTTATCGATGAGAAGGGAAAGAGCAGCCAGTTCCATGGCTTGCTTGTTTCCGTCTGCATAATTCTCTCTCCTTCAAAAAACACCGTATATGCTCGCTTTATCATTTTTTACCGAAGCTCTATGTCCACGATCCCGTTGACAGCTTTAAGCGATTAGCCTAGACCTAGCAGCGTATTGGCTTTACTGTCTTTATTAGTTGTATTTCCGCGCTTCCTGTCTCAGCTCCATCTATATAGGCGTTAGCTTTGCTTAACTTATTTGTCTCGGGTCTGTTTGTCATGCTGTTATGCTGGTGCAAAATTTGCGCTGATCTGCGTTTTTTAATAACCATTTCATAAAGCAAGCCCACATTATTGCCTCCCAATACGAATGTATATGTAGCCATTTCAACAATTGATAATGATTATCACTTACAATCATATGATAAACATTCTCAACGCCATTGTCAAGGCGAAAGCTATTGCTCCTAAAGAAATAACTTTTCACTTCATTGAGCGAAGTTAATTGAGAATTGCTCCTGCAACTCCGAAAGTTTATTCTTACTGGACGTTGCTTGGATTTTCTAAAATAAGCCAACAAAAATAGAGCGCCAAAACTGTCGCCAGCTCGCGCTCCATTCTTATTTCAATCTAACTTTTTGTCAACCGGATGACCTATTATTGCTTAACTATAGCTAAAAATCTAGTTGAAGGTGTATTTTAAACTTTATAATGATTTGATCAACTAGAAACTGTACGTCACGCACCGTCACAACATCCTGCCTGGGCAAATCAATTGGTATAATAATCGGCTCAAGCAAGCTCAGCGGCAAATTAAACCTCTTTAGAGAAAGAGATTGCGGGCGAAGCACAATATTCGGCTCCTGCCACTCCATACTAAAGACGGCATCAAACGCAGCAGGAATGCGGTCTCGATAAGTAACATTCATCCGTGCTATCAGCTTGTCCTGTTCCAGCTCAAAGGCTACGCCTTCCAATTGGACATCCTTCGCTATTTCAAGTGATGATTGCTCTCCACTACTGAATTGACTTTTCAGACTCATTTTGATCAAGTTGTTAATAATCGGCTCCGTAAGGACCAGCTCTGGCTTCATCTTTTTGATCATCGACAACGCTTCTTCTTTCACATCCACAGGCTCATAAGCTAAATCAAGCTGCTCGTCCGGCGCGATATAAGACAACAACCACCAAACGCCGCCTCCTAGCAGTAATAGAAAGAGCACCAAAGCCATCAACAGTCTTCTTATCGTTTTTCGCATTGGCATTTTCTCCTCTTCTCTCTTCTAATCTCAATGTTAATGCTATAATAAATCAAATAAAAAAATACTACTAATGAAATACCGAGAGGATGGCCGCAAATGAATCCGAACACACCCCCTATTCCCCACATTGGTTTAGAAGAAATTATTCAAGCGCAAATGCATTTGAAGGATGTCATTACGCGTACGCCACTCCAACATAATCGTGTGCTGTCCGAGCGATATAACTGTACTGTACTCCTGAAACGGGAGGATTTGCAAATCGTTCGTTCATTCAAAATACGTGGTGCCTATCATCTCATGCGCTCCCTCTCTCCCGAGACGTTAGCGAAGGGTGTTGTATGCGCCAGTGCCGGCAACCATGCGCAAGGTGTCGCTTACTCCTGTCAAACACTCGGTATTCCGGGTAAAATATATATGCCAAGCACAACTCCGCGTCAAAAGGTTTCGCAGGTGTCTTTTTTTGGCGGATCACAAGTTGAAGTTATTTTGACCGGAGATACGTTCGATGATGCTTATGCTGAAGCGGTTGCTGAGAGTACCCGCAGCGGAATGGCCTTCGTGCATCCGTTCGATGACCAGAAGATTATTGCCGGCAACGGCACGGTCGGTAAAGAATTTATGGAGGCAGCTGACAAAGTTCCAGACCTCGTATTCGTTACAGTCGGAGGCGGCGGCCTTGCTGCAGGTGTCGCATCCTATGTGAAAATCGTTTCTCCATCCACGAAAATAATCGGCGTCGAGCCTGAAGGGGCACCTTCGCTGCGAGTTTCTATTGATGCGGGCGAGGTGACTCCGCTAGATCAAATCGATAAATTTGTAGATGGCGCTGCCGTCAAGCGTGTCGGTGATCTCACTTATGCGATCTGCAGAGATTTGCTCGATGATGTCATTACTGTACCAGAAGGAAAAGTGTGTACGACCATGCTTGATCTATACAATGAAAATGCGATCGTCGCTGAACCGGCGGGCGCATTGCCGATTGCTGCACTAGAAGCGTACCGGGATCAAATTGCCGGCAAAACAGTCGTATGCATCGTGAGCGGCGGTAATAATGACGTCGATCGGATGCAGGAAATCAAGGAGCGTTCGCTCATTTATGAGGGCTATAAGCATTACTTTATGGTGAGCTTCCCTCAGCGCGCGGGGGCATTACGCGAATTCCTCGATCAGATCCTTGGACCAAACGACGATATAACCAGGTTCGAGTACACGAAGAAATCCAACAAAGACAACGGCCCTGCACTTGTCGGCATTGAGCTCAAACATCGCGAGGACTACAATCCGCTTGTTGATCGGATGAATAAGAAAGGGTTCCATTTTATAGAGCTCAATAAAGACCCCGTCCTTTTCAATATTCTTATTTGATGTAATTTGGTTAGTCGTTAGTCGGTTGATAGTTAGTTATTAGTGTCTTGTTGCTGTCTTGATGGGCTGTCTTGTTGGCTGTCTTGTTGCTGTCTTGTTGGCTGTCTTGTTGGTCTGTCGTATTTTGTGTTCTTGTTTGGTGTCACTTATTTGTGTTTCTTTCTTGGTCTGTGGTACTTAGTATTTATTGTTTAGTATGTTGATTTATGCGTTTTGTCTGATCTGTGTTACTTATTATGTGTTATGTCCATAATACTAGTTACTCTAGCCAAACTCTAACTCATCATAATATCCGTTACACCATATACTAGCCACAATCAATCTGAAACTAACCAATTCTGACTTTAAAAAAACTGTAAGCTTGATTTTGGAACTAGAATAAAAAGTGGACACCTCTTAAGGGAAATTAGATAATAATCTACAAATGAAGAAGAGGTGTCCGGTATGAGCGAGAATAGACAGCATTACAGTGATGAGTT
>NZ_JBWDNM010000030.1:0-30340 GCF_056269185.1 Paenibacillus sp. J31R122
CGCAAAGCTTTCACCGTACGCAGGCATCCTAGCTACATGGGGGCTTGGCCCCTCCCATGACCGGACTTTCACCGGCTAGAAGATGCGTGCTTCTGGGCACGCGCTTAATAAAAAGAGCAGGAAACCGAAGCACCTGCTCATCAATCTGTATTATGAAACTATCGTTTCCCGTTAGAGTAACGTTACTACCATACAGATAGTCTTGTTCGTGTGAAGACATTATTGATTGGTCAGGTCTCACGGTTTGCCTCATTAAATGGCCAAAGCCGATTAGGCCTGGTACGTCTTTAATAGTACAGTGAGGATCATCGTTATCAACGCCACAGCAAGCAATATGACTGCAAGCGCCGATTGTCCCGCCGCATAAAGTGCCCATGACGCACCGGTGAAGACAATCAACTGGAGGGTCAGGCGCAGCGGGGGATTAACAGGTATTTGCGCTTTGGGAGAGAGAACGACGGCCCAGAAGACGGCGACTAGCAACGGCGTCCCTATACCAAGACCGATACGGACAAGATGCCCGTCGGCCGCATGAAAGCCCCAATACCCGAATGAAGCCAGAGATCCCAATTCGATCAAGAAAAAAACGAGCAGCACTAACGATTTTAATGGACTCATAAGACCTTCTCCTCTGCATAGTTGACTTAACCGATAGGTAAAGACAGGCGGCATAACGAATAAATAACCGATGGGTTACAATACAACTTTTCTCCTTAGATCGTCTAAGTTATTCTAAATCAAAAGTCTGCATATAGCATAACTGCCCGTTAGCGCAACAAGACTGTCAATCGAACTGGCAGCCTTGTCATGAACTATCGTTATCCGTTAGTTTAGCGAATCATTAGTATGGTTCGATACACGATTAGCTTCTAAATGAATATATTTAAGAAATGCTACTAGGTCATTCAATCTTTCTATTTGTAATTTATAATAACGTTTGGGTTTGAGTTGCTTTATCGCTATTGCTTCATGAATCAGTCCGTGCCACTTTTTCGGCAATTTATTAATTCCGTATATTCCAGATCCAA
Source organism: Paenibacillus sp. J31R122 (assembly GCF_056269185.1). Classification (NCBI taxonomy): domain Bacteria; kingdom Bacillati; phylum Bacillota; class Bacilli; order Caryophanales; family Paenibacillaceae; genus Paenibacillus; species Paenibacillus sp. J31R122. The sequence continues at coordinate 1,029 of NZ_JBWDNM010000030.1, forward strand.
TTTTGCTCGTTATATCATGCTCTTTTAACGTATACAATTGTCGCAACATTCCAAGAGTACACCACTCGACTGCTTCATCAAGTTGCTCAATATTAATTTCTTGTTCCGATAAATTGCCAATCGATAATTGTTTCTCTAATCGATCTATCCAATTAACCCAATAGCTATTTAGATTGCTAATTACATATTCGAGCAGAGCATCAATTTCTAAATCGTAATTAAACTTTAACTCGGAGCCATAAATCTTAATACCGTGTTTTTTTAATATCCACCAAGTAATCGGATTAATATCTGCTCCCCAACCATTAGTATGTATTTGTTTATTGTAGTAAGTCAGTAAGGAATTAGATTCAATTTGCTTATTCCCTAGGTCATCGAGGAGTATGTAAGCACCCATAATATCAGTGTTCGGAAACTCAACCTCTAACTCTTCATGTGACGTCAAAATTGCTTGGATATCAGACTGAGTAAGTGGTTTTCGAACAACTGCTAGAAAGTCGATATCACTTGAACCCTCAATATAGTCCTTTAACGCAATCGAGCCATAAAGATAAACTGATTCAATGTTCGAAGTACGGACGCTTAAAGAACTACACAACTGATTCATCGTTTTTTCAACTAAAGCAGGTAACATGGTCCGCTCCTCCAATTCAAATTTCCATTCTTAATACTTATTATAGGTTTTGTATATTTTTGTGAGAAGGGAAAAAATCATCTTTCTTTTTTCTAGTTTTATAATAAAGATCTGTTGAATATAACTGCCCGTTAGCGTAATGCCGCCCGACTACGGACGTAAAGGAAGTCATTGAAAATATCCTGCATTTGAAGTTTGACTACATGCTCCATGAGAACTACGGTTTCTATTCCTTTTACTTTATTCATTCACTTATTTCAATAATGTATTTATTTTTTTCTTCTTTTTTAACACTAAGCTTAGTTCTATCATTGTTAACTAGTTCTTTCATCTGTAAGAAATCTATGTTATATCGTTCCAAAGTAATATCTAAGACAACTTTCTCATTATTAATAAATACCAACTTATGATAAGTCTCATCTAGAAGTGGAAACTCATCTATGCTTGATCTTTGATATAGATATCCTAAATATGAATTCGCATTTGTCCACTCACTTCCAGTTACACTCTCCATAAAGTCCCTAGATAAATATGGTTCGAATACGAACATCTTGTCCCACTCAAAACTAGTAACTTCATCCATAGTAAAGGCTTTCTTTTGATAAATTGTTGAGAACAATCTTTCTCTAAATTCATTATAATATTTATTACTTACATTGTATTTTAAATAACCAAGATAGCTAACGGTAATTGGAATAAGCACTGTAATCAGCACTATAATCATAATCCAATGTTTTAATCTTATTTTCATCACAAACTTCGTAAATAATTCCATAAAGCCCTCCCAACTCTATAAGTTTAACATTTATTACACTTTCTGTATTGAGCATAACTGCCCGCTAGAGTAAAGGGCAGGTTTCCCAGCCCCTCCTCATCAAACCGTACGTGAGGTTTTCCCTCATACGGCTTTCCGATGTTCGTCTTTCATGGGCATGCAGATTACAAGAGCGTTTTCAATCCATGCAGTTTTGCCAAATGCTTTACCTCCTGAAAGGACCCCATCCATCTCGCTCGTTGCCGTTTCTTCGTATACCATCTTGTGAACCGCTGTAAAATGTACCAATCCAACTTAGCTAATTTCCGTTGGCTGTAAGCCGTGTAGTAATAATTTCGCCAGCCTTGGATCTTGGGGTTTAGCCATGCAACATGTTCTTGGAGTGCGCGCTTCCGCATGCTCGGAGGGGCTAGTCGCTCCTTTACCACTTCGCGAATCCGCGCTTCTGCTTTAACGGTTAGCCATTGCTGTGTGGTGTAATAAACACGTGCTTTAGACGTTTCCGCTTTGGTCTTGCGGTGATGCATCCCCAGAAAGTCGAAGCCTTCTTCGCCTGTCCATAGACCCACAATTCGGGTTTTCGTTGGATGTAGTGTCAGCTCTAATCTTTCCATGATCGTTTGGATGAGTTCATACGATCGGATCGCATCTTTTCTCGTCTTGCACACCACCACGAAATCATCAGCGTAGCGCGTTAATTCTCCAAATTGTTTCCCATGGCGTTCCCATAACAGGTCGAAGTAGTTCAAATAGATGTTCGCTAATAACGGCGATATAACTCCGCCTTGCGGTGTGCCTAAATCCGAGCGCCGGATGCTTCCTTCTTCCATGACTCCTGCACCAAGCCACTTCCTAATCAACTTCAGGATTCGCCGATCACTGATTCGCATAGCAATCAGCTTCATTAGCTTCTCTTGGTTGATGTTGTCGAAGTAGCCTTGGATGTCGACGTCGACCACCCAATTCCCTTTGCGGTTACATGCTTTACGGATTCTTTCCAACGCTTGTTTGGCACCTCGTTTCGGGCGGAAACCGATCGAGGTTTCTTGAAAATCCACTTCAAAGATTGGCTCAATGACAAGCTTAGTTGCCATTTGCACGACTCGGTCACGAACGGTTGGGATGCCGAGAGGCCTTTGTTTTCCATCCTTCTCAGGGATGTACTTCGTCGTACAGGTGAAGGATGGTAATTTCCTTCCTTTAGCCCGCGGTGACACTCTTCAATGAATTGAAACTCACCTTGCTTTTCAATATCTGCAAGGGTTTGTTCATCCACACCAGCTGCTCCTCCGTTTGCACGGACTCGTCGCCACGCTTCCCATAAAATATCCCTTCTGTATACCTTGTCATACAAAGCATGGAATCTTCGCTTCTTGTTTTCCTTGGCCGCATGACCTAGCTTCTCTTGGAGTTGTTGAACGTTTTCCTTTGGTGTTGTTAGCCCTTGGGCATTCACTGACTCGTACCTCCTTAAGAAACATGAACAAAGCAGGGCTCCTTCCCTCCTGCAGGTTGTGTTGTCCTGCAGTTCCTCAGTACTATGAGCCCCTCGGACTCCCTTCCTGCAAACGGATCACTTCACCTTTTGAGCTTATAGATCGTTTCTTTACGGGTCTGCGAAAAAAAAAACACGTGCAGGGGAGGGTCTCCCCAGTTCACTGCATCCTCATTCCCGCCATGCCGCTCCCTCTACACCGGAGGATTCTTCGCTGTCGCTCCAAGTTCAAAACAGCTTCCTTGGCCTTCATCCAAACTAACGGGATTCGGCGTCCTCTTTTCCCTCTCGCGAGGCTTTTCTGACGATGCGGCAGGATTCACTTCATGTTACGGCCTGGCTGGTTGCTCGCCCTGTCACTGACAGGTACTTTCGTCGATACGCTTTTACGTACAGATTTCGCCATACGTAAGTATCCTAGCTACGCGGGGGCTTGGCCCCTCCCGCGACCGGACTTTCACCGGCTAGAAGATGCGTGCTTCTGGGCACGCTTAGTTGAGAAAACGACAGTCACTTCACCAGCTGCCGTTTCTTCGTGTTTATTGAACTATCGTTCCCCGTTAGTTGAATCAACTGTTTTATTTTTATTAAATAAATAAAACCCGAACAATACAAGTCCAGCAATACAGAGAATTATACCGATAACAAGTGTATAGTTTATAACATTCCAAATATAAGGAGGAGTAAGATTCTTCAATTCCGCCAAATTTCATAAATTACAAAACCTCCAAATCCTTTTATATTTTGGCTATGTTAAACTTTGATGTTGATATTTGATACATGCGAACTAACTATAATGAGAAATGCTTTTTATTTTTGTAATAATTAAAAGGAAATTTCAAATAACAATAATAATATAATAAAAAACAATGCATATTTATTGTATTACGACAAATCATATGCTAAAATCATGTTGTTATTAAATAAGCGAGGTGTTTTAAATGAATGTTAAACGAGGTTCAACCACTTTCTTAAAGGTAATTATTTTTCTGGTTGGAATCGCAGTGCTTGCTTTGTGTATCTGGTTGCCTGAGATAGCCGTTAGAGATGCAAGAGTACATCCAGATACGGCTTACTTCCTAATCCCCTTTTTAGTATGTGCATACGGATTCTGTATTGCTTTTTCTGTTGCGTTGTCTCAAGCATATAAACTATTAACCTACATCGAAAAGAACAATGCTTTCTCTGAATTATCCCTTAAATCATTGAAGATTATAAAGAAATGTGCTTTTACAGTCATTTTCCTCATTTTGTTAGCAATAGTAAGCTTAAGGGTCCTTGCTCAAGTTACAGATAGTGATGATGCGGCGGGTCCTACATCATTATGTCTAATGGGTATTTTAGCAACAAGTATCATCGCAGCCATTGTGGACGCACTTCAAAAACCATTAAAAAATGCCCCAGATATAAAGTGAAAAAATAAATGCATAACGGAAATTTAAAACTTTGGATTGACACCCAGATGATATTTTGGAGTACAAAAGCGACGAAGACACTCAATAAAAAAAGACATCTAATTTATTTAATTATATGGACGATAGCTCAATGAACCGCCTTATCACCAAGGCGGTTTTCTTATGGTCAAATATCAACATTAGAATTTAACATAGCCAATATTATAAAAAAACAAATTATTCCATACCAATATCTCAGAACCACATTACCACAATAAGGATATTTACGTTATGGGACAAAACTGAATCAGTCATTAAGCTAAACTGCCCGTTAGCGCAACGAAGGACTGCCACGCGGCAGCCCTTTTCGATATTGAACTAACGTTCTCCGTTAGTTTAATGAGGCTGCCGTTTCATGCCAGCGACCTTGTCCTGGTAATTGATAAGCTATAGTATCCGCTAACTTAACGCACTAGTCGTTTGTATTAGAACTCTATATCATTGACCTCAATTCGTCACATTCAAGGCTTCACTTCAGATCAATTCATCCAAATTTTAGCTTCCTTTCAACTAAATTTCATCTCGCTTTAAGGAAACTAAACCAAAATCAGGATATTCAGTCCGCCCTACTTTAGGAGGAGATCTTTTGACTATCCGTTTGCGAATCACTCTTTGGTATATGTGTCTCATCACATTGGATCTGATTATTCTTAGCACTGCATTTTACAGCTACATCTATTACAAAACGAATCAAGACATTAAATCCACCATCCAAAACACTCTAAAGGGCATTCATATCGCCCCATCGGTCGATTTCTGGAACAGCCTAAAAATCGATATCTCACCCAACATTGCCAATAATCAAGTCATCATCCAAGTCGTAGACTATATCCATCAGAAGGTTCGCTACTCTAGAAACCTCGTCGAAGCTGGCATCACGCTTCACTATCCCGATCCAAGTCCAGAGCTCAAACTCAATTACAGCAACATCAATATAAATGGAGATCCATTCACCATTCTCAACATTCCGATCGTGCTTCAGGACCGCAGCATAGTCGGGCTTCTGCAGGTTGGAATTTATACCGGCAAGGAAGCAAAAATTCTCCATAACCTTCAATGGATACTGGCGTTATCGTCGATCAGCGTGCTGGCCATCGCCTTCCTATTGGGCTTAATTGTATCCAAACGATCACTGAAGCCACTGCACAATGTCATCCTTGCCTCCAATCAAATTGAGAGCGGGGACGATCTGATAAAGCGGATCCCAAGAGGTAGGCCCAACGACGAAATTGGGCTTCTAACAGATACGCTCAATAGCATGCTCGTCCGGCTGCAGGAGGCTTATCAGAACCTAAACGAAGCCTACGACGCACAGTTCGTTGGCGATGCGTCTCATGAGCTTCGCACGCCGCTGACGACAATCCGTGGCAACGGTGATTTTTTAAAAAAGCTTTGGAGCACCTTCACCAGAAATCCGCACCAGCCCTTGGAGCCGCATCATTTGGACTTGTCCCTGGAGGCGATTAACGATATAACAGCAGAAGCGGAGCGGATGACCCGTCTCATCACCGATTTACTGACCTTGGCTAGAGGCGATTACGGTACCATCATGGTGAAAAAGAGTGTTGCTATTCATCCGATTGTAAACGAAGCCGTTCGGAAAGCGAATCTGCTCCCTCGTACGGTCGAATGGAGAGTGAAGCACATCGATGAGCTCTTACAGGTTTACATCCAAGGAGATTCAGATTATTTGCAGCAGCTTCTGCTCATTCTGATCGAGAATGCCTTCAAATACACGTCATCTGGCTACGTCGAATTAAGTGGTCTGCAGAAGGATGGCTATGCTGGAATCCGCATTTCAGATACGGGAATAGGCATGAATTCGAATGAGCTCTCCCAGATTTTTGAACGCTTTTACAGAGCGGATATTTCACGAGGGAAGACTTCTGGGTATGGACTTGGGCTCTCCATTGCAAAATGGATCATTGATGAACATGCCGGCAATATTGAAGTGTTGTCCAGGGAGAACGAAGGGACGACATTCATCGTTTGGCTCCCAACGAATGGTGCAATCTAAGGCTCTTTTCTTGACCAAAGGAAGGTCAAGTAAATCAGATAACTGAGATCATTACAAATGTGCGTAGGTTATTTTCGTTACACCAATCTAACGAGGTTGCGTTATCCTGCCAGTTAGCTTAACAAAGAAAGGGAGCAACTGCCGAAGCAAACTGCCCCTTATTTGTTCAACTATCGTGTCCCGTTAGTTGAATGAAAAATGGGCGCGAAACGACTCAACTGCGGCTGTGGTCACTACTACTCAACCATTGCTCGCCGTTAATGTAACGCGCCTGGATAAGCCGTCTCCTCTCCAACTGCCCTCGCAGATGATTGGGCTGGAATCTGCTCATTTCTTTTTAGCTAAGTACAAAGTAAATTTAAATAGTCCTCTAACATATCCTCCGTAACTATTTATAACTTCTTCAATTTCATTATCCATCATTTCAATTATGTTACTATCTAAACCATCAAGAATAGAGGCGATCTCTGGAATTGATTTCTTTACCATTAAATACTGACTCGGATTATTACTCACTTCATATGTGTATTCTACTTTTTCAATTAAATCAAATAAGCCAGATGATTCGAGCTCTGTTTTCCTTTCGTCATTGCTTGATATTCCATCATGTGCACGTCTTTCGGGGGCACCCTTGGCAGTAAAATAATTAGATGTATATTTTTCAACAATACCATTAACTTTTTTTTCCATCTCTTTAGTTGCAGATAATTTATCATCACATGGAGCATACCAAAACAAAACAAGATAACCATTATCTTTTAGGAGTTCATGGCATTTTTTATATTTAATATTTTTATCTATCCAGTGAAAGGCCTGAGCAGAATAAATCATCTCATATTTTTGATCGATAGGGTAATTCCATTGTTCAAAAGGTACGACATCCAATGTAACATTGGGATAGTCGGCACATTTATCTTTTAGTATTTCGGCCATATCTTCTCCTATTTCTATTGCATGAACGATTAAGCCTTTATTTGCAAATTGAATTGTAGCCTTTCCAGTACCTGCACCAATTTCAAGTAATCTACTGTTAAATTTCAAATCCGATTTTGAGATCACGTCTTGAATTAATTGTTCCGGATAAGATGGTCTTATTTCTTCGTAAATACCCGCAATCCCCTTATACGGTTCTATTTTTTTCATTATTTGTTACCTCCCCAAATTTGTTCATATGGATCTTATTTTACACGACAAAATGGACATTTGCTTAAAGATTCACTACCTCATAATTTGTTGTTCATACAAAACTGTAAGTTAATTAGGTTTCAATTAAACGACATGTTCTCTTTATGTATTTTATATAAATCATTAGTTGTAACCTGCCCGTTAGCTTAACGCCCAGCAGTACATCCGTACAAAAGTACCGTACGGGACTTCTCGGCGTAGGCACTTTGAGCATAAAAAAAGAGCCGCCCGATGAAAGGCAGCCTGTGTTATTTGTCCCACTCAAATGGAAATCTTGAGATATTCCCATCGCTAAACTTTGGGTCTAAAGCTATATCGATTACAGTCCCGTTTTCCTTTATTTTCGCATCGTCTGGTAACGAACCAATCCCCAATCCTTTGACAATGCTATCAATTGTAATCGATTCGCCTTCGGATTGGATAGCAACCATTTTTCCTTCATAGAAGATGGCGGTGGCGTAATCATAGAAGGAACCCCCGGCATAGCTCATATAGTCGGCATTTACGATTGTTCCATCTCTTAACTCGAACTTCCCATCTTTATAGGATTGATAATCAGGATCGATCTTGTTCGCCTTATCGAAATCCTCCTGCAAAATTACAATCGGTTCAGGCTCTGGTGTTGCTGTTGGAGTAGATGTTGGAGTAGATGTTGGTTCTGGTGTTGCAACTGGTGTTGTGGTTGCAGTCGGTGTAGTAGAAGGAACGGAAGTTGCTTCAGACGTTGAATTGCTAGAGCAGCCAGCTAAGACAGACGATGCAATAACCACCGCCAATACTGCTTTTTTTGCGTTAGTGTTGCTGTTCATTTGGTATGTACTCTCCTCTGAATGGAATATTTCGATCTTAACAGAGGTATCAGTAACCATGCCATGAAATATTTGGAAGGAGTACAACAAATATTCGTAACAGGCCGTATGGGGAATGCACAAGCACGAAGTCGTATTTTTTCCAACCTTATCACACCCCACTATGTAATGTCTGGAATATTGTACCATTCCCATGCTTTCAAGAGCAGAGTATTTTTGAGGATAATTGCTCGTTAGTTGAGAAAACGACAGCCACTTCACCGGCTGCCGTTTCTTCGTGCTTATTGAGCTATCGTATCCCGTTAGCGTAATAAACCATGATTTGTCAGTTTAAAGATAACTTAAATATCAAAGCCCATTTTGCGTTTTTCAATCGCTCCGGAGTTAAATCAATGGTTTCCCACTCATTCTTATCTGTGGCCTGCATCCCCCATACGGCAACCTCGTCATTTTCTGAGACATCCAAGTTTTTATTTAGTTGGAGAGTATTGCTTCCTGTATTTCTAATATCACGATCGATGTATGTAATACTTGATGCCGTACCGTTTTTATTCGCAAAAGCTGTTGTGATCTCATACAGTGGTTTACTGCCTTCAATTGAAACTGTCTTAATCGATGCAATAAATTCGCCTTCATAGTCCTTTGTCTTATCTTGTGAATCCTGCATTGAGGTGCCAATGGAACTGTATATCTTCGTTTTCGTTCCGTTTTCCCAAAGTTCAATTTTAGCAGAAATATCATTTTTGTTTCCGCCGTACTTCAATTTCACTGCACCCGACATCGTGCCAAGAAAAGGTTGAAACTTCCGTGCCTCTCCGGCAAATAAATCGATTGGCTCCACGTGCAAAGCAGTTCCTTCAACTTGTTTTGTTATTGCTGTTTCCGGTTGGTTGGATACATCCTTTGAGCATGCACACAGCATTGCAGCAATAATAAGTATCAAACCGATGAGATTTAGCTTCTGCAAAATAATTTACTCCCCTTCTTTTCGCATTGTCTAATTTTACCATTAACTAAGCTATAGTTAGAACACAATTTTTTAAGTATACTGCCCGTTAGTTTAATGAAATGAGCAGGCTACCGTAGCACCTGCTCATCAATTTCTATCACTCAACTATAGTCACCCGTTAACTTAACCTTCACTCTGAGCTTTCTTCTAACATTACAATTTTTTTTGCTGTGAGAACGCCAGGCAGATTTTTCTCAATGCTTTTTCTGATGTCCACTGGTTTCTCTAAGATAATGTTAACGGTTGAACTTTGTGAAATGTCATCTGACTTCAAAGGCTTACCATTCACATCTCGAAATATCGTCTTTTCTGTATACTGAACATTACAAAGGTATTCGATAAGTAGAATATCTCCTTGTTTTCCTTTTTTTGCAGCATCTGAGCAGCCGACCAGAAAGGCTTTATCCCGTATTTCTCTAACCTGTCCCTTAAATGAACGAACTGGATTTCCACAACCAACTAATAACACACTAAAAACTAAAAGTACTAGCGCTAACCTTGCCATGGATATCACCTCCATATAGGTTGAACGAAAGTGGAACATATATTGTTGCTCTAAACTGCCCGTTAGCGGAATGGGTTAACTAGTGTAGCCTTATTCAAAAAGGACAGGAATTATTAAAGAAAAAAGTATGGTTCCAACCAAGAATGAGATTAAAGAAATTTTATAACCAAGTTTTTTTATGAACATCACACCAAATACAACTACTATAAAGGGAATGCCCCACAAGAAATATGGAAGGAATTTCATTTCAATTTTGGAGTTTAAAAGTCCTGACAGTATTGATAGCGAATTAATGTAAAGAATAGTTCCAATTAATATCCATAAAACAGAAAATAAAAGCCCAACCATTATATTAGAAATTAATTTACCTTTAGTCATGAAATTCCTCATCCCAAGGTTAAATCTGGATAATTTTAATACGAATCCGTTATTAGGGAGTTACATTTGGTTGAGCAAATCTGCCCGTTAGCGTAATCAATGCACTAACCTTAATCTTCTTTCATCGAACTTTTTTCGTCATCTGTTCCAAATCCATACCCATCAGATTTCACTGTTTTTCATATCCCACGGCTTTTCCTAAGACATCTTGTTTTAAAAAAGCTCCCGCCGTTTGACTGTCATTGGATCCTCTCGAACGCACATCCGCCAAGATAAAGTATTCGTTTTCTTTCAACAATACCGCGTTCCATGAATCATTGTTGTCAAAGGTAGAATCATCGCTATAAAACGCGTCCAGTTTGTTATCATCAATATAGACTTGACCCTTTTTAATGCTCACCGTTTCACTAGGGAGCCCCACGACTCTTGCAATATCTGTATCTTGATCTTTTTTGTTTTTTGTTTTGAACACTACAATATCCCCGCGAGAAATGTCATGTTGCTCTTAGTATTTAAAGTCTACTAACACTTCGTTGCCTAGGCCAAAAGGATGCGGATGACTATAACCAACTTCTGATAACATTCCGTCCGTTCTTACCTTTACCTTCTTTAACGATGGGTCAGGATTCTCGATCACATTTATTTTCTCTTCTGTTACGGTGTCAGTGACGGTCTCGGTGCAACCGTTCAAAATCAAGGAAATGAGCAGCATTAAACCAAGAAATGTTATCTTTCGTCTCAAGATCATCTTCACTCCTTTCTTATCTTACGGCTACATACTCTAATTTTGTAATAATGCTGTTCTCCCGTTATTCGGCAGCTCTTGACGGGTTATTCAACTATCGTTACCCGTTAGCGTAACAGCTGTATTAGATCGTACGCTCGTTGTATCTCTCTTTTTATCTTGGAAACTGAATTTTTTTAAAAATCGTATCAATCAACCATAAACCTGTTGCGGCAATAAAAACTGAGTACACAAAAACACTGGCGTACTTAAAAAGAAAAAGGAAGCCTTTTGATTCGATAAGAGAAAACAAATACAAAATAATCACTGCAAATATTAGATGTGAGGCTAACCCCATGAGCATGCCCAGCATTGTTTTTATTACCTTCATTTTTAAGATAATCATGTCTGTAATTAATGAACACGGTACGCCAATTATTAAGCAACCGATGAATGAGTACATAAAATAGATGGAAAATGGGGCATAACCATGAAATTCCACAAGAATAGTTCTAACTATTATAGTCCCCCTTCTATTCCACGCTCTACTGCCCGTTAGCTTAACGCCCAGCAGTACATCTGTACCACCCTATTTTGTGAAGATGTAAAAAAGAGCTGCCGCGGCAGCCCCTTCATCGTTTGTATAGAGTCCTTCATTGAACTAACGTTACCCGTTAGGTTAATAATCAACTTAACTTTTCTTGCATTCCATCAACCAATAATTCTCGAAAATTACCATCTTTTTTATAAAACCACTCTTCTCATAACACCTTATTGCTCTGGTATTTAAGATGTGTGGGTCCATAACAATAATGGAACCATTTAAATCCTTTTGTATATATTCAGTTAAAGTCTTAACCATTTTTGTTCCTATACCTTTACCAAGTAAATTGGATTCTCCAATGAATTGATCCATCCCAAATACATGTTCATTATTCAGGTATCCATATTCTTCTAATGTAGTTGGATCCAATTCATAAAACTGCATAAATCCAATTGGAGTATCTTCATACTGCACAATACATGGCTTTACTATATGAAGTCCTTTAACTCTAGGTTCATATTTTTCAATGACTCTAGCTAAATCTAAAGGGTCATTTGCATCACCATAAAATTCAATTACATCCTTATTATTTAACCACGATGTTAATAGCTCATAATCTGTATCCTTCATTATTCAAATGATTAATTCATTGGTTTTTATCATCATCTATTCCTCGCTCTAACACTTTACTAAAACCTATACTCAATATTCGTTATGTGTAAGAATAATCCTGTATTAATTAAGCTAATCTGCCCGTTAACGTATTGGAGCTGCCGATCACAGCCGCAGCCTCATCTAAGTTGTTCAATGAACTATAGTTCCCAATTAGCGAAATGGAGTTGTTTTAATACTTCGTGCCTTAGGCATAAGAGAAGCAAGATTAACTCATTGAAACACTATTGTTCATCCATCTGCTCATAAGCGTAGTCTGCTCTACCACCAATCAGCTATATAAAGTAATTTCCAGGTCTCACCTTCAAATTGAAATACAAACAGTTGCTTGTCTTTTTCTATTTCCTTGTGATCATAGACCTTCTCTGTATATTCTAGCACAACAGGTTTAGCACCATCAGGAGGTGTAGGGTCAGGTTTCACCGTGAAGTCTAATTTATCGATACTTAAAAAGTGCTTTTTAAAATCAAACTCTCCTTTGCTCGGATTCATACCTCCTGTAATAAGTGAATTATATGCATTAAAGTCCTTCTCGTAGACGGCTTTCACCATGTTGTTTAATGTCTTGACGATCCCTAATTCATCGCCTTCATATTTACTTTCATCGATGTACTGAGGCGCTAGATTATTTGTCGTCGCTGTAGGTGTATTCGTCTCTCCGGCATTTGTTATTGATGTCACTATCCTGGTGGGTTCCGGCGAAGCTTCTAGAGGTAGCTTTTCTAATTCATCTTTCCCCATCGAACAACCAACAAGAATTACAGCGAAACAAAGCATGTAAATCATTTTCAGCAATGTCGTTCCACCTCCAAATAATAATAATTAGATTTCATGTCAACTTTCACTACTCTTAAAAGTACACCATCCAAAGACATGGTATCAGGATTGAATAACCCCATGCTCTATACCTGTACTACATGTAGAAAGTAATGATGAAAAACAGTGAACAGTTTTTTTATCAACTTTTATACCTTTTATTTCCCTTTTATCCTTAGACGGGAGATTATTTTAATAAGTTTCACTTAAACTATCCTGCCAGTTAGCGTAATCATAAATGGAGCAGCTGCCGTCTGCAACTGCTCCATTTTGTGTTTAACTAACGTTCTCCGTTAGTTGAATAAGAAATAGTTATTCTAATTTAGTGGAGCTTCGATTTTTTCTTTTAATTCCTCTGCTCGGTTCATGAAAGATTTCATATTATCACTAAACTGAATATTCAATCCCAACCCTGCATCACGAAGGATTCCCCGCAATTCTTCAAATTTTTTTTTATCCTCTTCAGTTAAATCAGCGAAGCTATATAATTCATCATTAGGATATTGCTTTAATTTATAATACAAATCATTAAGAATTTCCTTATCACTCTTGGAGAGAGTCTCTAATTGTTCGCCAGTGGTTATACCGAGCCAAATTCCGTTCAATACATCTCCTAATTCGGTTGTTACCAAGTTGGGTTCAGACCAATTATCATTAATTTGATTTGCAATTAACCCTTCCAACTCTACTAAATTATATTGTACTTCTGTAAGGAATACCTGTTCTTTTACAAAGTTCATCTTTAAATATCCACAAGCTACAAATGCGATTAGTACTATGTTTAATCCTATTGAAAAGAGAAATATTAACTTTCGTTTTTTATTCAATACCTTTCCCCCTTTCCGTATTTCATTTTACCATAAAATTCCTCACTCCATATTAAGCAATCCTGCCCGTTAGTTTAATAAATGGTCGTCTAATCATCTTTATTTGCCGACGTCGATGACATCATATCGGGAATGTAACAATGTTCTTGTCATCAGTCGGGAATGTTATCAAGTTCTAGTCATTGTGTTTTGACAAGAACTTGATAACATAAATATAAAAAGCCGCATAATCAGCGGCTTCTAATGTTACAATGTTTTTGTCACCCGACAATTGTAGCATTTATAAATCGGTTCTAATTGTTTTTGTCGGTTTGATTGTTCGTTGTAAGGTATCAGGCCTCGTCCCGATCTTGTACCCTTTTCCAGTTCGATTACAGCCGCGAGCACGTTAGTAAAATGCGATGCTGCAGTTGCTCGCAGCTGTCGATTACGTAAGCAATCTAAAAAAGATTCGCCGCGGCGGATCCTTTTGCAATTTTATTAGTGATTGATGAACGTTTATAAAATTGCATATTCTTCTCCAAATTAGAAATGCAATCTGATCAGTTTAATCTTATAGTTCATCATTCAACTTTTTCTCGAAGTGGTCCCGAATATACCTTCTACGAAACGATCCTGTTTGTTTACGTCCTCTTCCTTGCGAAATAATCCGGCTTTTCTGGTCCGTTGATCTTCCGGTATGGCCATCCACTTTTCCAGGGTTTCGATCTTAAGATTGTTCCGGATACGGTTATCAGTAATTCGCTCAGTATGTCTCCGAAGACGTTCAGCCTCGGAATCCACTGGCGCCGGCAGCTGTCCAATAATCATCTTCCCCCGCTCTTCAAGCATTTTATCATTGTAACGTCTGAATTTATATGGCTGCGACTTAGGCAAGCTCCCCGGTCAATTTCCTTTTCCCGGTATCAAGGTTGTGTCCGTTGGAGAAAATGCTTAATCAGCATGTTGGTAGTAAACTCCGTAAAAGGACGAACCCGTTAAGGATGCGTCCTTTTCGACTGACATTCAATTGCTATAGAGGGTCAGAGCTTCTTCGTACGGCACAGGCACAATTTTCTTCAAACTCCGCCTTCTCTCCCGGACAAGTCGCTGCCCTTTGGTGATTCCTTGACCGCACCGGCAACCATACCCGAGATGATCGTCCGCTGGAAGAATACATAGGCCAGTACGGTCGGGAGGGCGGATGTAACGGTGGAAGTCGCGATCATGGCGAAGTCCATCGTAAATTTGGTGCGGAAATAGTTCAGCCCGAGCGGCAGAGTCATCAGATCCGTGTCGCGGTCAGGATCGTCGGAAGCATGAAGCTGTTCCAGGTGCCCAGCAGCGTGAAGATCGTAATGGCTACAATGACTGGATTGATCAAAAGCATAATAAGCGGGACCTGCAGATCGGCATACCGCTCATAATCCTGTTCGGTGTATATTTTATCGTCACCGCTGACGAACTTGAACAAGGTCAGCTTGTTAATATCATCGTATACTTTGCGCAAATCGTCGTGCACGCGCCGTGCGGCGCTTTCCGCGATCGTCAAGTCCAAGTTGACGTATTGGGCAGCGTGCCGGCGAAGCCCCTTCAGTTCCCCCGTTAATTCGGGATCGGAATCGGTTGCGCCGATCAGGACGACCAGATGGTCGGCACCGAAATCGACGACTTCAACGGCGCGTTCCGGCCGGCTGAGCAATTCTTCGGCGATATTGCCGATCGCATACTTGAGCAGCTTGCGCGAGACAAAATCGTACCGTTCGGATATCTCGTAATACGAATCGATCTTGACGACCGCAAGCCGAATCCATTCTTCGCGATTCGCGGGCGATCGCTTCTCTCCCGCTGTCGGTCAGCCTGCCCTGCAGCAGCCAATGCCGCAAATATTCCGTCTTGATGAGCGAGTAGTGGTCGCGAAGCAGTACGACCCCTTGCTCGATTACGCCGTAATCGTTCTTCGCCCGTACCCCGAGCTTCCGCTGCAATTGGTCGGCCAAATGGCGGAACGGTTCGAAGAAGCGGTGTGAATTCCAATAGGCCACGACGAGCAGCACCGCCAGCAGAAAGAGCGACACAAGATATCGCTTTCGATGGAACGAATGCCAACGAGCAGTCGGATTACCAACGACCTTGAATTAAAAGCGGGCGATATATCCAAGTTCCTAGATTACACCGAAATCGATGCCAATCACGCACAGGTGCTATACCCACATCGCTGGCCGACATACTAACCGCGAGTTTTGTAGCGTTGGGTTCGATTCGTGCCCATTTTTAATGTGGATATGAGGTGGATGATGTGAAGAGGATGTTCATTCCCATTCTACTGCTTATGTTTTCGCTGGGATGTGAAGGACGCAGTGAACTACTGAAGGAACATTCGATTTCGCACCAATATATCGAGAGAAAAGGGTACGGAATTGTCTCTTAAAACACGCTAAAGAAATAGGCAACTTCCGGTTCAATTTTAAATCGGAAGTTGCCTATTTTTATTGAAAATATTTTCAGAACAGGCAAGGGTGTCTTCTTTTGCGAATTGTAAAAGCGTTTCGTATAACCTCTGATAATTTCTTCACTTTAATCCAAGCGTCAGACCGGTGATCCAGCGCATACCAGCTGCCCTTCTTCTTCAAAACAATGCTCTTTTATTGTCCCATAACGTGGTGGGGTTCCCACCTATACCCTATCTTTTCTTAACTCGTTAATTTAACGTGCTGGGTTGTGCGGTAGCATCTCCGGCAAAAGTAATGCGAGCATCATTCCAGCCAATTGGCAATGAAACGGATCCTCCGCGTTGTGTGGTTAGTTGAATCGTTTCGTTTCCTTTGCTAATGGTGAGCTTCTTGCCCGGCAGCCCCATATCATTCGAGCTATTCACAAGAGTCGCCTTGAAAGAGCCGCCATAAGCGCTAACAGAAATCGAGGTCGGGATAGGGGTGTCGAGAACATCCAAAATGACGTCCGGCTGATTCGTTTGGGCCCCATCTGTCCCGATCACGCGTCCTTGGAGGAATGTAGTGCCTTCAGCCTCTGCTCCAAAGTCATAGGAATGCGGCAAAACGATTCCCCCTGCATCGTGAATGGCGACGATACTTTCCGGTGTATATTCATCCAGCCTCGACCCGAATACCGAGTAATAAGCACCTTGGAGGTATAGCATTCCAGGCGTTTCGTAATTGTTTCGGTTGTAGATCAGTCTTGCTGTAGGCTGGGCTTGTTTGATTCGTATATCTCTGGAGTTAAAGATGGAGCGTTCGAGCACCCCATTATACTGTGCCGCCAAATTGGCTAATTCCCCCTGGTCCGTGACATCTTTGATGTCGAACTCAATGCCGCCGCCTACTTGTTCGGCAAGCTCTAAAATTTCTTCCAAGGAAGCAACCTGTGCGCGGTCATACTCGCTTCCGCGCCACTGATCGTTGTCAGCGGCATTGAGTGCGCGCACCTCTTCGAACGTCATGGCTGAAATAGGTCCCGTACCGTCTGTTACGCGATCAACTGTCGAATCATGGAATGAGACATATCTGCCATCCTTCGTCTCTCGTACGTCGACTTCAACCATATCCGCACCGTACGCATAAGCATAGCGATAGGAATCAAGCGTATTTTCCGGCGCAAGCCAAGGTGCTCCGCGATGCGCGGAAATGATAGGATCTTTCGCTCCTTGATCCGGCGTGCCGGCATTCGCCCACCGATCAAACTCAGGCTGCAGCTCCGGATTTGTCTTCTTTCGGATCACAAAGGTTTTGTCATTGCCGTCAGTGGAATTTTTTACGTTAACAAATAGGTTCTGGCCATTGGAAGGGGCAAAGCGCCCAACAGGGTCAAAATACAAGCCGGACGGAACAGCCTGGGCGTCAGAAAGGGAAGCGAAACGCTCGACCTTTTTGGGCATTTCATCTTTTTTCATTTTATCGGGTGAGGCGACCCAAATATCCGCTTGTCTATTTTTCTCAGCTATGTAAAGAGTTCCTTTGCTATCCATAGCAAGGTATCGAGGGTTTTGGAAATCTTTTTTATCTGCATTGTCTCCTGCCTGGACATAGTTGCGTACAAACGGTTTTTCCCCTAGGGCAATGGATAGGACACGATCTTCTCCTTCAATCGAAATGTAGAGTACATTTTCCCTAATCACAAGATCGGAAGGCAACTGATAAGCGTCCGCTCCGGCCTTTTCCGCTTGCAAACGCGCATTGACACGGGACTGTTCCCCATTGAGGAGAATCCATTCGGCACTACCTGTACGATCTCCTAGTTGCATTCCGATCTTGTCTTTATCATCGGTAATACGCAGGGCATAAAGCTGCCCGCTGGAGAGATCACCTACCTGATCAGGAACAAATCGAAAGATACTTCCGTTTTCGTTATGATCGGTCATATACACATCCCCGTTAGCATCAAGTTGAATCCCTCCATAGGCAAGGGACCCCAATGCCGGACGTGCGGTGATCGAACCGTTCCAAGGGTTAATCTCATACGCTAAACCACTAGCCGCACCGGGGACATTCGCATCAGCCTTCTTGGAAAGTCCTATATTCTCGGCCGTAAGTAAGGTCCCCCATGGTGTCCAAACCAAATCATCGAGGTTTTCCCAATCATCGCGCTGAGCCAAGATTTTGGTAGACTCATCCCCGTCTAGGTCAGTTACGCTGATGGCTGAGTTACCGTTTAGCTGGTGGGTGCGGTAAAGATATTGCCCGGCATTATTATCGCCCCAGTTATCCTTAACACCTGTTTCATTTATGACGTTCGTGCTTGGATAATCGAGGAAGTCCTGATCGGTTTGTTCGTTTATGATCCAGACTTGTTCGAATCCATCCGGCAGCAGGAAGGGGGCTACGGCCGGGAGAGAACCTGCCTCCACAGATTTATGGAGCGGTTTAAAGCTTTCCGCATAGACTTTGCTGATCGAGTCGGCCGGCAGCATTGTTCCTCCCAACATAACAGCTGATAAAAGACTTGCTGCCAAGGGTAGTCGAATTTGTTGTATCTTCAAGCTATTCATCTCCTTTTTAAATGTTTTAGTTCCTTGGATCCATTGTATGGAGGAAATGTTTTCCTTATATGAGAAGGGTATTAAAATATTGTAAAATAGCATTGTGATAAAAGAAAAACCGTTGCAAAATCTAGCATATCAGGAACAAGTCGAACTTCTAAAAACCAGGAAACTTAACATGCCTTTTCGGCGCTTCTCGTTTCGGATATGACCTCTCGATCTGGTAGTGGTTGGGTAAATTCAGCATTTAGCTCCATAGTTTGCCGAAGGGCTTCATTTGAATACTCCAGCGCGGCAAGTGCGATCGTGACGCTGTGACCGACCGTAAAGGCAGTTAATCCCGCTTGCGCTGTTTGAGCACCACGAGCGCCGCCACGAACACCAGATGGTCGATACCGGTCCATATGACCTCTTTACCCGAATAGAGGCGGTTTAACAAACAAAGACAAGGCGGACGGAATGCTCCGCCCGCCTTGCCTTGCCTTTATTTGCATAAAACCTTATACGTTATCAGCCTTTTTTAATAACCAGCGATCCATAGACACGGAATCCCGGAATCGAGGCTTCGATCGTGCTGTCATCCACTTTCGTAAATGTGACCGTTTGAGCGGCGCCGTTTTTGTCGGGATCGTAGAACTTAACGCTGAGCAATTTGCCTTTCAGGCTTTCAGGCAGGTGAATTCTCAACGTTCCTCCGTCTTCGGCCGTCATGATGTCTCTGGCTACATCGTAATTCTCGTTCAGCAAGTCAACGAAGAACGAGTTCGCGCTGGAATCGTAGTTCAAGGAAGTCAGGACGAATTCGTTGAAGCCTGTCAGCATCAATTCTTTCGTCAAGCTGCCGTCGGCAACTAGACCGTCCAGAATGGACTTCATCGTTTCCAACTTGTTCTCTTATGAGCGATTCAGTATCTCTCAAGCTTTTGTTCGAAGCATCCTGCGGGCTGCTGGCCGATCGAATACACCAAGATCTTGTGAAAGTTCGAAAATATCTTAAGGAGCATGAAATCAAAGTAGAAGAAGCGGATCAGTTCGAGGGTCAGATACAATAGGTGCAGACTGCTCCATGGTGCATTGAACTAACGTTACCCGTTAGCTTAAGACGGATAATTTTAAATGAATTTACTTGGGTCAAGTAATATCCAAATAAATAAAGCGATATTTAAAACAGATATAAATAAACCACCTACAAGATAACCTTTATATGATTTCTTTTCCTTTTTCAAATAAATCATAAGTGGAATTAAGTAAACCCATTGGTAAAAACCAATAAATAGTCTATTTATAGTGAAAACACCATCATCAATTATGTTGATTAGCATCAGAACATGTGTAACAAAATAAAAAATGATTAGATAAACAAAAGTCAAACCAAAATTCAAAGAAAACCTGCTATTTAACACATTCCCCCCCCCTTTTTCTTGTAGTCTAATACAAAAAGACATTTACACAAAGCTGATTTTCGTGAGGAATTTTTCTGAATTGACCTCCATTCTCACATGTAGAACCGCATCCCAATGAAAAAAGTTTAACAACATTATTTAACAGGTAATAGTACTAAATATTCGTAGTACCAACTAAAGGGTTTCGTACCTATCCGTGTATATTGAGTTATCCTGCCCGTTAGCGCAACGAAGGACTGCCACGCGGCAGCCCTTTTCGATATTGAACTATCGTATCCCGATAGCTTAATGAGAAATGTGAAGTTATACACTTAGTCCTAACTTATCAATGAGAAAATCACCTTGTTCGATTTTCAATGTTTTCTTTTCAATATTAAATTCCCATCCATTTTCAATCGCATATCTTATTAAACGTTCACAATTCCTTGGCTTATGTGGGATGAAGTGCCAGCTACCTTCCCATCTAAATAAGACTTCAAAATATGAGGTTTTTGATGAATAGACCTTAAAATTCACAAATTTATTACTAGGGATTTCATTTATAACGCAGTGGAATTGAGAACCATTTACCATTATCTTTTTAGTTCTTTTGCTGAATGTCTTCCCCATTAATATGACCTTCCTGAAAACGACATTTTTCAAGCATGACGAGCCATACTGTTACTTTGAAAGTATAGCACACATTGGAATTAACCTGCCCGTTAGCTTAATAAAGAAAGAGAGCAGCTGCCGCAGCAAACTGCCCCTCATTTGTTTAACTAACGTTCCCCGTTAGTTCAATGAGTTCATGGAGGAAAAGTTATTTCAGTCATTCATTATTCGTTTCGGAACCCAGAACCTTCCCTGTCTTGTCCATGTACAGTTTCGTCATCATACCGTACTTGTTCTGCCCACTTACTCCAAAAAACAAGGCTTGATGGTCTTTTCTAACGTTGAAATGATATCCTTTAGCCCATCCTTCCCCTGGTTTGACACCGTTTTTAATCGCAATCTGCACCATAGTAGTTGAGTCAAGTATGAGATCGCTTTGTGGAATAATTTCAAAGTCTTGAATGTCTTCTTGTACAGTTCGCGTAATCGCAATCTTACTTTTTTTATGTTAATGATTAAAGTTTCATTTCTTTGACCATTTCCAAAGAGCAAATTCCAAACTTCTCTTTTGCCATCATTACCAAGAGTAGATGGTGGTGTTGAGCCTGTGTCACCAACACTCGTGATCAAGATTAGATTCGCCTGAGCATCCCATTTTCTTGCTTCTGTAAGACCGATCTGGAAAGCGTCTACTAATGTGATCCCTGAACTGGTGGATGCTGTGGCTTTACTCATTACATTAATGCAGCTTAACAAGATTAAGAAAATCAAAACGCCTCTCCGTAACATTAGACAGAATCCCCCATAAATGTTTGGGTTATTTTCCGCATAAATGATTAAATTATTCTGCCTGTTAGCTGAATAAGCTGCCGTTCGTGCCGGCAGCCTGCTGTTGTACTATCGTTTCTCGTTAGAAAGATTTTTTAAAAATAATAAGTAATGTTTAATCCTCTGCTATCATATTTTTGTTCAAGCTCTAACCTCTTACTTTTGTTTCTTATATTTTGAAGAGAGCACGAACTGCAAGGAAGACAATCAATTAGCCAAGTATCAATATAAATTTCCTCATGCTGGGGATCTATAGAAAATGCATGTTCTGCTATTTCGATAAGCATTTGGGCATTAAATATATTGGACTTGATTTCATAACAAGCATCTCCGTGATACACCCAATTTTCAGCATTTGGATTATACTCATATTCACATTCAGTACACTTCATATTATCCTCCAAATCAAACATATCCCTAAGTTGAAACCGATACTAATATCGTTTCCCGTTAGTTCAATAAACTAAGAAATGCAGGGAGTAATATTAACAAAATAGAGCCTGAAAGTAGTAGTTGGGTTGCTCCTCTTGGGAGTTTTTCTCTTCCCTTTCCTTTGTACCATCCACTGAATTGCATTTTATTTCTATATAAAACGAAAATCAGAATGTAAATACCAAGCATTGCAATCCAGCCATGTTCATCAATATTGATGTCGATTTCTGTGTATATTTTTCTAATTAAATATCCCAAAAATCCCCCAAGAAGTACGACTATAATAATAATAATACGAAGCAATTCAAGTATAACCCTCAACGTATCTCCTCCTTATGCTCCAGCCACCTTAACCCTGTATGTTTCAATAACTTGGAAAGTTGCGCTAAACTGCCCGTTAGCTTAATAAAGAAAGGGAGCAGCTGCCGCAAGTTAAACTAACGTTTCCCGTTAGTTTAACTCCTGGTCTCAGTTCAGTTTAAGTACCTCTTTGATAAAGAATTTCATTTCACTCAAGTAAGGTGATATATGAACAATCCCGTCCTTGTTCATTAGGACATACATGGGATATGTTTTTATGCCCAATTTTTTTAATTTTTTGTTCAGTCGTTCGTTGTAATCATGACCACTCATTTCCGTAATATTACCTTGAAATACGGGGCTGGAATTTATGAAAATTTGCACTTCATTCATCTCATTATGAATTGCTGATCCATCAGTTTTAAATAGATGTAATTTATAATTACTATGTTGAGGTTTTAATTCCTCGATAAACTCCTTTGAAGTTTCGTTACTGCAACCACTATAAATGATTATTGCTAAAAAGCCCATTAGCAAATATGCAATCGGTTTCAATAGAATCCCCCTTTATCTGGAAACGATGGTTGAATAACAAAGTGAATGGACTGCCCTATCTTGTTTAGCCCCACCCTAAGCTTACCAGTATTTAGACGTATATTGTTCGAGTTTGTTGCGCTAACCTACCCGTTAGTTCAATAAAAAAGAGGAGCTACCACATAGGAAGCTCCTCCGCTATCGTTCTCCGTTAGTGTAACGTATGGATAACGTTCGGAAACGGTTTTATTCACATGCTATCGAGTCAGAGATCGCCATTGAAAGTAAACAATTTCACTTCGGCGACGCTTCCTTCCTCCGCCTCACAGCTGCCTAGCACGTGCTGCTGCTCATCTCCTTCTTCTTGTATTTTCTCGCCTTACACGTGAATGTTGATTTACTGCCTCCATAAATGTCCCTCGTACTATCCCTTTTGATCGTTACCAATTTACCATCTGAAATTAAATCGTAGATCGAGTATCCCCCATCAAGGAAAGGTGGAATTGCTAGAACGTAATCTGGTTTTTTATTATTGAATCTATCTACAAATTCCTTCATCCGAATTAAGTCTTCATCACCGAACGTTTTTAAGATATCGCTACCTGTATGGATTGGTTGCTTATGGTTATAGCTTGAGTTTGAGCATGATGATATTCCAAAGCAAACAAGTATCAGCAAAACGAGTTTGAAATTTTTCATGATGATCTTTCCCCCTTTTTAACATAGACGAAAAAAATGGACAAATGTTACGGAGAGAGGATTCAGTAAACTGCCCGTTAGTTTAATAAAACGAGCAGGCAACCGCAGTGCCTGCTCATCGTTGTGTGCTATTGAACTAACGTTTCCCGATAGTTCGGAGAGTTGTTGAAGACTAAACAATATCTTTTTCTCCACTCAATCTTTTTATTTCCTTTTCCAAATAGTTCAGACGTCTGTGTATTCTATATATTATTGATGTATAAGCAAGCACAATAAGCAGTACCCATGTCATGATGATTTCCCCCGCTCGATTATTTCGAATCCCTTTCCTTAAAGGTTAACTATGCTTCAAATAATTGTCACGAGTTTTCCAACAATTCTTCCAGTTACTTCAATAAACGAATAGGCGTCGCCTACGGCGGAAGCCCCTCAACTATCGTGCTCGTTAGTTGAATGACCGTTTAGCTAAAAATATACAAGTCAAAGTCCACATCTGCGTTTATTGAGTACGCAAAGCTAATAAATCTATGCTCTAAATATATAGCTGGTTTTTCATTATTTTCGATGTTAATAACAATGTCGAATTTATACGATACTTTGTAGTCATTTTGGATTTTCTTCAGTTCAATAACCTTATTTTCTAATGTGTCCAAGAGTAAATACAACTGGTCGTTAATATCACAGGATTCTTGGTAGTCTGAACTAAGTATCCAGGCAGTCTCTTTTCTGTAATTGATGGTGGTGCTAATCAGATTTTCATTCTTAGGTCTAACAATAACATCATCTTTGTTGTACGATTCGGTTGGTTCGATACACAGTAATTTCGTAACTTCATTTACGGGAAAGCTGTCCCCAAAGATGCTGAAATACGCCTTGACGTTGGTCTTATCCATTTTCAATCACCCCAGTAAATTCAAGGAATTTTCCATTATGGTTATTTTAACACTAACTAAGCTGCCCTTTAGCTTAATGAAAAAATGAAGCAACTGCCGGATCGCAAGCTGCTCCATGGTGCTATGATCTAAAGTGCCCGTTAGTTCAATCATCAATATTCTTAATTTGTTCTCCATTTTCATCAATTTGGAAGCTTCCACCTCCAAAATGCCATCCTTTGCTCTCGATAAATTCGATAAACGCATCACAAAACTCGTTATGCCCTAAATCACCTTCATTGGCATAAACACTACCTTGAATTTGAACTCCAAAAGGTCTTTTCAAGCACATCTCACTCCACTTCTGAATAGCATCACAATTATCCCCTTAGATTTTACCATGCAAAACTGCCCTTTAACTTAATGAAGAATGGAGCAGTTGCCGAATTGCAATCTGCTCCATGGTGCATTGGACTAAAGTTCCCCGTTAGTTCAATCACGATCTGAACTACATCAATTTATTATCAAAGAATTTTTTCAACTCTGAGGATTCGATAACATACTTTATTTGATTCTTTTTATACGATCTGGTTACGTAAACGTCCTTTTTGTCATACGTAATTCGAACTTCAGCGTTCGATTTCAAGATAAATACGATTTCTGCACTGGGGTTTGGATTGACGTTGATCTCGTAAAATATTTTATTAACTTCTTTAACCCTGTCCGCTGGCACGGAAATAAGCCAGGAGCGAATTTGATTTACCTCTTGATAGCTTAACTCGACATACACATGTCCCGCCGTTACACCGCCATAAATCCACATTCCTGCATTTGCTACATCATCGGCTGATTCTTTAAAAAGAATCACAGACTCCGACTTATCGACGAGGTCTGCGAAATATAAAAAAAACAGCCCCAAAACGACTATTGTGAGAATGAGGGCAATCGATGTTATGCTTTTTATACCCATTTTCTCCACCCCCACGGATTCATACGTTCCTTAAAAGATAATGTTGCGCTAACCTGCCCGTTAGCTTAACAAACCTATAGCAATACTCTTTGTTAAATGAAGGTGATCAGGTAGGTTTCAGCGAAATATTCATCTTAAGTGATGATATGACGATAACGGAGGGAAGACAAATGAGTGAATTTACTTCAGGCAATCTTGTTTTGAATAAACATAGGGAAGCTATCGAAGACTACAATCCCATTTTTATAAAACCGCTTAATGACAAATGGAGCGTGTTTTTTACGGAAGGTACAGAAGTTAGTGACACCTATCCTGAGGATATTATAAAAATGACTGCTGGAGTACCTGTATTATACTTTTATAATTTCGAAGACCACGGCTGGGGTTTCACCATCTTTTATAAAAGTAGAGTTGTATCTGCATTCGATTTTTCGTATGAGGAAGATGAAATTGAATTACAGAATTATGTACAAGAACGGTTTCCCGAAGAAGAAGCTGTTGAATTGCTCTATGTGAACCCCAATTCAGACGCTTTTAGGGTTAAAATGCTTAAGGAATTCTATAAGGAACATAGCAAAGAAGACAAAGTAAAGAAACTTATTAAGAGTCTTGACGTGGACGCTTTTGCGTTGTTCAACATCGATTCGGGTGGACTTGATAGACTGCGAGATATTTTCCGTATTGAGTCGTTGGTCAATCTTCAAGATCGTTTTACCTTGATTGACGACTTCAAAGCGACTATAGATATCAAGGAAATGTGCTGGATCCGTGCCGATCGGATAGAGAATCTGATGAATTAACAACTGCCTCTCGATTGAATCATTAAGCTGCACTAGCCGCTAGCCCTGACCTGAAATTAAGTTAAGGCTAGCGGCTATTTTGTTGAACTAACGTTCTCCGTTCGCTTAATGGACGGTCACTTCGTAACCAGGAATCCCTCCATAATTTCTTTAACACGCTCATCATGAAATTCGTGTTCTGTGACATAGAAAAGTAATACATTCCGTATTTGATATTTGCTGTGCGTTACCACACTTGCTGATGCTGTTTTATCTTCAAAATCCTTTAGTCCTTTTTCAGTCTCATGACTGGAGGAATAGACATAAAAGCTGATTAATTGATTTTCATTAATTGTATAAGCCTCGGGTTTGACACCATTCAAAGTCCTTAAAAATACATTTTCTGGACTTAATCCATTTGGCATAGTTAACGGAATATTGTACCTCTCAAATGTATCTTCAATCTCTTCTGCCGTTATTAGTATTTCATCATTCGTGCTTGCACCTTTCGTGCACCCTGTTGTTATGAAACACACTAACAATAGAATCATCATAACATTTCTCAAGCATTTCCCTCCTTCGTAAAAATCCCATAAATTAGGACGATAAATTATATACGAATGTTGCACTAACCTGCCCGTTAGCTCAACGAGGCTGCCCTTTCATGCCGGCAGCCTCGTTATGGTGTTTGTTAAGCTATAGTTCCCCGTTAGATTAACGCCGTTGCCTAGTCCAGAACTTTATTCCCACAATCGAATCCTTTCAGTCTAATGCTTTATTTTCTCAAGACTACCGCAACCAGTAGCAGTGTCTTGATATCCTTATTCCCGGTCAATTTGAGATCCAGATTAAAGATGTTCCTCTCCCATAACACTTCAATCGGGAGTGGGCTAAAGTTCTTGTCATCTGCAATTGACAAGAACTTTAGCCCACAAATGAAAGAAGCCGCTATTTAAGCGACTTTACTGGGACAATGTTCTTGTCTTCCGACAATCAGTTTGGCCTCCTGGTGTCGTGACAACAATAAAACTTTGGAAGGTTCTGTGTATTGCTGGTTCACAATGATCCGAAAATCCAAACAAAAAGCTACCGAATTTCAAGCCGGTAGCTTTGGGGATCGCCGACGGTCCATGCATCACCAATCTCCGATATACATGTCTACTTTACTTTATTTAATAAGTTTGTCACCATTCTGCTCAATGTCCCTTGATCGACGAAAGGAGCAAGACTTGCCAGCAGATCCGGGCTAAGATATTCAGCTTAGACTCCACCAATCAACTTCTCGAGATTTTCCCTGTCCAGAAAAGGTGCGAGGCTTATGATCCGGTTCGCATCGATGGTGCCGTCTACAACCCGGTCTACCAAACGACTTAATGTCTCTCTGCTAATAAAGGGTGCCAGTCCTTGAACGGAATGCCAGCTCAAGCTGCCCTCTTCTGCTTGTTGTACCAACCGATCTACATGTTCTCTTCCAAGAAACGGCGCCAGGCTTACAATTCGATTCACATCCATGCTGCCGTCTGCAACCCGGTCTACCAAACGGCTTAACGTTTCTCTGCTGATAAAGGGCGCCAGTCCATTCACGGCATTCCAGCTCAAGCTGCCTTCTTCGGCTTCTTGTACCAACCGATCCACCTGCTCCCTATCCAGGAAAGGTGCGAGGCTTACGATCCGGTTCGCATCGATGGTGCCGTCTACAACCCGGTCTACCAAACGACTTAATGTCTCTCTGCTAATAAAGGGTGCCAGCCCTTGAACGGAATGCCAGCTCAAGCTGCCCTCTTCTGCTTGTTGTACCAACCGATCTACATGTTCTCTTCCAACAAACGGCGCAATTCCAATAAGATTGTGCACTTCTAAAGAACCGTCAATCGATTTATCTACCAGTCGGCTTAATGTGTCACTGCTGACGAACGGAGCGAATCCGGTAATAACATTCCACACAATTTCGCCCTCTTCTGCCTGACGAACCAGTTCATCCAATGTATCTGTTCCAAGGAATGGAGCCAGCCTCATGATCACATCTAACTTAAGGACGTTTCTGTCTAATCGTTCAGTAACCTTATGCAGAGTGCTTGCCTTTACAAACGGCGCTACTTCTACAAGCTCTTCCACCTCCACCTCTCCGGTATTGACCATCTCTGCAACTTGTTCTGGCCTGTTCTCTGCGATCTCCTCAACGATCGTTCCTAGGTGCTGGTGCTCCCGATTTTCTGCGTTTTCTCCTGCATTAATAATGTCGTCTACCGTTTTGCCGAATAACCTCGCAAACTGCGGAAGCGTTCCGATATCCGGTAGCGAGTCGCCCCGTTCCCATTTCGATACCGCTTGATGACTTACATTCAGTTGATCGGCAAGTTCCAATTGGGTCAGATCCCGGTCTTTGCGAAGCTTCGAAATATAAGCTCCAATTTTACGTAAGTCGAGCATCGTATTACCTCCGAAAAAACAAAATGTACAGTGCGCACTGTCGAAAACAGCATAGCATTTCCGCAAACGTAATCCTATCAAGCGTTGGTTGAATTGTCACATCCGCTTTATTCAACTGCCGGTAGAATTGTTCAGATTGAAAATCGCCAGAGAGGGTAGCCAGATGATCCCGCAGCATATGCGAGATCTGGAATCCACCCGCCCTACACTACTTTTGTCGATTTCATTTATAGGTTTTTTTCTACAAATCATTTCCATTGACCTGCCCGTTAGCTCAACGAGGCTGCCGATTTATGCCGGCAGACTTGTTCTGTGATTGTTAAGCTATAGTTTCCCGTTAGCTTAATGAAAAGGAGCAACTGCCGCGGCAATCTACTTCCTTGATCGTCCAACTATCGTACCCGTTAGCAAAACTGTCAAAAGGGTCTTAATTTCTTTGGGGGAAGAGTACTTACGCTAACGGGGAACGACTAACAGGCTGCCCTGGTAGCCTGTTTTGATGTCTTTTATACAGAAATAAAAAACACGTGCTGCATGTAGAATGCTTAAATCATTATCAGATAAGTTCTTTAGTGTTGCCTCAACAACGTTTTAACTGCTCAAGCTCGGGACCTGTAATACTTCCAAAGCAGCATACCGAACAAAATTCCGCCGG
>NZ_JBWDNM010000009.1:0-303721 GCF_056269185.1 Paenibacillus sp. J31R122
TTGTGTTGTCCTGCAGTTCCTCAGTACTATGAGCCCCTCGGACTCCCTTCCTGCAAGTAGATCATTTCATCTTTTGGACTTATAGATCACTTCGTTACGGGTTAAAAAAAATTTCCGTGCAGGGGAGGGTCTCCCCAGTTCACTGCATCCTCTTTCATACCATGCCGATCCCCTTACGCCGGAGGATTCTTCACTACCGCTCCAAGTTCTTAGCAGTTTCCGTGGCCTTCACCCATTAAGCCGAGGTTCGGCTTCCCCTTGTCCCTCTTGCGAGGCCATTTTAACGACGCGGCAAGATTCACTTGATGTTACGGCCTGGCATGTTGCTCGCCCTGTCTCAGACAGGACTTTTGTCGATACGCTTCTACGCAAAGCTTTCACCGTACGCAGGCATCCTAGCTACATGGGGGCTTGGCCCCTCCCATGACCGGACTTTCACCGGCTAGAAGATGCGTGCTTCTGGGCACGCGCATAATGAAAAAAAGCCGACATCACAATATGTGCTGTCAGCTTTGTATTTAGGTACAAATATTACTGTTTATTAACCAATATAAGGAATTCAAAACCGGAAATGAATGCCGAGTTCCAAGGACAAAAGAATAGTCTCGACTATTCTTATCTTGACCGACAAGATATCGCTGAAAAGGTATATATTCATTTCTGGTAGTTTTGAGGCAACGTTAAATTAGCTCCAAAATGTGAAACTAATGAGAGGTATTATGGAAATATTGACGATTTAGTTTCAGAATATGCAGCTAATTCACCTAAAGGAGGGAGCAAATCGAGCTGACCCAGCAATTAAGTTCATCCCCTGAAACTAAATCGCAGCTGACCTTTTTGCATACTCCATTAATTACAAATATTGAAACTAGTCGGGCTCAGAAAAAGCATCTAATAGAGTAGATTCTGTGTTCTTCCGCTTCCGCTTCCTCTAACTTAGTTAGGCGATCGTGAGATACCAGTTGGTCGACGAGATGGTCGACGTCAAAAGTCGGTTTTGTCATCGCTCTTCCCATCTCCACTCTTAATCTCTTACGGATTTTATACAGAGGAGCTTACTGCTTAACTTTAATGCTAAGCAGGCCCGCTCTAACTAAGCCATTACGAATGCCTTGCTCATCCACATGCGTGGTAACATAGTCGGCAAATGGCAGCAGATCCGTGTGAGAATTGCCCATCGCAACACCAAAGCCAACGACATCCAGCATTTCTTTGTCGTTCAGACCATCACCAAAAGCAACTGCATCCTCTGGTGTAAGTCCCAGCTCCTTAAGCAACGCCTCAATCCCTTGTGCCTTTGATCCGCCTGCCGGGAGCACATCGATTGCTTGCGCATGCCAACGAATTAGCTTCAGCTCGGATAATAAATTATCATACAAATGCTCATCGTTGCTTTCACAGTGCAGGAATACTTGATAAATGCTGTCCGTCTTCCAAAATTCAGGGTTGTAACCAGGCAAGTCAACCTTCAATGAATTGACAGAATCAATGATGAAGGGATGATCCTCTCTATCGGCAAAGAAGCTGTGCTCCCCTTCAAATACAAGACCATGATCATGCTCTGCTGCTACTTTCACAAGAGCCTCTAGGCTGCTCTTAGCAATTTCTCGTTTATAAAGCGGTGTTCCCTTGTAAACAACGTATGCACCATTCATGCATACGAAAGATTCAATCCCAAGCTGCTCCGCTAATGGTTTAATGAAGTAAGGCGCTCTGCCTGTTGCAATAACTGGCTCGACACCTTGCTCCTTCAGCTCTGCAATAGCTTTAATCGTATCCGCCGGTATTTCCTTATTCTCATTAATTAACGTGCCGTCGATATCAAAAAATACTATTTTGTAACCCATGCGCTTTCTCTCCAATCCGTTATCGCAGACGTATGCCGCCTGTCCTTTTTATACAGTATAAAGAATTAGCCACCCAAAGGGAATCTTTCGTTGCCGCTTCGTTGATCAGATCAACCTATTGCTCATAAATAAGTGTGGAATCGAAAAAAATCCAAGCTAATAGATGAATGACAGCCCTATTCATAAGGCTGCTGCTCATCATCAACTTGGATTAAAACCTTTCAATTAGCTTTTAAATTGCGGCAAATAGGATATGTGCTTTTTTTTCAATTTACTCGCTATTTTACCACCCAAAATCGAGTGTCTTGCCCGATTCAACATAGGTTTTAACATTGCTTAGAATGATCCACCAGCTGTTATTCGTTCTCTCAATGGAGGGATGATTTTCGGTAAATTGATTATTGATTAAGGTCAGCTTCGTAGTCGCCCCCACCGTTTCTAGCGTGAAGGTGATCTTCGACTCCAGCTCCTTATGGTTATCATTATAGGAAGGACCCGGATGTTCAAGGACACTGAACAATTGCTGAGGCTCATAAGCTAAAATAGTACCGTAAACATGAACAGTTTCATCCCCCTCAGAGCCGGGACCTACATACGCGTAAGAGCTTCCCACTTCAAAGGTAGAATCAATCACGCATCCAAAAAATATTTGCCTTGTTCCCTCAGGTGAAACCAATGCATGCCATACCTGCTCGGGTGTTCCGCCTATATAAAACTCGTATTTCAACTCCATACCATTCATTCCTCCTATTATTAAACGATCATTTTCATTGCTGAGTCTCTCATCTCTTGCTATGATCAGTGTATCTCAAGTTAAATGGTTGGTATTGTAAAAACACGACAATTCGAGCGACTGGAGTGATTATTTATGCAATCAGCTGCCCAAAAGCCGAGTATGGGTATTTTGCAATTAAACGAAGGCGAGAAAAAGTTTCAGCTCTCCCGCTTTGCTCCATCTACGGCTCTCATTCCCTTCATCAAGCATTTCTGGATTATAAACTGGAATTTAGAGGGACAAGCTCCCTATTTGCAGGATGTTCTCCCCAACCCTTGTGTCAATATGGTTATTGAAGCACATAGAAGCGGCATTTATGGGGTCTCGAGCAGCAAGTATACGAAGCAAATTCAAGGTAAAGGGACCGTGTTTGGCGTCAAGTTTAAGCCAGGCGGCTTCTATCCCTTTATAAAATCTCCTCTCTCCGCGCTTACCGATCAGTCCATCGCCATCGATTCTGTTTTTGAGACCGACCCTGCAGCGTTCTCACAGAAGCTTCTCGCTGAAGAAAACCCGGCCAATATGATCGCGTTGGCTGAGGCCCTGTTCATGGAGAAGCTCCCAAGTACGGATGATCAAGTTGTTCTGATCAATGAGATTATTGATCACATTCATATAAATCGCGACCTAACGAGAGTAGAGCATATAGGCGAACAATTTACTATGAACACAAGAAAGCTTCAACGTTTGTTCAGCCAGTACGTTGGAGTGAGTCCTAAATGGGTTATCAAGCTCTATCGGCTCCAAAATGCAGCTGCGGCTATGGATACGGGGAAGCATGAGGATTGGCTGACATTGTCCACCGAGCTTGGTTATTACGATCAATCCCATTTTATTAAAGACTTTAAAGCCATAATCGGCAAAACGCCGGATGAATACGCCAAGGCCGCAATAAATAATTTACAGTCGGATACTTGACTCATTCAGGCATCATCCTGTATATTGGTAGAAATTAGTTATATACGAGCGGCTTACGATGGAAGCACCCGTAAGAGAAGGCGTACAACGCCTATCTTGCAGGTGCTTTTTTTGTGTTATTTGCCGTTAATTTGAGGAGGCCTAGCTAATGATGTATTCTGTCCAGAAGCTGCTTGTATCACTGTTTATCGTAGTATTGGTTGTCAGCAGTCCTATTGCCGTAATTGCCGCGTCATTTGATTTTACGATTACCGCCAAAACTGCTTTCGACAAAATGACAGCCGCCGCTACCAATACAACGGCAGCCAAGCTGACCCAGCAATATGCTGAGCTGCAAAATCTTCAGAAGCAAGATATTAATTGGGATACGACTATTAATGATCTCCATTACCGAAATGAAGAAGCCATTCTGTTAGCGCGTAAACACATCAAGGAGATTGACGCCGATAAGCTGCTAAAGCTCGCGGCTGAGGTTGAGCAAACAAAGAAAAAGTATGAGACGTTATTCAACACTCACGATACTTTGAATCAACAGCTAAAAATAGCAAAGTCCATTAAGAACAAGGGCTTAGTCAGCATTTTATCCCCACAGGTTGAAACGGTGAAAGCTGCCGTTCAGATTGCTAAGCTAGATATTCGCAACAAAGAAGCTATTCTTAAGTCAGCTAAAGCAGATACCGCTAAAACGATGAAGAATGCAAAGGATATACTTGCGGGCATTGATCCCCTCAAAGTAAAGATTAAAGCGGAGAAAAGCTCGGTTAGCAGCACAAAAAAATATTTCTCAACCGAAGCAGCTGTCATTAATCAGGTTACTAGAAAAGGAGATTCAACAGCCACTCTCAGCTCCTTCGTCAGACTAATCTCACTCCAGCGTCAAATTATTGCACATAAACAAAAAATGTATGCTTACGAGCAGCAAATAGCGGCCGTCATTGTGAAAACAAATGCTCATATAGCAGGGAAATGATATTTTACACACCAGGCAGAAAAATATCGACTGTTGTTCCTAAGCCTAGGTGACTTGCAATGACCAAGTTTCCATTGTGTGAATTCATAATTTCTCTGACGATCATCATGCCTAAGCCATTGCCATCCGGTCTGGTAGTATGAAACGGTTCACATATCCGCTGTAATACTTCATCAGTCATGCCCTCGCCATTATCGACGAACCGAATTAGCTGACAGCCATCTTGTACATCTAAATGAATATCTATAACGCCTCCAAAAGGCATTGCATCCATTGCGTTTTTCAACACATTAAGGAACACCTGCTTGATTTGATTGCGATCACATCGAATCGTAAGACCATCAGATGTTTTTGGGTGATTGATAATAATGCCATTCATACTCGCCTGCATATCAATTATACTCAGTACCTCATTTAAAATAGGCAAGCACAGTTCAGCTCTGAATTTTTCGGGCTGTGGTTTTCCTAAAATCAAAAACTCACTTACAATGGCATTCATTCTTTCCAGTTCAGACATAATTAAGTCGTAATGCAGGGACGTATTCTGTTTGCTGGACAATTGAAACATGCCTTTGACTGTTGTAAGCGGATTTCGAATTTCATGGGCGATGCTAACCGCTAGCTGTCCTGCTACTACGAGCTTTTCTGCATTACGCATCATTTCTTCTGCCATTTTCATCTCAGTGATGTCACGCAGACTGCCTGCCACACGAATGAGCGTTTGCTGACAACAATAGATCGGCACAACGTCTAGCATATAGTAACGAGTTAAATCGCGGAATGGAATGGAGAGCTCTACACCGATGCATTGTTCGTTGTGTACAATAACGCGTTCAAAGTATTCACCAATCGGAACCATTTCAAATACACTAAAGCCTAGACAGCCTGCTTTGTTGGTATGACCATCACATAAGATCTTAGTGCTATTTTCATTCATCTCAATGATGGTTCCAAGCTCATCCGTAATAATGACACCATAATAATTGGTTTCGACCAGCACTTGGTTCAAAATCTGAAGCTGGGTATTTTGCTTCCGCAGCAGAAGTTCTCGCTCGATTGAGTCAACAATCGTACATAAGAGTGCGCGCATATGAGGATGCGCAAAGCGAATATCCATCAATAATGTAAGCGACCCAATTACTTCTTCGTTAGTCTTGTTCAGCAGAGGGACGGAACAGCAAGCGATACTGTGCAGAACCTTATGATAGTGGTCATCTCCTAGCAGTAGAATTGGCTTCTTATAACGAAGGCATAAGGCAATCGAATTAACACCAAGCTCTTCATTAAATTGTACGCCTTCTATAATTCCCAGCTGTCGTATAGTGTTTATAATGGAGGGATCACCTTGAAACCCTAATATATATCCCTCTCTATCTGTTATTGCGATAAGGAACGGATCTCCAGAAATCGTGGAAAGAAACTTGTCCATGAAGAAATGTATAACATCAATAACCTCTTTATATTTGGCTTGCTGTGCTTCCAAACCTTTTGCGGAAAAACGTTCTGTATAAATAGGAAGCTCATTTGGATCAAGACCTCTAAGCAGGTCTTGCTGCTTAGAATTTTTAATTAATATCTCTTCCATCATGTGAGTACACCTATTTGCCTTTCCCTAGTATTAATACCCATTTTTTGCTTGCTAATCTTAATTCTACCTATAGCAGCCACTTTCCTTCTCATTTCTTCGAACTCAAGAAAAAATAAAGCGATTGCTAATCGGTTAAACACCGTTTAGCAATCGCTTTTTATTAACTCTTGTATTTAAGGAAGCAGTTCCAGTTTTATATCGTCTAGATAAAAGGTAGTTAATCCCTCATAGCCTGAATCACTCCCAATTATAAGAAAAAGCTCCCCTTTATCATTTGATTTTATAGTTGTAGAGTAGCTCATAGCAACTGGTTGATAGCCCTTGAGCTCATCGTTTGGCTGAACCATGGTACCCACGATTTTCATATCCTGACCTTCGTTGCGCTGATTGCCTTTATCTAGGTTTAAACGAAAATAAGGTTCTCCGCCATCATTCAGCTCAATGGCCTCAGGCTGCTTGCTCACAATTCCCGCTTTAATGCTGACAGCCTCGCCCGGCGCACCGCCCACACCCATCATCCCGCCTGCTTGATCCGTGTAGAGTTTAAAGGAAAGCTCTGCTTGGTAAGTGGTGTTTGGCGTTAATCCATCAACCTTCTTCGAAACGAACATGAACAGATCATCACTGCGATTCATCCCTTTAAGCTTTAAACCAAAGTTGGTTTTATTATCGGCTATAGGGAGGAGTTCACGAGCAAATTGCAGCTCGTAAATGTCTGGATTGTACTTAACCGGTAAGTCGGCGAAAGCACCCTTCCAGCCATCCTCGCTTTGATCAAACGTATAGCTAAAGGAAATCGCATCACTGCTTTCCCCAATAAGAACCTTCTTCTCTTTTTCATTCCAAGCAGTATTAGCCCCGAGCAGCTGTGCTACCATTTTGGCCGGAACGAAAGCATTGCCTTTAATAATTTTTACTTTCTCGGGAAGCTTAACGTTTTTAATAAACGTTCCAACTACCGCGTTGCTGTCAACGGTCAAATGAACGGTAAGACCACTTTGCGCCAGATCAATTTCTCTCGCAGCAGCATTCCACTCGATATCCGCTTGCAGGCCTTCAGCTAACGCTCTCACTGGCACCATTGCACTGCCATTTTGAAGATACGGTGCCACATCCAAATTATGTTCACCGCGATAATCACTTATTTTACTGCTTCCTATTTGAAATTGTACCCAAGGTGCCGCACTGGCTGATTCTCCATACGAAGTGCTCGTTGGAACGATTGTCGCAAGAAGCGCGGCTGCTATTATTGAAGATAAAGCTGCTCTTTTGCCCACTAAATGTTTAAAAGCCATAGGTACCATCCTCTTTCGTTAAAATGATGAATATACCTAATAACGTGTTAATGCCGTAATAGGTTGCGATATTAGGCTTCGTTAACAGCTTTTACAATTTATCATCTAAAGTATTAATGCCTTATAGAAATTCAGAAGGCGGACTTCCCAAAATGCGCTTGAATATACGATGAAAGTAGGAGACATCGCTATAGCCTAGAAAATCTGAAATCTCGCTTATTGTCAGCTCCGATTCCGTCAGCATATAAATGGCTGTTTTCATTCTTAGATGATGTACGTATTCGCTAATTGTTTGATTAGTGACTGCTTTGAACAGAGTAGCCGCATAGTTCGGTGTTGTATGGATCACATCACCAAGCTCCTCCTTCGTCACTCTCTCCCGATAATGCGTCTGAATATATTGCTTCATGCTATCGATGCGTCGATGCTTTTCTGAAGTAATAACACCCCGGTCTGTCTCCTGATTCAAAAAAATTAGAACCTCTGTCAGCAGTGCCTCTGCCATTATTTCATAATAAGGCGGACGATCCTTCCATTGACCCAGCATCCCTCTCATTCGTTCATGAATGATTTCGTAGCAGCCCAGCTTCCGCTTGAGCGGCTCCTGCAGCTGAAGGATGGGCAATCTTGCATCTATGCTGGTCTTCCTGAAATTAACGACAAACTTCGTATGTACAACAGTAGGTATACTCTTCCCATAGTAAGGAATATGCCCCGGGATGAGCAGCAAATCACCTTTTTCCAAAATAACCTTCTCATGATTTATCCAATAAACACATTTCCCATAAGTCATTAGCGTGAGGTGAAAAGCTAGATTATGATCGATCCCCTCCTCATACCAGTCAGCCCCATTATCTTGGTGCACATCTGAAATGACAAGCATGCTTTCGACTCCCTTAAATTGTACTATAGTACACTCATTATACTATAGTTCATAGTTACATTCGAGAATACACGCTACAATGGAAAAAATGAGGAGGCCTACAACATGCTGAAAACAAAAATTATTTGTACAATGGGTCCCGCTTGCGATTCCGTTTCGACCATTAAAGAAATGATCCAGGCAGGTATGACTGTTGGTAGATTGAATATGGCTCACGGCGAATTAGAAGATCACATAATGCGAATGGAAAACATACGGCAGGCAGCTCGTGAGCTGAATACGTTTGTCCCTATTTTGATGGATATAAAAGGACCCGAGGTACGAATCGGCAAGCTGAAGGCAGCTTCCTGCGAGCTGGTAGTTGGTGAAGAGCTCCTTCTAACAACGGACGATGTGCTTGGCGATGCCGGGCGTCTACCTGTTAATTATGCGGAGCTCCCGCTTGTCGTTAAGCCCAATGATCGCATCCTAATTGATGATGGACTTGTTGATCTTACGGTTCTTTCCGTGGACGGCAATGACATTCGCTGCAAAATCATTAGCGGCGGAACGTTGAAGCCAAGAAAAGGGGTCAACCTTCCCGGTATCAAAACGACGCTTCCTGGTGTGACAGAACGAGATATCGCGCATATTGCATTCGGGCTAAAGCACAATATCGAGATCATAGCAGCCTCTTTTGTAAGAAAAGCGGACGATATTTTGCAAATACGCCAAATTCTCGAGGACAATAATGCCAGCCATGTACAGATCATTTCCAAAATCGAAAACGAAGAAGGCATGACCAACATTGATGCGATCATTGATGCTTCGGATGGTATCATGGTCGCGCGCGGAGATTTGGGCGTTGAGGTTCCGATTGAGGATGTTCCGATGATGCAGAGGGAAATGATCAATAAATGTAATCTAGTTGGAAAACCAGTTATCGTGGCTACCCATATGCTTGAATCCATGCAGGTTAACCCGCGTCCGACAAGGGCGGAGGTTAGCGACGTTGCCAATGCGGTTATTCAAGGCGCTGACGTAGTTATGCTCTCAGGCGAGACAGCTGCCGGTAAATATCCGATCCAGTCCGTGCAAACGATGGCAGCAATTGCGGTAAAAGCAGAAACAATGATTGACTATAAGCAACAATTTGATAAAAGAAGAACCCAGCATAGCACGAATATAACCGAGGTTATTAGCCAAGGCGTAGTCAGCTCCTCTCTCGAACTGAATGCCAAAGCGATTCTCACATATACAGAAAGCGGCTTTACTGCGCGTATGATTTCCAAGTACCGTCCCACTGCACCCATTATCGCTATAACACAGCATGACCATGTTTTGCCTAAAATTTGTTTGCTCTCCGGTGTCATTCCGGTTAAAGGAGACGTCGTCACAACAACGGATGAAATGTTCGAATCGGCTACTCGCAATGCAAAGCAGACTGGACTTATTGAGACGGGAGATATCGTTGTCCTCTCCGCTGGCGTTCCGATCGGCCAGTCCGGCGCGACTAATCTCATCAAGGTGCAGTTGGTATAATCAATTATAATCATGTCAAAAGGAGCTGATCGATATCAATCGAGAGCTCCTTTATTGTTATCCATTACTTTAAATTATTTATCAGCTCATCAATTGCGATCCCATTAATGGTTAACCCCGTTATATCGCAATCAGTGATGACCATATTAGATAAATCGCTCTTGGAAATTATGCCGTTTCTCAATTTGCAATTCTCGAATACTACCGGCCTATAATTTTGTTCAGGATGATAATTGGCATCTTCACAATCAATGGGCCAGCCTATATTCCGAAATTGAGCACCAGTGAATTGTGCATTCTCAATCATGATATCACTTAAATTTGCGTTCGTTATTTTTGCACTTGTCAGGTTTACATCATTCAACGACAGCTCTTGCAAGTTAGCGTTGTTGATTCTCGTTCCGGCTAAATTCACATCATCAAAGTTAAGCCGCTCAGCATTTACTTCTTGAAATTTCGAACCTGAAATATCGGTTCTATGCAAATCCACTGCGCCAGTAGTCCATTCTTTCATGGTCATTTTCCTCCTAAATATTATTAAACCACTTACTTGGATGGCTGCTGAAATACTTGATATTTATTACCATCAGGATCCATGAAGTTTAATTGCAGCCCGCAGCCGCCCTCATCCCTTATATCTGTCTCCAGCCATGTGCCGGAATTCTTCAGGGAGGCGTACAAGGATTGAATTTTATCGGTCTCGAAGCATATGGGGAACATTTCGAACGACTCCCCATTTTCAGCCCAGCCTGTCGTATTGAAGGTAAGCGGCGTCATATTCGGGCTTGGAAGCAGAAACAGCCATCCCCCTTCATCCATGATCATAATCGCGCCTTTCCCCGGGTTAATCGGAGAACGGAGCTTCATTCCTAACACCTGTTCATACCACTCCGCCGACTTTTCCACATTCGTTACCGGCACATATGCGCAATCAATTTTTTTTATCATGGAAATTGATCCCCTTATTTAGAATGGAATATCACAGTCATAGTTTTCGTAAACATGCTACATAGCTGCTATAATCCGTTTCATCACATTCAAATGATACGTCTCCTCGCGCAGCATGAAGCCGTACATTTCCTCAATCGTTGCAATTTGCAGAAATGGCTCCGCAAGAGGTTCGTTCAGCTTCATTGCCGTTGCTTCGGAAATGTCATCCTTTTGTTGACTCAAGTACATAACAATTTCCTCGAGTGCCGGAGGCGGCGACTGCCAAGTCTTCGGACTTGAGCCATTGGGGAATAAATAATGGTAATGCTTCGGAACATGCCATAAGTCACCCAGCTTAGGAAAAATCGCATGATCCCAACCAACAAGAATATGTCCGAGATTCCAACGTAGGTTGTTATTGAAGCCTTCCGGTATCTCGTCAATCCA
The DNA here is from genome assembly GCF_056269185.1 of Paenibacillus sp. J31R122. Taxonomy (NCBI): domain Bacteria; kingdom Bacillati; phylum Bacillota; class Bacilli; order Caryophanales; family Paenibacillaceae; genus Paenibacillus; species Paenibacillus sp. J31R122. The sequence goes on from NZ_JBWDNM010000009.1 coordinate 11,175, forward strand.
TTCGGGAGGAATCGTCGCCGTCAATGCAAGCGTTTCGTCTCGAAGCTGTCTAAATTGCTGGATAACCTGCGGGTACTCCCGTTTCTCTCCATAGTGACGGAGCAATTCCGAAACCGGAATGCCGTTAATCTTCATCCCCTCTACTTGGCAATCGATCAGCTCCACACCGTTTAAGTTGCATGCCTCGAAAATCGCTTTGCTCAAATCACTTGTCCGGAATCTAATGGGTTCTATGTTAATCCAGCCGTCGGTTCCAGCTTCTGCTTCTAATCGGCTAGCTTCTGCATCTGGTCTTCGAATATTTTCGAACAGGGTACCGCCCATTTGTACTTCATTGACATGAACGTTCGAGAAAAAAATATGGTTCCACTTCGAATGAACAAAATTCACATGCACCAGTGAAGTGTCCCTGGCATCAACACCATAAAGCTCAGCACCCTTCAAGCAAACCATATGCAGCTTCTCATCCCGCAAATCCGCCAGCTCAAACCCACCCTTGTGATCAAACATTCGTTTCTCCGTCAAAGCCATTTCTCTCATCCCTCTCCTCGTGTCGCTACGAATTCCCGGGCATCACTTACCATAGACTACACTGCATTTATTAGGAAATTAACCCATAAAAAGATAATAACCCAGAACGTCTGTTCTGTAAATTATTTCTTTTTCTATAGCAGGTATGCTTTTTCTAATTTCTACATACGAAGATTTTGTTTGGCTAGTTAACTAGACTAATATATAACTTCATTAATAATTATGCCAAAATGAGTGCGTAAAGCTGCTTCATACTCTTCGTTTGTTTGCGGAGTGATCGTATGTACACCGTCTGGTTTAAAAATTCGAAACTGCTCACCGGCAATCGTGTTGCGTCCCTCTTTCGTTCGAATCGCGACAATTGGGCTTTTGGTGAAAGGTGAACTCGGCGCGTTTTCGCACCAAAAGGAGGCCATTATATAATCCCTCGACAGCTTCTTCTCCTCGGTAAAGGAATAAATCCATCTCCATTGACCGTGAGCCAGCTCGCACAGCACCCAGCCGAAGTTCTCGTCACGATCTAATCGATAGGTTTCATCACCCTGCTTTGTAGGAGCGCCTTCAATGATCGCAATCGGACTGCGGGGCACGATGCCGCCAACGCCCACATCGCATAAATAGAAAGTACCTTCAGCCTCAACTTTCAGCACATGATGACGCTGTTTTGGGGGAACATTGGTTTCATCACGCCAGAACCTTGCAAAGAGATCCGTCACAGGGTAACCGAGCTCTCGCAGCAGCCAGCCAAATAGCGCATTTAGCTCAAAGCAAAAGCCGCCCCGTCTGCGAACAACGATTTTATCAATAAGGTCGTTAATCTCGAGTGACAAAGGCTTTCTGTTCAAAATGTCAATATTCTCATACGGTACCGTATGCAAATGGCACTCCTGCAGCTTGGCAAGGGTTGCTGCATTCACATCAACTGGACCCTCATACCCAATGCGGTCCAGATAGGCTTGCACTTCAACCTTCAAATGCTTGCGGCTATCACTCATATTATTCCATCCTTTCCTATTAATCAGACTTTATCATCATACTGTAATAAGCTCAATCATGTTGTTAATGATTCGCCTTTATTCAGACAAAAGTTTGCTTCTTCATTTCAATTGAAACATAATATAATCATAACAACAGCACTTCATTATTTAGTTTAGGAGGAATCGCTCGTGAAAAAAGAACATACCGTCTATTTCAAGATTATCCGCCGTGATGAAACAAAAATGCTAACTGCCCTCATTTATTTAGAGGAAAATGAGGAGCCAACACTTCAGGACTTTGAAGATTGCCTAAAGCAGTGCGGCCATGATGTTCACATAGAGAACAGAGAGCAATTTATTTTTAGATCGAATAAGCCGGGTGAGGACTACACCATAGATGTTTTAGAAAACTATAAGCCGAACAATAAGGATCATCAAGCCGACAACTTAGCGAAAAGCTTCATGAAGCCGACTACCTTTCTATAGGCTTCCCTCAACATATTACATGTACGAGAACTACTATTTATAAACGCATGCAACCAAAAAGCTGTCATTTAAACAGATGATTCTGTTCAAGTGACAGCTTTAGCTGTTTTTGTGCGATTATATGTGCTCATCTGAGCTGCTGTGTGACTATATCATAAACATAAGCTGATTACTTGCCCAGTTGTACAACCGATTCTTTACGCTTCCGAAGCAGCAGCGTGAGCGGTATGGATACAACAATAATGATCGTTCCAAGGTGAAACACATCCTGTATGCTGAGTGAAAGCGCAACGGTTTTTGATACTTTCTCTTCTGCCAAATGCGCTATCGTTTGTGCGGATAGTATAGAACTGAACAAGCTAATCGACAAGGCTGCGCTGCCTTGTCTGATCCAGTTCATCACCGCAGACGCATGCCCGGAATTTTCGGGTGGTACGGCTGACATAGCGGCATTAGTCACCGGCATATTACTAAAGCCTATACCCACATAGCGAATAGCAAGCCAAACCGTAACGAAGAGAACGCCGGTTGTCACATTCACATAACTGAGCGCCCAAGTAGCGACTCCCATAAGAACAAGACCGACGAAAATCAATCGTGAAGGACCAACCTTATTATACAAACGGCCTACGATGAGAGAGATTAGCGCCATCGCAAGCGTGCCCGGCATCATGATCATCCCCGTAGTCAGGCTCGATGCGCCTTTAATATTTTGCATAAAAATAGGCACTAATAAGGTTCCCGCGTACAGTGATATTGTAATTGCGCAGTTCAAAATCAGCCCGTACGTAAACCTTGGAATTTTTAAAACCTGCAAATTCAATAATGGATTGCTGACCTTCAAAGTCCTGCGAATGAAATATCCAAGAATAAGAATAGCTACAGCAATAAGCCCTAACGTCTGACCGCTTGCCCAGCCCCAGCTATGCGCTTCGCTAAACGCGATGAGCAGAGAGCTAGTACCGATCACTACTGCCCCAAAGCCAATCCAATCGAGCTTCACGCCTCGGCTTAGCCTATAATTCGGAATGTATCGCATAGCAACAACTACTGCAATAAGACCGATAGGAATATTCATAAAAAATAATGACTTCCATCCATAAATCTCAGTCAGCCAACCGCCAATTGTCGGACCTAGCGCTGGTGCCAGCATAGCTGAAATACTCCAGAAGCTGATCGCCACTGCCTGCTTCTCTTTTTTGATCGTCTGATAAATGATTGTCATTGTAGTGGGCATAATAATACCGCTGAAAATACCCTGCAGAATACGGAATATAATCAAGGATTCTATATTCCAAGCAAACGTACATAATACCGATGCCAGTGTAAAACCAGCTAACGCGAATACATATAACCGTTTGTAGCTCCATTTATCGCCCAGAAAACCGATGATCGGCGCTATAATTCCGGTTGCCATCATAAAGCCAGACAGCATCCATTGCACCGTGTTCAGGCTTGCATCAAAATCATCCATAAATACAGGCAAAGCCACATTTATTGTCGTTGTACTTAGCGATGCCATGAAATTGCCGAAAAAAACAGCAATCATAATCGTCCAGAACGCCGTTGTTCCTTGCTCTTGTTCTATCGGTTTCATAAGGCTCCTATCCTTGAAGTCGTTCTACAGCTTCTAATATGCGTACTTCAAAACCATTCAGCTCTTCTTTAAATTGTTCCATTTTTTTTATCTTCGTATCAATTAATTCTTGTTCTTTCTTTAAGTTGATTAACATATGTTGCAGCTTAAGCTTCCGTTCCTCACGATCCTCTGACGATAATACATCGTTTCGCTGCTGCTCGAACATGGCCTTAAATGCAAGATGCTCTTGAATCTCAGCGAGCGAAAATCCTAGCACTTCTTTCACAAGCAGTATCTTCTTAATCTGCTCAACATCCTCTTCCGAATAGAGGCGAATACCGCCTGATGTTCTCTCGGGAGCTGAAATTAGTCCAAAATCCTCGTAATACCGAATTGCCCGCTTAGTTAAGCCAGTTCGCTTTGCAACTTCCTCAATCTTCCACATACTCAAAACGCCGCACCTCCATAATCATTAAAGTAAGCATACTCCTAGTAACAGTTAACGTCAACGTTAACTTATTGGCATTAAGTAAAAAAAAAGAGAGCATCTCTATTAGGATGCTCTCCCTCAACTATTTTATGTTACTTGTTTGAAGTGTTTTGAATTGGTTCAGTAAGCTTATATTCCGTTTCGCCAACCCGAACGATACTGTTAACCGGAAGCTCAACCTGCTTGCCTAAAGCAACAATAACTTTGCTCGTGTAGAGATCCTGCTCAGCCTTAGCGTCATCGCCAGTGTCAGCTCCGTTGCCAACGCTTGTATCTAATCCCGTGTCGGTTTGGGAATTGTTTGGCGAATCGGTTGGAGACTTAGTCTCCGATCCAGACTGTTTTGTCGGCTTATCCGTAGTGCTATCCTGTGTGCTGCCTTCTGTTGCAGTTGAAGGCGCGGGCGTAGCTTTCACAGTTGCAGTCTGGCATGCAGGCGCGTAATATAATCCCGTATATTCAAGCGATTCATTATCAGGCTTCTTAATCGTAAGACTCTCTGGCATGAAAGCCGCACATGCCGATGCATCTTTGAATAAGAAAATGAGCGAGGTTTTGGCCTCCACTCCTTCTGATGCCGCCGTTTGTTGAACATGTACGAGAGTATCCAGCTCCGTTTGAGCCGGGTTATCCGTAGGCGTAATCTCCGGTATAGACACATTTCCACCCGGCTTTTCCTTATCCCCCATTGACATAAGCACACCAACAACAACCAATATAACACCTAACGTAGTGACAGAGGTAATTACAGCCGCCTTCCGATTTTTGCGAAAAAACCTTGCGGTTGGCGAAGACAGCTCCAGCTCAGCCTGCTTATATATAGCTTTAAGGGCGGGGCCCGTTTTATCAAAATACAGCTTCCAATTGGCTCGTTTCTTGAAGGCGTCTCGATCATATTTCTTAAAATAAGCAATAATTGCCGAAGCATATGCAGGTACGAAGCCTCTAGATCTCATAAAATCAGGATGCTTCTCTGACCATTGGAAAAAGCGGTAAACCGTATCCTTGTTCTCTGTGTTTTTTGACAAAAAGTCGAGCAGTGCTGTGTAATCAATTATTTCTATATCCGAGCTATTACGAAACACTAATGTAAGTCGCTCGAAATGAGCCAGCTGCAGCTGTCCCTGTAATAATCGACGTCCTACTTCCTGCATCTGATCAATTTCTACCGGTGACAATCTGTAGGATAGCAAAGCATTCGGTTCAGGAAGCGTTAACCAATCATATAGCGCACTAAGCACGAGCGCCAGCGATTGCCAGCGTGGATCCTTCAAATGCTCATTCCACTGCTTCAACTGATCCTTTGCACCAAGAAATACAGCTTGTTCAAGCTGCGCCATCGTAAGTGTATCCAGATTAAAATCAGACAGCAATGAACGATAAGTTGTAAGCTCCAGCTCTTGATAAAAGCTCGAAGCTCCAGCAGCAGCCGGCTTCTTACCCAGTCCCGCCTCCCCTTTAAGCTTACTAAGCTGAATCAAGGTCTGGTTAACGACAGACATCGAACGGTGCTCGCGTTCCAGCTTATCCTTAAGCTGCTCGGAGGCAAGCTCTAGAAACGCTCTATAGTTATACAGCTGCGGATGAACAGCTGCCCATCGTTCAATCACTTGGAGCATACTCTTCACGCCTGGAGCCTGCTTCAGCTTCCCTTCAATTAAGGGCATGAAGAAGATTTCAGCATTTTTCGAATCATGAAGTACTTTATTGAAAAAAGCTTGGCTCAGTGCAGCATTGCTCTCTATTGCCGCGTAGAAGGAAGCAACCGCATCCGTTTTTCTTTGCGTTTTCGCGCAGTTAATGGACATCATGAAAAAAGCAATGATTTTCGATTCGTTATGCTTGCCATCAATGTGGTAATAATCCTTGAAGCTTTCCGCTATAAAGGCTTCCGGTACGATTCCTTGCCTCATCCGATCGTATTCGTAGTCGAATCGCGACAGAAAGAGATCATTCAGACGCATCTTCAAATTCAGCGAGCCAGTCGGCCGCAAATAATCGAGCATTCCACGCAAAACAGCACTTTTGTGAGTTTCGTAGAGCTCTTCATTGTTTTCTTCCATTTGAAACATAACAGCCAGCTCATGATAGCTGGAAACAGAAACCTGGCGCTCCGAATCCATATTTAAGAGCATCTGCTCGGCGAATTGATAAAATTGCTCTGCGCGCTCACCGCGCTCCAGGTTATCCCAAGCAAAATCCAAATACGGCTGATCCATTCCTTCCAGATCAACGTTAGTCATTCTGTCATTAACCAAATCAAATGTAAAATCCTTTTCGACATTTCGATCGCCAACACGCAGGCTGCCCTGCTCGACGAACGTAAGATGTATCGATTTGCGGCTTTGCGGTTCTTTGGCATAAGTAATAAAGCCTAGCTGTTTGCGGAATACATACGGCAAGCTCGCATAAAGGACCGTTAGCAATTGCTTAGCTTTACCTGGCAGCTCCGCGATTGGCACGTCCAAAGCTATATAAATTTTCTTTTTCCCGCCGACTGATGCCATCACTGCAAACAGAAGCTGCTTGAACAGCTTTTCTCCGATATGAAGTTCAGCTAATAGGGAACGATGGTCCACAACCGGAATGATTGTTTGAACAGGCAGGCTTACGAGTTCAGAGAGATCCATTCCATCGTGAATATCGTAGCTGTCGGCAAAGGAAGCTCTCAGCCATGTTTTATAATCTGAAGGTGAACGATGAGGCTCACTTCCCGGAAGGATATAGTTATGTGTGAAAAAAGCGCTGCGGAGCCCCGTGAAATCGGCCGACTTATAAACGCTGCGTCCTAACAGGATGTCGCCGTTTTCCAGATGAAGAAGATGCATCGTTTCTGGATATGCCGAATCCTCCTTCTCCCCGCGTGCGGCAAGCTCGGAAGGTGCATCGTATACGCAAAAGGGGTGGAGCTGTTTTTTGATAAAATTGTTATCTAAGCCTTTCGACTTGGCAATGGTATCATAGCCTTCCGTGGAGCGGAAAATACCGCGTCTTTCCCGTGCGTACATCTGCTGCTGAATCATTCTGCCCGGAGTAGAATCACGCACTATTCTCTTCTCCCTTCAATGAAGTTCAGCTTGTAAAGCAGCCAAATAAAAGGTTCATCGACCCGAATCGGACTGACGACGGTTTGCAGCTTCTGATCGACCGGATTGCTGCCAAGCGCGGATACCGCATAATAGGCCGTGTCCTTGAAGTAAACGTCCATCGTCCCTTTGAATGGGCGATCGACCTTCTCGATGAAGCGCCGAACTTCTCCGTCAATATTTTCAAATTCAGTTAGGTTGAAATAATCGCGATGCACCATATTGTTGAAAATATTGCTGTTCGACTTAATATACTCGCCGTCCTCATCCTTAAGCGAATGCAGCATATCACTCTTGGTCAGCACAACCGCTGTCGGTATATCTGTCTTACTATTGTCTTGATAAGCGATAAAGTCGCCGAACATCGTCAGTACAACATCACGCGGCTCGTCATATTGCGATACCCATTCACCTGGCTTGTCCCCGAGCTGAATTCGAATTTTCTCGCGAATCGAACGAATTTGCAGCGGATCTACCATCAGCAAAATTCCTGCAGAGTTTTTAATATGCTGCCCGTGCAAGCCGAGATAGTCCTGCTCCACCATACCTTCTCCCGCTACATCGAAGAAAACGAGCGTCAGCGGCGGCTTCGATTCATCTTTAAATACAAACTGAAAAATAAACGGCTCCTGCATTTTCTCCTTTTGAGTGGAAGCAAGCAGATCGCCCCGCTCGAATAACGGCTCCTCGTAATAGGTGCGGAACTTTCGACTGATCTCCGCATTAAGCGGCATGCAGGCCGCGTTAAAATGATCAGCTGTCGTATTTTGCAGCGTATGAATTAATGCCGTCATATACACCGACTTCCCTACTTGGGAAGCACCGATAATGGAGATAATGTTGCTTGGCACCTTGCCTGCCGTTACCGGAAGCTCATTATGACATCTTGGACATAGCCGTCTGCGAGTCAATTCGCCATAGCGATCATTGAGACCAATACGTACATGGTCTGAGTAAACATGCTGTTCCTCCGGTACGTCCTGCGGACGAAGCACGGCTTCCATATCATGAACGGAATCGAGTCCAAACCGCTCCCGATATTTGTTCAGCTCCTCATCCTCGCCAAGCGCGTAATCCTCATCGTCTTCACGGGAATGAGTGGCGCGAAATACAGCCTCATCCGGCGTAAATTTACTGAAACAGTAAGGACAGACAATATCGTAGAACAACGGCCTCGGCTTTGCCTCAGGTTTTTTTTTGAATAGATCGAAAATGCCCATGCGACCAACCTCCTTTATTAAGAAGAAACGACTTCGTCGTCCTTGTCTAAGGACAAAGCGTTTCTCGCAAAATATAAGCCAAGTATAGATAAAACTTATACTTTCCTATATTTCAAGCGTAAACGGCTGTCGCCGTCCTTACCGGCTAAACTCGTTTCGCGATGGTTATATAGAAATGGATAAGAGTGAAACTTATACATTCTATATCATTCTAAAATTTCTACTTACATTTATACCGAAATCAATTCATACATTTGTCCATATCTCCGACCATCGGTGAAAAACAGCCGAATATAATCCTTCTTGCCAACCTCGATCGCAGGCAATACATTTTTTCCTGAGCTAAAGGGAGTGACGAACGGATATAAGGTGCCGTCCTCTTTATTTGCGGGGAAGCCCCCCTGCTTCTTAACGTAGCAGAGTACATCCTTGGCAACTGGCACCTCGGTTGTCACTTGAATTTGAATCGTTTTGTATTTTTGAAAAAGGCCGCTCTTGGAGTGGATCGAATAGTGAATCTTTGCTTTACCAGCACTAATCTCAATCTCATTCTGCCCATTCGGCTGTTGAATGAGCTGAGGCCCATCCACTCCCTCTTTGCAAGCATATACGGTAAAGATATAACGTCCGATTCCTTCAATACGGCTGTGATAGCCGTTATTCGCTTTATATTCAGCCTTCGTATAAAGCTTTAAGCCCTTCGTGCTCAGATCGCTGCTATGCTCCTGATCAGCGGCCACCTTGCTAATGTAGACCGCCTCTATGCTTCCCGGCCAATGCCAGCGGAGCGTACAGATATCCCCCTCAATTGAGCGATTTAGTTCGCTGATCATTGGTGAATCCTGCTCCGCATCTATATAACGCATCTATGTCCGCCTCCAAAATCGTTTAAAATCCATGACTGCGGCTGTCTTTCCCACGTCCGATTCGGCCGGATGCAGCATGATCGCTCAAGCCTTTGTTTCTTCCGCCGCGCTGCGGTCTAGTGCTGTTATTTTCCCTAATCGGCACAATAAGCGGGAACAGCCCGATAATAAACGCGAGTATTAGATCAGCGGCAAAGCGGCTTATTCCGTCCCCGAACGACTGTCCTGTTAAGCCCGATTCCAACAGAAAGCCCGCTATTAGACCGCCTACCAAGCCTCCAATGCCAAAGCTTAACGCCAAGTAGCGATTGTCAAACACGATGCCGAGTGATACGCCAATAGCAATGCCAATAATCGCGATCGACAGAATTCGCAGTATTTTATAGATGACACTGTCAGCTGCTTGACCAGTTCGCTCCGTTAATAGCGTTCGATCATCGATTGTATCATAAATACTTTGGAACACGAGTGCGAGTCCTGTCGCTTTCGTTACATCGTGATAGCTTCCTCCGGTCTCTCCTGCGATTTGCTTCAGTAGCGCTGTGCCGTTTTCATTCACAACACTTAGACCAACCGTATTTATAGCGATTTGTTTCTGTTTATAAGTCGCAAGCAAATCGGTAATACTTGATTCACTAAATCCGTCCGACAGCAAAATAACCATAGTCCCGCGCTCTGCCAGTTCGCTGTTCTCAATCGTACTCAACGATTCAGAAAGCGCAGCAGCAAAGTCTGTACCGCCGATTGCTTTATCAAGTCCATCAATTACCGCATTAACGGAGTCTTTGCTGGCTTGATTGCTTACACTTACGAACGGCTGTACGAGCTCTGCCGTATCATTGAACACGACAACCGCAACCCTTTTATCTCTATCCATGTTATTAATCAGCTGCTTCGCGGCGTTATATCGTTCGCTAGTTGGATCGGTCTCCAGCATGCTTTCTGAATTATCGATCACGAGAACGATATCCTTCACCTGCTTTTGCCCGCCAAGGTGAAGTCCGTATATAAGCTGTAATAAGCCGCCGACTGCGAACAACAGCACAAGCGTTGCCGGCACCAGCAGCTTCCATGATAGACCTGTATAGCGTTGACGCCAAGAAGAGCCGCTTAGCTTAGGAGAGATCATTTCAGCAACTAGGCAAGCCAGCCCAATACATAAAGCAAGAACCCCAAAGTATAAGCCCATTACAACCCAGCGAGGCCAGCCTGGATATAGAGCGTTCAGTAATATTTCACCAATACCGAAGCCCACTGCGCCCCCTATTAAACTAAACAAGAGCAGTAACCCATTTATTTTCCGTTGCACGATGGCAGCATCCTTTCCAACCTTCTAATGAGGAACAGCGATTGTTGATGTAGCTTCCCGTTTTCTGTTTACCGAAGCTCAGGCAGAAGATCAGATTCAATAGTATGGAACTCGTACCCGTTCTGAAGATAGGTTTCGTAGTAAACCTTTCCGTTGCGGTAATACATCAAGTCTTCTAAATGGAAGCCGCCCATCAAATTCAACTTCTCTACTCCGCTGCTGCGCTTTTCGTGCACACAGCCCAGCTTGTAGATGCGGGAACCCTCATCAACGCCCAGGGCGTAGCGAATAAACTCGCTCTCGCCATCGCCGAATAAATATTTTTCCTCATGACGATGCTCATGCGTATAGTCGAATAGTCTAATGTTTATTGTCGCATTATCTTCCAGAGTCCGATAAAGCCGATTGAACAGCTCATCTCGTGTTAAAGCCTTCTGGTTGCTGTAAGCTACGGATACGTTAGCCCGCTGCAGCAGCTCTCCTTCGAACGTCTGGGCGAATGGCTCAGCCGTCAGAATATGCTTGCGGCATACGTCGATCAATCGCTCGGTAAGCTTATCGCTGCTGCTTGCGAGCTGCTCCGTCACGCTGCCGATATAGCGATCTTCGAAGAAAATCGAGGCTCCTCGTTTTTCTTCAATATCCTTCATAACGCCATCGGTTACCCGCTCATAATAATCGAATACGTTCTGCCCGATATAATCATCGGCCATGCGAATGCTTTGAAGAGCGGCTGCTCTAAGCTCCTCCTCCAGCATATCCATCTGCTGCACTTGGAGCCGATATGGCCCATGGAGACGCTCCAGCTCGGCCGCGAAGCGCCGATATAGCGCAAGCTCCATCTCAAGCTGCAGGATCTGCCAGTGCATACGATATACGGTATCGAAAAAGACGCGAATAAAGGAACGCATATTTTGCTTATCCAAAAGCGGTATACGCTTAAACTTTAAATCCTCTGCTCGAGCTGCTTGGCAGCGTTCAAGCTCTTCCCGCGCCATATCGATCTCTCTTACTAAATCACGCATTCTAGCGCGAACGCCTTCCTGCACGCTGCCGTCCTCATTTTTCTCGTCCGTCCATTCCGACAACTGATAGAAACCGATATTCGAACGTCCTTGCTTATTTCGGGAGATGGCTTGGTACAGCTCCTCAGACACTTTTATATGACTAAGACGTTCCTCCGCGATACGAGTGAATTGATTTTGGAAGAAAGAAGCACAGCCATCACCGAACAACGCGGCCTCCGCCTCACGCAGCGTCATGCGCTTCAGCTCATCGTAACGAATACCGCTCGTTAAGAGACCCATCATATCCGCAATTTTATCCTCACCTGGCACGATGCCGTTTACTCTTGCCTCCATCGTTGAAGCATCCAGTCCAAAGAAAGCAAGCTTCTCCTTTTCATTTAGCTCTGGCGCGCTCTTCAACCGCAGCTGAATTTGCATAAAGAAGTGATAAAGCACAGTCAAAGCAATCGAATAATTGGGACGTTTTACTTTAGACAGACCCGCAGAAACAAACCCTTGTCTGCCAGACTCGGACATCAGACTGTTCTTGAAGGACGAATTATTATAGATTCCGTCGTTCGACTGAACCTGGGCGTCCTTGCGTTTCCTATTCTTCAGCAGGACCGTATGGCAAATGATCTCATAGTTATCCTGCATGCCGTTAAGAGTAGCAATTCCCTTCTCATTACGGTCAGACAGCACATATACGAGATCGAATAAAGGAGAAGACTTGTGAACAACGGGTATCGCTAATCCATCGCTTGTAACCTGCAGGTTCGCAGAATAGCAATAATCCGGCCGCTGCAGCCGTTCAAGCTCACGTAAAAAGCTTATTCCGGCGGCGCCCGCATAACCAAACGTTTCCAACTGCTCACGTTCGTTAATTAGCGCGAACAAATCCATTTGCACCGATTTGAACAGCTGCAAAAATATAGCTTGCGCAAGCAAAGATATTTCTGGAACAACTATGTTCATCGGATCATCGACCCTTGTAATAACGGCTAGATGCAGCCGATCGAAGGATGCGTACAAGCGACCGTAATCGGCAATCTTATCACTGACCTGGCGCAGCGTCCGGTTTAAATCCGCAAGATGCTGACCCTCTTGATGGAAAGCAGCACCTATGTCTTTACGCACAGTTTTGTTATCGCTTTGAGCTGCGATAAGCCCGTTAAGCAGAGCCCGCATAACCTGCGGTGATTGAATGCCGCTATTCGATTCGCGCGATGCCACATGGACATACATAACACCCGCGTTATTGTCCCATTTCCATTCATTAGAATGCATGATAGGCTCAATCGCTTGCTCTGCCTCGTCGCCAATGAATAGAAATACGGTTGGATAGTGGATACTGCTCTGATCGTCATCCCGCCCGCTTATTTTCTGTTCGGCGGCCGAATAATCGGCCGCGAATCGATCGAGTTCTTTTCTCATAGCTATTTCAACTTTCTGCGAATTTCATTAAGCTTTGTCGTCATTTCTTTATAGAAACGATGCAGTTCCTCACCGTTAGCCAGTTCAACCTTCTCGTACTCCAGTCGCTCGCGCGCATCTAGGAATGTGCCAAACAAGCTCTCCAATTTATTTAAAAGCGGAGCCGTATCCTCCGAAGCCGTCAAGTCGGTCACTCTGCGTGACGCTTTACGCATCAACAAGCTGCGGCTCTTGTCATCCAGTCGACGGAAGCTCTCGAACACCTCATGCTCTACATAATTGCTGCTCTTCATCAAATTGGCGAAAGGAGCCCATGCCTCTTCCTCGGAATCGCGATCATACACGTAAAGCGCGCCTTTCTTACAGATCGTGTCCGTGTACAGCGCCTCAATAAACTGGTCTAGCCATTTATCCTCATCTTGATGCAGATTCAGCAATTGCTCAAGCTCAACGGCCTTGCTGCTGATTGACTCATATTTCGCCAATTCTTCACGGACGCGTCTCAGAAGCTCGGGAGAGCGAATCAGATTTTCCTGCGCAAGCTCCTCGGTAAAGCTGCCGAAAATATCCTTCGTCGTTTCAACCTCCAGCCCTTCCGCTAGAAGGCGCTTCAGCTCATTCAACGCTCGCTTTACCTCGCCTAAATTCGGCTTGGCTGAATTCAGCTGCATATTATATATTTTCAACTCAGCAGAAACGTCGAACGGCTTCGTAAACCTTACGGAATAACGGCTGCTAGTATTGCTGTCTACGCCCTTCTCCGCTATGATTCGGTAGCCTTCCGCTTGAACAAACTCTGCGCGAACCCGCGCGTTATAGCTTTGCACCCGTGAATTGACGTAGGTGTCGCCCCATGATTTCTCTGGGATTGGCGACGGAAGATACGTCCAGTTCACTCGATCAGTCTGCACCAAGTGACGGCCGATGCCTTCCTTGTCAAGGATCGTCCGCTCATAGCTTTCCTCATACACCTTAAGAGGGGTATATACGAATAAAGGTACACCATTTCTTGTGTTTAGCCAGAAAATCCGATTTTTCACTTCACTTTCCTTAATCGTGAAGTGGGATTTGCCCAACGCGTTGCTCTGGTAGTTCCGAATTCCCTTCAAAATGCTTGGCGCATGCACCGGTACCGATACGAAGCCCCAAGAAGGAACATGTAAATTTCCTGAGCTGTTGCTTAAATGGAATACCGGCACAGCTTCCTCATCCAGCTTGGTTGCGATATGACGCTCAACAAACTTCTCGATCGACTCGTCATTGCCGTATTTCATCACAAGGAAGTCTTCCATTGATTTCATAATCAAGTCACCGAATTTGTCGGTCAAAAACTCAGAAATCGAGCTTACGATATCAACTTCCTGTTCCTTCACCCATTGATTCGAATGGTCGAGCAGCTCCTGCGTAAAGTCGCGGATCAGCTCATCCCCATCCTTCTTATCCATTAACCGGCTGATGACATCCGAAATATCAGGAACACTGACGATATTCCAATAATAGGTTTTATTCCCTTTGTGATCAGCCTGCTCCTCCCCACTAGTAAGAAGATCACCGTTTTTGGCGAAAATAGAGTTGAGCACATTCAATATTTCCGTAAATACGCTATAAATCCGATTGTTCTCCGCATTAAGCAGCTGATGCAGATCCTCATAAAATTCAATTAACTGCTCCATACGCTCGACATCGGCAAGCAGCCAGTACTCATTGATTTTTGCTTCAATATAGTTGTTTTTCTTCTTGTCCTTGGATACGAAGGCGCTTTTGGCATCGCCCATCCGCTCATCCGCCTGATCTCTGGCTGCTTCAATTTCCTTCGGAAGCCGCTGCAGGTTCTCACGAAGCGTTTCAATATAAGAAAGCAGCATTTTCAGCAAGCAAAAGCCTTTCTCTGTATATAATAACCGAGACACATAAAATGGGCCTTGCTCCGGATGAAGGAAGGTACGGCGAATCTGTTCGGTAAACTGTCCGACAATCTCTCCCGGCAGCTGCTTCTTCGCCTTAATATATTCCTCGCGGGCACGAGCCAAAAAGTTTTGCTCCAGCTCGGTATCCATATTAACGGCCTGCATTTTAATGACGTTATTATAGCTTAGACGCTCGCTGTTCTCGTAACCAGGCAGCGGCTCAGGAATACGTGAATCGAAGGTTTTGCCCATGGTATCTAGATCGATGCCAAGCTTGCGCGCAAACTTCTCCACCTCATCTTGGGTGGGAGCCTTCTCGAACATTTTGTCCATTTTATTAAACAAGCGGTAAGCCAAATAAGTCGTCATTTCCTCAATCGGTAATACCGCCGAGGAAGCTCCGATGATATTATAGTCGTAGTTGGCTGGGTAAAGCTTGTTCATCTGTGCAATGTTCGTACGAATATTGCTTATATAATCATGAATAGCGAACTCTTCTCCGGACTGTTTATCCTCACTCGCCATAAAGTTCGTAATATTCTCGGCAGTAACGTTCATGCAGTAATCGTAGGCATTTTCAAGGAGCTTGCCCTCTGCATTCGTTGCCGATATGAGATGGCAGAGATTAAACGGCGGAAGCGGCGAATTAACGGACAAAATGCTGCCATACTGCTGCTTAAACCGCTCGCCACGACTGTCCACGTTCATCCAATAATCCAATTCCTTTAGCGCCGCGTAGCCATTCTTCTTAATATACTCACGAGTATGCTCACTCAGACTTTTGTTCGCTAGGTTGATATCCGGCGTAAACAAATAGCCCAGCGTGTTCACCCGATCAATTCCTGCGGAGCCATGATCACGTTCAATAATTCCTCTTACGATGTAGGAAATGTCGAGAAAACAGCCGCTTCCAGTACCGCCGGACAAGCCGGTCAGCAGAAATACCATCAGTTTTTTGTTCGTGCCGACAGATAACGTCTTGATCTTCTTATCGATGCTTTGCACGACTTGATTAATTTTCGTAAACAGCAGCAGCCGCCCAGCTTGGCGAACGCCAGCCGCGCCATTCATTCCGTCAGTAATGCTGAGCTCTGGGGACAGCCAATCGGTAATATACGGCTCCAAAATACTGCGGTTTTGCAGCAGCCCTCCAACTTCAGCGTTGGACAGCAGTACAAATTCGTTGATTGGATCTAAGCCGATCCCTTTATATTTTTTGTTGCGGTCCTGCTCATTTGTTTCAAACGCAAGAAACTCTACATTATCGGGCTTATCCCGTTTTCTCTTGGAAATAGGGTCCTCCGGCAGCTTGAAGCGGCGGTTTATCTGGTATTTTAAACGCAGTAGCGCATCAATACCTGTACCTCCGAGTCCAATAATGAGTATAGGGTTATCAATGGTATCGACCCGTATTTTCTCACTGACAATACCTCCGCCAAGTGATACATCCAACTGCTGAATATGCTCTCTTACAATCGGCTTCATATATTTCTACCTCCAGGGCTCTATTTAAACGAGAAATTCAATAAAGATTGTTTTGTCTATTTGTTGTAAAGGGACTACGATACGGTCTCCGCTCTTCAGCTCGAAATCGCTAGTGGCATTAATTGCCCGTCCTGACTTCTCAATCGTGCACGTTGAGCCGTTTTTCAGCAGAATCCGATCATTGTTACCTGGCCTGAAAATAATAGCTTCCGTCTCCTTCAGCTCCGGAGCGAGCTGCAGCAGCTGATGCAAATTAAACTTGCCTTTAAAATTTGTCAGCTTCTTATATTGCGGGGAGGTTTGATCCCCTGTATTCTCATCTCTGATTTCTATAATAAGTTGACCTACAAAACCGCGGTTCGCCTGCTTTAGCATCCGCTGTACATAATAAGCTGCCGCAAGTATAGCGGCAAGACCGAGAACGCCGGCAACGACCGGTACGATAGGAAAAGGTTTTTTCTCCTCGGCTGGCTGGGTCGGCGTTGTTTGGCCGGCTCCCCCTGCTTTGGCGCTAATCGTGATTGCTTCCGTCTCTCGGAAGAAGCTTTTCTCCTCGGCCTTTACTATAATTTCGTAATCATGCTTATCGGCAACTTTATAGGTTCCTTTAAAATGATCACCCGCATTCTCCATCTTCACTTCTTCTGTTTTTCCTGTATCCAAATCCTTGACGTGCATAACCGCGTTCATGTTGCGGTACTGCTCGCTATCTTTCAGCTTTTGTCCCCCGCTCATCAGATAAGAGCTGATATTTACCTTATCGCCCTTCGAGTAAGCAGTTGATGCAAGCGGGTCTATCGCCAAGCTCAAGTCATAGTTGAAAATTAAGTTAATATCGATTTTATCCTGACTTACACCTTTAACCTGTAGAGTCCAATCCCCTTCAGTCGGCTTAAGCAGCTTCATTAACGAATAGCTCTTCGACTTCGATAGCAGAACATCATCTGACGGAATCGAAACCTCCTTGCCGGAAGGGTCAAGCAGCTTCACCTCTACCGGCTTCTCGGACATAATCGAAATATTCGCTTCCAGAACATTAGCATTAGGAACAGCAATTTTCACATTCTGATAGCTTCCGTTGGCCGTGAAGGAATCAGCAGGAACAACGTTCAGATCCAGATGGCTCGCAAAAATTTCACTTAATATTTGAGGGAGATCATCCGCTGAATTCGTAGAAAATGATTTACCTCCGGTCTGATCCGATAGCTTAGCAAGTGCTTCCTTGTTCAGCTTGCCATCGGCATTTAATCCAATCGTATAAATCGGCAGTCCGCGATCATTCGCCTCTTTGAGCGCCTGCTCCATATCCTTATCGGATTCAGCCTGCGTTCTACCCGCTTTATCATCAAAATCATTATTGCCGTCGGCCAGCACGATGATCATCGGTTCATGTCCCGGATCTGCGCCGTCCTCTAATATTTGTACGGCTTCCTTCACTCCGACAGATATATCGGTGTATGAACCACGGTTTAATTCATCGATAAAACCCTTCAGATTCTCTTTATCTCCCGAAGACTTAATTTCAAGCAGCGCTTTCTCACGTTGTATTCTATCTGTATAGGCAACAATTCCTACCTGATCGCCCTGTGTGGAAAGCATGTCGATGAACATCTTCATCGCTTCGTTGCCGATTTTTCCCGGATCACTTTTACTCATGGAATGACTCACGTCGAGCACTAGCACCGCATCAATTTGCGAAGCGTTTGGCGCGGCATGCACCGTTGCCAAATGTCCGAACGGCAGTAATAATACGGATACCGCAACGATAAGATTTCGAGTGAAACGTTTTATTTGAATCATGATTATACTCCTTTGTGAAGGGACTGTCGGATAATCCGCCTTAGTCCATTAGTCGCTGTTAGTTATTGCTCCTGCTATGATGCTATACTATACAGTAAGTATACCTGATAGATTCCCATAAATCACTTTTACTGTAAGAGAGGAAACCCATATGGTTACATACGTCTGTCTAGGACTATTGTTTCTTTTTGTAGTTATTCGATCAGCTTCTTATTATTCTCGTCAGAAGAGAGCTCCGTCTCCCGAGCAGTTAGATAAGCAAGTGCGGTCCATTCTCAAGAAAGGGCAGCGTGAACAAGAATGAACAAAAAACTAGCGATTCAATTCAACCCCTTTATTAAAACACGTTATGCTTATTTGAAGCTTAAAATATGCCGCAAATGCGAGCACTTCACTGTTTTAGGTGAGGAGCAATGCGGCGTATGCGGCAAAAATTCTCTTATCAGTATCGATAAGAAAGCTGACATCCTGCTGCTGCGTTCCATGTGGAAGGCTAGAGGTATTGTCTTGCTGCTCTTGCTCCTTGGTCTGCTTTTCAGCCAGTCTCCCACTGAGATTGGAGCTTGCGCCGCAGGCGGCTTGCTGCTGCTCGCCCTCTTATGGGTTATTCAGAGGAAGACAGCCTCCTCCGAAAAGCTGCTGCTGCTGGAAAAGCTGTTTCAACAAGGGGCTTCCCAGCTGACAGCCGGCCTAACCGCTGACCGCGATGCTGCCATTGAAGTCTTTCAAAGCGGAAACAAGCCTCTCACGTATGAGATGCTTCGTGAAATTGGAGCTCTCGTTCAAACCGACCAGCTTCGAATAGAACAAATATTGCTGCTGCAAACCTTCATACTGCGCAAGGATATGGATTTGATGCTGGATCCGCTTCTAATGGACCACTTCAACCCTGACCTTGCCGAATATATAGGAGAGCTGTCGAAAATCAGACGAGATCTCCTTAAGGAAAAGGCATTCCGTTATGTGCTTATGTACGAAGCCCAAATTATTAAAATGGAAAATGGCGAAAGCATCCTGATCGGCGTTGCAGGGGCCGCTGTCCGAATGAAGCGATATGTGTTCATGTACCAGCATTTAGTAATGCGATATGCCCGCAATCTGCCTAAAGACCGCTTTCTCCGACTGTACCACATAGTTCTTAACAATCCCCATGCAAATTGGGGGCAATTATCTGAAGAAGTTCTTAAGATTTACAATGAAAAATACAAATGGGATGAAGATTTTCAAACTTTAAAGTAGCAAAATTATTTTGACTGTATTTCATACAATCAACGCCACTTCAAAAACGTTTTATTTGTCCCAGCCTGTATTTCATACAGGCTAATAACCTGTTACGTAGATAAAGAGCTTCAAACAACCTATTTGATTGTATCTTTTCCATTCAAACACATTAAAACATGGGAATATAAGCTGTTTGAATGTACAATATCCATTCTAATCGCCGATCTAACCTATATGCGTTAATTTAGTTTCACATTGTGAAACTAGTGAGCTGCTTTACACAAGTAGAGACGCATTAGTTTCAGAATATGCAGCTAATCCACCGGAAAGAGAGCGCGGATCGAGCTAACCCATTCCATTGACACTAAATTACAGCTGACCCTTTTGCAGCCTCATTTAAGTGCAAATATTGAAACTGCGCGGGCATAGCAAATAAGGCTGCGGACACAGAAGCGCATATTTGTGTGTATTCCCCTATTCGGAGATGCGCGCGTACAACAGATCCTTTATTTTTGTTAAAAGGATCAGATAGTCCCCGAATAAAGAGGAATAACAATAACGGAACCAGAGCCCGTTTGGCTCCATTTCGTTCACTGTTCCCAAGTCGCTAACTCCGTAGACTTTCTATACGGCACATTTTCGAGCAGGACAGTTATGTACAAACCACTTTTTTTGTCTTTATAGCTTGTTGCTTTTTTCAGAATTAAAACAGACATCTCTTATATATAAGCAAAACAGGCTATCCACTAAGGTTTCTATGCCTTGAGGGATAGCCGTTTTTTCCTACTGCTGCGCTGCCTTATCTCCCTCGCAGCCATCTGCTCCCGAACAATATGCCTTCAATGACCAAACCTAACACAAATCCGAAAATGATCGCCTGCAAAAAAACAAGGACGCTGATAATATCTCCCCAGCCCGTTATATCACGTGCGTATACAGCCATCATTATCAAGCCAACGGCAATGCCTAATGTAGAAAACAACCAGATCCAGCGAGTGCCGAGCCAGCCTGCAAAGTTCGCAATAAAAGAAATGATGACAGCCAGCAGCATAAAGCGAAAGGCGTGCGTAACTGTAAACGTCTGATATAAAACGCCGAAACGGAGGAGCCACAACAGCAGTGTAATAATTATTGATGATGCTGCAGTGAGTATCCACCATTGGCTGCTTCGTGCAGCCGGTATGAAACGCATAAGCGGATCCCCTCTCCAATGATTCACTATTCATATAAATAGTAGACGCATTAGCATTCAAAATAGTTTCTTTTCCGCGCTCCATCACCTTATGCAGCTTAACCAAGCAAACGAAAAAGGCCATATTTCTACAAGCAGTAGAAGTTGATGGCCTTTTACCTGGTAAACAGCTTATTCCCACGGATATTCGGTTAACAAATAATCGGCAAATTTTTCACTTTCTTCTCTGCGATGCTTCCGCATTTCTTTCCGGTACGCGGCGGTTTCATACAACTTCTTCTCTTCTTCTGTCTCCGGTATTACCTTCGGAGCGATTATCGGTCTATTGGTCTTTTCGTCCAACCCAACAAAGGTAAGAAAAGCGGTCGCAGCAATTTTCCTTCTCCCGCTTCGCAAATCCTCCGTAATGACCTTCACAAATACCTCCATAGAGCTCCTGCCTGTCCAGGTTACGAAGGATTCTAATGATACAGAATCAGTCGGCCTGATAGGAGATAAGAAATCAACGGAATCCGTAGATGCGGTAACGGCTGTGACCCGGCATAGCTTTGAAGCTGAGATCGAAGCAATGTCATCAATATACGACATCAAACGACCGCCAAACAATGTTTCATGATTGTTGACATCAGTAGGGAACACTCTAGAAATTTTAAAACAACGTGTTTCCTTCACATATTTCATATCTGTCATTATTCACACTACTTTCTTACCAGTTACATGCACTTCGACTATTTTCCCCAACTTCAGATCTGTTATGCTTCATTTTTTTCCATTATAGATAGAGTTTCTTCCATGATAGGGCTACAATAGAAAGAACTACATAAGCAATAGGAAGTGACAGCATATGAATTTTTCATGGAAACGCAACTTATTTGTTTTGTGGACAGGCGTCTTCTTTTGCAGCACCGCCTATACCATTTCAATTCCGTTCATCCCACTGTTCTTAAGCTCAGAGCTTGGCATAACGAATCATTTGGAAACTTGGTCCGGCATCTCCTTCGGCATTACGTTTCTAGCGAGCGCTTTAATTGCCCCTTTCTGGGGATCATTATCCGACAAATACGGTCGAAAGCCGATGCTCATTCGATCGGGCTTCAGCTTGGCCGTCATGTATTTTCTGACCTATTTCATTCATGATCCTTATTTATTCCTAGTTCTGCGGATCTTTCAGGGGCTGTTGGCCGGCTATGTTCCTGCAGCTATCGCTCTAGTTGCTACCAATACGCCGGAAGATAAATCCGGATATGCGCTTGGCATAATGGCAACCGCTGGAGCAACCGGCGGTATTATGGGACCGGTGGTCGGTGGGATCGTCAGCCATCTCATAGGTAATCGTGAGGCGTTTATTTTTTCCGGAATCGTTGTGATGGTCGCAGCTCTAATCGCCACGTTATTCGTGCATGAGAAAAAGTTCAATCGTTCAGCCGTCCGTTCCTCAATAAAAGAAGACATCAAGCACGCGTTATCCAATCGAGCCTTCGCGACTTTGATTGCTCTAGCTGGGTTAGCGACGTTCTCTGTCATGATTCTTGAGCCTTTGCTAACTGTATACGTCATGCAGCTTGGTGTTACTCCAAGCGAAGCGGCGTTAAAATCGGGTATTGTTTTCTCGGCCATGGGTATCGCAACGTTAATAGCTGCTCCGCAATGGGGTAAATTAGGCTCACGTATCGGCTTCTCTCGTGTATTGTTCATAGGGCTGCTTGGCGGAGGAATCGGCAATTGCCTGCAATTTTTCGTAAGCGGCTATGTACAGTTCGGTATTCTACGTTTTATGTACGGATTGTTCTTCGCCGGCGTCTATCCTTCCATCAATGCCATGATTGTCAAAGTGACGGAAAGTGAATTCCGCGGACGCGCATTCAGCTTGAACCAATCGGCCACTCAATTTGCGACAATGCTCGCGCCCATGATCGGTGGGGTGCTAGGAGGGATTTTCCCTATACGCTGGGTATTCGTCATTAATGGGGTGCTGCTTATTACGGCAGCCATTCTTGTACGCAGGCAGCTGCTGGAGGATAAGCTCAAAAGAGGAACAACAGTGACTTCCTAAGCTTTTACTCTTTGATTACCGTGTAACATACGGGGCTTAAGAGACAGACGAGAGCGCCATGGCGCCCATTCTGGGCGCACACAAAAACAACATTGTAGACAACTTGTCTACAATGTTGTTTCTAATTCATCAATATCATGCACTATAACCAAGAATTCCAGTGATGTACGACTATGAATAATAGGATGATAACCGCAGATAAAAAACACCGATCAATGATCAGTGATTTTTATCTGCGGTTTATATGGCTCAACCCCAAAATCAGAGCTTGATTACATGAAACCCTGTGCGGACGGGGCAGGGATAGGCAGGACAGAACAGAGTAGGGCAAGTCAGGTTATCAGGTTACTATCGTTCTAATTCGACTAACGTAAAGATATGGGCGTTTAGAATGGATATTGTCCATTCAAACACCTAATACTTCCATCCCCCATGTATTTGAATGGAAAAGATCCAATCAAATTGGTAGTTAGAAGCTCTTTTTTTGCGAAGCAAACGATTAGGTTGGATGAAATACAGTCTCAGTCGATTATATCGTTTTTGATGTAGTTTTGATTGGATGAAATACAGTCAAATACGACAAATGAAGTGTAGGCTTTCCTCACTTTCCGTAACCACTGATTTTGAGGTCGAGCGGTTTTTATTTGGAACGTTTATTAGTCTGTCCCTCTACGGCAACACGAATCAATGACTATTTCTAGCAGAATGTAATTCATGCTCATTTTGATGCAGCTCTTTCAGCATATGCTGATAGAAATTGCTCTCTTGCGAGCTTAGTCCTTGCTTATTATTTTTCTTAATCATCGTATCAATATTTCGTTTCAAAATGGCGCTCCGACGTCCTAACATGTCCGTATAACCCAAGTAAAATCACCCTCCAGTTTATGTCTTTCAATCGGTCTATTTAAGTATAGCGAATGTTCAAACAATTGAAAAACCGCCTATCCTAGCCTTTTCTTCGATAATGAGCGCTGAGAATGGATGAGATTTAACCACCCTAACCTATTCGAAAACATCCTGCCATATCCTCCATGTAACGTTATTCATCGCCATCATTAGGTCAAACTTTTACTACTTAAGTGGTATAATAAGAGGAATACAATCTCAGGAGACTAATTATTATGAACCCTACCTATACAATGGATGATACGCAGTGGAATATGCTCATTCAAGATGTGGCCGACAATTTCGATCAAAAAACGATAAATCGCGGGGCTCCTTATTTTAG
The DNA here is from genome assembly GCF_056269185.1 of Paenibacillus sp. J31R122. NCBI lineage: Bacteria > Bacillati > Bacillota > Bacilli > Caryophanales > Paenibacillaceae > Paenibacillus > Paenibacillus sp. J31R122. The sequence continues at coordinate 35,046 of NZ_JBWDNM010000009.1, forward strand.
ACAAGGACGCGTACAGCAGATGACCCTACCAGAACCTCGATTGGTTCATGCGGTCGTAGATGGAACCGAGAGATACTCCGTTAAGATGAACTTGGACTTTTTTTCAATTAGTCATTGCAATTGCCCGGTTGGCAGGCCCTGCAAGCATATGTTTGCCGTTCTTCTCGCCTATGCCGATCTGCAAGAACGGTCTGCCCCTATGCTCATCAACGCCGCAGAATTTACCGCTCCTAAAATAATAAAGAAGCCTTCGCCACAAAATGCTGCCTATCAGCAGGCACTCCAAATAGCAGAGAAAAAGAAGGAAAATCAAGCGAAATTAAAAGAACAAGCAGACCGAATCCCGACCATGAGTGTTTCAGAATGGCATGAGCTGTTTGAGCTTTGCAGCTCCTCATTAGAAAATAACACTCGAAACAGCCAGTACGTCAAGGATGCTTTGGCATCTATAAAGAAATTAAAGCCTAAGCTGCCACCGGTACTGGACCAGCTTTTTACTCTGCATGCTCACCTCTTCACGCTTGAACAGGTCACTCAGAAAGCTGAAATTCCTGGATTCAACTACGGGTCTTATATGCTGTTCCATACGCATGTTGCTGCTTCAGATTTACAAAACTCGATAGAGATTATCTTCGCCAATATGCCTAACATAACTAGAGATTCCGAGCACTGGCCGTACGTCCTCGAAACGTTGACCTATTTGCGGAGGCAAATGTTGACGGAAACCCAGGAACGCACTTATTTTCTCAATCAGTATGATCAGCTCTGGAAAGAATGGCTTAATCCTTGTTTAACGAATGGTCAGATGTATGAAGAGGAATTACAGCTTTTGGTTGCAGCAGAAGCCGATCTAGGCACCGAGCTTTATCGCGCCCCATGGCTGTTAGCTCAGAGCTGGATGCATTTCTATTTATCGCAGGATCAAGAAGCTTGGACACTGTTAATGACCTTAAGCAATAGATTTAAAATACAGAGTGAGCATTTACTTGGATTCCTCTACGTTTTAGATGAAGCTGAGGAGTGGCAGCGGTTAAGCAAATGGCTGCCGGAAGTCGGCAACCTGATGGAGCACCGACGTGACGGCTTGAATGAGTATGCTGATTTTTGGGATCGTGCAATTGAACATTTTCCCGATGCTGAGCAGCAAATGTGGGAATCGCTAATCCAAATGCTGCCTACTTCCTATTATGTTTATGAAGTTAAACTGCTTTCTAGGGGCAAATGGCAGCAATGGATCGACTATCAATTAAGCTCAGGAGGTGAGCCCTTAGATTTTCGCGCCACTGTATTTGCGCCCATAGAAAAAAACGCACCTGAGGTGCTGCTGCCCTTTTATCATCAGGCCGTTGAGAGGTATGTCCTGCAAAAAAATAGGGACAGCTATAAAGCAGCTGTTAAGCTGCTAAAGCGTTTAGCAAAGCTTTACAAAAAAATGAAAAAAGAATCAACTTGGGAGCTGTTCTTCGACGCTTTTACCTTGCGCCATAGTAGGCTGCGTGCGCTGCAGGAAGAGCTGCGGAAAGGAAAGCTGATAGCATGAGTATGTATACAGAAACCATATCTGTCCACGTTGCCTTAAGTACGCAGGGTGATGCCCTTATTTACGGATCGACATTAATGAATGGCGATATGTCTGGTTTACAATTAAAGCATCGGTTATTTGCTTGGCACGAGCCTTCTTTCTACGGAACGGAGCTGGTCGTACAGCAGGTTCAAGATATCGAGCTCGTTATCCTTCCTGCCGAGCACGTCATTTCATTTTTCGCGGAATCCATTCTTCTGAGCCATTTGGAGTGGGTGTGGGATGGTGATGCCCCGCAAATCATACGACAAGCTTCCGTGCTGGCTGCATGTATCGACCAAAAAAAATATATACCCAGCTTCTCCTCCTTTCAGCAAGGCAAGCTGCAATGGATCTGGGATGCAGCTGCTTTAGATACGCAAGCTCTCGATTCGCTGACAGAAGCTAGCGGCGACGCTCGTTATTCAGAAGGTTTAATCGCGGCATTCTCTGCCGCTGTATTTCTTCGCTATTATGGAACGGAAGCTGCTTCTACCGATTTACGGAGAGAATTTCCACTCCTTTTCGCTAAAGCTGCCGCGAATATGGCAGGCTTAGATGAGGAAGCTTGGCTAGTTGCTATTGGATGGAAATCGGATATCGCGCCTTTTAGGCCGCTGCTGCAGCTGCTAGAGCCAGATGACATAGAGGCGGCTTGGCGACTTAAGCTTGTTCTGCAGGACAAGCAGGACGCTGCAGTACTTTCAGATATACGCATTGGTGAGGACGGCGCAGCATTTGGCTCCTGGCCCGCCGCATGGTCGGCACTCATACGCGAACGTTCTGCCGGTTGGCTGAATCATTTGCGGTCATGTCTGCCTGCCGAAAGATTAGCAGGTTCTAAGGAAGACTTACTCCACAGCCCTTTATCAGACGAAGCTGCTTGGAGGTTCTTAACGACAGACAGTCTTCGACTGTTAGATGCCGGTTGGCAGGTTCTTCTGCCTGCATGGTGGGAAGCAGCCAGTCGGAAGAAGCCTCGGCTGCGTGCCAAGGTCAGCTCGGGAGCAGGAGGCGGCGCAAGCCAATCACTGTTTGGACTGGATTCGATCATTGATTTCGATTGGCGGATTGCTATTGGTGAGACTGATCTCACCGAGGCTGAGTTTGCTGAGCTCGTTGCTCGCAATGAACGGTTGGTTCGTTTCAGAGGACAATGGATATCGCTTGACCCTTCCTTACTCGCCCAAATTCGTAAAGCGATGGCAAGCGTCGATCGTACGCAAGGCTTATCCTTTCAAGATGTGCTTCAGCTTCATCTGCTTGGGAACGGAGATGACACGCAAAATGCTGCGTCTGAGCCATCTCCGGAGGACTCGGCGCGAATCAAGCTTGAGATCGAGTTGAATGAGCATCTGCTTCAACTGATTAGCCAGCTCAGTCAACAGTCGCAAATGCCAGCTCTTCCGGTACCTGCTGGGTTGCGCGCAGATCTGCGTTCCTATCAGCACGACGGATACGCATGGCTTGTCTTTTTGCGTCGTTTTGGGCTTGGCGCATGCCTTGCGGATGATATGGGGCTCGGCAAAACCGTACAGCTTATTGCTTATTTATTGCAGCTCAAGGAATCGGCAGATACCGATAAGGTTACCAATCCTCCTTCTCTTATTATTTGCCCGACTTCAGTGCTCGGTAACTGGCAGAGGGAAATAAACCGGTTTGCTCCGTCAATTAAAATCATGCTCCACTACGGAAGCAAACGTCTTAGCGATGAGACATTTTATGAAGAGGCCAGTCAAGCAGATGTTGTCCTAACCTCCTATTCCGTATCAGCACTCGATCAGGAGCTGCTCGGCAATTACAAATGGTCTTCCATTTGCTTGGACGAAGCTCAAAACATTAAAAACGCTCAAACCAAGCAATCCTCTGCTGTACGAAGCTTCTCTGCGAAGCATCGTATCGCGCTTACAGGAACACCAATCGAAAACAGACTATCCGAGCTTTGGTCGATCTTCGATTTCATCAACCCAGGCTTTCTGGGCAGTGCGCATGGCTTTAACCAACGGTTCACTAAGGCTATTGAATTGGAGCACAACGAGCAGCGTACGGCTGATTTACAGAAGCTGGTCAAGCCGTTTATGCTTCGTCGCAAGAAGAAGGATCCCGCTATTCAGCTGGATTTGCCTGATAAAAACGAGATGAAAACGTATATTCATCTTACGGCCGAGCAAAGCGCCCTCTACGACCAAACGGTCAATCAGCTTATGGAGCGCATGCAAAAGCTTGAGGGAATTGAACGGAAAGGCGCTATTCTTGCCGCACTTACCCATCTGAAGCAGCTTTGCGATCATCCGATGCTCTTAACGAAGGAGCCTATCCCAGATCGAATCACTTCCGCAGAGGGTGAAGTGGATATAGAGACGTTAATCACACGCTCTTCCAAGCTAGAGCGGCTGCTTGCAATGGTTAAGGAGCTGCGGGAGGAGGGCGAGCGCTGCCTGATCTTCACGCAGTATATCGGGATGGGGCAGCTCTTGCAGCTTGTGCTTCAGAAGGAGCTGCAGGAGCCCGTTCTTTATTTGAATGGAAGCATCTCCAAATCAGCGCGTGACGTAATGATTGATAAATTCCAATCACATACGCTGCCGCCTGAAGAACAGCCTAATGTGTTTATATTATCAATCAAAGCCGGCGGTGTCGGTCTTAACCTGACAGCAGCCAACCATGTGTTTCACTTCGACCGTTGGTGGAATCCAGCAGTTGAGAATCAAGCTACCGACCGCGCATACCGTATAGGTCAAACCCGTGACGTGCAGGTGCACAAATTCATCTCGATGGGTACGCTCGAAGAGCGCATCGATGAAATGCTTGAGAACAAGCAGCAGCTTAGCGACAATGTCATCTCCAGCTCCGAAGGCTGGATAACAGAGCTTTCCACAGAGGCGCTTAAGGACCTATTTACTTTACGGAGTGATTGGGCGGGCTAATAACGGACATTCGGCTCGATAAATTAATAGAAACAAAAACAAACCCCGACCGCTTGCGGTTGGGGTTTTAATGAGGTGAATCAGGTGAATCACAGCTGCTAATTCCACCGTTTCAGCTTGTAAATATTTTTAGTAAAGAGGCCAGTCACGAATTTCGGAAAACCGAACTCCATTAGTTTCCCCTTTACCAATTCTCTCATCTGTTCAACAGTTAAGTCCGGCTGAGTAAATCGACCGTTCTCATAGCAATGACTGCAGTAGACTGTACTCTTTGAACCGTCAGTCTCCATTCCGCCGCCTTTCTCATCCTTCGACAGCGGCATACCACAGCTCTGACAATTTTTATAGGCTTGTCCCATCAATTAACCTCCGCGAGTAAAGTTATTTATACTTAAAACATAACATGTTTCCATAAACTAAATCCTTTCCGATTAAATTCTCTCAATGGTTAGAAAGTAGCCTCTTCGCGTATCATTTAGCAAACTGCAAAATCGCTATAGCAGCCCGTTCCCGTCGTTCCACGTCCTCGCTTCGCATAGCTATTCTCAAAATTTCTAACGCATCCTCAATCGTCTTGCTATCCACCATCACTGGAGCACTTGTCTCTTGTGCATTCTCCATCGGTTTAGTCATCCAATGCTCCAATTGTTCAACAGACACAGGACGTTCGAACCTCGTAATCGCTCCCGGCTTATCTAGAAATTGTTGCAGCTCCTGCGTTAGATCTCCTCGCATAACACTCTTCAACCAAGTCACGCCTCGCCGATGGCACATAACGTTTTCCGCATTGTCCAGCCGATCTATGTAATAATAATCGCCAAGATCTCCGAGATGGACCCATTCGTCATGCTCAACTAACAGATAATCGCCGTCCTGCATCATATGTACGAAGGTGCTGACCTCCTCCGATCGATCATTCAGCTCCTGATCCTTGTACTGATATACCTGAGTTAATCGCTCCTTAAGTTCATCCTTGCTGACATTGTCCAAGTCCCCTATATCCGAGCAGCCAATAGATACAAAATTGTCCCTCAAGAACTCTGTCATTCCGTCCTGCCCGCTAAGGTCTGATTTCATTTTAAATAGATGCATGGATCGTCCCTCCACTATCAGTAATTCTATTTGAAATCGATCTCTATTTGTCTAGTTTATCATCGTCCTCCTAGGGTTAACAGCTCTGTCACCTTTCTCTCTGAAGATTAGTCACCTCAACAATTAATTACTCAAAATATATACGAACTAAAATACAAAAAACCACAACCTAAAATGAACTGCACCTCCAATGTTAGATGGTGTCTAACAATTGGGGTGCAGTTCAAAACGGTTGTGGTTTTTGTTGATAGAGACGAAACATGATTGTGCAGAACCACGATTCGCCTCGACATGATACTAAAGAGTTACACTTAGAATTTGTAGCTTTTTATTACTCCTGACCTAAGTAAACGACTTTTGAAGCTTTTCCGATTGGAGGCAAGCTTTTCGTTAGTGCAGGGCTATAGAAAGCGAGAACTTTCCCATCCTTTTTCAATTCGCTTTTCTCCAGCTTTTTACCGTCTTTATCGACTATGATAGTCTCCGGCTGAATCATTAATACAACTTCAGTTGGTGATCCCTCTGTCATACCGAGCCCTTTAACCACAATACTCGTGTTGCCTTTATCATCAACCTGTACCTCTTGGATCGCTCCGGATGTTCCAATATTATCTGCTGCTTCCGTACCTGATTGAACGGTAATTTCGTAAGCGTACGTTTGTCCAGGCAAGCTCATTGTCATAGCTAGACTGTGCACAGCTTGAATATCCATACCGAGCGACAAATCTTTAAGCTCAATCTTCTCGCCATCAGCGTTGCGGATGACCGTTTTCTCGTCAATATTAAAAATCAAGCCTTCCGTACCTGCTCCATCTATGTGTATGGATTTGTAGTCTTCTTCGTTATTAATGCCCGTTATAACGCCATTTCTGGTCATTGTCTTAGCTTCCTCCGTTTGGGAAACAATGGTCACTTGGCTGCCATTCACTGATACTTTTGCCTGCAGCACTTCACTAAAGAAATTAGAAGGGACATATAAGTTACCCCCTTTAATTACTGGTGCAGAACCGAGGGGCTTGTACATTTTGTTAATCGTATAATTGTCCTTGCCCGTCTGAACGAGCGTCCAGATCGGAAATTTCGAATGAGACAGTTCTGCTGACCTGTTCTCTACGTTCCATTTGATTTCGAATCCAAGTGCTTCTGATAATTCGCGCAGCGGCAGCATAATTTGCTGGCTGTCCTCATTTAGAAATCCTGTATTCAAAGCATCCTTACCGTTAATCGTGATAGCATATTTAATAGCTGACGAATTGATAACCGATTCTTGTCCAGCCACAGGCACAATATCCGTGCTTGGCGCCGCATAAACAGCTCCCCCCGACACGACCATTGTCGCTACTAGAATAGTTGCTGCTTGCTTTTTCAGTTTCTTCTTCATGCTTATCATCCTCTCTTGTTGTTAAAAATATGACTACTATTCTATTGACGTAGTAAACCATCAAGATGTTCCAACATTTTCATAAAAGTAAAAATCCCCGATGCATTTATACTAGTAACTCGTACTTCTTTCTACATCACATTTCCCTATCTTACTGGATGTTATACCTATTAAAACCTGCACTAATCTCCATCGCAGGCCGAAGATCATTGCAGGTCATCACCGTTTGGATAATCTGATTTATAGCCGCGATAGCCAGATTTTTACAATCAAATAAGCTGGAAATAAACAAACGGCCAGCGGGCTTCCGTTTTTAACGAAATAACTCGCATGACCGCTTGTTTGTTAGCTTCCTTTGTTCACGGAAAGCTGTTTTATCTACCTTAGCACACGCTTTTCATTCCTCTAGTCCATCTTGGTTGTTTTTACTAGCACATTCATAAGAAACTGCGCTGCTTCAGCTCGTGTTGCATGATTCAAAGGATTTAGCTTACCTATGGATCCGTTCACCAAGCCCATCTCATACAAAGCAGAGATGCTGTCGCGGGCATAGCCGGATATCGAATTAGCATCCTTCAACCCACTAAGATCGGCATTGCCCGGTTCACCGTCCAACATTTCCAGCTTGCGCAATGCGCGTTCAACGATGACGAACATTTCCTGACGTGTTATTTGTTCTTTCGGTTTGAATTCATTTTTTCCGGTACCTTTTATTAGCTGTAATGCTTTGGCAATAGCGACCTCTTTGGCATAATAATCGCCGCTGCTCACGTCGCTGAAGGAATCCGTCGCCGCGCCTTTCAGTCCCAACATGCGAACGAGCATCGTTACAAAATCCGCGCGAGTGACCGTTGCATCAGGCAAGAAGGTGTTAATCCCATTGCCTTTAATTACATCTCGCGCAGCCATATACTTCACTGCTCGATCGGACCAATGCCCTTTCGTGTCCGTAAAGGACTTCTCATTATTAATGACGTCGAACGTTCCGATTTTCGCGGTCTGGAACGACACTTTGCCGTTTGCGTAAACACTTTGGGGAATAATTGTTTTCGCCCCGCCGCTCTCGCGATAAGCAACGATGTAATCGCTGTTCTCTCCCGGTTTGCTATCATGCTTCACCTCAACAATAAGCAGATGCTCTTCATCCGTCCAATCGACAGGTTTATCATTGACCAGACATTCGATGATTAAGCTTCCTTTCCGAATGATAAGCGTGATTCGATCGGCAGCGTTCGTTGCAAGCTTCCGGATCGATTCTATGTTCACTTTCACCGTACCAAAGTCGGTCATAATAGAAAGATTTGTACGTTTATCCAAATTGGACAGCCATTCCCTGACATCCGTTAAGGTTACTTGAACCTCCTTCATCGCTTCATTCTTCGTATAGTCCAACACGAAGTCAACGATCCCGTTTTCATTCGGCTTTGCGGCTGCGAGCAGCTCCTTCAGCTTCTGAGGAGTAAGGGATATTTTCAGACTACTGTTTATTTCAATTATATTCGTCACTGGTGGTGGATTCGATCCAGACTCCGTAATTTGAAAAGCCGTTGTTTCCACCGTATTGCCATAGCCAATCTCTACCGTATATAACCCTTTATCAACTGCAGCCGGGACGGAGATCGAGACAGACAATTTATTGGTGTCTACTGTCCCTCCTGATATCGCGAAGTTTTGCACGCTTCCGGAACTATTTTTCACGTTTGCCGTCAAGCTTTCGCCTGCCATAATGCCGGCAGTCGTAACGGGAATCGTAACTGTACCTGGGATCCCCTTAACCAAAGCCTGCGGGGTGGGTTCACCTAGCTCGATGGAGACATGTTCACCCGCTTCAACGAAGTAAAACTTGTCGACGTAGATCGATTCGATATTCGACTTGTTGTTTGCAGGCGAAACATAAGCGAATGCCGCTTGCGGGGCGAGATTGTCCGCAGCCGCCGTAAACCGGCCGACTTTCACGTCCGTCCAGAACATGTTTTCCATGGTGTTCGCGGCAACGTTTGTCGGAGACAGAATTGTACCTCCTGCGCTATAGTCCATACCTACCGTAAATGCACTTCCTTCCGGCTTCGGAAAGGACGGACCATTAGCCAAGTCAGCCAATAACCCCGTTTTGTAATTGACCTTTACTCTTGCATACACATCATATGTTTGACCGGCAGTTAGCCCTACGTCACTTGTGTAGCTGTAGAAGTCCATCGGACCATTGCTATCTCCGATAACCTTCATTGCCGTCTTATTGTCCGACGCGGAAATATCCGCATTGCCTCTGGTGCTGCCCGCTCCCCATGTTCCGAAGAGCTGATCTTGAACTTCTTTGACAATCTGTTCGTCGTCCCTGACAAGCTTGAATATCTTCCCGTCTCCTGCCGCAAAATTCACATCAGAAAGGATATAGCTGTTGGCAGTCGTCTGAAAGCCAACTTCCGACTCGCTACCGTCCACTTTACTCACTTCCACAATCGATTTGACATTCATTCCGAGCTTCGCACGATCAATCGTTATCGTTACGTCATCATCCGCTTCCGCATTATGGTTAACGACCACAATATACTTATTCGAGGTACTCACGCTTTCATGGGTCGTAACATCAGCGCTTGGGTAACCGGGATCAAATGGCTGCGTCGTAGCCCCGCCGCCACCGCCTGTTGTTGCAGCGACGTTCGCGATCCTTCGCATATCGAGAATGGTTGGCTTCAACGAGTCAATCTCGCTCATCAGTTGTTTAATGGTTCCATAGATGTGTGGCCGGTGTGTATAATCATAGTCGACCATCCCTCTCCAGACGACTGTGGATTGATACAGGAAGTACGTAAATCCTCTTGCTCCTCTACCGATCGCTTCATAGGTCATTGCCCTTATCTCGGAAGGAATAGGCTCCCTCGGCAATCCCCCGACTTCTCCATGGGCCTGCAAAATCATCCAAACCGGCGTATCGTTCGTAAGCTCTTTACGAATCTGCAATGTAGAAGCATCCAAGCTTTCTTCATACGAAGCATCTGGATACGTACCAATATGCTTGAAATTTCCCGGAGTAGGATAGTGATTAACAACTGGATACAAATCCAGGCTCATGGCTTGCGTTTGATTCGATGGATAGAAATATGCTGCATCCTCTGGCATCGTATAATCGATAACGGTAAACCGACCCGGATCGATACTCTCCAGCATCCTTCTCATAACGGATAGATTATCCCGGAACCGCTCCCTATCTACCACATACAAGCTTCGCGGCTCATCGAACAAAAGATATCCGATCAGTTGATCCGCATGTTCAGAAAGCAAGGCCTTATTTGTAAGTTCAACTAAAGCGTTGTGCATCTGAACTTCATCATTACTATATAAAGCCTCCGAATCGAAATAGTTACCGCCCCAAAACTTGAACAACTCATGTCCGTCAGGCAAACCGATCATCTTGAGTCCATATTCGGCCGCCTTCTCCAAAGTTATTTCATATATACCCGGCTTTCCGTGCCAATTTGCCAGAAATACAGTGTCAACTCCTGCTTCACTAATATCCTTGAATGTTCGATCCAAATATGCAGCCGCATCCGCTTGGATATATGGTATGTTTCCGGCTTCAAACCAGACTCCTTTAGGAAAATCATCAAGCGCAGGATTCACGGACGCCTCCGTCAACTGTACACCACTTATGACCTGGACGTTTCTTCTTAAGAAAATTCGATTATCCGATCGTTTCACTTCGATCGTATAGAGCCCATTTGCAACCGTGTTACCCTGATCATTGGTACCGTCCCACTTTTCCTTCACATACGTCCAATCTTCCCTGGCCTCTACGATCTTCTTGATTGTATTTCCTTGCTCATCATAAACCTTAACATCAATAGTTTTCCCTGGCTCATACAACCCGTGGATACTGTAATAAATGGTAGCCAAATCATTAATGCCATCTTGATTTGCCGGTGAAATCTTGTAAGGGTAAACATTGTTATACTTATTCGAATCATAATAAATTTCCGGAAGTACCCTAGTCAGCGTTACGCTATCCACTCTAAATGACGGGAAGTCCGCCTCATTCGAAGTCGAATAAACTTTAATGAGGTATTCATGAGAGGGATCAATATGAATCGGCATCGTGATCGCCCCGAAGTATTCAAGCTTCATATTAAAGGGTGAGTTCGCCGTACTATAGATTTTTTTAGGCACCAGCACTTGACCTGTCGTCTTATCATGCAACGATAAGCCCATTACATCTCCGGTAGCATCGTCCCAATTTGAACCCGGCACTCGATCAGGGTTTACCAGCAGCATTAATGTATAGTCACCGGCAACCAAACTGTTTCCGGCAATAGGGATTTCGATAGATGGCATATCTTCGTTCACCCCATTTAATACTTTCACAGCACTGTTGTCGGGCGTTAATCCGTCAGGTACGTTTGATGCATTGCTGCCGAGCGTAAATTGATCATTCTGGATCACATGGGGTACAGCTTCTTTTAACACAATATGATCCACATAAACGCCGGAGACACCGTCGTTCCCCATCCCTTCGACATAGAACTCAAGCCGGTTGACGCCGTAATTCGGATTTAACGTACCCACTCTGAATTCTTTCCACTGCTGGTCCGTTGTATCAGACAAGTCGATCGTTCGGGGAGGGAGCAGATCCTTTTGTTGCGTCGCGTCGTATACGCCTATTCTCACGACCCCGCCGCTGCTGTTTGTGCCGCGATCGATTTTCAACTTGAAATATACATCATACGGGGCAGCGTATTTCAGCATGCTGAAATTCCAGTCCCTGTATATGATATCCCTGCTTGCACTGTCTCCTGCCATAGTTGCCGAGAATCCGTCCGATGCCGTCCCATCAATTGCGCTTGCGGCGTTATTACTGTAATTAAAGCTGCTGTCTTCAATCGTGTAGTCGCCGGTCACACTGGCGGGAAGAGCCCGTACACGAAACTTCGTACTACCGAGCAGGAAACCGTCATAATGAATATTCACCGTGTAAATGGCTTCCTGAGTTGCATTCGATTCAGGCACAATAACCTTTACATCAGCCTGATTTGCGGCAACCTGATTGCCCGTGATCGTGAACAATGAAGTCCGATCCGTTCCCGTATCGTCCTTAACGGTAATCGACAAATCCTCGTTGTCCCCGATATTCAACGTCGTTATCGGAATATTCAGGGATCCCCCGGAATAAGACACCGGGTTACCAGTGACGGGCAGAATGTCGGCTGCGGGAGCCCCCTGCACTGTGAAGCTCGTTTCACTTTTGACTGCGCCCAGACTTTCCAGTTCTACCGCGTATACACCTTCCGGCGTACCGTTCGGAGCGGTGATCACAACATTGGCTGCATTAGCCATAATCGTATTTCCTGAGACAGCAAACGATAAAGTCTCTGTCACATCTGCTCCGGTATCGTCTTTGATCGTTACTGCTACTTCAGTTCCATCCGCTACATTAGCCGAAGTAACGGGCAAGCGGATTTCCCCGCCTTTGTAAGAAATAGGACTGTTCATGACTTCGCCTGCTTTAAGATAAGGGACTCCCGTAACGGTAAATGCAACTGTGCTGGACGGGATATTCGCGTATTTAATTTCCGCAACATAGCTGCCATCCGATGTTGCAGGCGGGATCGTCACATGAATATTCGCCTGCCCGGACTCAACCGTCGTTCCCGTTATCGAGAAATTTTGCGTTTGCCCGCCTTCATTTCGAACGATTACGACAACGCTCTCATTATCTGCAATATTTTGCGTTGTCACCGGAATGACAATTTCCCCACCAATGGAAGAAGATATTGGATCTCCAGTAATGGACCCTAACGTTATTAAAGGCGCTTGCTGAACAACAAACGTTCCCTGGTGAGTCGTGTTCGCATAGGCCAATTGCAGGGTGTATGTTCCAGCTTGCGTGAACGGCGGAATCTGAACAGTCATCTCCACAGAGTCCCCTGAAACGGTATTCCCAGTGAATGTGATGCCTGAAGCCTGAGTCACATCATTGCCATTCACATCGTAAACTTGAGCAAGAATGGTCTCTGAATCCTCGATATTCAAGGTGGCTGCGCTTATATTTAACGTGCCGCCATTGTAGGAAACGGGAGTCCCTTGAATGTTTCCAATCATGATTAAAGGGGCGTTCGTTACTTCAAAGGTTGATCTGCTGATCTCGGCATTCTGATAGCCTGCTTCAACATTGTAAATCCCACCCTTGGTACGCTGAGGAACGATGATTTTAATATTGGCGATATTTCCTTGAACCGTATTCGATTGAACTGCAAAATTTTGCTGTTCGCCGTTGCTATTCGTTACCTTCACGTCCAAAAGCTCGCCGTTCGCAATATTAACGGTCGTAACGGGAATCGTTAACGTCTCTCCGGCATGGGATACAGGGGAATTCTGAAAAGCTCCGCCAAGATTGACTGCCGGCACACCAATTGGCGCCTCTTTATAATAGAACTTGTCGACATAAACTGCCGATATTACATTCTCCATGTGATTTGTAGGAGCCAGATAGACGGCTTCCCTCCCAATCAAAGATGGGATATAGGTTCCGACCTTAATATCCGTCCATTCATTTGAATTCAATTGGGACAAAGGCATTCGAATTCCGGGAAGCGGATAGTTGTTCTGAGTAATCGAATAGACTCCTACAGCGAAAGCATAACCTTGAGCATCTTCATTATTAAAATCCACTTTCACTCTTGCGTAAAGCTCATACGCCTTCCCTGGAACAAAAGGAGAAACACCGGTCGCATTGCCGTTTACATCGTTTGTAAAAATTCCGTTCGTCATGCGCAACTGGAAATCCCACGTATTTGTCGCTTTAAGTACTTTTTTAGCAGTCATGCCGTCAGACGCCGTTGCATCCGCTATGCCCACAAGGGTATCCGGTGTATCGTTGATATAGAATAGCGAATCTTGCCCAACGTATTCAAATTGGCTATCCTCTGCGAAAGAAATGACCGGTACCGTGAACATACTGACGTTTAATAGAATAAGAGCTAGAGTTAATATTTTTATCATCCACTTTTTGAACAACTGAAACACCTCCGTAGGATTGTAAACTTCTTTCGATCCGACTGTATGATTTATTGCCCGCTTTATTTACAGTACGAATGATCCATACTACAATTAGGTTTAATCGAAGCGACAAACACGAAGGAGAAGCGGTATGCAGATAAGAACCTTTAAGTATGTTGAGCACAATTCCTCGTCGGACTACAGAACGGGAGGAATTCATCCTTCGTTCGAGATATTGTATCTAGCTACAGGCAAGTATCAGATGAATTGGTTGGGAGAAAAGTACGATATTAAACCCAACTCTCTATTTTTTATTACGCCCAACACCCCCCATGACGTAACGATCTTATCGAGTAAAGCTACGTTTTGGTTTATAGAACTTAACGAAACCCACAACACTTCATGTTTCCCGACTTTAGAAAATATTCTGATCTGGAACCGACTGCAATGCGAGTCAGACCTCTCAAATCTGATTCCCAATGCGATGAAACATACCATTGACGGAGTTCACAATCTCCTTCACAGCCAATTAAAGGAAATGGCTTGTAGCGAAGAAATTCTGTTACTTGACATAAAGAAACTTTTCTTAATGATTCACGAAATCTTACAATCGTATAAAAAAGATTTAAGCTTCCAAGAAAAGCTCAAACTTCCGTTAAGTTATACCCCTACGCAAGATATCATCAAAACGTTAATTCTCATCATGGAGACCACTTATAAAGAGAACATTACATTACGTCATTTATCCGATATATCTCATTTCCAAGCTACGTATTTAATCAAAAAATTTAAAGAGTACAGTGGATTTACACCGATTGAGTATCTGAATGACCTTCGAATGAGAGCGGCAGTCAATTATCTATCAACTACAGATATGAAAATCAAACAAATTGCAGAAGAATCCGGATATGCGAATATACACCACTTCAGCAATGCTTTTAAGAAAAAGACGGGTAAAAGTCCTTCAGATTGGCGAAAAAGTCAACCTCAAGCTTTACAACCCAGCCCTTAGTACACGCTTGATGCTCTGATTGAATGTTCATTAAATTCGGCGGGCAGCCCTTTCGCCACGATTCGCTTTGATTGATTAGGCGGATCATAATTCTTCTAGCATCTCCGCGATTGTATCCAAGCAGCATTCCGATGTTTTTGGGAACGCTTTCATAATCGGACTCCGATACACGTTCAAGGCTTTAATCGTGGCGGTGACAAGGAAGAAGCATGAGAATATGCCTCTACCTTGTTCCTTGACCCATCCGTTATTTCATGCTTATAACAGTCGCTTTCGCATCATCCCAAGCCTTTTTCCACCATGCGAAAGAAGTTTCCGCACCGGCACTCTCCAACTGCTTTAAGATATTGTTCATATTCTTCTCATAGTCTTCATCGGACTTGGAAAGGATTACTTTAGGCATACCCTTCATCATGATGTCGTCCAGTTTGGCATCAATTCTTGTAATATCATCCGGAGTCTGTGGTAATACATTAGGAATTTCGGTCATCTGATTGGACTGATCGAAAGCCTTTCCTTCTTTCATTAGCTTCTCATGTACTTGATAAGGCATCTCCACTCCGTAGTGACTGCTGAAGTCTCGTTGCGTCGGAGTCAGGGATAATTTAAGTACGTCGATGCTTTTGCGAAGATCAAGGAGACTTTCATCCGTCGGATGAACATCCGCACCCGTGATCCCTACAATATTATTAAGTACGCCAAGTCCTCTCTTTTTATCTTCATCCTTAGGATTTTTAAGCCGTTCGATTGCAGCCGGCAGCATTTGAGCTTTGCCGTCAACGACATCCCAATCTTCACCTTGGATACCGCTTAGCGCTGTACGTACTCCATCGTAGGAAAACAGATAATCGATAAGCTCGACCGCTTTCTCCGGATTTTTTGCATTCTTCGTCACACTAAGCAGAAACCCTGGCCATCCAGTTGAACTTGAGGAATTTGCCCATGCCGTAATCCCCTCGACAGGTAATGAGACGTATCCTTTAAGTGAGTTCGGATCCTTCTGCACGCTTGCAATGGAATAGGCATCAATCCACCAGGTCGCCATGGCTGACAAATACTGCCCGGCTGTAGCTTTGGCTGCGTAGTCTGCGCTCTTCATCGTAAAGCTGTCCGGGTCGAGAAGACCTAATTTATTCGCTTTATACAAATATTTCACGTTTGCCCATAGTGGACTAGAAGTGTCTGTATAGTTTGCGGACATCTCATTCGTATGAACATTGGTTATATAGGCATGAGGCGCCCAGCTTGCATACCCCATGTTGGCTCCATGACCGACCCAATAGGCCCATGGACCCCAATCATTGAATAATCCCATTCCATAAACCTTTTTACCATCATCCGTTGTCGGATGCTTCTTCTGCATTTCCGCCAATACGGCGAGATGATCATCTTCGTTCTTAATAGTAGGATAGCCCAGCTCTTTATACAGATCCCATCTTACAATGAAACCGTTCCACCACCAGTTCGATAAGCCCGTTGGTCCTGCATTCGTATTGAGAAAATACAGATTCCCGGTATCGTTGCTCAAGAACTTCTTAGAGAACGAAACCCTCTTCGGATAATTAGCCGCAATATTTTTCCCGTGATCTGCAAGGTAATTATCTAATGCAATAACATTTTTCCCTTCGACTAACTGTTGAATGTAACTGTTGTTCGTAACGAGAATATCGGGTAGCTCTCCACTAGCTAGAGCAAGCTTCAACTTCTCATCGTCATATTCAATGACTTCGATCTCTACGCCCAGCTTTTTCTTTATTTCATCGGTAACCAAATTCGGCCAATACTGTTCTTCAATCTGAAACAACGATGTGATGCTTCCAATCGTAAGCTTAACTGGCTCAACCGGCTTTTGGCTTTCTGACGATTGATTTGTGGCCTGTCCAGAGTTCACTTCCTCATTCTTTTTGCCAGACGTGCAGCCTGTAACCGTTATTACTACAGCCATACATAACACCAAGATGAATTGAAGCTTCTTAAGTCCCCATAAGCCCCTTGCCTTCATTTGACCTTCCTCCTGTTTTTTTGTCTATTTATATATACGACCCCAAAATGTAAGGTCAAGTATATCGATCTTAGCACCATCCCCCTTGCTGCTAACCCTTAACTGCCCCCATCATGATTCCTTTTACGAAGTATTTCTGCATCATAGGATAGACAAGCAAAATAGGAACGACTGCAATCATCGTGATCGTCATTCTGACGCCTTCCGGCGTCAACACCATTTGGTTAGCTGCGTCTAGCAATTGTTGAGTATTCATATTCTTTATGCTGTCTGCTATTCTCTGAGATTCAGTGAGATATTGATATAATAAGTACTGCAACGTTTGTAGCTTGGGATTGGATACATACAGGTAGTTATCAAACCAGGAATTCCATTGATTTACCGCTGAGAATACCGCAATTGTCGCAAGTATCGGTTGACTTAATGGAAGAATGATTTTCACAAATACCGTAAAATAACCAGCACCGTCGATCAACGCCGCTTCCTCAAGCGAGATGGGTAATTGCTCGATGAATGTCTTGAGCAGAATTACAAAATAAGCCGAAACTGCAAAAGGCAAAATATAAATCCAGAAAGAATTGATTAGTCCATATGACTTCATCGTAAGATAAACGGGGATGAGTCCAGGATTAAAGAACATCGTAAGAATGACGAATCGATAAATAAATTTACGGAAGTAGGTTTGCTCTTTGGTAACCGTATAGGCAAATATGGAGCAGCAGAACAGTGTAAATAACGTCCCGACGACCGTTCTAATCGTAGAATTCAAAAATGCTCTAAAAATGCCCTCAAGCTTAAATATGGATATGTAATTATATAAAGTAAGGCCCTTAGGAAACCATGTAACCCCTGACACCACTTTCGCCGGATCGCTGATTGAAAATATAAACACATAATAGAAAGGGTATATACACAGGATCGTAAACAAGATTAACAAAGAGTAATTGATTGTAGTGAAGCAACGATCCGATATTTTACGCTTCTGAACATTATCCATTTCCTGCACTCCTTTATACGATGGATTGGCCTCTTACTTTTTTGGCGAATGTGTTGACAGAGAACAGAAGCACAATTCCTACGAAGGTTTTGGCAACGCCGATTGCTGTTGCATAGGAATAATCATTGGTGGCTATGCCTATTCGGTACACATAGAGATCGAGAACCTCGATATTATCTGCCACTAATGGATTTTTGAAGGCATAATATTGGTCAAACCCAATTGCAAGAATATTGCTAACAGATAGCAGAAGAAGTACGATGAACGTCGGCATGATGCCTGGGACTGTTACATGCCAGATCAGCTTGAGCCTGCCCGCTCCATCCATTTTGCCTGCTTCATAGATCTCTGAATCTATGCCGGTTATCGCCGCCAAATAAATGACCGAAGTCCAACCGAGACTCTTCCAAATGAGTAGCGCAGTCTGAAAGTACCAGACGGCATTCGCATTGCCTAATAGATTCGTAGGTTCATCAATGAACCCAAGCGAACCCATAATCTGATTAAAGAGTCCCTCGTTCGAAAATATGGAAAAAGAAAGGGAGAATACGATTACCCAACTGATGAAATTAGGGAAAGTTGCCGAAGTTTGTACTAGTTTTCTAAAAAATTTATGTTTCACTTCATTGAGCATAATGGCGAAGATGACCGGAAGAGGAGAACACAATATCCCAAGCAAACCCATCGCGAACGTGTTTTTGAGTACCCTCGCCATATCTCCCCCATCATGGAGAATGAGCTTAAAAAATTTCAATCCGACAAATGGGCTGCTAGATAGGGGAATTCCCGGCTTATAGTCGAAAAAAGCGTAAATCCACCCAAACAATGGGACATAATTAAACATAAAAACAAGGATGACGAATGGTAATGCCATCAGTGACAGGATCACGCTTTTCTTTCCTTTTCCATTTATTACTTTCTTATTAAGCAAATTAGTTTCTACGGACTTCACGCAATCACCTCAAGGTTTTCTTTAACAACATTGCTATCCCCAATTAATATAGCGTTTTCATTACTCCATTTTCATTATTGTGAAGGTTGATTTCACTTTTTTATTATAATCAAACAAATCGCTTTCGTATTTACAAATAATTATTCTCTTCAAAGAATGACCATGCATTTTTTAGCAATACACGGTATCCGTTTATACAAATATTTATACATTATTTCACTTCACGTTTTCAGGAATATTCATATAAGCGAAAAAAGCCGAACGAGACACAGGATGGCTACCTGCAGCTCGCTTGGCTGGACCCTGTACAGGGTGTATTCTTGATACCTGCCTTCGAGTAATAGGCAGAAATCCCTAAGCCTTTTGCACGGAATGCATCAAAAAGCTGCTTGCAGAGGCCTTCATGATGCTTAGTCGTGAAATTTAAAAAAATATTCGGCATCTAGCATATTATCCCTTATGCCCCTCGCTCTATGTCCAAACGGTAAATTTGTTGATATCATTAGAAAGGCTCATCCCTATCGGCAAACAACAGGAGGTACAACAACAGGAGGCACACACAATGAATCGTAATTACTTCAAATCCAAACTATTTCTAAAATATATCTGGTCCTACTTATTCATTCTGCTTCTCCCCTTAATCCTCATTACCGTATTTATTTATGAGAACGCTGTCAGCAATTTAAGGTCAGAGATTGAACAGTCTCATCTTAATCAATTAACACAAACCGAAAATATAATTAACGGCCGAATGAAAGAATTGAGCGAAATCGCCTCTCGTGTCTCCTATGACGAAAGGCTGACCCCTTTTCGAGTCCATGATTCCTATTACGGCGGAGAGGCTATTCAAGCGCTGGATCAATACAAAGCAACAAGCTCTATCATTGGCGAAATGTTTCTGTATTTTCACAACGATGAGAAGATCTACTCTTCCGAAGGAATGTCGAGTCTTGACGTGTTTGTCAATAATTATAGCTTCCATAATTGGAAGCAAGAAGACCTCGTCAAAGATTTGAACAGTGTCGTATTTCCATCCATGCGGCCGGCCGATCTCATAAATCGCAGCACCCACTTGCAGCAATCGATGTTGGCTTATCTGGTTCCAATTACACCAAACAGTACTAATCCGCACGGTACGATCATGTACTTGATTCCAGAATCCGAGCTAACCGGCTTGATCGATTCGATTCTAGGCAAGTACAAAGGATTATCCTATATTTTCGATAACAACGGCCAAATTCTGACCAATAATCAACAAGGTGAATCCCTTATGGATGCAGAGGCCAAATCTCTCTATAAGCTATCCTCAGGCATTCACAGTAAAACCATTAATGGTAAACAGCATTCTATCGTATCTGTAAAGTCTGAGGAAAACGGATGGACCTATATGACAATGATGCCAAGCTCCCAATTCTTCAGCAGCGTGCTGCATGTTCGCAGCTTCATCATCATGTTATTCTGCATTGTCGTGCTTGTGGGTGCAGCGATCGCGCTCATGCTTGCTAGAATGCAATACCAACCGATATCCATGCTCGTTGAGTTCGCGAACTCCAAATCCAAATCAAAACATTCGGCAGGCGAATCCGCCCCATCCGGCAATGAGCTTGAGCATATCCGGACAGCGCTGCAGGATTACAGCTCGCGGGTAGATCTTCAGGAGCCCTATGCCCGCAATCACTTTCTGTCTATGCTGCTGAAATACGGAAACGCCCAGAGCATGACACCCGATCTTCTGGAAGCATTCGACCTTCAATTCAACCGTTCTCATCACTTCGTGATGGTTATCGGATGGGCCCAATTTCAAGATCATCCGGACGACAGACAAGATCGACAAGAAATAATCGAGTTGCTTGCCCAGGTGGAGTTTCCAGAGCTGATCGCGCATGCCTATGGCGTTGAGCTCCCGCAACCGGATCAGCTGGCACTCATAGTCAGCTTTAACCTTGATAGTAATCTGGAGGAATTCACTCATGTCCGCCATATTGTTGAAGCAATACGTAGCAATATGCTCGAAATGTTTGATTTGATTCCGATGATTGGCGTCGGACTCTGCTATTCGAATCCTGACCAGATTAATCAGTCCTTTATTGAGGCCTGTTCCGCATTTGAGCTTCGTATGTCGACCGGGAATGGCGCGGTCACTTATTTTGAGAAGCTGTCTTATACGCCAGATCACACCTACTGGATTCCTAATAACGTGCTGATGAAGCTCTCGCAAAGTTTGAAGCTAGGAAGCTATGATGTGGCGGCTCAGATAATCAGTCCGACGATCCGAGGTTTGTACTCTTCCGATCATTCCACATTGCTTATGCGCTGCATATGCTTTGACATTCTGAATACGATGTTGAAGACCGCATCTGAACTCGGCATCCATAACGTCATGCAGGAAATTGCCCCCCATATGAATTTCAATTCATTGGATGAATTAGAGCGTAATTTCCTGAATCTTGCTTCCCGGATCTGCACGCAGGTTGAGCGCAATACGAAAAAGGAAGAACATTCACTAATGGACCAAGTAGTTGCTTACATTGATAGTCACTTCATGGATCATACACTCAGTCTTGAGACGATATCCTCTGAGTTCGCCATATCGCCTTCGCATGTCAGCCGTTCATTCAAGGAGAAGATGGGCCTGAACTTCATTCCGTATATATGGAAAAAAAGGGTGGAAGAGGTCATGCACCATTTAAAAACAACGAACGATCCGTTAAAAGATATCATTATACGAGTCGGTTACCTCGATACGCCTAACTTTATCCGTAAATTCAAAAAGGAAACTGGCTATACCCCGGGCCAATACCGCAAGCTGTACTCAGAGAACGAGCAGACAGATACAGCACTCGACCTCGATGAAGAATAACAAAATAGGATGCAAAATACCCGGTCACCATTTAGCGTGACCGGGTATTTTAGCTTATTGCATTCTACTTGCTCGAATCGTTCCAGCGATCGTATGCGCCTTGATAAAGCTCTACTATACGATCACCACCCATTTTCTTGATTTGAGCCGTATAATTATCCCAGTTAGAGATCGGTTCATTACCTGTTACGAACTTCGCTTCCATCTGTTTAACATACGTGTTTAGATCGGACAACAAAGCGGAAGCTTCGGACTGTTCTTCATTCGTTAAATAAACGTTAGGGAAAGGCGCTTTGCCGATTGGAGTAAGCTTTTCCGCATTTTCCTTATCAATCCATGCGTCGAAGTCGCTTCTAAGTCCTTTTGTAAGCTCAGTGTCGTTCATACCAGGAGTGAGGATACCATAGTTCGGTGTCATCGTACCTCGGTATTCTTCACGATCCACGCCGCCAGGAACCGGGAGCCATTCTTTCTCGTGTGTATCCTTGTTTTTATATTTCCACAGTAAGTTCTCAGGACCTTGGGTGAACAGTGTAGCGCCTTCATAGCTGTATAGGTAGTCGATCCAGCGCATTGTCGCTTCTGGAGCTGGGTTGCTGCTCGTAATTGCAAAGGTACCGTTCGCAGAGATACCAGGATGCTTGCCATAGACTGGGGAACCAGCTATTTCACTCTTCACAGGAGTCATCAATGGATTGTCTTCACTTGGTTCACCGCCAAGCGTGAAGTAAGGGAAATAATCATTGAACACTGCAATTTGATTATTTTCGCCTTTAGCTTTCTTCTGATCATTTGTTTGAGAGAATGTCTCGTGGTCGAGCAAATTATCATTCCACAGACGATTCAAGAATGTTAAGTAGCCTTTGTAGCCCTCTTCTTGTGGAGTATAGTGTACTTTACCATCCTTATCGGCATAAACGACCTCATCATAAATGCCCCAAAAACCAAGGAAGAACATACGCAAATCGTCAAGTTTAACGGAAGTAAGCGGAATTTCATCCTTTTTCCCGTTACCGTTCGGATCTTCATCTTTAACTCGCTTTAGAAAGGCATAAAGCTCATCTGTTGTCTTAGGCAGTTCGGTTACCCCAAGGGCTTTCAAGAATTTACCGTTATACCACATCGGGCCGCGATACCAGACCGCTGCTAAATCGATGTTGGGTAGCGCATACATATGACCGTCGGGTGTTGTAAACGACTTACGAATATCTGGATTCTCGTCAAAAATCTTTTTCAGGTTAGGTGCGTAACCGTTATCAATATAACCTTCAAGAGGGATAAGAACACCCTGACTGCCGTAGGTTACTTGTTCGGCAGGCTTAAGATCCGCAGCATAGAACACGTTCGGCAAATCGCCGCTGGCAAATACCAGATTTTTCTTAGTTGCGAAGCTGTCGCTCGGTGAATTTTGATATTCCAACTTGATTCCTGTCAATTTCTCCATCTCTTGAAGAACAGGCATTTTATTCCAATCCGCTATACCGACATCTTGTGACATCATGGTCAATGTAAGCGGCTTATTAACAATTGGAAAACCTTCTTTCGTGACACCCTCAGCCGTCTTGGAGGCAGCCGTGTCATTTGTACCGCTAGCAGCACCTTCGTCTTTGGATGATCCGCAAGCTGCCAATAATGACATGAGCAATGTGAAACATAATAACAATACTGAAGATTTCCGAAGCTTTCTCATTATAAATTCTCCCCTTTAGATTAATAAATGTATGAGCAAGATCAGCCCTTAACGGAACCAATCATGACACCTTGCACAAAATAACGCTGAAGGAACGGATAAATAGCAATAATGGGTACTGTTGCCACGATAATGACTGCGTATTTAACCAGCGAGGCGATCTCCGCTTTGTTGTTAAGTGCCGCTGCTGATGACGCATCCATGGCTCCCCCACCCTGTGCCGACATTTCTTGCAGAACAAGAATTTGGCGCAGGACGAGCTGCAGCGGGTATTTATCAGCATCATTCAAATAGATAAGTGCCGAGAAGTAGCTATTCCAGTTGCCTACACCGTAGAACAACCCCATAACAGCGATGATTGGCATTGATAACGGCAGAATGATTTTGATGAACAACCGCATGTTCGTGCACCCGTCGATTTGAGCAGCCTCTTGCAGTTCTCTCGGAATCGAGGACTGAAAGAACGTCCGGGATACAATGATGTTCCAGATCGAAGCGGCTGAAGGAATAACAAGTGCCCACATCGTGTTTACCATGCCTAATTCCTTGACGAGCAAGTAAGTTGGCACTAGGCCGCCGCCGAAGAACATAGTCACCATGAACATGCCCATAAAAAAGTTTCGTCCCACAAAGTCTTTGCGGCTCAAGGCATACGCCGCAGGCAGCGTAACGAATAAATTGATCAACGTTCCTACCACCGTATAGAGGATGGTATTCCCATATCCGATCCAAATACTCTCATTCTCGAAAACTCTCTTATAGCCTTCAAAGGTAATACCTTTAGGCCACAGCCACATCTCACCCGAACCGACTAACTTCGGATCACTTATTGAAGCACTGATTATATACACTAAAGGATAAGCCACGATCAGAAAAGCTAGGAATACATAAATATAGTTACAAATAACGAATACTTTATCCCTACCGGTTTCTTTAACAGCAGAAATCATCTGCCTCACCCCCTTCTATTACCACAAACTGTTACTATCATTGGTACGGCGCACAACCTGGTTCACGACAATTAACAGGATCGCGTTGACTACAGAATTGAACAAACCGATCGCCGTTGAGAAACTGTATTGGGCATCTATTAATCCCGCACGATATACGAAAGTCGAAATGACATCCGACGAGCTCATGTTCAATGAATTTTGCAGCAATAGTATTTTCTCAAATCCTACCCCAAGCATACTGCCCATATTCAGAATTAATAGTATCGTTATTGTTGGAGCAATCGTCGGAATGTTAATGTGGCGAACTCGTTGGAAACGTGAGGCGCCATCGATAATCGCTGCTTCATGCAGTCCTGGATCAACACTTGATAACGCTGCCAAATAAATAATGGTACCCCAGCCTGCGCTCTGCCAGACGCCTGAGAGCACATACATCGTCTTGAACCATCTCGGATCCGTTAAGAAGTCAGGAGCGTTAAATCCAAACCATTCAATAATGTTAATAACAACTCCCGATGAGGGAGACAAGAACGTAATGATCATACCTGCCATAACCACCACAGAAATAAAGTGAGGCGCATACGTAACGGTCTGAGCTGTCCTTTTGAAGAACCCGTCCTTTATCTCATTGAATGCCAACGCTAGTATAATTGGAATCGGAAAGCCGATGGCCAGTTCATACAAGCTGATACTTAATGTGTTCCATATCAAGTCCCAGAAATAATAGGAATTGAAGAAACGGATAAAATGGTCGAACCCAACCCAATCGCTTCCGAATATCCCTTTTGTTGGAACGAAGTTCTTAAAAGCGATTTGTATGCCGTACATCGGTCCATAAGAAAAAATGAGAAAGTATAAAACCGCTGGTGCTATAAATATATATAGTTCCCAGTTTTGCAGGACTCTCTTCCATACTTTACTCTCTTCCTTCTTCTGCTTGGGAAGCGCGCTGCCCGATAAGATACTTTTGGTATCCTGCATAATATCTCCCCCTCCTACTTCTGTTATTGTTCTTCTAGATGCGGTATCAAGGTCAGGATTAATTGTTGATAACGCTTACAAAAAGAATAGCCGAAATCAGAGAGCTTCGTATATATGTCATTTTCGATTAGCCCAACAACCGCATCACAGCGGGGAAACCACGATAATTGACAGCTGAAATAGATCTATATAAGATGTGTAATTTTTGATCAAAACCCTCTATCTTTCCCCCTTGCGCAATTTTGACCTATCCCCCATATCAGGTTAACTATCCCTTCATCATGGACTTTTCATGAGAAATCAAGAATAACATGTATGCATTAATAATCAGGAATGTAGAAGTGTTCACCATTCGATTACTGGATATCGCCCTGGCAAAAAAAGAATCCTGATCAGTTTGCAAGAGGCAGTAATAGCTTCTCACCTGATCGGGATTCTTTTCACCAAAGTTGTTACGATTTCGAAGTTGTGCTTATACCCAATGTAATAATTTCATACGGCTTCACAGGCAACGATAAATTACTCTCAGCATTAACATTTAACGCCATATCAGAGCCTTCAGTCTCCAAAATATTGCTGGTGTAAATACGCGGGGACTTGAGTCCGTGATTCAAAGATAGTTCTGTCTCCTGCGCACTCATATTGTACCAACGAAGCATCATGTCGTTGCTCTCATGATTTAGCTTCATTGAAGAGAACGCAAGCTCCTTGCTCTCCCACTTAATTAGTGAGTAGCAAGCTGGTAAAGCACCCTCATGAACGCCAGTCTGCTTCGTCATCCAAGGAATTTGGAACTGGTAAGCCTCGGCATAAGCGCCGCTGCTAATGCCATTTCCTCTGTGAGGAATTATCTCCATACGTACGGTGCTCTCTCCTAGGCATTGTGCTTCAGGAGTAGGGAAGTAACCCCAATCGCCAAGCTCGCCTGTTGAACGAAGAAGAGTAATCGCGATCGTATTCCGTCCATCGCGCAATACTTCGTATTCATTCAATCCGAAGTTTGCAACGGTAAGTCCAGCTCCAGCTTCACTTACATCGACAAATGCTTGCTGATGTTGGGCATTGCTTGGATTCGTCCACTCCGCCGCAGGCTCATTGCCGCGCTGAGCCACTTCAAACATAGAGTCCACTTGATGCACAGATGCATTCAGATCACTTGGGAACAATGCCCGTAGACGATGATCTTTAGCTTGGTTATTAAATGTTGCCTCGATCTCAACACCCTTACCGGCGCGATTCAATGTGATCACTGTTCTGATTGTCATCGGCACAGTCTCACTTACCCGCTGCGCTTTGCGATCTGGGAAGTAGATTAGCTCATGCTGTTCTTCATCCAGCTTGCTGTCAGCTGACGCTGGTACCGACCAATTATGAATAACCTCGATGGATGCACGGTAAGGAGTATCTTCAAGCACTTGAATAGCCGCTTTGAAACCTTTGGTAGTGCGTGCAGCTTCCCCATCAGGCTGCTTATACATATATTCATTTCCGATATCACCTGTGTCCTCATAAACACCAAGGTCACTGTATGTTCTACCGATTGTTTTGTCTGTTAGCTGGAAGGAGCCATCTTCTGCAACCGAAACCTTCAACAGCTCGTTCTCCATCACATGTTCACCTGTCAACAGTGAGGATCCCGATGCAAGGTTGGACCCAGCCGATGCTGCCAACGCTTCATTACGCACCAGTGCATAGGTCTTCAGTCCAAGTGCCGGAACATTCTCCGCCTCAAACGTAAGTTTCACTTTACGGCACATGTATGGCTGACGGAACTTGTCGTCCGGCAAGTCATAACCAAATTGCAGGCCAAGATCATCCATTGTACATGGAATGACATGACCTTCAGCATCCACCAATACAAGTCCTGAAAGGTCTACTTCCTTGCTAGATTTAGTACCAGCATCCAACGTAGGAGCATTGTTGAAGTAATGACGCTCAGCGTCAACTTCTACCGTCAAGCTGCCAGTCCGCTCCCAGCCTGTTGTATTAAATACAACTACAGGCAGTGGATTTTCTCCAAACTTAGCAAATGGAGTCGTATCGACGGCATCAGCAATTGCCGCTTTACTATCATCGATGATGCTCTCTGCTACATGACGGCTCTTGTCAAAACGAGTGACCATCTCGCGATGCACTTCGTCAACACTACAGCCGCAAATGCTGTCATGAGGATGATTCTGCATTAACGTTTTCCAAGCATAAGTGAACAAATGATGCGGATAGTCCTGACCAAGAGAGTGAGCAAGCGCTGCAAGCGGCTCAGCTACCTTCTCCAGCATAACCTGACCCTGCTGATTCATTTGTTTCAAGTAGACACGAGCAGACGCGGTATTAACCAGCGTTCCCCATCCATCAGTCCGTTGGCTTCGCAGTTCACCCTTGACGGAAGATAGCTGTTGTCCCATTGATTTCTCAACGGCAACTAAATAGTCTTCAAACGTAGAATGAATAAATTCGGTATCTGGATAAAGTTTGCGAGCCGTCTCCAGAGCTTCCGGCAGATCCAGCTGAATAGGCTGGTGATCGCAGCCATTCATGAATAGCAACTGATCTGTCGACGCATACTTCTCAGCATCCGCCAGCTTGCGCTCCCAGAACTCTTTCGCTTGCTCTTCATTCACAGGGATCTCATTACCATTCGAATACCAGTTCGCAAACAAAATGCCCAGCACTTTGGAGCCGTCTGGTCCTTCCCATACCAACTCAGAGAAAGAAGACTCATAACCGCCTTCAGACACCATATTATTAAACCCAGTTGGCTTCACTCCGCGTCCAAAGAAAGCATTCGTGATACCCGACTGCAGCATAAGCTGAGGGGTTTGTCCAACCAATCCAAATGTATCAGGGAAATAACCGATCTTCGCAGGACTTCCGTACTTCAATGAATCCTGATGACCAATCTGCATATTACGTACATTCGCTTCACCGCTAGTTAGAAAAGCATCTTGCAAAATATACCAAGGACCGATAATAATACGGCCTTCTTGGATATATTTCTCCAACCGCTCCTTCTGCTCCGGGCGAACCTGAAGATAATCATCTAAAATAATCGTTTGTCCGTCCATATAAAAGCTTTTATATTCAGGGCCAGCATCAAGCTTCTCAAGCAAGGAATCAACCAGCTTAACAAGGTTTACGTGGTGCTTTTCATAGGGCAAATACCATTCTCTATCCCAATGAGTATGGGAAATGATGTGGGCTGTTCTTTTTGTCATGATACTGATTTGCCTCCTTTTCATTGTATAACTATTTTAGTTATATAGAATGTATAAGCTTCACGCTTATACATTTCTATATAACCATCGCGAAACGAGCTTTGCCACCAGGACGGCGACAGTCGTTTACGCTTGTTCAATCGTAACCTCATGCGGACGGTATACGGACAGAATATTTCCTTTACGATCTGCAGCAAACATAACTGTGCGCTCTTGTTCCAAGCGGAAGCTGTACGATACTTCTGTATCCGTATCTTTCACGGCAATATCAGCATCCCAAGCAAATTCAGATACAAAGATATATAGGAACCCATCCTTGTAGCTAAGCTTACGTCCATAAACGCCGGAAAGTTCGCCGCCCGAAAGCCACTCTATACCGCTTTTCACATCTGTCGCATCAACTGCATAGCTGTACAATTTCACCAACGGCAAAATTCGTTCATTTAATTCAATCGGAAGTGGACTCCAAATGATACGGCCTTTTCCAAAAGGTACATCAACAACACTCGAACCTTTAGCTGCATTACTAGCTTGCTCCGTCGTAGCGACATTTACTTCTTTCACAAGCTCAGCGATTCGACGGTGTCCATAAGAGACGGATAGCGCTTCGCCAGCAAGGACAA
Source organism: Paenibacillus sp. J31R122 (assembly GCF_056269185.1). Lineage (NCBI taxonomy): Bacteria > Bacillati > Bacillota > Bacilli > Caryophanales > Paenibacillaceae > Paenibacillus > Paenibacillus sp. J31R122. Next base: position 64,282 of record NZ_JBWDNM010000009.1, read on the forward strand.
GCATTTCTTCCCTTTGAACATTACGAAGCTCAGTCTTGCCAAGGATAGGATGAAGACGATCTGTCACATGCCAGTAAGCATCCAGATTAAGCGCACCCGTTGCAAGCAATGTAGCACCCGTATGTTCTACAATATCCAGAAGCTGCTTCATCGCTTTGTCATCTACATTATGAGCGCTCGGCAGTATGATAAGCTTCGCTGGCTGCGCTTCAAGGTCTGTTAGATGGTACTCTGAAACTGCTCTGAACGGTACATTCATCTCATAAGCTAATGCCCGAGTCAGCTTAGTTGTCGCATCAAAGGCTAGCTTTCTATTTGAAAAATCATTGGAATACGGGAAAACAACAGCCACTTCTTCCAGCTTGCGGTCACTAAAGACGCTTCCGATCTCACGCATAAAGCTTCCAAAATCATAGGATACGTCAGCCTCCGGCTTCTCCGTTCCATCCGCGCGCAGCGCGCCAATTTGTGATTCATTGGCATTGTCCATGTAGAAGTTCGTATTCCAAATCCACTGAACAGCTCCAGCTCCACCAGTTGAAAAGGCATATGCGTATTTACGCTCTAATAGATTGCGAAGCTCGAACTCCGAACGCTTTGCTCTACCGTCAGGCGTCTCAACGTACATAATACCCGTTTCCTGAATGAGATTCGGTTTGTTCGCTGTTTTAGCGAAGATGCCATCCCATAGCAAATAGTCGTTAAACCACCAAGAGTGAACAGTCGTATAATCAACCGCTTCTTCATAGAAGAACGGTGACGGTCTTTGGGCGCCTAGCCCTTCATCCTGCCCGACTGTAACCATATGGTCTGGACATTGCTCTTTAATGGTTGCATAGAGCTGTTTGGCCCAAACATTGTGCATATCCATGGAAAATAGTACATAATCCAGCCAACGGGTACCTTTCTTCCCGGAGTGGATGTCCTGAATATTAAAGTTGATCTCTTCAGCTTTCGGCGGCTTGGCTGAGGCGAAGTCAGGCACCTGCATAGCAGACATATTCCAGTGCTCCTGCAGCTTCTCAATGGATCCATGACGCTCCTCTAACCACTGCGAGAACATAGCCAGCTCGTAAGGATCGTTGCATGATCTTGGTCCATCGGAGAAAATCTGAACGGGATCGAACATCGAAGGCTCGTTAATCAAATCCCAATCAATATTCTTCGTATTCTTATGACGTGATACGATAGAACGAATGAACCGCTTCTGCGCTTCAACACTGCGTGGATCGAGGTAAGGGTTTACACCTTCCCAAGTCTCAGGGGTGAAGGAGAAGAAAGTAAATGTAAGCTGCAAATCATGGCGCTTCGCTGTAAGCACAAACGCATCAATCGCCCGCAGCACTTCCTCTGATGCATGGCCGTCGACTTGCATAATGTTGCGGTAAGCCGTCCAAATACCAGTACGAATCCAGTTGATACCCGCTTTTTTCATTTGCGCCATATCGCGATCCCATACGTCTGCATTAGGTAGGAATAAAAACTTACGCGCCACATCGGATGTCATATACGTCATGCCAACAACCGGAAGAGAAGCTCCATCTTTGATAAAATAATCACGTCCAGCGCTTATCGGCGTTCCTTGCTTCAACAGCTCAGCATCAAAGCCCCAGAAGCCTTGCTTCAGCACACGGATTTCTCCGTCAGGTCCTTCAGCTCTACATATGATTCTATATAATCCGTTTTGGATGTCTATTGGAAGCGAAATACGAACAAAGTTCAGTTCTCTTGTTACATCTTCTTGAAATTCTTTCGTCCAAACAGGTGATGATTCGCCATCACGTTCAACGGAAAGAGCAAATGACCATTTATCCGAAGAAGCGCTATTCGTTGAACGGCTCAAAAGCTGGGTTTGCAGCGTCAACTGCACGCGCTCTCCTGCTTCATAGGAAGCGTAGTTAGGCTTGATCCACAGGTCGGTCATTCCTTTTCCGCTAAAGCCTGCCCACTCAGCAATTGAGCTGGCACCGCCGCGACTCCAGAAATCGGTTGGCAATGATTGGCCTACAAACAACCAACGACCGCCCCCAAAAGGACCGCCGATATGCTCCCATAGAACGACCGGAGCAGAGACTTCCCGGCCCTCGGTTGTAACTCCCTTAAGCAGCGGATATACACGAGTGTCCATCGGTCCTGATGATCCCATTTGATGCGGAAGGTCACTGCTTTTCGTTACATGCGGTACCAAATTCCATGTATCCGAAACGTCTAGCAGTGTCTCTTTTCCAGCAAATAACGGAATGTTTTGCGCAGCCTGATACCCAGCAACACGCGCTCCATCCACCCGCAACGCTTCATGTATATGAAGCTCCTGGTGATAAGCCGTTTGCTCCGCTTCTACAATCCACTCTCCGCCTTCCTGGCGAACAGGGTGTTTAAACGGCGCTCCGCCAATACTGAGCAAACCGCCGCCCCTCTTCAAATAATCCAGTATAGCCGGCCAAGCCGACTTTGGAAAGTATGGAGCATGCATATTAATAAAGCTGCCGCCTTCGGCATGCTGCAAAGAAGCGGCTAGCTCAGCCGCTCCAACAACAGTACCAATCTTCGACAATGCGTCCGATGCCGCTTGAGCATTCAAAGCACCGCTTACCGGAAACCCAGGATCAATAAAAATAATCATTTGGCTCATAGCAAACCATCCTTCATAGCCCGGTATACGAGCTGAGAGAATAAGCTGTTCGACCACGCGAACCAACTTCTTGTGAATACTGCCGGATCATCGGAGTGGAAGCCTTCATGCATGAAGCCAGTATCCGCGTCAGTTGCTTCCAGCAGAGCGATCATTTCGAGCTTTTCCTCGGCTGTCGTTGCTGTAATTCCCTGCATGGATAGAGCCATATGCCAGATATAGCCTGGAGGCGTATGCGGACTGCCAATGCCCTTCGCTGCTTTTCCTTCATAATAGAAAGGATTATGTTTACTAAGCGCAAATCTTCTCGTATTTTGATAAATCTCATCATCCGCCGATACATAGCCAAGATAAGGGATGGAGATTAGTCCAGGTGTACCCGCATCATCCATCAAGCAATGATTGCCGAAACCATCTGTCTCATAAGCATAGATCGGTCCAAATTCCGGATGACGATAAATGCCGTACAATTGAATACCATGATCGATATCCGCTTCTAAATCTTTAAGCTCTTTCAGGAAATCCATGTCACGGAATACCCACTCTGCAAATTCCTGCATTTGGCGTAGTGTAACTACTGCGAACATGTTACCTGGAATATTGTAATGGAAATCACAAGCATCATCGCTTGAACGGAAGCCCGACCAAACCATACCTGTATAATTGACAGGCATTCCGAGTCCGCTATTGCGCAGTGAATCTTCCGGGATACCGTTATCTCTTGTGAAACGGTAAGGCGATTGCTCGAAATGACGCTGTTCCGTCTTGAATAGTTCCAGAATTGTGCGCATCGCTTCTTTGAAGCCCGCATCAAAAATATCCGTTAGCTCTGTTTCTTTCCAATACTGATACGCGAGTCTCATGACAAAGCATAGGGAATCGATTTCGAATTTGCGTTCCCATACCCATGGGGACATCTCCGTCTCATCCGTTGTATTCCAATGCCAATCATTTGCCGTTTCATTGAAAGCATTCGCATAAGGATCAATTCCAATATACATAATATGCCGTTTGATCAGACCGCTTATGATTCTTTGTAGGTCCTTATCATTTTTCGCCAAAGGCACATATTGAATAACTTGCTCAACGGAATCACGAAGCCATAGAGCCGGGATATCACCTGTTATGATAAAGGTAGTACCGTCATCCATCAGCTTCGTCGTCGTTTCCAATGTGTTAGGAAAGCAATTTTTGAAGAGTTGAAGAAGCTTCGGCCGATGCGCCAGCTTCTGCTCTGCTTCCTCTATGATCTCCTGAATGGCCTTAGGCATATCGAGCTTAGGCATTGGTATTTTGGGAAGTCTGAATTGTTCCAAGGCGTTTCACTCCTCTATTTGGTTAAATGATTTAGTTTAATGGTTTTAATCTCAAATGGGGCAAATCGCAGCTCGATGCGGCCTTCTGCGGCTCCCGAGTCCACATTCTCAAGCTCTGCTTCCATTGCGTTCGATAGGAAGATTTCTGATACGGGCTGAGGCCAGCCGATACTCACTTGTTCGCGGCCGCCTGACGATTCGTAAAGACGAATGATCGTACCACGTCCGTCTTCCGAAGGTTTGACCGTATCCAAAATGACATGCTCTCCAGAGAAATGGATCAGTGATGCTGCTGCTGGTCGTTTACCTGGTTTTGCTGTAACTGCCTTATAAATAGGTAGATGGTTTAATTCCGCTGCTTTCCGTAAAGTATGCGCACTTTGCCAATCACCCTCGTGAGGATATAAAGAATAAGTAAATGTATGATCACCCAGGTCGGCCGTAACATCCGGCCATTTGGGTGCTCGAAGCAGCGACAAACGGATTGTACTGCCCAGAACATCATAACCATATTTGCTGTCGTTCAACAGACTAACGCCGTACCCTCGTTCCGATACATCCGCAAAACGGTGTCCGCAAACCTCATATTGCGCTTGCTCCCAGCTCGTATTGCGATGTGTTGGACGCTCTAAAGCGCCGAATGGAATCTCATAGGTCGCCTTGTCTGTAATGACGTTGATCGGAAATGCAACCTTGAGCAATTTATGCGCTTCATTCCAAGACACGGATGTCTCAAAATCAATTCGACGATCCTCATGATAAAAAATAATATCCTGACTGATCTCCGATTTATTCAGCTTCCAGCGGAATTGAAGCACATCCTTGACCTTGCCAGCGAGCAGCACTTTTTTCTCTAACAATACAGCATCTCCTGCAGGCTGCTCCTCGTAGCGGTCGTCGATGTCCCATGCATCCCATAACGTGGGACGATCATGGAAAAATTGAAAATGATTGCCCCGCTCGCCCTCTTGCAGCACTTCACGGCATGCCACTTTATCAAACAAGCTTACCATTTCACCGTTTGGATTAAAACGAATACGATAATGCTCGGTTTCCCACAAATCCTCAAACGGTACCGAGGATGTTGGAGCATCGGAGCGCTTATCAGTGGAAACCGCCTGCTTCAGCCATATCGTCTTGTATCCCAATGCCGGAACTTCTGAAACCTTAATCACCGCTTGCTTTGTGCCGTCAGCCACATCGTTTATTATGTCTAGAACAAGCAGCTTGCCATCCGTATCGCGTGCCTCCACCTGATGTTGCTCTGCCTCTAGTTCTACCTGCAAGACAACATCTCGATTCCATCCGAGACTATTAAATACAATATAAGGCTTGCCTTCGCCTTCTGTTGAAATTGTAGCGGCTAGAGCTTCAATGCCTTGCTTTAAGCTGGAGCCGCCTTTATCGAATATTTCCGTGTATTCCTTCTCAGATGTTTCATATGCTTCCGTTATTGCCGAACCCGGGATAATATCGTGAAATTGGTTGAGCAAAATAAGCTTCCAGCCTTCATGGAGCTTCTTGTTCGTATCCGCCATCTGATCCGCGTTCATAACCTCGGCGGCAAGCGCATTCCACAATTCCGCTTCCCGGTATAATATTTCGGCTTTGCGATTCTTCAGCTTATTGCGCGCATGCGTCGTATAGGTTCCGCGATGAAGCTCCAAATACAAATCACCGCGCCACTTAGGAAGCGCAGGCTGTTCCTTCTCGATATTGCCAAAAAACTCAGCCGCCGTGCTATATTTACTTTCCGGCTGACCAACCATTAAATGAGCGCGGTCAATATATTCAAGCATTTCACGGGTAACTCCGCCGCCGCCATCGCCATGTCCGTAAAGCAGCATCTGTTCGTTATGCTTCTCTTTCTCGCGATAGGATTGCCAGTGATCATGTACATCTTTGGGCAGCGTATTCTCGTTCACACCATGATTGAGGTAGGAGAGCATCGGCGTACCGTCAATGCCAACCCAATGAAATAGATCATAAGGGAACACATTCGTATCATTCCAGCCAAGCTTCGTTGTCATAAAATATTGAATTCCGCCATGCTTCAAAATTTGTGGAAGCGACGCACAATACCCAAACGTATCCGGCAGCCACTCGATTTCCGAGGTTTTGCCGAATTCTTCTTGGTAAAAGCGTTGTCCGTACAGCATTTGACGCATCAACGATTCGCCGCTTGGTATATTTAGATCCGGTTCTACCCACATACCGCCTACCAATTCCCAGCGCCCTTCCTTGATTCTCTCTTTTACTCTCCCATACAGCTCCGGATCGTTATTTTTGAGATATTCAAATAGTAGAGGCTGGCTTTGAGCAAACTTATAATTCGGGTATTCGTCCATGAGCGCATCTACTGTTGAGAACGTCCGGCTTGTTTTCCGAACCGTCTCGCGCGCCGGCCACAGCCAAGCGATGTCAATATGCGACTGGCCGACCATATGAATCGTTCCTTCGGCATTACCGCCAATCTCGCCAGCCTTTTGAACTAATTGTTCTTCAATTCCCTTTAGAGCGCTACCTTCGTCAACCGCATCCTTGTCCAACTGAACAAAGCTATCCATTGCTTCATACAATACCGCCATAAGCCTAGTTCGGCGAAAATCCTGATCCGGCAGCAGCAGCATGCTGTCCCGAATAATCGTTACCGTGTACATCAAGCTTTGCACAGCACGATTCACCTGCACTAGCAAGCTTCGAACGGAGGTGATAGGCGGTTGAATAACCGCTTGCTGGTTAAGTGGATCCACCGGTTCCGGAATCGGGTCGTACAGTTCGATTTCCAGCTCCAAAGGCCAGTTTGATCTGACTGAATCAAGTGTAACGAATGTATGATTGCGATCTAATCCTTGAACAGAGGCTCCATTTACATGAAGCAGTCCTTCCCCTCCGGATTGAAACGAAAGGCCGAAGTGCCCATCGGTCCAAGAAGAGGGCAGATCTATGCTTTTTCTAAAAAAGTATGTCGTCCCCTGCTTGCTAGGAAAGTGATCTAAATCTTTTCCTTCAGTAAATTCGGCAAATTGCTCGTACTTTCCTGGAACCATATACGTGGAGCGGATAATTTCCCAATCGTCTAGCTCTTGGTGCTGCAGCCATTGTCGCTCGGACAGCTCTCTTATAAAACGTCTAATACGTTCCATCACTATTTATCCTCCCGCACTACAAGCTCCGCGCTAAGCGTGTCGTTCACATGCTTGCCTACTAGGATGCGGAACAAGCCTGGCTCAACAACCGGCTTTAAATCTTTTCCTATATATTGAAGCTGTTCTGAACCAACCTTAAATTCCACGGTACGGCTCTCTCCAGCCATAAGCTCTATCTTACGGAATCCCTTCAGCTCTTTGGCCGGCCTTGTAACTACACTTGCTACATCTGAAACATATAGCTGAACAACCTCGGCACCTTTACGGTCACCGATATTTTTCACTTCCACCGACACGACTGCTTCTTCTCCCGGGGTCAAATGATCGGGAGTAACCTTCAGTTCGGAATAGGTGAATTCCGTGTAGCTCAAGCCGTATCCGAACGGATAACGCGGCTGGGAATCCTCCTCGAGGTAACGTTTCCCGCGTGAGCGCTTGCCGTAGTAATAGACCGGAAGCTGACCGACATGCTTCGGAATCGATATCGTCAGCCGACCAGACGGATTTTCATCGCCGAACAAAATGTCCGCAACCGCGTTTCCGCCCTCCTGCCCCGGATACCAAGCTTCTAAAATAGCATGCGCATGCTCATCAACCCATGGCTCAGAAATCGGTCTGCCATTGATATATACAATGACAACAGGCTTGCCCAGCTTGTGTATTTCTTGAATCAATTCAAGCTGTACGCCGGACAGACTGAGCGTCATGCGGTCAATCCCTTCTCCGCAATCCATATCGCTCCAGGAGTGCTCCGTTACTTTGGAGGCACCTGTTTTCAAATCGATACTGCCTTCTCCGAAGTCACGAGCGCTCGAGCCGCCGACGACCATTATGACTGTATCCGCTTGCTCGGCGCATGCCAAAGCAGCTTCAAAGCCTTCTTTCGAATCACCTTTAATCCGGCATCCTGGCACATATTGCACGAGATCAGGCTCGTCCATAAATTTATTGCGAATACCATCCAGCACGGTTACCACTTTGGATTTAGGCTGCGGTGAAGTATAGTCGCCAAGCTGATTATAGCCAACATCCGCATTCGGTCCGATTACCGCTATTTTGCCAGAGGATGTTTTCGATAATGGCAGCAGTCCTTGGTCGTTTTTCAGCAATACCATTCCTTCTGCGGCAATCTTACGAGCAAGAGCAGTATGCTCTTCGCTTCCGATTAACTGCTCGGCTTTTTGTGAATCAGCAAAAGGTCGCTCGAACAAACCAAGCTTGAACTTAAGCTCCAGCACGCGCGACACTGCTGCGTCAACGACTGAAACGCTCAACTTCCCTTCCAAGACGGCCTGGGACAAATATTTTCCGAACATTTCGCCGGACATTTCCATATCAATACCCGATGAAATGGCCTGAACAGCTGCATCCAAGCCATCTTCCGCTACATCATGGCCAGACGCGAGCATATCAATCGCACCGCAATCCGTTATAATCATGCCGTCAAAACCCCACTCCGTACGGAGTAGATCGTGAAGCAATTGCTTGTTCGTTGTGCAAGGAATACCATCAATTTCGTTATATGCGGGCATAATCGACTGTGCCCCGGCCTCAACTGCTTTCTTGAAAGGAAGCAGATCAACTTCAAGCAATTCACGCATCCCCATATGCACAGGGCCGGCATTTCTACCGCCCTCCGAGCTGCCGTATCCGACAAAATGCTTCAATGTAGCGACAACGCTATCCTCATTATCCAGCGAAGTACCTTGAAGTCCTTCCACAGAAGCTACGGCATATTCGCTAATCAGATAAGGGTCTTCGCCGAAGCACTCCTCGGTTCGCCCCCAGCGCGGGTCACGAACGACATCAAGCACTGGCGAATAGGTGACGGCGCCGCCTTGGCTTCGCGTCTCCCTTGCTACAGCGCTGCACATCTCGCGATACAAATCCACATTCCAAGTGCTCCCGAGCGATAGTGGTACCGGGAAGACGGTTGCCCCGATCGCCATATGTCCATGCGAGCATTCCTCTCCGATTAAAATCGGAATACCCAATCTGGAATGCTGCATAGCATAGCGCTGAATTTCATTAACCGCCTCAGCACCTTCTCTCGGAGAGAGTCCCGACTCCAGCGTAACCCCCGTCCATGGATCCGCGCGCAACACTCCGTATAGAGAACCAACACTCCCGTTTTCAATCTGTTTCTTGAACGAATCTGAAATTGTCACTTTTCCATCTATATAGTCATAGGCCTGCCAACCGAACGGCTGAAGCAATTGGCCAACCTTTTCTTCCAAAGTCATAAGCCCGAGCAGATGCTCTACTCTTTCTTTAACCGGCTTACCGCTTTCTTTATAGATCATTCGTTCTACACTCCTCTACGATGCATTTATTCTTTAACAGCCCCTATAGTAAGGCCCTGAATGAAGTAACGCTGGAAGAACGGGTATGCGAATATGATTGGTCCTGTAGCCAGAACGACCATCGCCATACGCGAAGTATCCTGCGGCATATTTCTTAGAGCATCTATACCAAGCGAGCTGTTCTGTGAATTTTGCAAAATGAATTGCAGATTGGTTTCGATCCGCATGAGCATAGACTGCAACGGTACCAGATTAGGGTCTTCAATATAGAGCAGGGCATTAAACCAGTCATTCCAATAGCCAAGCGTACTAAACAAGCCGATCGTCGCGAGACCCGGCAATGAAAGTGGAAGCACTAAACGAATAAATGTCCCAAACTCTCCTGCTCCATCAATTTTACCGGATTCAATAATAGCGTCCGGAACACTTGTGCTATAGAAGGTACGCAATATCATAATATAAAAAGCGTTGACCGCCAGCGGCAAAATCAAGGCCCAGATTGTATCCTTAAGGTGGAGAAGCTGTGTCGCGACGATATAGGTCGGAACAAGACCGCCATTGAACAGCATGGTGAAAAAAGCGAGAAAGGAGAAGAAATTACGGTACTTAAAGCTCTTTCTAGAAACGGCATAAGCATAAAACGCTATCATCAGCAGGCTTATAATCGTACCAACTACCGTTACAAATATAGTGACGCCATAAGCGCGAAGCAGTGTATCCCCGGTCTGAAAAACATATTTATAGGCTTCCAAACTCCATTCGGACGGGATCAATCTATATCCGTCTCTCGCTAGAGCGCCTTCATCGGTAAATGAAATAATAACCACAAACAAAAAAGGGAAAATACATAAAAAAGCGAAAATTCCAGCAAATAAGTTGAACAAGACATTCCATGTCCTAGACAGCTGATGGAAATCGCGTGCTTTCTTTATTCTTTGAGACACTATTCTTCACTCCCTTCAGCAATTTAGAACAAGGCGTTATCCTTGTTGAATTTGCGCACGATGTAATTAGAGAACATAACAAGGGCAAAACCGACAACCGATTGATAAAGTCCCGCTGCCGTACTCATGCCAATTTCGCCGGTTGTTTTAAGACCGCGGTATACATAAGTATCGATAACGTTCGTTACTGAATACAACGTTCCCGAATCTCTAGGCACTTGATAGAACAAGCCAAAGTCCGCATAGAAAATTTTACCGATAGCAAGCAACGTCATAATGGTAATAATCGGACTTAGCATCGGAAGCGTAATGCTGCGAATCTGCTGCCATTTATTAGCGCCGTCAATCATAGCCGCTTCATAGAGTGATTTATCGATCCCCATGATCGAAGCCAAATATACCACACTGCTATAGCCGACCGCTTTCCATAAATAAACGAGTATCAATATATACGGCCAAAATGTAGGATCAGAGTACCATTGAATCGCATCCCAACCAAAATATTCAAAAATCTGGTTTAGCAGGCCGCGCTCTGAGCTCAGAAAACTAAATGCGAAATAGCCGACAATAACCCAGGATAAGAAGTAAGGAAGGAACATACCTGTTTGATAAAACTTGGCCAGCTTCTTATTCGCAATCTCAGACAGCACCACAGCCATTATGACCGAAAGCACCAGCCCGAGTATTATAAAAGCAATATTATAAAGAATTGTATTTCGTGTAATAATGTAGGCATCATCTGTACTGAACAAAAACTTAAAATTATCGAGCCCGACCCATTCACTATTCACAATACTTGCCCAGAAGCCATCTTTACTGAAACGGTATTCCTTAAAAGCGATAACCGTACCAACCATAGGGAGATACGAAAACAAGAGGAACCACAGCGCACCTGGTAAAACCATAAAGAGCATTACTTTATTTTTAACGACGTCTTTGAAAAAATCGCCGAACTTTTTCACGATTATCCCTCCTTTGAAAAAATCAAAAAGATCGGGCAAGGCATTTAACCTGCCCGATCTACACGACTACAATTATTTATTATTTGCTGCTCTCCACGCATCAAGCTGTGCTTGTACTTCAGCCATGACTGCATCTAGTCCAGCTGCCTTAAATTTCTCGTTTGCTCTTGGCAAATATGTTGCTGGATCAACCGTTCCCGTCATAAGAGAAGGCCAGTACTCAGCCCTAACGTTTTGTATAGCTGCAATTTCTTTGGATACTTTAGTAGCATCAAAGTTGAAGCCTAGCAGCGGTGAATTTTTAGCAGAAGCATTAAACTCTTTAAACAAGTCCCACTTGTTTGCTGGATCATTTTCGTTCAAGTAAGTAATCAACATATTACCAAGAGAGAATGTTGGCATATCGTAGTTTTTTGATTCCGGCAAGTTTTTCATAACATTTTCGCTGACTTTCTCATAATGTACACCCTCAATACCGGAGTCCACCATGTTGCGAAGCACTGGATCTGTGTTCAAGAGATTAAGGAATTCCATCGCTTTTTCTGGATGATCAGAGTTAGCGGAAATCGCTTGCATTGAACCCATTACTGACCAGTTAAATGTGATTGCATCGCCAGCCGGAGTTGACGTTACAGGGTAGCCATAACTTGCGGACCATGAATTCTCTGCAAGAGGCTGGGTAGCTGCACGATCTGTAAACCATTTACCGGATTTGTAAAGATCCTCTGCCGAAGTCGTTGTTGCAGCCTCTGGCGAAATATAGCCGGCTTTATAGTATTTATGCATAGTGTCAAGAGCCGACTTCAATTCTGGCGTTTCAAAAATATTAACAACTTTATAGTCCTTAGTATCCAAGTAAACCGCCATTGGCAGTTTTTCGATAACGTAGTCAAACGGCATGAGCGGAGTGAAATCCTTCGTGATCGCTAATGGTACAATTCCTGGTTCGTTTTCCTTGATTGTTTTAAGAAGCGGCTCAAGACTTTCCATCGATTTCACGCTGGAAATATCCAAGTTATGCTTCTTCACAAGCTCATCATTGAAACGCCATACCTCTTGAGCAGGAAGTTCTTTATTAGCAGGCACACCGTAATTGTGTCCGTCAACCTTGGAGCCTTCAAGGAACGCAGGATCAAGTGTTTCTACGATTCCTTTACCTTGGTTCTTAAGCAAATCATCAATTTGCATGAATGCTCCTTTACGTGCGTTTTGCACATAGTCGAACGCCCATGAGCTTGTAAAGACGATATCCATCGGATCGCCAGAAGCAGCCATTACTTGCATCTTCTGTGAATAGTCACCGAAGTCAATCATTTTAATATCAACCGTTGCGTTGATCTTTTCCTTTGTATACTTGTTTATTTCTTCTGTAACACGACTCAAATCCTTTTGAGGCACTCCAATTGTGTACCAGATCAATTCAGTCGTTTTTTCTGAAGTCTTCCCACCATTTGCCGCGCCGTCCGTAACGTTGTTTGTTTTGCCTCCGCCGCATGCGCTGACAACAAGTGTAAGAGCCAGTAGCGTTGTCAACACAAGAGAAAAGCTTTTTCTTTTTCTACTCATTTCTGTGTAGCCTCCCCGATGATTGTGGTCCCTGTACTTACTAAATTGTTGTTTTGATAACCCTTACAAGGACTATCTTTACTTTAATTCATGAAAGCATTTACAAATAGGACATAAACTAAATAAATCATGTTCAAAATAAAGAAAACTGCCTCGCGATTATCGCTTAAGCAGTCCTTTGTATTCTGTAGGGGATATCCCTACATGCTTTTTAAACTGCTTATTAAAATATCCCGTTTCCCAATACCCTACGTTTTTGGAAATTTCATGGACCTTAAGCGCGGTGTTTTGTAATTGAATCTTAGCTTGCTCAACTCGGTACTTATTCATGTATTCGGTAAAGGATTCATTCAATTCCTTTTGAAACAATTGCCCTAAATAAACAGGATGGATGTTATATAGGCTGCCCAACATCTTAAGAGACAAATCCTCGTTGTAAGCACCATGTATGTGATTAAGCACTTGTTGAACAACAGGACTCTTTACATCTTGAATTAAAGAATCAACTGTGATCTCCGCAGCCATTTTAATCGTCGTAATCCAGTCATCGATCTTATCCATGCTTCGCATTCTGCTAAGCGTTCCTTTGTAAAACTCAGGCTCCTCGTCGTACCGGATTTCCTTGAGCAACATTTTAAAACGAATGATCGTTTCCAGTCCAATATCTTTAATATCACTCGGCGTAATTCCATCCTGTTTCTGTAAGTTTGCAAAATCCTCGTCAATTCTACTCAATAATGAGTCCTTATCCTTAATCATAATCATCTTTGTGTATTCAGGCCAATCTAACGGAAATCCCTGCTGCTTCTGACCTACTCCACTTGGCAAATCACTATAAACGATCATGGTCTGGTCCTGAAGGATCATGAAATACTCCTGTGCTTTTCTGGCGTTTTCGTAGCTTGTGAAGGCCTCATGCACATTCTCAACGCTGCCAAGTGAAAAACGAAGCGATTCATAATTAGAGAGCATATGCTTATAGCTGTGTAAGACAGCTTCTGCTTCATGCAGGCCGCTGCTTTGATCTTTGATTTTAAATACAATGACGATATCGCCGTCTATATCACGGAATGATACCATAGACTGGTTATAGACCTGTTGCCTTGAAACGAATTCAAACACTGCTATAGTCTCATGCTCCTGACGCAGAATGGCAATCGCTACATATGGTGTATCCAACTGAATACCTAGAAATGTGGCACGTTCATTAAATGACTCAACATCAATTTGGTGCGTCATCCACCTATACATCACGTTATCTTTTAAAATCTGCTTGTTTTGTTCATTAAAGGTGGATCTTGCTTTCGAAACACTCAACTTGCCTAGCGTGTTCGTTAGCGTAGACTTAAGCTCCTCGAGATTAATCGGTTTGAGCAAGTAATTTTCGATACCAAGCTTCATCGCTTCCTTCAAATAATCAAACTCATTGAATCCACTTAGAACAATGACTTTAAGATCTGTATGAAATATTTCCCTAGCTTTGCGAATGAGGGTAAGCCCGTCCATAATCGGCATAGAAATATCTGTTATCAAAATATCAACCGGAGTCACTTTGATCAGATCCAGCGCATCTTGTCCATTCTCGGCATTTCCGACAATCTCCATTCCCATTGCCGCCCAATCCACAATATCGTAAAGCCCTTCAATAATAAAGGGCTCATCATCAGCAATAAACACTTTATACATAACTTATTTAACCTCCCCTAAATCCGGAAATCTAACCGTAACCGTTGTCCCTTTCCCTAGCTCGCTCTGAAGCGCAATGCCGTATCGGTCCCCGTAAAGCAACCGGAGCCGCTCATGTATGCTTCGGAGTCCAAAAGATTCTGAACTGATGTCGGAATTCTCGAGCCCTTGTTTAATCTCAATGATCCTCTCGGAACTTATGCCCTTACCGTTATCGGTTACAGCCACAACAATATCGGTCCCATCTAGCGTTACTTCAATTACAATAAGATTGTCTGAACTATTTGTACGAAGCCCATGTAGAATATAATTCTCTATAATAGGCTGCAGCGACATCTTCACTATTTCCCTGCCTCTTAGAGCCTGTTCGCAATTCACTGTGTAAGAAACTCTATCTTTATACCTGATCCGAAACAGCTCCAAATATAATCGACAGGCTTCCAACTCATCCTGCATCGTATAATTTGCTTTATTTTTCACATAGCTTTTGAACAGTACGGACAAGCTATATATCATCTCTCCAACGTCGCTAGCGCCCTGCGAGACGGCTCTCATTCGAATAACCTCTAACGTATTGTATAGGAAATGGGGATTAACTCTAGCTTCCAAAGCAGCTAGCTCAGTATGCTTTTGCTTAATTTCCGCCTTATATACCCGTCCAATATACTGATTAAGCTCTTCCAGCATTTCGTTAAAGCTTTGAGAAATTTGACCAAGCTCATCTTCTTTAACATCCTCAATACGAACCGTTAAGTCGCCCTGTCTTACTTTGCGAGTAAAACGGATAATTTTTTGTGTCCTCTTGGCAAAATTACTGATGAATAGTGTTGGTATTAATATGGCAAATGCAATACAAATTAAACTGATTGTCAGAATGGTCGTTCTCAAACCCTTGTACGAGGCGTTCAATTCACTTTTCGTAACCGCGCTAAGAACCGTGAACCCTCCTTGGCTGTGAGTTTGCTTGTTAAAGATCATATCATGATCATTTTTCTCTCCATTGTAGAGCGAATTGACCTGATCGAGATAAGGATACTTCTCGCCATAGTATCTATTCGTAGAATCAAATATGACATTACCGTCTGCGGAAAGCACAACGATCGAGCCCATAATGCTATCTTCATAATTGGAAAGGCTTCCACGAATTTTATCAGTATCGAAAAACACGAGCAGCTGTCCTATATTCCGGAGTGACTGCTTATTGTTAATGGGCACCTGTACGGAGAAAAGCCGCGAATCCGGAATTTGCAGCGCTTTCATTAACCATACATTAGGAATAGATACATGCGAGTCATTCTCCAAATACATCGCATCGGGAATAAAAGACCTTGCTGCATTGGCTGATGTAATTTTAAACTGCTTGTAATGATTGTAGGTATAAAGTTGCTGCTGATCCGCACTGTATAGCATTAAACTGCGTATATCTTGATCATCCTCCTGCTGGTTTTTGAAATATTGAACCGCATCGGCGGAAGAACTATTTTCGCTGTAATATTTATTCAATCTATATTTGACATAATCGGGATAAGGATTCTCCATCAAATAAGCCATATTAAACGACAATTCTTCATCCCTGTATATATTCATCATCATCGTTTGCACAGAATCATATTTATTGCCTATATAAGTGCTTACACTATCGATTGCCCGCCTCTGAATATCTAGCTGTCTCTGGAGAGCCGCTTCTGACATAGACAGGTACATCAGATAGGAAAATGTAATAATCGTAACAATAGTGATAGCAGAAAATAGTAAAATAATCTTCATAAACAAATTATTTTTTATATACTTTACGTAAAATTTATCATATATCATAGTATCCCTCCTCTACCGGCTCCATTATACCATGACTTTTCAGGATGCTAAACTGAATGATCTGAACAGCTCCCACATTTTCGGACAACCGTGAGCTTGCAGCCTTTTTCTTCATACTGATGAGTTTATCTTCTAATGCCGCATGCGTCTATCCAATTAAGCGCGATGAGCACAAGATATTAAGGCCAAATTTAACCCATAATAAAACAAGCTGACATCAGTCTAGACTGATGTCAGCTTGTTTTATTATGCTTTATTTGATGTCATTCAAGTTGCTTTGCGGTGTTTCATTATTTTGTATTTTTAATATATTTTCAACAAAGAAACGATACCTTGTTTCATGAAACTTCGTACCATCCGGCATACCTGCTGTATGAGGAGTTAGTATAACATTTTTCAATTGTCGCAGCTCACTGTCCACGCTTAAAGGCTCTACCGTGAATACGTCCAGACAAGCTCCGCCGATAACGTTATTCTTTAAGGCTTCGATTAAATCCGCTTCACATACAAGAGGTCCTCTCGCCGTATTCACAAGCAGCGCATTCGGTTTCATTTTAGATAAAAAGGTTTTATCTACTAGATTTCTTGTAGACTCGTTCAGAAAAATATTGATTGCAATAACATCGGAATTTTTAATTAGCGTGTCCAAATCAACTAACTCAACGTCATCACTCTGAATATTTTTGTTCGTGTCATACGCCAGCACATTCATCTTAAACGCTTTGGCCAGTTCAGCAACTCGGGTTCCAATCGCACCAAAGCCTATTGTTCCGATCGTCTTCCCTAGCAGCTCGCCGCCAACGTACTCCAGCTTCGTTTCATCTTCCCCATTCTTCAGAGATCGATCCAGAAACGGGATGTTCTTATAGTAGCTCAGAATGAACGCCATAATATGTTCGGCTACCGCATTAGCATTGACGCCAGCCGCGTTGCTTACCCAGATATTCCTTGTGGTGCAGGCTTCAATATCCACATTGTCATAACCTGCGCCTGTCTGAACAAATTTTAGCTTATGCGCTTTATTCAATAGGGCCTCGTTTACTTCGATATGCTCTGGGATCAATACATCCGCATCGACAATGAACGCATCGATGTGCTGAGGCTCAATGATCTGAATCGTCCAGCTCTCCGGGAACGATTGAATGACTCTTTGTTTAGAATAGTCGTTAAAGTAACCTGTTATTAAAACATTCATTATACCCAAACCTCCTGCTTACCCGTTTATTATGCATTGGCCCATGCTTCATAGAAAGTGCGTTTTATATTGGCAAGAACCAGCCCTACCGGTTCATTATCCAGACGCCCTACCTCAAATGTAATCACTGGCCTTCTTGTTGGTTTTGGACTTTTAAAAAAATTAATATCATTCAACGTTGTTAGGAAGCTTGTAAGCTCAGCAACGCCTACTTCAGAATCCTTGACTCCAAACGGGATATGCTTATCGCCGAAATAATTGGCTTGCCTGTCTTTGATATAACTATTTCCGATATGGATATGCGTCAAATAATCTTTGGCAAGCCATAAAGATTTGTTCGGATCTTCTCCCATGATCGGTAGATGGCTTTGATCGAGCAGAAGACCAAAGTTGTTGTATTCGCCTTGGATAATCCGGGCTGCTTTTACCGCTTCATGGGTAGGTCCAAGCAAGTAGTGGCGGTCAACATACCGATCCCCGATCTCCAGAGAGATACAAAGCTCATACGTATCAGCTTTCTCCTTCGCATACTTGCATAGCTGCATGGTTGAATCAATAAACGCGTTGATGTTTTGTTGTTTGTTCTCTTCTCCTTCAAATTTTCCGGTTACAATATGCATCACCTTTGCATCCATCTCATAACAATGGTCAATCAGCATATGACATTGTTGAATAGAATGGCTTCTAATATCCGGATCAAGAGAGCTTAAATTAATGTTTAATTGTCTAAAGGCATCTCCGCCGTTAAACAGAATTTCTACACCGCTGTACTGCATATAGGACTTGGCAAGCTCCCTTGCTCCCTTATCGGCAATATAAGAAACTTCAACAGCCGTAAAGAAAGGGTCTTCCAATATGGTGATGAGACTTGAAATCATTTGTTCAGGCTTGTTTTGCGGAAATGGAAATAACTTAGGCAGCACAATACCGATACTGGCCGTTTTCTCCAGTTGATCCATTAGACAACTTTCCCTGACATGATAAGCTCAGGAAGCTCCTTCACAGTATGGATTACATGCGTATGATAATATTTGCCCCATACTTCAATTGGAGTCGATCCCTGGGTCACGCCAATGATCGCCCTGCAGCCCGCATTGTAACCTTCGAGCATGTCAGCAGGCGTATCGCCGATTTTAATAACATGTCTAACATTTTGTACGTTCAAATATTCCATCGCTTTGAAAACCATGAACGGCGCAGGGCGGCCTTTGCCCTCTGGAACCATATCCAGATCTACCGCATAATCAATCAACCCATCCTTCACCCAGCCAAGCGACTCCATAATGACATTATTGATCTCCTTATGAAAGCCTGTTCCTGTCGCTACTTTGATGCCCTTCTCCTTGCACCATTTCAACGTTTCCGTAGCGCCTTCGATTTCCCGGCAATTTTCTTTGTAGTAGGCAATCATATATTCCGTATACTTATGATAGATTTGGATCGCTTCATCATGAGTCGAAGCATCGATATCAACCTCGAAATTTTTGAAGTCAATTATGTTTCCTTTTGTTCTTGCAATCAAAAATTGGTATAAATGAATTTTGTTTGTTCCCATATGAGTACTAATTTCATCTCTTGTCACGTTCAATCCAAATTCGATAGCTGCTTTGTAAAGACAGTCTCTAACTCCGTTATTATCCTCTACAAGTGTTCCTGCCAGATCAAAAATAGCTAATTCAATATTGTTATACATAATTTATCTCTCCTATTTGTTATTATTTTTTATTCAGAACTTTATCAAGCTCTTCTTGCGCTTTTGCCTTCGCTTCTTTCAGCGCTTCTGCCGCAGGCATATTTTGAATAAGAACTTTATCTTTAGCCAGCTCGATTTCAGCGTAAATTTTGCCGCCTGTCGGGTCTACATAAGGTGCAATTCCATTCGTTTTCGCTTGTTCCAACGGTACCGATAGATAAGGATTTTCTTTTAATTTATTCTGGTAGATTTCTGTATCCACAGCACTGTTCCGAATCGGAATATAACCTGTTTCAACAGCCCAATACGCCGTATGATCAGCTTCCGAGAAGAACTTCACAAACTCCCAAGCACCCTGCTGCTGCTCGATCGGGGAATCTTTAAACAGATTAAACATGACAGAAACAGCTACAGGTCTCGGCTTGCTTCCGTTAAAACCCTTTTGAATCCCTGTTGCTACTTTGGTGAAGTCCAAATCTCCGCCATCACCTGAAGAGCCCGTGTATCCTGCAGATTTTCCATTCATGACATTGTCAATCGTTTTGTACCACCATTCCCAGCCATTTCCGCCATAGATGGTTTCCATCGATTTATCCTCATGAATCAATTTCCGAATAAGATCCCAAGCATAAATCCATTCTTCCGAGTCAATCGTAATCGTCTTGCCATCTTCGCTGACGATATCACCGCCGGCTGAACGCGCGTAATCGATCATATGCTCCGCGTACCACATAACGGACCAACCGTAAATGCCTTCCTTTTCTTTAATCAGCTTCGCTGCTTCAGCAAATTGCTCGAAGCTCTCCAAAGCATCGTAATCAATATTGTATTTCTTGAAAATATCACTTCTGTAATACATCATTTGCGTCGAAACAAAAGCCGGGACACCTAAGGTTGCCTCTTTATATTTGCCCTGCTCCAGCAGAAGAATATCATCCTTGTTATACTCCGGCTTATTAATTTGATCGTCCAATGGAAGCAATACATTGTTATTGGCCAGCTTCATAAATTCAGGGTAGCCATTAATAGCTAAAGCGGGCGGCGCACCTGCCGCAAGTGAAGCTTGCAGTGCCTGCAAAGTTTCACTGTAGCTCCCTTGGACGATCGGCACAATTTCATATTTTTCATTGCTGCTGTTAAAATCTGTAATGATTTTGCTCATCGTTTCCCCAAGCTTGCCGCCAAGGCCATAGTAGAACTCCAGTTTGGTTTTCTCTGAGGTTTTGGATGCTGTATTCGTTTCTTTTACCGGTGAAGCGTTATTCGAGCAGCCAATTACCCCCGTCAAAATGATTGCAAAACACATCAGGGACAAAATTGCGCTTTTGACGTTTCTTTTCCGATTATTCACTGTATACTTCCTCCCAGAAAGATGTTGTGTGGGTCTCATGACGAATAAATATTTCTTAAAATATAGGAAAGTATAAGTTTCGCACTTATACCAATGCCTATATTTCACCGCGAAACGAACTATTACCGCCTGAGGACGGCGACAGCCGTTTACGCTTGATCTCTGGAATAAGCTAAGCTACATCACCACCTTATTTGTTAACATAAAGACTTGCCATTGACTTAATTATTTTTTTATTAAAGACCGCCAATATAATAAACAAGGGCAGCAACGACACAGCACATGCAGCCATGGCTAGAGGGAAGTCCATTCCGTAACCTGCCTGACTCATAAATAATCTTCGCAAGCCGATCGTGACGAACATATTTTCTTCTGTCTTGATTAACAAGGAAGGCCACATATAGTTGTTGTAGCTATAAATAAATGTAATCAATACTAATGAAGCAATGGCATTTTTGGAATAAGGGATATACACGGTGAAGATCAACCGCAAATGCCCTGCCCCATCCAATTTAGCCGCTTGAATCACATCATTGGGCACCTGAACGAAGGTTTGTCGCAAGAAAAATATCGCAAAGATACTTATAAACTCGCTGAAAATATAACCTAAATGAGTATCCAAGAGATTCATTTTGGAGATCAGAATAAATGAAGGAATGTAAGTTACGGCTGCTGGCAGCATGTAGGTTGCCAATATAAGCACGAAACAAAATTGCACCCATTTCTTCTTAATCGCCGTGAATACATAAGCCGCAAAAATAGCTGATAATATTTGAAAAACAATAATGATTATGCTGACATACATACTGTTCCATAAATAAAGCAGCATCTTCGTTTCTGTAAATACTCTGATGTAATTCTCGAAATGAAAGGTTGTCGGTAAAATATGACCGCTATAAATCTCAGTTTTCGGTTTGATAGAAATCATGAACATCCAAATAAACGGAAACACCATGATGATGCTTAACAAAGTTAACGCTGCATAATTGATGACTGTTTTTAATCTTGCCCAGTACAAGTCCTCACCTCATTTCTTAACTAGTAATTTGGATATGAAGTAAAATAAGGCACTGATCAGAAGACAAATACCTAGGAAAATAATTGCCAAAGCAGAAGCTGGTCCTGTTTCATACCACTGAAAAGCTAATACATAGAAGTAGTAGAGAATGGTCGAGGTCGCACCCGCTGGCCCGCCTTGCGTTAAAATATAAATCTGATCATAGGCTTTAAGCGAATCCAAGGTAAACAACATAATCAAAAATATAAGAATCGGAGATATAGCCGGCAAGGTAATTTTAAATAACTTTCTTAGCCCTCTTCCCCCATCCAAATCATTCGCTTTCTCTACTTCCGGATCTAATTTGGCGAGTGCAGAGGTAAGCAACAAGATAGCAAGCCCTAAATACTGCCAAACCGTTACGACGATAACTACGATCATAGCGGTAGTTTCACCACCCAGCCATTCAATAGGCGCTATGCCTACAACTTTCAAAATGGCATTAATAATGCCTGTATTTTTATCAAATATGCTGACCCACACCATTGAAACGACGACAGTCGGTGTGATCCATGATGAAAACATAGTAGCTACAAATAAGGTACGAAGTGCTTTTATTTTGCTCAACATGGTAGCCACGAACAGTCCTATAACGATTGGCGGGACCACTGTAAAGAGAGTAAACACCAGCGTATTCTTTAATACTTTTATAAAAAATGAATCGTCCATAAAATCCTGATAATTGCCCAACTTCACATATTCAAATGTAGGTGAAATGTAGTTCCAATCCGTAAAACTAATTTGGAACGTCTTAACCATCGGATATATCCAGAAAACAACTAATGGAATTAGTGTTGGCAATAGCAGCGCAAGCGACCATAGGTTGTCCTTCACATTTCTGCTGTTTAACCTGACCATCTACTCATGCTCCCTAATGATGTCTTTGATTTCCGTGCTGTCACAATGGTGAGGAATCTGAAACAACTTCGCTATCGTAGGCGCAATGTTCTCTATGCCATGTTGTTCCATCATTTCAGCTTGCTTGATCTGGTCACCGATACAAACCATAAAGCCATTCATTTCATCGACATTGGCGGGATGATACCCGTGCAAGCTTTTCATATCCTTGTATTTCGGCTGCTCCGGCGCAATGATATCCTCTCCGCATACCGTATGATTCAGATCCAATATGCCGACAGGTTTAAATTCTGAACTATACTCATCTTCTACCTCATGAAAGTAATTCACTTGAGCCAAACGATTAAAATAGTCCATAATTTCTTTGTTTTGCTCCTGCCTAAGCGAGCTGTAAAACAACATAGATCCGCTCCCATCGCCGACAAACCTTATTTGCTTGTTAAACAAATGTTCTCGCCAGCGGCTTTGCGCCAAAATCTCATTCGGATAAAAGAAGGACTGAACATCACTTTGTCCATGATCTGAAAATACAAACAAGTTGTATGGGAGTTCAGAATCTTTTAACGCAACAGCAATTTGATCGATATATTCAAGCAGCCTGCCCAGACAACGTTCTGCCTCTGTAGAGTCCTTCCCATATTGATGAGAAAGGGCATCATAACCGACAAACCTTGCAGCGATAAAATCATACGCTCTGGATGCAATCGCCTGCATCGTTTCACGCTGTGCGGAGTTATCGATTTCATCCACAGAAGCGATTCCTTCAATCTTTTTTTTACTGCTTGATTCCGTAACTAAATGATCAATATATGGGTTGCCGGATGTTAACGGCCAATGGATGCAGCAGCTCTTCAATGTATGCCTTGCCAAAGAATAAAATAAGGTTTGGCTGTGTAAGGCTTCATTGCAAATGAGCTCATGGTCGTCGTACAACGATATTCTTTCCATTGTCTTAGAACGAGCCACAATATTATCAAATACGAAATGCTTATTGTGATTGCTTCCCGTTATAGCTGTAGCATGAGCATTAAATGTAACGGAAGGAAAGGTTGTGATCATTTTCTTGCAGTACGAAAATCCATTATTTACAAACTGCTGCGCGTAGCGTTCAAAAATTTTATAACTTAAACCATCTAACGAGATCAGAACATTCATTGGATGCTCCTTACATTTTTTTGCGTACTTTTGTCGAACACCTTAACATGGTTTGCATGTATCCCCACGTTTAACTTTTGGCCCCTTGCATAAGTTTCAGTAAAGCTTTTTTTCACAAGAAAGTTGATCGTCTTATACTTCAGGTGCACTAACACATCCGTACCGATAATTTCAGTGAACAAAACATCCATGACTAATGCATTATTGGTGTCTTCCGTAATGTAGCAATGCTCAGGTCTAATCCCCGCTACAATCCTGGGATGGTTATGAATGGTTTCTGTGGGCAGGTTTGTTTCCAGCAGGACGCCGTCTATATCCACAGCAATTTGTCCATTTCGTTCAACCAGAACAGCATCTAAGTAATTGATTGGAGGTGAACTGATGAAATTAGCGACGAACATATCCACGGGGCTATCGATTATTTCCATGGGAGTCCCAATTTGCCGAAACCTTCCTTCTGCCATAATCGCGATTCGATCGCCAAGGGTAACAGCCTCTACCTGATCATGTGTCACATAAATAAAAGTGGCGTTTAAGCGCTCATGCAGTTTTTTAATTTCAATTCTCATTTCATTTCTTAGCATCGCATCCAGGTTGGATAACGGCTCGTCCATCAAAAAGACTTTCGGTTCTTTCACAATAGCTCTGCCGATTGCAACCCGCTGTTTTTGTCCGCCTGACAATTGGCTAGGCAGCCGTTTCAACAACGGATTGATTTGCAAAATATCCGATGCCGCCTTAATTCGTTGTTCTCTTTCGGCTTTTTTCACCTTTTTTATTTTCAAACCGTAAGCCATATTTTCAAATACCGTCATATGAGGATATAGTGCATAGTTTTGAAAAACCATCGCTACCCCTCGATCCTTAGGCTCTACATCATTTACACAAACATCCCCAATACATATTTGACCTTTTGTAATGTCTTCAATGCCGGCGATCATTCTTAGCAAAGTCGATTTTCCGCACCCAGATGGTCCAAGCAACACCAAAAACTCTTTATCTTTGATATCCAGACTGATATTATCTAGTGTGTGTTTATCATTCGTATATTGTTTTGACAGTGACTTCAAAGTTATACTCGACATAATGAAAACCTCCTATCCAATTTACATAGGCGCAGTTGCGCATTTCCCATTCAATTTTTCTTTTACGTTTGACTAAAATGTCATATTAAGGATTTGTAATTGCCTTTTGTACAAAATTTATTGTACACTCAATGTAACCTTTAATTGTTAACTAACCATCAACCTCATTTTAAGATGTTGTAAATTGACACACACATGCGGGATATTTTTATAAAAAGGAGTGTTAAGAAGCAGATGATTACGAAGACTCAAGATGGGGATTCCCCTCGCCGAAGTGAACTGCGTGCCCAAATCATAGAAGCCATAGCGCAAACAATGGATTTGTACGGCGCTAACCATTCGTTCGGCAAGTTGTACGGCATTATGTTTTTCGAGGATAAGCCAATGACGCTTGAAGACATGAAGGAATATATGAATATGAGCAAAAGTAATATGAGCTACGCGATCCGGTCGCTGCTGGATTCCAAAATGGTCACTAAGCTGAAGGAGAAGAAGGACCGGAAGGATCAATATTTAGCGGAAACCGATTTTTTCTTAGCGTTTCATAACTTTTTCACTATGAAACTGCAGCGGGAGATCGATGTCATGCTAAGCTCGATCAATGAGGTAATTCCTGAGCTTTCGGAAATTATACTTGCGGAGGATACCCCCGATGAGGAGAGGCAGGAATGCCTGAGGGATCTACATAAGCTACGCCACGGCTTCAGTTATTACACCTGGCTTCAGCAGTTCGTGAATCGGATGCGTAACGGGGATTTTATAGATGATCAATTTACCGACCAGAAATAGGGCGCTAGTCCATACCTTTTAAAATTTTATATAAATGATCGACGGATCGCATCGCGTATTCGTATCGCACCGGTTCACCATTCTTCAGCAATACGAGGCATGGAACACTCGTAATTTTCCAAGCATTACGCAGCTTCGGGGCATAATTTATATTTATTTTGTACATGGTTACGGGAACATCGGCAGCAGCAACGACCTCCAGCATCCGTTCCGCGACCTTGCATGTGCCGCAGAGCGGAGTAGTAAATAATAATGCGTCCTGACCATTTCCAATTCGATTCAATTTTAGCCATTCATCTTCTTGTATTTCTGGTATGCCCATAGTTCCTGTATCGTTCCTCTCATTCCATATCGGCGTTCTATTTAGAATATATTTAACATCATAACATCATTAGTTATGTTAAATGTTAAATTTCAGGCTAAATATTAAAACCAATGCTTGAATAATTTATTATATAAATTTGAATAATTAGATCCTAAGGTTAGAGGTTAGTGAGGTGAGGTGAGGTCCCTTTGAGATTAAGGGACAGATAGACAATTAGAATGGATATTGTCCAATCAAACGTTCACTTATTCCCTTTATTTAGTGTTTGAATGGAAAAGATCCAATCTAATAGGCAGATAGGAGCCATTTAAGTGCAAAACGGACGATTAGCCTGTATAAAATACAGCCTAACTCGAACACAACGTTTTGGATGGAGTGCTGATTGGATGGAATACAGTCAAATCAAGTGCACCTTCACTTCCCTCTATACGCTAATCACGTATTTCGACCTTGAGCCACATTTCAATGCACAATTTATTAGGAGTGAGCAGTTCCAGCTCTGCTCCTAAATGAATCAAATCCAAAAAATAACCCAGCACCGCTAAGGGGTGCTGGGCTATCGTGATGCTGAGTATATTGGCCATCATAAATGGCTCGCTTCTCCGTCTCTCCTATTCGTACCAATAGCCTTTATGTCCTTTTTCGAGTCGCATTAACGCCTCTAAATAATAGTAATCGCCCCATATTACGAAGTCATCAGGAGATGAATCGCCTCTAACATGATAGGAGCCATGCTTCAGCAGTCCTTCTACATCGTTGTCATTTATGGTTGAATAATGATTAACTAATCCGCTCATCGAATTTTGCAATCCCATTTCCAACTGTTCACGGGCACTGTCATCCGTATTCAAATGGCTGAGCAATTCGATAATACCGCAAGCAACAATTGCTGAAGCTGAGCTATCCCTTGGAGTATTTGATTCAACAGGCACATTAAAATCCCAATAAGCGACCTGATCCTCGGGAAGCTGTTCCAGAAAATAGAGAGCTAAGCGCTTGGACGTTTCCAAGTATGCGGCGTTTCTCGTATAGCGGTAGGATAAAGCAAATCCATAAATGCCCCATGCTTGTCCACGAGTCCATGTCGATCCATCCAAATAGCCTTGGTGGGTGCCTCCGCGAATAGAGTCTCCTGTTTCTTGATTGAAATAAAAGGTATGGTAGGAGGAGTTATCACCACGTACCAAGTAACGTTGGCTTTTATTGGCTTGGCTTATCGCCACTTGCAGGTATTCGTCATTCCCCGTCTGTTCATAAGCCCAATAGAGCAAAGGTAGATTTAGCAAGCAGTCAATAATGATTCGCCCGCCGTTCACTTCATCGCCTTCAGGACCCCATGCCTGAATAATCCCACTTTTTGGACGCCAACGCGTCATAAGATGATCGGCGGCCTGCAGCGTTAATTGACGCGCAGGCTCATCCTTCTCAATCATCCACTGCGCTTTTGACGACAATGAGTACAGGAAGCCGATATCATGATGATCAAGCTCCACCTTTTGCTCGAGCCTTTTTTTGAAGCTCTCGACTGTGCGACGCGCGGCATTCCGAAATTGATCGTCTCCCGTATATTCGTAACAAAGCCATAGTATTCCTGACCAAAAACCGTCCGTCCAATCTGTATTTGCATTTAATTCATACTTATTTCCACCATCGGTACTGACATGGGGAAAAAGATCACCATACCGCTCTATATTTCTTGCCGTTTTGTTCACAGCATCCTCAATGGCTTGCTTCCATATCATGACTGTATCCCCCTGCTTATTATTAATGAATTATATTGGATTTCAAAATAAAAACGGATCATTTGTTTTTGTTAACCAATTCATGAGTTCTGCCTCAAGCTGCTTCGCCAGATCATGCTCCGCTGCATTAATTATGCGGATAGGATGAACTTGATAGGGATCTTCCTCATTATCATACAATAGTCGCTCTATAGGCTCATCCGGAGCATAGCCTTTATGAATGACATAAGTGTAACGCAGCGTCCGCACGCCTCTCCAACCATATCGTTTATTATCAAGCCCTAAACTCGCAAAATGCTCAATGACTTCCTTTCGTCCAGGGAATGCTGAAATAAAAGCAGATGTCACCTCAACATCCGCTTCCTCAAGCAAAGCGGGAGAATAGTCAGTGCCTTCTACCGTCGCGGGAACCGTAAGCCTCATCAGCCCTAATAGCGTAGGCATAATATCCACACTATTAAATAACAAATCAGTTCTCCCGCTAGCAAGGTGACCCTTCCAGCGCATCACACATGGAATGCCGATCGATTCCTCATGCCAGGAATGCTTGGCCATAAGACCGTGCGAGCCAAGTAATTCACCATGGTCAGCAGATAAAACGACAATCGTATCTTCTTCTAAGCCCATCTCTTTCAGGTCATTCATAATACGAGCGAACTGATCATCCATGCCCGTTATCGCGGCCCAGTAATCCCGAGTATAACGCTGAAGATTATCCATACCACCTGCAATCGGCTCGCCGGTATGCGCCATCAAATGCTCTGCCTTTACATTCGGCCTTAGAATAACTTCTCTATTTTCGTACAGCTTCTTATACTTATCTGGAACGAGCTCGAATGGACTATGCGGAGGATTCCAAGATAGGAACAACGCAAAAGGCCGATCTTTATTATGATTGCGCAAGTAATCTAAAGCTACATCTGTCTCATGCTCTAGCGACCACTGGCTGACTTTAATTTGCTCGTGACTGTCCTTCCAATAATGAGGAGTGAGATGATTGTCATCGGCTCCGTAAGAATACCAGAAATCGAAGCCATGCCGCTTCGGTCCCGGTGGTGTATACGCATCCCAGTCTTTCGCACCGGATAACGGTTCAGATGTTATGTTCTGTTCAGGCAAATCCAGATGCCATTTGCCAATATATCCTGTATCGTAACCCGACTGCTTCAGAACGTCCCCTATGCAAATTTCCTCAGGGCCCAGCATGATGTCAGCACCAATCTTACAATTGGTATAGACACCGGTAGACTGCGGATATTTCCCCGTCAAAAGTGCGGCACGATGTGGAGAGCAAAGGGGGGTACAACTGATCGCATGATCGAATATCAGATTATTGCTAGCAAACTCATCTATATTCGGGGTAAGAACGGGATCCTCGTTGCTGTAGCCAACAGCTTGTTTTCTCCATTGATCGGCGAATATATAAAGCAAATTGGGTTGTTTGCTGCTCATGATCCATCCCCCTTTCTAGCCCTTTACAGCACCGGCAGCGATTCCTTCAATGAAATGATCCTGCGCAATAAAATAAATGATAATCGTAGGAACAATTGCAGACACGGCTGCCGCCATCAGTGGTCCGTAATCGGTACTGAATTCAGATTGAAAATGCTGCATGCCGAGCTGCAGTGTAAATAGCTTGTCATCACTTAAATAGATTAGCGGTGCAAGAAAGTCATTCCAAGCATGCATAAAAGTAAAAATAACAAGGCTTGCGATTGCCGGTCGTGTCAGTGGAAGGATGATGCGCATATAGATTCCAAACTCATTAAGACCATCAATTCGGGCCGCTTCAGATAGCTCTTCCGGTATAGCCATAAAAAACTGACGGAACAAGAAAACGCCGAATGGACTAAATGCTCCTAACAAAATGATCGCCCAATGTGAGTTCATCAATCCAATTTCCTTAATAAGCATGAATTGTGGGATCATCATCACTTGATAAGGAATCATCATTGTTGCGATATAGAGGAAAAACAATTTATCTCTCTCCGGGAACTTCACCTTCGCAAAGGCGTATGCCGCCGATGAACATGTTATAATTTGCAGCACCGTAGTTATTACGGCGATTTTTATCGTATTGAAATAATACACAGGGAAGGGAATCTCACTCCATACCTTCACATAATTCGACCAGTGAAAAGTACTGGGAATCCACTGAATGGGAAAGCTGAATATTTCTGCTTCAGATTTCAATGATGCCGATACCATCCATAAGAGCGGAATAACCATCGAAAGGCTTGCAACAATTAGAACGGCATATAGCAATACTCTTGAAGCGATTTTCAAAATATGATTCTGTTTCTTGGGCAGAGACAATGTTGATGCTTGTGCAATTCTATTCATAGTATGTCTCCTTTCTATCAAAAATCAATAATTGACCCATTTTTTCTGGCCTCTAAACTGAATGATCGTGATCAGCATAATAATCGCGAACAATACATAAGCCATCGATGATGCATATCCGTACTCGTAGCTTTTGAAAGCGGTATTGTAAATGTCAAATACAAGCACGTGGGTAGAGCGTCCAGGCCCGCCCTGCGTTAAGACATAGATCAGATCGAACACTTTGAATGAATTGATAATGGCAATAATAATAGTAAAAAATATAATAGGTGACAGCATAGGCAACGTTACATTTTTGAATTGGGACAGCTTGCCCGCTCCATCAATTTCAGCAGCTTCATACAGATCTCTCGGAATGCCTTGCAATCCAGCTAGAAATAAAACCATATAATAGCCAATCCCATGCCAGATGCTTACGATAATGACAGAGAAAAGCGCCCATTCCGTAGATGCCAGCCAAGTAGGAGGATTATCAATGCCGATACTGCGGAGCAAGCCGTTAATCGGCCCCATTGACGGATTGAATAGCAGCTGCCAAATGACAGCAACCGCGATTGTCGCTGTAATATGGGGCAGAAACATCGCTGTACGAAATAGCTTTAGTCCTCTAACTCCTCTGTTTAATATCGAAGCGAACACAATAGCCAGCAAGATCGTCACTGGAACAAATACAATCGTCATAATTAAACTATTGGCTAGAGAAATACCAAACGTTTCATCGGTCAACAGCCTTTTATAATTATCCAAACCTATGAACTTAATGTCTCCAAAACCGTTCCATTCGGTAAAGCTCATATAAAACGATGCAAACACCGGAAAACAAATAAAAATAAGAAACCCTATTATATTTGGTAATAAAAATGTATAACCCACGAGCCGATTTCGCCTCACGACTGCCTTGGCTGTTTTCATTATTTCAGCTCCTTTATTGATAGCAGAACGTCACTTGGTGCAAGTGACGTTCTGCTATCAAAATTTCCATGATCAAAACATGATTATTTGCTAGATTGGTACTCCTTTTCGTACTTATCTACCCATTCCTTCTGCACACGTTCAGCAATTTTTTGAATAGCTTCTTCAGCAGTTTGCTTGCCCACTAACGCAAGCTCACCTTCTTGCTTATAAGCTCCTTCTACAACAATGTTCTTCACGCCTGGCAGGAACGGATATTCCGGGTATTCTTTTTGCTCAACGAAATATTTAATATGCTCAGGCTTGCGGCTTCCGTCGCCAATATACGTTTTCTTAATCTCATCGTTCGTATAGCCCGTCAAGTAGCCTTTCGAAGCAAACAATTTTGCGCCTTTCGGACCGGTCATGTATTCGATAACCTTGAACGCTTCTTCTTTATTTTTCGAGTTTTTATTAATCATTAGTGAAGTAGGCGCAGCCACACTTGTATTAGCGGGCACTCCTTCAGGATGCGGAATAGGTACGACATCCCAGTCAAAATCTATTTTCTTCTCATCTTCCGCTTCTCTCAATTGAGCCACATGCCAGTCCCCAATAAGATTCATCGCTACATTGCCCTTTTGGAATGCTGAATTGTAGTGTGCTGAAGTTGTAATCTGTTCCATCCATGGCATAATTGAACCGTCTTTCTCCATGTCCATTCTGAACTGAAGCCCTTTTGCAAACGGTGTCAAATCTTTATCGATAATGGATGAGCCGCTTTGCACAGTTTGCAAATACCAGGTTTGAGCCCATGGCTGCAAGAACGCTCCATATATTTTGTCCGCGCCTTCACCCTTTGTCATCTTCTTAGCAAGCTCACGGAATTCATCCCATGTCATATCCGCTTTCGGATAGTCCACTTTCATTTGATCGAACAGCGTCTTATTGTAATAAAGCATCCAGTTCGATTTACGGTAAGGAAGGCCGTAGGATTCATTTTTTATTTTCAACGAATCATAAAGGGGGCCAAAACCAGATACATCTACTTTATTTTCTTTGATGAAACCATCAAGCGGCTCTAGAATACCAGTATCGAGAAGAACATCCATGTTCCCTCCGAAAATATCGATGTCATCGCCAGAGGAAAGCTGCAGCCGAAGCTTCTCATAATATTGTTTTTGCGGAATCGTATCTATCGTTACCGTAATGTTTGGGTTTTCTTTGTGGAAGTCTTCGTATGCCTCTTTGAATGTATCCAGATCAGCTGGCAATACCGTCATTTTTAATGCAACCTGCTTTGCTTCTGTCTTTCCTGAGGCTTCTCCATTCTTGTCTTTATTGGACGTATCCGAGCCGCAGCCGGATAGAAGCCCGATAGCGAGAGTACTCACTGCTAGAAGCGAAAATATTTTTCTCATTTTACAATCCCCCTGATCTTTAGTATTATGTGTGCATTACTTAAGGCACACTTTGATTATAGGGATCATCCTAACATCACATAAGGTGAATGTTTTATACCCCTATTAATTAAATCCCTCTTATCTGTCAAACACTTCACTGCTGGGGGGTTGTCCAAATGATCTACTTAACACTTTTGTTGCTCGTCTTAGCGATATTCTTTACCTACAAAAAATTGAATAATGTTTCTACCCGATTTATGTATGGCATTATTTTGGCGTGGGGACTGTCATTCACATCGTTTATTTTGTATTTAAGCAAGTTTAATTATTATCAAAATATCATCAGCTCATTTTTCAGTTTTAGTCCAGGAACTTGGAACTATCTTGTACTCACCAGTTTCAATCCGAATCTTCTTATCCGTCTGCTCAACGGTGGGGTGATTCTGTTTAACTTCTCACTTCTATGCTTCGCCGTATCCTTTACACGAACGTCAAAAAAGCTGCGTAATACTCGCATTTACACAATCATCACCGCTATTTCGGTTACACAGCTTTTATTTTTCGACCCATCCATACAAATATGGCTGCAGAAGAGTATTGGAGATATGCCAACTGATTTATCTGCTTTTTTCAGAGAAGCTGTGATACTATTGAACCAGCTATTTAAATACGTCAACTACGCGTATTTAATCGTTGCGTTTTTGCTTATGCTTAATTTTTACATTAATTATCCGAAAATCAAATTTATAAAAAATTATGCGCTCTACCATATTCTCATCCTTGCTCCCGTAGCTATTATTCATTTGCTTATTTTCTCTTGGGCACCAAAAAATCTAGTTATAGCAACGGTATTAACCGGATACTACAATTACCTTCAGCCTAATGTTGGTTCTTATCCATTTGTCTTTCGCATTTTTCCTTACTTGGTTATTCTCGCGCTTACCTTTATGATCTATATCATGTACCGATACAGCTCTATTGAAGCTTACAATAGGAGTCATGATATTCAAATCAAGAATAGTATTGATACCGCTTCACTCGGCGTCAAAGCTTTTACTCATTCGTTAAAAAATCATTTGCTGGCTATTCAATTCGAAGCAGAATATCTTAAAGGTATTCATACTGATAAAGAGTCAGCCTACAGTCTTGACCTGATGCTCGCATCCTGCAGCAAAGGAATGGAGAGTATCACTTACGCCGCGAATAAGTTGCAAGATATCAGCCTTAATTTGCAGCCTCAACTGCTCAATGTGCCTGTCAATGAAGCTATGGCAAGACTGAATGTGGGTAATACTAACTTGAAGCTTACTTTAAACTCTGATGAGGAGCTTCCGCTATGCTATGTAGACACCCATTATATGAGCGAGGTTATTTATAATCTATTAGAAAATGCGGTAGAGTCTCTC
The DNA here is from genome assembly GCF_056269185.1 of Paenibacillus sp. J31R122. Taxonomy (NCBI): domain Bacteria; kingdom Bacillati; phylum Bacillota; class Bacilli; order Caryophanales; family Paenibacillaceae; genus Paenibacillus; species Paenibacillus sp. J31R122. Next base: position 97,948 of record NZ_JBWDNM010000009.1, read on the forward strand.
TCTCAACAAGACACAGGACAGATCGTCGTTACCCTCTCGGAAAGCAATAACTGGGCTATTATTGCCATCAAAGATGATGGACCCGGCATTGCTGAAGAAAATTTAGAACACATTTTCAGCCCTTTCTTCACAACAAAAGCTTCCGTTAATAATTGGGGCATCGGACTTTCTTATTGTCATAAAATTGTTATCGGACATGACGGAAAAATCATTGTTGAAAGTGACCCTGATCAAGGAACCACGTTTAAAATTTTTCTTCCAGTGATTTAATCAGATCTTAAATGAGGTGATTGATTTGGATCAAAACATACAAATATTAGTCGTGGATGATATCGAATCACATCGGCGGCGATTGGAGCGTATTATCGCTGCTTGTGATGATATGGAGGTCATATCATCCGTGGAATCCGGTCATGATGCCATTGAAGCTGCAATCGAGTATCAGCCTTATATTATTTTAATGGATGTAGAGATGGAAGAGCCGCTTGCTGGCATTAACGCTGCCAGACAAATTCACGAGCTGTTTCCGCATATTAAAATCATTATTGTAACCGTTCACAAAGACGATAATATTATTTTTGCCGCCTTCCAGACCGGTATTGTTGATTATCTTCTTAAATCCGCCGCTCAAGAGGAGGTCATAGAAGCAATAAGATCGGCATATCGTGATAGCTCTCCCATTCGGCCGATGATCGCGAAGAGCATTCGTTCCGAATTCGTTCGAATTAAAAGAACGGAAAGCAGCATTCTTTTTGTCATACAAATTATTTCCGAATTGACGCCTAGTGAGCTGCAGGTATTAAAGCTGCTTTGTGAGAAAAAAACGAGGAAACAAATTGCAGAGGAGCGCTGCGTTGAATATGAGACTGTCAAAAAACAAATGACAAGCATATTGAAAAAATTCAATATGGCTAGCTCCGCTGACATTATTAGAACAGTGAATGATCTGAAAATCTTTGAGCTCTTAAAAAAGATATAGAAGTGTTTCCTGTCAGATATTCCTGCCCTTTACTGAGCGTATTTGCTTCGGGGAATGGCCGAAATATTGGCCGAAGGCGCGAGTGAAGGACGCCGCATCGGAATAACCCAAGTGTGTGGGCGGAATTAGGCAAGGAAGCCATGCCTATGCCGCGGGTCTCACACGCCTGAGTCATTCTCAAACTCAAACTAACCAAAAAAGAGACTTTAAACACCGAAAATGTGCTTAAAGTCTCTAGAAAATCGGGGTCCCACTCCGTCAACTTCGATACGAGTCACCCAATGCAGATGGTTTAGCCCTACAAACTCCTTAACTCCTGCTTTTATAACGCCTTACTTCTTCGCCACATATTTGCGAATATCAAATGCTACAGCAACGACGATGATTAGGCCTTTAATGATCAATTGCCAGTTCGGATTAATTCCGATGTAAGTCAGACCATAGTTGATGACGGTGAAAATGAGGACACCTGCGATGATTCCCTTCACTCTACCTACGCCCCCGGTCGTCGAAACGCCCCCAACTACACAGGCTGCAATGGCATCCAGCTCATACATATTACCGTAGTTGTTCGACGCTCCCCCTGTACGCGCTGCTTCAAGCACACCAGCTAGTCCGTACAAAGCGCCAGCAATTGCATAAATCCACATCAAGTTACGCGCTACATTTATACCAGATACATTAGCAGCTTGAATGTTGCCGCCAATCGCGTACATATTTTTACCAAGGCGTGTCTTATTGAATACAACCCAGACCATGAATGCCACGAAAATCGCGATAAGAACGATATAAGGGATTGAGAATTGACCACCACCAATAGCTCCTGATCCTAGCTCTGTAAAGTCCTTGCGCAAGCCGCCGATCGGCTGTGAATTGTTCGGTGGCATGTCGAAATACAGGGAATTCGCGCCATAAACCGCGACCATCGTCCCGAGTGTAGCAATAAACGGCGGTACGCTAAACTTCGATACGATCAACCCGTTCAGAAGCCCGACTAGCAAGCCAACCGTAATAGCAATTATGATCGGAACAATCATCCAGAGCTCCGGCATGTTCGGAAAAAATTTACTTCCGTAATCAGGCATTTGCAGCATGGATGCGGACACGACCGCACTCAAGCCAACTACGCGTCCAGCGGATAAGTCCGTACCAGCAGTAATGAGTACAAAAGCTGCACCAAGCGCAATAATAAGCCTTGTTGAGGATTGCACCATCATATCTCTAAGCGTAGTAATAGACAAAAAGTTTGCATCGATAATGGCGATTCCTAAAATCAATGCGACAAGCACAATCCAAATTGCGTTCTGCGAAAATACATTTTTTATTCTTAAGCCTTTAGCTTCGCCCATTGTCATAAACCTCCTTAAATCCTCATCATTAGCCCGTCTGTGCCGCAAGCCTCATAATACTTTGTTCGGTCGCCTCAATGCTATCTAAAATTCCAGTTGAACGCCCTTCCGACATGACCATTATGCGATCCGACATACCAATCAGCTCCGGCATTTCCGACGAAATCATAATAATGCTCTTTCCTTGCTTCGCAAGTTCAATAATAATGTTATAAATCTCGTACTTAGCGCCGATATCGATACCTCGTGTCGGTTCGTCCAGCAGTAATATATCGGGATCAGTCAGCAGCCAACGTGCCAGCAGCACCTTCTGCTGATTACCGCCCGATAAATTACGAATAAGCTGATCGACAGACGGTGTCTTCGTTTTGAATTTCTCGACGCCTTTGGCTGCCTCTTTTCTCATTTTCGACTCATTCAGAAATCCGAAGCGATTCTGGTACATGTCAAGGTTAGCGATCGCTGTATTCTCCGTCACTGACAATACGGGAAAAATACCAGTTACCCGCCGCTCTTCTGTTAGAAGCGCAATTTTATGTTGTTTTGCATCAATTGGCGATTTAATAGTGATTAGCTTGCCGTCCTTGTAAATCACACCTGATTTCACAGCACGCAGACCGAACAACGCTTCAATCATCTCCGTACGCTGCGCGCCGACAAGACCGCCTACTCCCAGTATTTCTCCCTTACGCAATTCAAACGATACGTCTTTAAAGGAATGCAAGTGTGTCGAAGTTAAACCTTCCACTCGCAGCATGACATCGCCGGGTTTATTTATCCGCTCTGGAAAGCGGTCGGATAAATCACGACCTACCATGCGGGTAATAATCGTATCGATTGTCAATTCAGGAGCCGGCCATGTACCGATGTATTTGCCATCACGCATAATGGTTACATCGTCAGATATCCGTAGTATTTCTTCCATTTTATGTGAAATATAAATGATCGAGACGCCGCGTGCCCGCAGTTTATTAATAATAGCGAATAGATGCTCCACCTCATTGCCTGTAAGCGAAGAAGTCGGCTCATCCATTACGATGATTTTCGAGTTGAAAGATACCGCTTTAGCAATCTCTAGCGATTGAATTTTGGAAACCGATAATTCCCCAACAAGCTGGTTCGGATCAATTGCCATATTTAAATCTTCGAATAGCTCTACCGTGTCACGATACATCTTTTTATGATCTATAAATCGAAAAGGAGGTATGCCTTTCAACGGAAATCTGCCAAGCCAAATGTTCTCCATCACACTTCGCTGCGGTACCGGATGAAGCTCCTGGTGAATCATAGAGACGCCGTAGTTCAACGCATCCTTCGAGTTCTGAATGACGATTTTCTGTTGATCTAGAAAGATTTCTCCGTCATCCGGATTGTAAATTCCAAATAAGCATTTCATCAATGTAGATTTGCCTGCACCATTCTCGCCCATTAGAGCATGAACCGTACCGGGACGCACTTTAAGCGTGACATTGTCTAGAGCTTTAACACCCGGAAATGTCTTCGTAATCCCATTCATTTCAAGCATATAAGGATGCTGCTTTACCATCATATAGCCTCCTATTCTTCATCCCACCAAGTAATTGGGCGAAAAAAAACAGGGGCAACGCATTTGCCGTTAATCCCTGTTTTTTATTCCATTTCTCTACTTGTACTATTTGCTTTCTTGCGTTACTTTTTGATAAGGAATCCAGACATATTTACCATCCGTAATTTCAAAGCCAGTGTTTTCTTTCGTCGGCGTTTCTCCTGCTGCAAGTACACGCATGAGCTCAACCGTTGCTTTACCTTGATTTGTCGCATCGTTGAGAACCGTGCCAAGCAATGTACCTTCTTTTAGTGCCTGCTGCGCGGGATCAGTTGCATCTACACCGACAACTGGCATAAATTTATCATTTTTAAAGTAACCCGCAGCTTTCAATGCTTCAATTGCGCCAAGCGCCATATCATCGTTGTTAGCTATAACTGCTTCGATTTTGTCACCTTTAGAAGAAAGGAATGCCGCCATTTTTTCTTGACCTTTTACGCGATCCCACATAGCCGTATCTTCTGCTACCTTCTCTACTTTAATGCCAGCCTCTTCAATCGCAAGGATGGAGTATTTCGTCCGCAGCTCCGCATCTTGGTGGCCTGGTTCACCTTTTAGCATAACGTATTGCAATACGCCGTCACCGTTCTTATCGGCTTCCGGATGAGCCTTCCAGTATTCCGCAATAATTTCGCCTTCCATCGTACCTGACTCTTCAGCTTTAGCTCCTACAAAAAACGCCTTGTCCCATTTCGCCAAGTCATCTGCAAGCGGCTCGCGATTAATGAATACAACAGGAATATTTGCCTTTTGTGCTTTGTCTATAATAGTGCCTGCAGCCGTACGGTCAACAGGATTAACGGACATCGCCTTCACTTTTTTTGTAATAAACAAATCAACTTTATCATTTTGCGTTGGCTGTGAGTTTTGGCTATCTACGATGTCTACTGCCAATTTCCCTTCTGCAGCTGTTTTGATCGAGCTCCGTACACTACTCATGAAAGTATCGTCAAATTTATAAATCGCGACGCCTGTCTTGGGTAAGCTGCTTGTGCTTCCTTCTCCGTTCGAGCTTCCACAACCTGCAGCCGTAACTGCTAATGCTCCAATAATAAGCCCTGCCGTCCATTTTTTCATGTTGTAATCCCCCCTGATTAGTTAATTATTTATAACCTCATTATGTCGTAATTAGCTATTGATTCACATATATTATCCTCATCACTTTTATTAAAATTCTCATTTATTTATGATTATTGAACGACAGGGAACATTAGCTTTTGATTTTTTAACCAAAACATATTTTGTTCCGTAATGCGCTCCATACTCATTTCCACCCTTGAAGGAACATCATGGCCATACGCTGCTTCAAGCGCATGTTTGACGGCGAGATAGCCCATACTAAACGAATTTTGTACAAATAAAGTCTGCAGTTGATTTTCTTGAAGCAGCTCTAGAAGCTCAGGCGAGCTATCGAAACCTACCAACTTGATCTTGCCGCTAGCCTGTCTACGCTTAATCTCAAGCGCCGCTCCGATCGACGTTTCCGAATTAAGTGACAGAATACCGTCTACCTTCCTCTTGTCTAATATTTCGCTAACCATTTGTTGGCATGCGCCATATTCTTCCGAACAGAGCTCAGTGTCTTCGAGTCGAATGCCCTGATATTCCTCAGCGGCATCTCGAATACCCTGTTCCCGCAGTTCACCGTTTATACCTCCTTTGGTGTATGCAAGTATAGCTATATTACCTTCTCCTCCAAGCTGGTCAGCCATCTCTCGAAAAGCCTCTTTCCCAGCCAAGTAATTGTCAGTACCAATATAAGTTGCTGTCTCGCCCGACGTTAGCATACTATCAATCGCAATTACAGGAATACGCCGCTTTCGGGCTTCCTCCAGAAACGGTTCAAATGCTGCGTCGGCATTCGCACCAAGCACGATTGCATCGGGCTGCGTCTCTAATGAATGCATCGCCATTTGCAACTGGCCATCCACATCTCCTTCATCCTTTGGCTCTGATACGTAAAGATCAATATCGAATTCCTTGACGGCTGCCTGTGCGCCCTTCGCCACGTTCTGCCAGTAGTCTCCCCCGCTTGTTCGAGGAATAAATTGAATCGTCTTCCCTTTATTCTCCCGCTTCGGTTCACCAGCACCCGGATAAAGCGCGGAGTAGAGCAGGAAAGAAGCCAATAGAAGGAGCAGCCCGTTCATTATAAGTCCTTTCTTTCCAATCATTAAGGCCGATCCCCTCCTTCAATTTGCTCTGGCACCAAGGCGGGGAAAGAAATCGTAACGGTTGTGCCGACTTCCAGCTCGCTTTCAAAATGAAGCCCATACGCTTCGCCGAAATAAAGTCGAATTCTTTCCTGTACGTTCGTAATACCTACGCCTGAACCTTTGGAGCTTAGAACTGTTCCTGTACGAATGCGGTTAAGCTGTTCCTCCGACATTCCAAGACCATCATCAATAACCTGAATGACTATCTCACCGCCATCAAGCCGTACGGAAACGGTAATATGCCCTTTGTCGACGGATGGCTCGATACCATGCATCAGTGCATTCTCGATTAATGGTTGTATGATAAGCTTCAAGGTTACATAAGACAGAGCTTCTTCCTGTATATCAAACGAAAAATCGAATTTATTTTTGAAACGCATTTGCTGAATGATTAAATAATTTCTTGCATGTTCTATCTCTTCCGTGAGCATAATCAAGCTCTTCCCTTTGCCAATACTAATTCGGAACAGCTTAGACAACGAGGTAATCGTCTTAATGACCTCTTCATTCTTATTCATGCCAACCATTCGCACGACCGTATTTAATGTGTTATACAAAAAATGTGGATTGATTTGCGCCTGCAGCGCTTCCAGCTCATATTTCCTTTTGCTCTCCTGCTCCGTTACGATCCGGTTCATTAATTGCTTGATAGTCCCGATCATAAGGTTAAACCTATTCGCAAGATTTTTGATTTCAAGTGGCCCCTCACCACTTGCAATCAGATCAAAATCTCCTCTCTCCACACTTTTCATGGATAGCTCCAACCGCTTTATTGGTCTTGAAATACGGCTAGATACCATGCTGGAAAGTATGAAGACAATGAGTACCAAAGCAATAATCAATTGAGACATCGAACGGTTGAACTCTGAGCTTGTCATCATGACCTCGTCTATATAGGATACGCCAACCACCTTCCAGCCAACATTGCCGATGGTTTGAACGCTAATCATTTTCTCCTCCTCATCAGATTCATCAATAAAGCTGCCATAAGTATGCTTGAGTGCAAGCTCGACGTTTTCTCCCTTCAAGTTGGCGTAGATAAGCTCAAGCTGCGGATGAAACACAATGTTCCCCGCCGATTCGTCTAGGATATATATGTATCCTTTTTGTCCAAGACTGATTCGCTCAGACAGCTCATCAATTCGGTTGAAGTTGACATCCATCATCAGAACACCTTGCACGGCCTTGCCATTATGCTGAACTGTTATGCTTTTACTAAACGTTACGACCCACCGGAACTGCTGCTTGTACAAATTTTGTACATGGGGAAGGGAAATGGATAAATGACCGGATGTATTCAGCGCTTTTCGAAACCAACTTTCCTCCGCAACTCGCAACGTGTCCTTCAATTCAACATTTGGCAAGTCAAGCAGAAGATGTCCCTTATCGTCAAATAAAGCAAGCGTTACCGAATCGGTGCGCGTGGACATCATCGTCTCTAGCTGACGACTCATCAAATCGGACTTCACCTCATCACTTTGCCCAATTGCATGATGCATCATATTGAACAGATCAGAAGTGATCTGCACATAATTTTCGAGATTATAGCTGACCTGATCGACGATTTGCTGTGAGTTGCGAAATGCGTTTTCCTTCGCGGTAGTTGAGAATCGACCATACAGCACAATACCGACTATCAAAATAATGAAAATAGAAAACAACGTGAACGATACCGTTAAAATAAACTGAATGCTTCTACGCTTCATTACTTCTCCTGCTGAGACAAGCCTTGTCGGTATTCTTTGGCAGACAGTCCCGCGTATTTCTTAAAGCTAAGGCTAAAATAGTTAGGATCTGCGAAGCCTACCTTATCGGCGATTTCGAAAGCTTTAAGCTCTGTTGTCCGCAGCAGCTCCTTGGCTACCTCCATACGAAGCTGCAGCAAATAAGCGCCGAACGTTATTTTAAGCTCTTTTTTGAATAAACCGCTGAAGTAGCCAGCACTAATATGCAGCTGAGCGCAGAGGCTTGAAATGGATAAATCACTCTCCTGATAATGGCTCTTCGTATAGATGATGGCATCCTCCACGATTTGTTTATACGTATACTGCCTGCTGCTTGCGATACGGCTGCGCACCTTGGAACACAGCTCGCCGAACCATGTCTTCGTTTCCTGTAAGCTGTTCAGCTTTTGATATTGTTTCAAGATGTCCCATCCTCCTGCAAAAATATCATCAGTCTCGCTGTCATTCATCTTTGTCAATTTAATAATCGTCGTCACCATTTCCAGCAAATAACGCTGGAATTCATGTACCGGCGCCTGAACGCGAGTAATTTCGTCGAAAAGCCCGTCAATGACCTCCTCAAGCTCCTTCTCCGTACCAAGCTTGATCGTACGAACCAGTTTCTGTTCCTTCCATTCATCGAAGAGAAGTTTCTCATGAACGCGGTTTTCCATATCATTGATACAAATAATCATGTTGTTGCCGAAAATACGCCGATAATCGAGAGCATCCGTTGCAGCATCGTACGCATATTTCAGGTTGCCGATATCCTGTGTGTGAGTTCCGACGCCAATCATGACCGGAAAGCGCAAAAACTTCTCAATGCTTTGCAAAATTTCCTTCAACGCGTTCTGTGTTTGCTCCATAATCAACATGGCATCCACTAGCGGACTTACAGTGAACAGTACGACCTGATCTTGGTGAATAAACACTTTACCAAGCCCATGTCTCATCCATATTTCACTAGCGATATTACTTACGGAAAATAATTTAAGATCCAGATCAGGAGACAACGCCAATGAATTAGAAGCTAACTTGACAGCCTCCTCATTCTCATTATCCGAATGATTGACAGCGATAATCGACACTACATAGCTCTCACCTTCCAGCTGCAAGCCGTATTTCGCCGCTTTCAGAAAAATATCGTTATGCGAATGCTTACGAGTAATCAAAGAGGAGAGAAATTTCTCGCGCAAGATCGGTAAGCTTGTCCGATAATGCTCCTCCAAAAGCTCCATATTACTTCGCTTCTCCCTCTCTTCATTCATTTGTCTAGCAACTTCCATAATCGTTGATGTCAACTGCTCAGACGAAAATGGTTTCAGAATATATTCCTCCACCTGCAAATGAACCGCTTGCTTGGCGTAATCAAATTCATCGTGACCGGACAAAATAACGATACGGGTTATCGGGTACATCTTCCTGGTCCATTCCGAGAGATCCAATCCATTCATGTATGGCATGCTAATATCAGTAATGAGCACGTCAGGCTCCATTTTCTCAATGATCTCCATAGCTTCTTTGCCGTTTCCAGCCGTTCTAACCTCCGTGAAGCCGCAGCTCTTCCAATCGATTTCTACCATTAATCCTTCCGTAACTTCCGGCTCGTCATCAACAAGTAACAACTTGTACATATAATTCCCCCTATTTAATGCGATACATGCGTAAGAGCTTCACAATTACCCATTTTGACATAAATCTCGACATTGTAAATAATAGATAACTTTATCAGATTATGGTTTGTCTATCTAGTCGTTAATTATTCATTTCTAACTAAAAGTAAAAGGGCCTTCACATTGACTACCGAGGTAGTATTCTGAAGACCCTAAGCTTATTTTTGTAAGGTTTAATTAGAAGCTCCGCAGTCCTATCTTAAAAATAATCCGAGAAGTACGGATGCTCCTGTCTAATCCATTTTTCGAGTAGATCGATAGAGATCTCATCAGACTGAAGACGACCGATCCGAGCCAAATAGGACGGACGTTTGTAGCCCATTAGCATGGTCGTTAACGTGGGAATATCAATGATAACCGAGGGGTTAGAACCGCCCTCTTGCAAGCGCCCCTTCCCTGAAGTGTCTACCGTCAACGTGAATGTACCTCGGTTCCATTCCAGCATCGGATCATGCAGGGTAAAGATAAGTTGGCTCTCTTTCTCCTGAGTTTGAAACGGATATTGCTCGATGAAAAGAGTGATATCCACTATTCTAGCCATATAGTAAGGTACAATGGTTTCCTTAATATCGCCATCATCTAATAAGAATGCGAGCGGCTCATCCTTATAGATATCTCCTTTGACTAGCTTGATCATTGAGAAATGGGCACTAACGAAATTCCACAAGCCAGCACGAGCCTCTTCAATGATGTATACCATCTCTTTTATATAAAATATTTCCTCGGCAACCCAATACAGCAAGTACCCCATCGGCAGATCGTTGCTGTCATAATAGATGGCCACGGTCATATCATCCAGATCCCAACGCAAATACTCTTCCCAGGCCAGCTCATTTCGGAGCATCGCCCCATGATGCCGCAAAGCAAACTGCTCGTAAATGGCTTTGATATCCGGATGCTCAATAGTTACTCGTTCCACATTACCCGGCACATTTCTTTGCTTTGGCAGTTGGGTATCGGGAACTTCAAAAGAAATTTTATCGGATATGATCTCCCAGCCCTTCCGCCTGTAATAAGGGATGGAATACGGATATAGGTAGGAGATCGATTGCTTACGGTCCCGCATTTTAGTCAAAGCATGCAGCATGAGCTTGTTCATTAAACCCAAATTGGCGTACTCGGGATAGGTTCCAACGCCTGTCAGTCCCCCCATCTCATAAATATGACCGAAAATATTTACCTGAAACGGGTAGACGGCAAGCTGAGAGATGAGCTTCTCATCATCGAACCACCCCAGAACATCAGCATACTTCAGAACCGGCAGCTTAGACATAGCAATCTCTCTGTTTTCCCAGCCAAAGGTTTGCAAATCACGATTGGTCACTTGAAACACATAGCGCAATAAATCGTTGAATTGCTCCCCATGCTTCGTTTCCACATTTCCCAGCTTGATTCTGTCATGTAATTTTCTGCGGCTCACTGGTGATAACCCCCATTTATTAACCTTATAACTTGGATATCAGCATGAAAATGGAATGGAATGTATTGCAATTGTTCATATACGCTATGTAGTATACACGACCTCATGGAAAACATACTTTTACATAATGTCTGTTGATTATTCTAATACTGAGCCCCCGTAGTTTCATTTTTTGCATTTAAATGAGGTCGCAAAAGGGAAAGATGCGGTTTAGTGTCAGGGAATGAACTTAATGGCTGGGTCAGCTCGATACGCGCCCTCTTTTCGGTGCATTAGCTGCATATTCTGAAACTAATTCGTCTCTCATTCCATAATGTTGCTCATTAGTTTCAGAATGTGGAACAAATTTAACTGTCGAAAGATGTATATGTACTTTTGTGGAGATATTGAGGGTTAGTCGAGTACAGTTGTTAATCAACAGACATACTTTCACACAACAAGAACCCGTACTTGCAGCAAAAAAAGAGACCTCAAAAGGTCTCTTAAAAGGTCTCTTGTCTCTCATCCAAGCATTTCTTCTACCACTTTTAACAGCTCTAATGGGCTAAACGGCTTAGGAATGAAGCTTCTAACTCCCGCCTCCAAAGCTTTCGCGCGATCCGAATCCTGAGCTTTAGCTGTCAGCATAAGAATCGGCATCTTAGCCTTCTTTGCCTGCGGCAGCTGTTCCAGCACTTCTATCCCAGTCAGCTCGGGCATCATATAATCGAGAAGCATCAAGTCATATTCGGTTTGATTCAATTTCTCTAGCGCTATTTTACCATCCTCTGCGCTGTCAATCTCCACATCCAAGTCTTCAAGTGTATCCGCGATCAGCATGCGAAGTATTTCTTCATCGTCGACAATTAATATTTTCTTCATAGCTTCCTCAGCTTTCGTTATTTATATATTTTTTGAACTAAGCGTTCGACTCTCGACAGCAGTTCTGGCATTTGGAAGGGTTTCACAATGTAATCATCAGCTCCATGCTGAAGCGCATGAATGATATCCGTCTGATTGATTCTCGCGGTAAGCATGGCGATGACAATATTGCGTTCAGGGTATTCATTACGAAGCTTGTTCAACACCTCTACTCCGTCCATGGTAGGCATAGCTCCATCCAGCAAAATAATATATTTATCGTTCTGGCAATACCAATCCGAATGGATAAACTCATAACCGTCCTCATAACCTCTGACAGCCACTTGTATATTTCTATTCGGCTGCCACTGAGTTAACCCCGTGACCACGATATCCCGAATCAACGGATCATCATCCACAACGAGAATATTCAGCTTCTGCTCGCTATGCGTCTGAGCCATATGTGGAGAGTAAATGATCGTCTGATTTCTTCCCGATTCTTTCCCTAAATAGAGCGCTTGGTCCGCCTCTTCAACTAACTTCTCCGGATGCGCGTTGTTCATATGACTATCTGTTACTCCTGCAGTGAAGGTAACTTTATAGTGTTGACCTGCAGATGAGAACATATGAGAGGAGAATTGGTCACGAATATGCTCAATAACGGGCATAGCCTTCTCCTTGCATGTATTAGGAAGAACAAGTACAAATTCTTCCCCGCCATAGCGGCATAAAATATCCTCATCGCGCTTTGAAGCCATAACCGTTTCCGCGAAGCTTATCAGCACTTCGTCACCCACAAGATGCCCATAGGTATCATTGACTCGCTTGAAGTGATCCAAGTCCATAAGCACAACAGTGAAAACATTTCTCGTTCGCTGAAAGTCCGCTATCATCTGTTTCATTGTCCTGTTAAAATGCCTGCGATTATACGCACCGGTCAGCTCGTCAACAATGATAGACTGCTCCCACTGCTGTTTAATTTGAAATCGATTTTCTATTAATGCAAGCATAAGCTCTTGATCTATCGGTTTGGCGAAAAAATCCATTGCACCGGAACGATAGGCATTAATCCGATGCTCTCTCGTATCCTCGGTGCTTATAACAATGATTGGTGAGTGCTCCTGCTGGGATTTCTCGACGATTTGTTTAAGAACTTCCATACCATTCGTATCAGGAAGAAGAATATCAAGAATTATCATATCCGGCTTCCAATCATAGAATAGCTTCAAACCGCGTTCTGCCGTTAAAGCTATATTTACCGGATAGCACTGTTCCTCCAATAACCCCTTTAAATAAGCAGCTAATTCAACATCATCATCAATAACGAGAATTCTATTACCTGCGTGATCCGGAAGCATAACAGATTGAGTCGATAGGGTTTTAGAAGAGCTTTCTACTGCAGAACTCATAGGAATATCAGCTAACAGAGACTTTAACACCTCGTACCATTCACTATAGGTGAAATGACGAGTACTCGTATCCGAAAATAGATTTAACTTATGCTCCGCTTCCTTCTCTATCTCCTGCATTCCTATTGTTCCAGCGGTACCTTTGAGGTTATGTAGAAATCGATAAATCTCTTTCTCCTCTACCACAGCTTTGCTCGACCAATCATCAAGCGTTGTTCGAATTCGTTGCTCGACAAGCCGTTTATATTTTTCTGTAATCAATAGACTTCTCCCCAAAGACCATATTTTCATCAGCTATCAACTATCGCAAATCTAAATTTTATATCCAATTATTTACGAAGAATGTCTTCAATAGCATCAAATAATTTAACAGGCACATACGGTTTTATTAAAAAATGAGTAATGTCCCATTGCAATGCTTTTTCCTTCTCTTCGAAAGCGCTGGAAATAATAATCGGAATGCCCGCCAGCTTCTCTGTCGCTTTCATTCGTTCAATAACTTCCCATCCGCTCATTTCCTGTGACAGCTTCAAATCCAGAACAATGACATTCGGTTGATGATCTTCCATAGCATGAATGGCGCTAATACCGTCTGAGAATACCGTTACCTGATATCCCTTCTCTACAAGCTCGTCTTGCAGCATAACAGATAAGCTGTAATCGTTCTCTACGAGCATAACTTCAAGGGAAGCCGCCGCATGCAAGCTTGGTGAAAATGGTCTTTCGCTCGCCTCAACAACAGAGCTCTTATGAATCGGAAGAGTAATTGAAAATGTACTGCCTTCTCCTAATTGAGAGACTACGCTCACATCGCCGTGATGCTGATTTACAATCTCTTTAACAATAGCGAGCCCTAATCCCGTTCCACCGATTTCTCGCCGATCAGAGTTATCTACGCGATAAAATTTCGTAAAGAGGCTCGAAAGCGCCTGCTCAGGAATCCCTAAGCCTTCATCTGTTACATCAATCCATATTTTATCGCCTTCTAGACGTGAAGTTATACAGATGTCACCACCAGCGGGTGAGTATTTGATTGCATTACTTACAAGATTGACCATCACCTGAAATAGCTTGTCCCGATCGCCGAGTACCATTGTTTTCTCGCGTGCCGATGATGAGTTCCAAATGATATGATGATTGGTTGTTGCGGTTTGTTGAAGCTCCTTCACTTCCTCAATAAGAGGAATGATATCTAAAGGCATCAATTCATAAAATTGCATGCCGTTTTCCATTCGCTGCAGATCTAAAAAATCGTTGACCAATTGGGTCAAGCGCTTCGCTTCCTGATGAATCGTAGACATATATTTGCGTTGACGCTCCGGCTTCAATTCCCGATGCATCAGCAGCTCTGAGAAACCAAGAATGCTGGCTAGAGGCGTTCGCAATTCATGACTGACGGTGCTGACAAACTCCGATTTCATACGGTCCACCTCATGCTCCTTGGTGATGTCCCGATGAACGAGCAAAATACCAAACTTCTGCCTATTGCGATAGATAGGCTCCCAATAGATTTGTATATAGCGAGGCTCTTGATTTGTAAGCATATAGTTCATGCTTTGGGCGTGCTCGCTCTCACCATTTAAAGCATTGCTAATAAACTCAAATAAAGAATCGGAATCCTCCATTTTCGGAGCAAGCATAGCTATGAAGTCTTTCAGAAGCACTCCCTTTAGTTCCGCATCCTCATAGGAGAGCTCCATAAGCTCATACAGCTTTTGGTTAATTTGAAGAGATTGGCCCTCAAGGTTCATCAACTGGACGCCCTCTTGAATCGTATTGAGCATATCCTGAGTCATCTGTCTCTGGCCTTCTGTTATCTCAAACATCTCCAGCTTCTCAAGCGATAGTGAGATTTGTCCAGCCAAGCCCACTATTTCCTGCTCTTCCCTATTGCTGATGCTTCTTCCCACGCGAGTTAGCACCATACAAGCCGCGACATCCCCATTCCCTTTATACAAAGGAACAAAAATATCAAAAGCGTTTAAAGTATCAGAAACATAGCCCTTCTCCCCAACTGTCGCATCCCTTTCCCGGACATACAGCTGTTTGCTATACAAGGAACGAATAGCAGCACTATGCGCGAAGCCTGCCAAAAATTGCTGTGTTTCTTCCTCAGAAATGCCGTAGGCAGCATAGTCATGTGATTGATTCATTAAAAGCAAAATACCTTTATCGGAACGAGTGATTTCCACTACATTGCTAATTATGCTGTTCAAAAGCTCTTTTTTGTCCAACGTGTTCGCTAAGGATTGCATCAATAAATTACGCTTATTCAGATACACTTCGTTTTCTTCCATCTTGCCAAGAGCTTCCTGAAGCTCTTGCTGCTGGGCTTGCAATTCGTCCTGCTGAGCTTGTAGCTCTTCATTCTGAGCAAGCAGCTCCTCTTCCTTCTCTTTAATTTCGTAAATCATGCTGTCTAATGATCTGGACAATAACCCGATTTCATCCTTGCGATCCAAAATATCCGATTGAATGGTTTCACCCTTCGTGTAGTTCATCGCATATAGAGACAGCCTGCTTAAAGGATTTCCAATATCAGTTGCCAGCCTACGGGTTATAAATATCGATATAATAAGAACGATAATAATATAGATGATGAAATAGATGCCCTCGAGAATTAGATTTCGGAGCAGCTTGTCATACTCATTCTCCAGCTTTACTCGGATTTGCTTCTCTGACTGCTTGGCATAGAGAATAATATCGTTAACGGGATTATTCTCCCCTAGCGTGATTAACTTGCGTAGGGAGTCGTAATCGCCCTTCTCGGCGTAAGCAGCTCCTTTAGGCAGCACATCGTTCAAATATCCTTCAAAAAAAGTTTCTACCCGTTCGACAAGATCCTGCTCTTCTGCTGTTAAAGGGGTGCTCTTAAACGTAATGAGAGATTGATCGAGCTCCTTCTTGGCATTGAAAATTTGTTGATACTCATAATTGTCCAAGTAGGCGAAATAACCTCTCACTCGCAAAATAATTTCATTCGTATGGATGGCAATATCCGTAATATGCTTCTGGCTTTGACTAAAGCTGCGAGTTGTTTGATCATATTTATTAATAATCTGGAAAGTGCCCACTGGGACGATAACCGCGCCAACTAGAATGAGCAAAAGACTGGCGACCATCATTAATGTAATTCTTCTTTTAATACTACGCCCGATATAGTCTAGCAATCTTGCCACTAGAATGACCCCCGTCCAGCTCCGTTTTTTTTGAAAGCTTCCCGTTTAGATAATAGAAGACATTATACTAACTGTCTATCCCTTATTCGACAATTAACTAAGAAATTTCGATAAATATTTCATGGATCACTTATTAATTGCAGGGATTTTATGTATTTCTGATATAATTCGACATTATCTGCACTTATCCTTTGGGAAAATGCAAAAAAGGCACCCTCTGGATGCCTTTTTCATTTATTAGCCCGAAAGACGGACGTTCGTATACACTCGGTGGTTACAATCCTTCTCCCGCTCAAGCTGCCATAGCCGCCAATACAATCCTTTCCGCTTTAGCAGCTCCTCGTGCAGGCCGCGTTCACAGACAGCGCCGTTATGCAGCACAATAATCTCATCCATCCGCTCCAAGCCCGACAATCTATGTGTGATCCATAAGACTGCCTTCTCTTGGAGTAGCGGTTCAATATTGACATGAAAAGCCTGCTCGGTCAGAGGATCGAGACCCGTTGCCGGCTCATCGAATAAGATCGCCGGCGCTTTGCGCACTAACGCCCGAGCTAGCGCGATTCGCTGCCGCTCGCCGCCGGATAGCTTCGCTCCCCATTCACCGATAATCGTATCATAGCCATTTGGCAGCCTCATGATCGTTTCATCGATTTCAGCGACGCGCGCGGCAGCTCGAAGCTCCTCCAGCGTCGCATCAGCTTGGCCGAGACGTAAATTATCGGCTACGGTAGCGTTAAACAATTGTACGTTCTGAGAGACGACCGCGAATTGGGCACGTACGGATTCATCCGACAATTCTCTGAGATCAGAGCCATTAATCGATATAGAGCCCTCTTGATAAGGACGCAGCTTCAACAATGCTTGCAGAAGCGTGCTTTTGCCGGCGCCACTTTCACCTACTACCGCGATTTGTCTGCCCTGTGCGAGCGACAACGAAACGTCGTGAACAGCAGCAGGCCCGCCTGGCATATACTCCAGCGTAAGTCCTTTTACCGCCGCAGTCCATTGCTCTGGCCGCTCTTCCACGGAGCGCAGGCTTAGAGACTCTTGCTCCTCGCCCTCGTCCGCCAGCTTAAACAGTCTTTCTCCGGAAGCGATGATCTGCCCGTAGTGCTGGAATGATGCTGGCAACGGCGCAACCGCCTCGAAGCAAGCAAGCGCCATTAACACAAGCATGGGAAGAGCAGCTCCGCTTATAGTTCCAGAAGTTACTAATGGAATAGCAGTAACCAAGACTAGCCACATCGTCAGATGAGTCATACCTTCCATCATACCGCCAGTTACGGCCGTAATTCGGTTATTACTCCGCTGAGTCGCATTGATCCTTGATTGAATTTGTCCAATGCGCAGCCGCATGCTATCTGCTTGACCGAAATTAAGCAGCGTGGATAATCCACCAAGCAAGTCGGATGTTTCTTCATACATATTGGAACGTGCATGCACCAAGGCTTTCCCGTGGCTTTTGCCGAGTCGGTGGCTGATCCATGGAATAGCAAGCCCAGATAGAAGCATCATCCCGGCAAGCAGAAAGCCAAGCTCCAGATGCTGCCTAGCCATCAGCAGGAATCCGAGTATTAAGGATAAGGCAAACACAAGCGGCGGAGCGACGATTCGCAAATAAAAGTTTTGCAGCTGATCCACATCACTTATTACCGAGCCGAGCACATCACCGCTTCGTTTGCTCTCAAACAGCCGAACGCCCTTCGGCTCCAGTTTTCCATACAACCATACCCGCATACGGTGAAGAATACGGAAGGTCAGATCATGGGAAGCCAGTCGCTCCAAATATCGAAGCACACCTCTTGAAATACCGAAAAACCGAACACCCACAATCGGAACATAAAGCAGCAATATATTTTCCGGACGCAGAGCAGCCTGTGCGATCAAGTGACCCGAGGTGCCCATCAGACCAATATTTGCAGCGACTGTAGCGAAGCCAAGCATAATGGCGAGTAGAGCTCTCCACTTATATGGACCAATCAAGCCAATGAGTCGAGTTAATGTTTTGAGTTGACCTTTGCCTGTTTTAGCTGGAGCGTCAGCAGCTTGCGATTCATTGTGCTCAATCCTCTGCGGCAGGACGATAGCTTCTCGTTCCTCCTTGAACAGCGGCAATAAGCGCGGCTCACTTCCCTTATCAGGGTTAGCGGCTAGTATCATCTGCGCGAATAATCCCCTGGCAGCGATCAATTCATCAGGTGCCCCTGTCTCGACAAGCTGCCCCCCGCTCAGCATAACTACTCGATCCGCTGAGCGTACTGTTTCGAGCCGATGTGCTACCGTTACAGACATACGTCCTTGCAGCCAATCGTTGAGACCTTCGATTACAGACCGTTGGTGCATCGCATCGAGTCCTGAGGTCGGCTCATCCAGTAGGATCAGTCTCGCGTCTCTCAGCAAGGTTCTCGCTATTGCAACCCGCTGTGCCTGCCCGCCTGATAAACGATGAGCCTCCCCAAGCGGTGTATCATATCCAAGCGGCAATTGTTTGATAAAAGCGTCTGCCTGTGCAATTCGCGCGGCAGCACTAATCTGCTCATCACTCGCATCAGGCTGGCTTAACCCTATATTGTCGCGAACCGTCCCTTGGAAGAGATGAACATGCTGCGAAAGCACCGATTGCTCATTTCTCCACCAAGCTATCGATATAAGCGACATATCGACACCGTCTATTAGAATTCGTCCTTCTGTAGGTTTAACGAACCCCTGCAGCAAATCGAGCAAAGTGCTTTTGCCCGAGCCTGTCGGTCCGACTACAGCGACTCTCTCACCCGGTTCAAGCGTCAGCCATACATTCGACAATGCATACCGTTCTTCACCCGAATATTGAACACCGACACCTTCAAAGACGATACGGTAGCCGTTAGGCCGAGATGGCAGAACTATCGCATCTTCTTTCTCCGTCCATCCCCGCGGCTCTGTATTGAGAATATCGAATATACGGCCTGCGGCCGTCACTCCGTTCATCCCCGCGTGGAATTGCGTGCCCAGCGCTCTCACCGGAGCATAAAACTCCGGCGTAAGAAGCAGCACCAAAAACGCGTGCTCAAATCCAATCTTCCCCTCCACTAAACGCAGGCCGAGAAAAACAGCTATAACAGCAGTGCTTAACGTCGCGAACAGCTCCATTGCAAAAGCAGACATAAAGGCAAGCCGCAGTGTTCCCATCGTCGAACGACGGTGCTCCTCACTTATCTTCCCAATAATTTCGAGCTGCGCACGGCTGCGATTGAACATTTTCAAAGTTGTCAGTCCGCGGAGCACTTCATGGAAATGCCCGCCAAGACGGCCAAGCATTTTGAACTGTCGATCTGTCTTTTTCTTAGCTGCTTTGCCAATCAGAATCATAAACAGCACCAGCAGCGGAAGTGTAATCATATAAACGACTGCCGAAATCCAGTCTGTCCCTGCCACGACGAAGAACACAGCCATAGGCACGAACATAGATAACGCCATTTGCGGCAAATATTTCGCAAGATAGTTTTCTAACTGCTCGACACCTTCATATACGGTTCCGAGCAGCTCGCCGCTCCGTTCACCTTTCGCATACTGAGGACCTAATTCTGCAAGCTTTCGTACGAGACGGAGACGAAGGTCGCTCTTAATGCTTTGCGCCATTTGGGCTGACGTATAGTCGCTTGCCATATGCAGCAGCCCTCTGAACGCGATAATGCCAAGCAGCATATATAACGCTGGCATTAATGAGTCCAGACTTTTCCCGCGGAGGAATGCCCCATCCACGACTCCGGCGAGATATAAGGCTTCTGCGATTAGCAGTAAGCCCCCCACCGATCCAAAGAAGATACTTGCTGCGAATAGCTTGCGGCTGCCAGGTACCTGTTGGAATAATTTTTTTATCATGCGTTTTACCCTAGTAATCCAAATGATCGTTTATGCTGACCCGTTTGCGGAACACCCAATAGTTCCAAGCTTGATAAGCGATAACTATCGGAACCATAGTAAGGGCAACGAAGGTCATTACTTTCAGTGTATAGGTATTGGATGCGGCATTATAGATCGTAAGCGACCACTCTGGATTTAACGATGAAATCATTACATTCGGATACAAGCACATGAACACGGTAATCGTAGATAGTGTAATTGTTGCTCCCGTCATGATGAATGCCCAGCCATCACGTCCTGCTTTGAGGAAGAAGTGAACGGACAACAAGGCGAAGCCAGCTAAAATCGGTACCGAACCCGGATTAATTCCTTTGCCAGTGAACATATCGGTCTCAAAATAACTTAATACGACAAAGACGAGCAGAACCACACTAGTCAGCGGTCCAATTCGAAGCGCCAGCGCTCTCGCTCTGTCACGCAGCACTCCTTCTGTTTTCAATGAAAGAAACAATGCGCCGTGAAGCAGGAATAGAAGTACAATGCTGACACCCGCCATCACAGAGTAGAACGAAATTAAATCCCAGAACGTACCGATATAGTTCATATTTTCGTCAATCGGCACACCCCTCATCAGATTAGCTAAAGCTACGCCCCACAGCAGCGGCGGGAGCAGACTTCCGAAAAAAATGACCCAGTCCCAGGTGGCGCGCCACTTCGGATTAATCAGCTTGCTCCGAAACTCAAATGAAACTCCTCGTCCAATAAGCGCTATAAGCATAAGAAACAGCGCCATATAAAATCCACTGAACAGCGTTGCGTACCAATTCGGGAATGCCGCGAACATCGCGCCACCCGCAGTGATCAGCCATACTTCGTTGCCGTCCCAGAATGGACCAATTGTATTAATAAGTACTCTTCGTTCGGTATCTGTTTTCCCAAGAAACCGAGCCAGCATACCAACGCCAAAATCAAATCCTTCCAAAAAGAAAAATCCGACAAAAAGCGTGGCGATTAGAAAAAACCACAAGGATTCCAGCATAGCCCTTGCCTCCCGCATTTAAATTCGGCGTCATATCGCCGTGGTATGTTCCTCTTTGGCATTAGAGCTGACATGCGGCTCATCCGCCTCCACGCCCTTGCGTGTATAATGTACAACCAAATAGATAAAGACTGCAGCCAGTATGCCATAAATAAGGGTGAAGCCGATAAGGCTAGTCGCGACCATACCCGGTGACACTAACGGGGATACACCTTCTCCCGTCTTTTGCAAACCGAACACAACCCACGGCTGACGCCCAACTTCAGTCATAATCCACCCTGCCGAATTTGCTATAAAAGGAAGTGCAATCGCCGGGACCATAAACTTCAAATATTTGCGATACTTTTCTAGGCTATTGCGAATGATCGACCATGTTCCGAAGAGAGCGAGAAGAATCATAAGCATTCCTGCCCCGACCATGACCCGGAAGCTCCAGAAAGTCGTCCGTACCGGAGGGATATAGTCGCCTGGTCCATACTTCTGCTCATATTCAGCCTGCAACTCCAGCATCCCTGGCACACTGCCGGTAAGTTTGTTATAGCTTAGAATACTTAGCGCGTAAGGAATCTCTATTTGAAAGCCGTTTGATTGCGCCTTTGGATCAATCGAAGCTATAACCGTCCATGGCGCGCTTTCTCCACTTGTATGCCAAAGTGCTTCGGCAGCTGCCATCTTCATCGGCTGAGAGCTCATCAAGTGCTGCGATTGCGAATGGCCAGCCGTTGCCGTTAAAATACTTGAAATTAGCGCTAAGACAATACCAATGGAGAAGGATGTCTTGAACATGTCTACCTGCTGCTTACGCATAATTTTATAAGCACTAATTCCAACTACGAAAAACGCGCCGGTTGCAAGCGCTCCGAAAATAACATGCGGGAACTCAACCCACAGCTGCTTGTTGCCAAGCAAGGCAAAGAAATTCGTCATCTCCGCGCGTCCGTTCACGATCTCGAAACCAACAGGCTCCTGCATGAACGCGTTCGCGCTTAAAATCCATAATGCCGACAATGTAGCCGCTATCGCTACGAGCCAAATACACGCCAAATGCATCTTCTTCGACAGACGATCCCAGCCAAAAATCCAAATGCCAAGGAAAGTAGATTCTAGGAAGAATGAAACCAGCGCCTCAACAGCAAGCGGGCCGCCGAATACAGCGCCTACGAAACGAGAAAAATCCGCCCAGTTCATACCGAACTGAAACTCCTGCATAATACCCGTGACGACACCAACTGCAAAGTTCAAAAGAAATAGACGACCCCAAAATTTTGCTAACTGTTTGTACTTTTCATCATTCTTGGTTACGTACATCGTCTGCATGAAGGCGATTATATACGCTAATCCAACAGACAACGGAACGAACAGAAAGTGAAATACGGTTGTTACACCAAACTGTAATCTAGCCAAATCTACTGCTTCCACAAAAACAACTCCTTTCATTCGGATTAAGTATAATTACTTGTTTTGCAGTTTACTGTGACTTTTTGCACACCCGCATTATGAACTTTTACTTCCTTTTCTGACAAAACAAGTGCAAACGGCCTTCGCCATCTTTCGCAGCGTAAGCTAGCTCATTTCGCGGCGAAATATAAGCCCCGTATTAGGTGAAAACTTATACTTTCTTATATCAATAGGGGAACAGCTTCCCCTCTTAAAAATGATAAGCTAAGTTTTATTTTCATATATTACCTTATTTAAATTAATCGTCCATTAACAAATAGGCTCTATACTGACTGTAATACATCACACTAAATATTAAACATAGAAAGGAACTACATTCATGGGAATTCATACGTATTTTCAATCACTTAACGATCTCGAACGTATTATTCGTTGTCCAGGCAAATTTAAGTTTGAAGAGCATAGCGTATCCGCTCATTCCTGGAAGGTTGTACAATACGCTAAAACATTGGCCGATATTGAGGAACGCAATGGTGTCACGATTGATTGGAAGAAGCTCTACGAAATAACTAGCAGCCATGATTATGGTGAAATATTTATAGGAGATATTAAAACACCAGTGAAGCATTACTCACTAGAACTGCGCGGCATGCTGCAGCAGGTAGAGGAAGGCATGATTGCTCTTTTTATAGAGGAAAATATTCCAGAGGAATTCAAGCCTATTTTTTTCAGGCAACTGCGTGAGGGTAAGGACGATTCCGTCGAAGGTCTAATTCTTGAAATGGCTGATAAGCTTGATCAAGTCTACGAGGCGCTTACTGAATTGCAAAGAGGCAACACAGAGAAGGAATTTGTAATTATGTATCGCGAAGCACTCGTCAAAATCAAAAAAATAAAGCTGCATTGCGTAGATTATTTTTTAGAGCATATATTACCTGATATGGTTAAGGAAAGTTCCAATTGTCCTGTCGATATCCAAAAGATTACAAAAGAAGCTTTAGAGCTGTAACTTCGACTATAACCTTCTACTTCAACCTCATTACCACTCCTCAAATACATCCTCAATGACATTCTGTCTCAAAATATAACTACAACTTCACAGAAAAACCCAGCCTTCATTCAGACTGGGTACCGGATTTCCTGCTTCGAGGCTAGCCAAAAGTGAACTCGGAGGTCTGGTGGCTTTCACCAAATTGAAGGATGACGGTACAGGAAAACCCTGCACCGCCATTCTTATTTAATTCCTTCCATAAATACCCTGAAGTTTTCAGCGATTTCTTTTGAATGGGTACGATATAAATAATGCCCTGCTTCAAATAACACCACTTTTCCGTGTACAGAATCCTTTATTTGCTTTTCATGCTCTGGTATCCATCTATCAGTTGCTGGTTGATTCGCTTGTATAAAGAAAATAACGGGAAGATTTTTTGGGAATGTTAAATCTTCAGCTGCTCTAAAATTAAAATACATATTTTCGGCTTCATTTAATGTGTTGGAATTATACATGTTTTTGTGTATAAGAATTCTCAATTGTTCTTTTGTTTTATCATCATATGGTAGTGCAGCATAGGGGTCATCACCTAGTTTCACTTGTAATCTGTCGAAACCCGATTTTTTGAGTAGTTTAAGAACTCCTATTATTGAAGAATCAATCTTCCTCTCGCTGAGCGTTGGAACACTGCTGTCGAGCCCGACAAATGCACTCACTTCGTCTTCATATTTGTTCACATAATCTAGTCCGTAAATTCCTGAAATGGAGTGGCCCATTAAAATATAACGGTCAATATCAAGACGCTGCAGCGCTTCATGAATTTCACTTACAATATTGTCTGTGGTTCGTTCCTTTTCGGTTAGATCACTTAATCCATAACCAAAGGGCTCAATCACGACGACTTTGTAAAAAGGTGTTAGCTCATCTAGTAGTAACTTAAAATCAAGAGCGGGTGCTGCTGTTCCATAACCCGGCAATAGCACGATTGTTTCTTCGCCTTGTCCTTGAATCAACACATTCATATTTTTCCCATCTACCATTACAGACTGACCATAGGGTTCAATTTTTCCTTGCTCTGATTTGCTGCTGATCTTATTCACGATAAAAACAATGGCAATAAAAACGACGATTGTTATAACTAATACTGCTAATACTTTAAGTAAAATGATAAGCAATTTTTTCAGCTTACTAGCTGGCCTTTCACTTGGTGCTGTATCCAACTCCAATTTCTTTACCTCCCGTACTTTCACTCACATCTTCTACTGTTTTCATCTCTTTAAAAATCATCTACTTGCCTTGTTTTACTTGTTCCATAAATACCCTGAAGTTTTCGGCGATTTCTTTTGATTTAGTATGGTGTAAATAGTGACTTCCTTCATATGTCATTACTTTTCCATGTACAGAATCTTTTATTTGCTCTTCATGCAGTGATACCCAGTCTTCCCTGGCTGTATTATTTGATTGTACAAATAAAAGAAGAGGAAGATTGTTTGGGAATGTTAAATGTTCAGCCGCTTTAAAATTAGAACCAAGATTTTCTAATTCATTCAAAGTGGTCTTATTAAACATGTTTTTGTGCGTAAGCATAGTCATTTGTTCTTTTGTTTCATCATCATATGGCATTGCAGCATAGGGGTCAGCACCAAATTTCATTGTCAATCTGGCGAAACCTGATTTTTTGTACAATTTAAAGGCTCCTAATGGTAATTCAGCATCCATACCGCCTTGCGTTGGAACACTTGTATCGATCCCGACAAATGCACTCACTTCGTCTGGATATTTGTTCACATAATCGATTCCGTAAATTCCTGTAATGGAGTGACCCATTAGAATAAAACGGTCAATATTAAGAGTCTGCAGCGCTTCATGAACTTCACTTACAATATTTTCTGTGTTTCGTTCCTTTTCGGTTAAATCACTTAATCCATAACCAAAAGGCTCAACTACGACGACTTTGTAAAATGGTGACAGCTCATCAATTAGCGGCTTAAAATCAAGCGCTGGTGTCGCTGTTCCTTGACCAGGCAGCAGCACGATTGTTTCTTCGCCATCTCCTTGAATCAAAACATTCATATTTTTCCCATCTACCTTTACAGACTGACCATAGGGTTTTATTTTTCCTTCCTCTGATTTGGTGCTGATCTTATCAACAACAAAAACAATGGCTATAAAAACAACGATTGCTATAACTAATACTGCTAATACTTTAAGTAAAATAATAAGCAATTTTTTTAGCTTACTAACTGGTTTACCACCTGTTGTCGTGTCCGACTTCCTTTTGATTGCCTCTCGTATTTCCACTCACATCTTCTCCTGTCGTTATCTCTATATTAGACTGCCATATCTGGGCGCTAAAGAAAGCTTATACGACGAAGATGTACTCCACGTGACGTCAATATGAACTGAATATGAACGAGCAAAATAAAATGCTGCGGCATCAAATGCAAGAAAGCTTGCACATGTTGCCGCAGCACGGAGAATACGAAGACGCTTTTAGACGAATGATACAATTTATATCTACTTACTCTGTCGGAGTTGTCATGGGCAAAGTGACAATGAAGGTCGTTCCGCTGCCCGGTTCACTTTCCACTCGGATGTCACCTTGATGAAGCGATACGATCTGCTTAACGATGGCAAGTCCCATACCGCTGCCTTCATATTTACGACTGTGGGAACGATCAGCCTTAAAAAAACGCTCGAATACACGCTTCTGATCCCCTATGGAAATACCAATGCCACTGTCGGATATTCGGACGATCACGTTTTTGATATCTTGTTTGATACTGACTTTAATAATGCCGCCATCCTTGGAAAATTTGATGCTATTGCCGAGTATATTGGTCCATACCTGATTTAACAGGTCTTGATCAGCCGATAGAATAACTGTAGGCAAATTGAGCTCAAAATGGATGTTGCGAGCAGACCATTGCGGCTGGATTGCAACGATCACTCGTCTTATCTGTTCATCAAGTCTGAGCGTGACCAGCCGCATCTGCTGTGACTGCGATTCAAGCAAACTCAGCTTTAGCAGACTATCGCTCATCTTGGACATCCGCTCAGCTTCAGTGATAATAATATCAAGATAACGGCTTCGCTCATTAACTGCGATGTCTTCTTGCTTGAGCGCTATAGCATAGCCGGATATCGAGGTGAGTGGCGACTGAACTTCGTGGGACACGTTCGTTACGAATTCCCTACGCATCTGCTCAAGTTGCTGCAGATCGTGCATCATTTCTTCGAAGCTGCGAGCCAAAGTACCTAGCTCACCCGTTTGCTTAATATTCAGCTTGACGTTGAAATCTCCAGCTGCTATCCGCCTAGTCGCTTTTGTCAGCTTTTTGATTGGTCTTATTAGGAACATGGAGGCAATTAGAATAAATAGGCTTCCTGTAATCAACGAATAGGATGCAAAAGTCCATGCCCACTTTACGACAAAAGAAGTGGACGGGGGGGTGAGCGCCTCCACAAACATCGCTTTCGTTCCCATTTCTGTTTTCAACGGCAATCCTATGAGGACAACAGTGACACCCTTCGTATTGACTTGAACAACTTCTCCATCTAATACCTTCTTTACTTGTTCCATCGTTACAGTAGCAGGCTTGTGTCCGTTAAGCGCTCCGTAAGACTGGAACAGATCCGTTGAATCGTAAATTCGAATATGATAGGAATTGAGCTGCTTCATTCCACTCACGAGCGAGTCCGCTTCACGTAACGGAATTGTCTCGTAAATTCGGACGATGTCTTGTCCAAAATTACGTAAGAGAATTTGCGAGTTTTCACTCAATTTTTCTTCAAATACCCAAGTTGCCACAAAAAAAGCAATGATAGTGCCCCCGATCACGGAGACTAGAAAGATCAGGACTACTCGTGTATATAAAGATTTGATCATTCGTGCACCTCAAGCCGGTACCCAAGCCCACGAACCGTTTCGATATGAAAATCGGTTGTCGCCGCGAACCGTTCGCGCAGGCGTTTAACATGTACGTCTATCGTTCGATCATCGCCTGCGTAATCGATCCCCCAAATTTGATCGATCAACTGCTCTCGCGTATAAATTTGTCCAGGTGTTCCAGCGAGCTTATAAAGGAGTTCAAACTCCTTGAGCGGCAACGTGAGTGACTCCGTCCCTCTCATCACCTTATAGGTCTGCCGATCAAGAATGACGTTGCCGAGCCGAATCGTCTGCGTGGAGCCAATCCGGTATCGCTTCAGCAATGCCCTAACGCGAGCCGTCAGCTCCAACGGATCGAATGGTTTCGTCAAATAATCATCCGTTCCCAGTTGGAAGCCTTTCACTTTCTCCCATGTTTCGCCTCTCGCAGTCAGCATAAGTAGCGGAAGATCAGGGTTGGCTCTCCGGAGCTCCTTGCATAACTCCCAACCATCCATAACCGGCATCATAATATCAAGCACGACAAGATCGACATGTGTCGAGGCATAGACGGCCAGTGCTTCCTTGCCATCCGAGGCTTCAGCTGTTTCGAATCCGTCGTTGCGTAGAAATAAACAGACCAGTTCGCGAATGTTCGCATCGTCGTCAGCAACCAGTATAGTAGGCATCCGTTCCCTCTTTCCCTGTTTTCCATCTCATATAGTAATCACATTATACTATAAATAAATTTGTAACATTGAATAACGCGGATACTACATGCCATAACAAAAATAGCCCGTGAGTTACACGGACGGTGTACCCGAATATTGACATACCATTTAGGTATAGAGATAAACCAAAATACCTGATCTCAATCGACCAGGTTTCCAACATAAAAGTATGTTATAGCCTGGAGTCCGATATACAGCAAATATCCACAACCTCATGCGGTTGTGGATTAACATGGTGGTGGTGAACCGTGGCTGTGCAAAACCACAATTCGCCGGAGTATACCATAAGTGTGAACACAAACGGCGCGCTTAACGGTCTCGGTTAATCATGTAATTTAATAAATGCTGCAAGAATGCGGTGCGGCGCGGCATCTCTTTCAACGCTTCCATGGCAAGACAGTAGTGCTGCCACATCTCTTTCTTAGCGCCTTCCTGCCCCAGAATGGTTACGAAAGTCGAAGTGTTGTTCAAGGCATCCTGGCCAACAGGTTTTCCGAGCAAGTGTACGTCTCCTTCCAGATCAAGCAAGTCGTCCTGAATCTGAAATGCGATGCCCGTATGATAAGCGAATGTTTTTAAAATTGCGATCTCCCGTTCGTTAACCTTCGCGAGAATGGCAGGCATAACTAAAGCAGCCTCAAAGGCCTTTCCGGTTTTATAGAAGCAGATCGTATTCAATTGTTCCGGCGTCATTGCTTTTCCTTTGGAGTTCAAATCCATCGCCTGGCCTATACACAGCTCTTCTGCCGTTCGGGCCGAATATTGTATTAGGGCAAGCACGGTTCTGGGATCGAACTGATCCAGAGACGCTTGCTCCGAAATCGCCTTCTGAATGAGAAAGAGACCCGTTAATTCCGCAGTGGCGCTATTATGCACAAGGTGCAGCGTTGAACGCCCTCTACGGATAGACGCGTTATCCTGTGACGGCAAATCATCGAAGACGAGGGATGCAGTATGCATATACTCCAATGATCGCAATAAAGGCACGATGGATGTCGCCTGCAGTCCATATTCTTGTACGCCCATGACCCAGGTCAATACGGGACGCAGACGTTTTCCGTCTCCTGCCAGACTGTAATTTGCCGCATCGATCAAAGTTTCTTTCATCGATGGAATTCCATCAATCTTAGCTATTTGCAGGGAGCTGTTAATCTGTTCGCGAGCCGTTTTAATGGTCTCGATAAATTCTTCTTTTAACTTTCGTTCGTTTTTTAGATTAGCGATCAATTGATCCCGAAGCAACTTGTCGAAGAAATCCACATCATCCGCTTTTTGAACCAACCGCTGGACGAGTCGATTGAACGTTGGATTTCCGGAAGCAAATATGTCCATAATACGGTTGTACTCTTCAGCGCCGATTCGCGCTTTACAGCGCTTTAGACCGTTGATGACTCGACTAAGAATCACCTCGCGGGCCTTGTCATCGGAATGATACACCTGATGGATCAGATAGTAAATGACCGTCCAGTATAATTCAAAGGGATTGATCAGATCCGAACGCTGATCACGGTACGTTAAATAGTAGGTATAGGGCGTTACCGCGCCGTCTTTTAAATCATCAAACATATCCGCAAAATCATCAGCTAGCTGGTTGTAGATGCCATAAAAGAAGGTTCGAGCCTCAAAACTCTCGTCCAGAGAAGCATGAATGACGGACTTGGCGATCAAGCGGGAAGAAGCTGACTTTAAAATAATAGGAATATAAAGCTCTTCATTTGTGTATGCGGCATGGGATAAATCCTTTGCACGGTCCAACTCCTGGGAGTGAAAAAAAACATAGGCCTGCTCGAAAAACTGGTGCTGCGTCTCTCGTTGATGATGCTTTATATACTCAAAAGCTTCCTGCAGCTCTGCGTGTATATACTGCATCATAGCTTTGTTCTCTCCGGTCCATTCGCCAAATTGCGGCACCGATCCCGTACGAAGCGCGGTCCGAATGATTTGAGAATATTGTGCTTTCTCTTGAACGGTTAAGACCTGCGCATCCAGAAGATCATCAATGAACGGATAGGTCAGTCCATAAGAATAGCCGAGCCTGATCGCTTCATCAAGTCTGCGGGCACGTTCCCCAGACGATTGTTCATCGTTCATCTCTTCTCTCGCATGCAGGACCACGCCTATAATAATCTTAATCAGCTTGCGCTGAGCATGCTCGGCATTCATACCCTCGGGAATATTGGCCGCTACGTTCCTAAGCTTATCTATCACCCAGATCACAGCGGTCTCAACGTTTTCCTTCTGCGCCCACCTATAAAGTTCCACTAAACTTATAAACTCCGGTTGTTTTCCCTGGTTGGCTTTGGTTGAACGAATCAATCGATGTTTAACGTCAGCAACAACACGCTGAATCCTGGCCTGTGTATCAGGCGAATCCATGGCTTTGCCCAGATCCCTCATGTAAATATAGGAGATGCTCCGATCTAGATAATCATCCAATTTACCTGTATGTTTCAGCCATTGAATATGGCTATGATAATCCCCGGCATTCGATTTTTTCTTTACTCGCGATAGAAAGGAGAGCCATGACCCGCGATGGATATGATTTTGTTTCCAGAGTTGGATGTCTTCTGTCAGGTCATGAACATACTTCTTACCCATAACCTGCTCATAAAGAGATGCAAAGTAGCGCGCGGCCTTCTGTTCAGCCAGCCGATAACAGGTATCGGCATCAACTATTAATTCTTCATTCATATGGTGTATACCTCAATTTCGTCAAATCCATTTCATTTCATACTTTCTAATACGGGAAATGACTTATCAGGTTGCGATCGCGTAGCCAATCCGATTTATGATTTGGTCATCGATAACCATATACGAACCAAAAAGATCATATAACTGCTTTATCAAATCAAGCCAGCTTGCATTAACAAGTGAGTTGGCTGATTCTTGCTTCAAAACCCAACATAAAGTAAAAATCCATAACCTCATGCGGTTGTGGATTAACATGGTGGAGACGAGGGGATAAGCGAAATCTTGATCTAACTTGCAGATAAGATTATTTGCCGAAGTAGATCGCAGCGGTAGATTTCGATGCCGTGCTCGTCCACTGATGCAATAGCGCTGATGCATATTCATTGCTCCCTGCGCGCGGGCTGCACCCTGTCCGAAGATCACTCCACACAGGCTGCGCTTCGCGATGGGTGTAGTCACAGTTTTGATGTCACCCAAGTAACGCCCTTGAATGCTTTATTGACATATCCAATGTTGAAAAATGGGTGCTATCCCTTACACTTGTGTCCTCTTGCCAGAATATGATTGTTTAGAAAAGAACCGATAGTGTGACCCATGTTATAAAGGGGAGGAGACGTGGATATGACACAACGTTTAAGTTCGATAAGATATACCAGAAATTTGCAAAGGTTTTCTAGCCACGCATATCTTTTTATTAAAAAACTAGGCTGCAAGCAGAACGAACAATTGCATTTTATTTTGGTCCATGATCCTAAAAACAAAAACAAGAGATTCAGTGCTTCTTCTAATCACCCCGCGATGACACTGCATAAACCTCTAAATCTACTTGAAAGACGTACTCCTCAATTCACACTCTTGTCCAAGAGAAATAAACGCATACATGTTCTCAGCCAAAATATAAAAGGTTATGCCGTATTTATGGAAATCAATTACCGAGAAACAAGGTCTAGTGATTTCAAAAAAATCAGAGCACAGTTCATCGATCTAGATCTAAACAAGATTTCAGTGCATTTAGACACAAAAGAACAAGTCAGGCAGATGATTGAATCCATTCAATCCAATCCTGCAGAACAACTTCAATCTATTACAGTTAAAAAAAACAAACAAGGTCGATATCATCTTTTAGCTTTGCGAAAAAGACAAAGAGTAACAAAGTTGAAGAATGCATTTATAAAAAAGTTCAGGACTAAAATAAAGGATACGATGATTATCGAAACAAAAAACGGATATCACATCTATTGGGTTCTCAAAGGCGGATCCATAAGCAAATTTGTTCCTATTCAAAAAGCTTTAGCCAAAAAATTCGGTTCTGATCCTATGATTACCAATCTATCGAGAGTCATGCGTATACCTGGGTTTTTCCATATGAAAAATCCTCAAAGTCCCTTTATAGTAAGGGTCCGACAATTCGGCAGGAAAAAACCTTTTTCCCAAGAAGAAATTATTCACTCACTGGCATTAGGGCCAATTAAATAGCTGATATAAATTAAACTTAAAACGACGGATCTTATAACTAAGATAGCAAAAACCCCAACCTCATGCGGTTGGGGTTTTACATATTAGTGGAAGCGTTTACCATATTAAATGATGATGTTCAATTTCAATTAACTCCATATGCTAATATTTTTTACAAAGAACAGTATTATCTTTTATACAGAATTAACAAAACTTCAGTACATTTATTTACAACAGAATATTTGCGATAAAAAAAATATCGACGAGTTCGTGTGATTAGAGAAAACTCAAGGATACCTATAGCCAAAGGAATTGGCTTGGTAATTCTTTGCGTTTTCTCTTTTTATTTTGTCTTTTTCAGCCAAATAACATCTATTTTTCTAAACAATTCGATTATTTTGATAAGGGGGGAATGCCTGGCATTAATGTCGCTTGAATGGTTCATTTTAAATCTACTACCAACATGAAAGAGAAGGAGAATCAGAAATGCGTTCAAAGAAATGGATAGCCATATCTCTAGTAATGGCAATAATGGTCATCACCTCCGCTTGCGGCAACAAGACGTCTGATAATGCTTCTAATACTACCAATTCCCCTATTGAAGATGCAAAACCGGATACCGTAACGGTGTGGGGGTATCCGATTCATGCTTCCTATGAAGATGATTTGAAAGGAACAATTGCGGAGTTCAATAAAAAATACCCTCACATCAAAGTTGAATATGAGATTTTATCGTATAACGAAGGTCCTAAAAAATTCGACATCGCTTTAAATGCAGGAGATCCGCCTGATCTCTTCTTTGGTGGCGCGGATGCTCGTTTGGTAAACACAGGCTTGGCCGTTCCCATCGATTCTTACATGACGGATGAAATCAAGAACGACTTCTTGCCGGGCGCTTTGGAAACGATGAATGTGGGCGGCAAGCAGTATGGACTTCCATTGTATCAATCAATGTGGGGTATCGGAGGCAACAAGCGGCTGCTGGAAGAAGCGGGAATCGATTGGAAAGTGATTCAGGAAAAAGGCTGGACTTGGGGTGAGTTTATTGACGCCCTCAAGAAACTGACGAAGAAACTTCCGGATGGGAGCACGCAATATGGGCTCGTAACTTCTGGATCCAGTACGGAATTCATCGATATCGTTACCCGAAGCAGAGGTCTCGTTGATGTCGTTGACGAGCAAGGGGAATTTATTTGGAATGATAATCGGATTCTAGAATCCATGGAATTTATCAATACCTTGCGGAACGAAGGATATATGCCGAAAGAAGTCGGCGCGCTTACGCCGCAGAAGCGCAGCGAAATTTTTAACGCGGGACAAGCTGCCCTAATTGCGAAAGGATTGCCTGCATTCGATATCACGTATGAAAACCGAAATAAAGATATTGATGCGGGAAAAGTAAAGGGCGAAAAGATTGATTACATCTTGTTGCCTGCTCCTCATCATGAAAGCGTTCCAGGTTATGGGAAAATGGTCGGCACCGGTGAAGGATATATGCTGTTCCGTCAGAAGAACGACAAAGGCGAACAGCATCTCAAGAACGCCTTCCTCGTATTGGACGCATTAACCGGCGAAGGTGCAGGAAACGTCGCGAATCAACTCGGTTTACCGTTTGTAAGGCATTCCCAAGCAAAAGCATTTGAAGGGAAAACGCTGGCTAAGCCGCACAATATAGCCGCCGCTCAGAATATGCAAAAGAACTTGTCCCCGGCGGTAGGTTTAAGCATTACTCCTGAAATGGGTTTAAAAGTGAAGCAGTTTAAAGAGCAAGTCATGAAACCAAATTATCAAGCCTTATTGGCAGGCGACAAAACGCCGGAGCAAGCAGTGAAGGAATTTAAAACAAAAGGCGAGCAAATGTTTGGGCAAAAGTAACGACTAACGTATATTCGGAGAACCTTATATGATTATTCATGTAAGGTTCTCCCCATAAGGTGGAGCGGAATGAATACACAAACATTTAAGATCAAGCAAAATGGCTTCTCTTTTAAAAAATTTTTTTCGGAATACGGCTGGGCGTACTTGTTCATCCTCGTTCCGGTTTTACTCTTTTTGACGTTTACGCTTTACCCTGTCGCTTCCGCTTTTCTAATGAGTTTTCAAAAGTATAACGTGTTGAATTCGCAATGGATAGGGTTTGAAAACTACGCGACAATCGCAAATGACTCGATATTTTGGAAGTCCATTCGAAACACGGCCGTTTTCACGATTGCAACTGTACCTGTCAACATTGCGATCACGTTCATGCTGGCTTATCTGATTTTTTATTTGAAAAAATCGTGGCAAACCTTTTTCAAAGCCTCTTTATATTTGCCGTCCGTCGCATCAGGGGTAACGATTTCGATCGTCTGGCTTTCCATATTCGATCCGACGACGACAGGATTATTAAATCGGTTCATAAGCCTTTTCGGTTTTGAATCCGTGATGTGGTTAGGACAGTCCAGCACCGCAATGCCTTCGATAATTCTCATGCACTATTTGGGTTCGCACGGCGCTGGCATCATTCTCTATTTAGCAGCTATGGGCGGGATTCCGAAATCCCTGTACGAAGCTGCGGATATCGATCACGCCACTCGTTGGACCCAGTTCAGGAAAATTACGTGGCCACTGTTAAAGCCGACTACGCTTTACTTGGCGGTCACCGGAGTCATTACTTCATTTCAGGTTTTCGTGAGCATTTATATGATGACGCAAGGCGGTCCGGATTACGCGACGACGACGATCGCTTATCTCATTTATCAGACTGCCTTTACGTTTTACGATTTCGGACTTGCATCCGCGCAATCGTTTATACTCGCGGCAATGATTATCGTCGTGTCGGTCATCCAGTTTAAGTATTTTTCATCCGACATTGAATACTAGGAAGGTGGCTTTTTTTGAATTCTAAACCGAAAATCATCTTTGTTATCGTCGCTGTCACCGTATTGATGGTATGGGTGCTGCTCGCCATCATTCCTTTGTACTGGATGATCATCGGATCGTTTCAGGATTCGCAAGCATCCGAATCGTTTAAGCCGTTATTATTTCCGGAAACTTGGTCGCTCGCCCCCTATGAACGTTTCTTGCTCAATACGGATGCGCCTCGGTGGCTGTTTAACTCTCTATTAGTTTCGACGGTTATCACGATCGGAAACGTATTCCTCGCTTCGCTTGCGGGATACGCATTTGCCAAGTTGAAATTTCCCGGTCGAAAGTCGGTATTCTGGATCCTTCTGTGCACCATGATGATTCCGTCGCAGGTAACGCTCATTCCTTTGTACGTTCTAGTCATGAACGTCCTGAATTTGTCGGACACGTATATTGCGCTTATCGTTCCATCATTGGTCAGCGTCGGCAGTATCTTTTTAATGAAACAATACATGTCATCCCTTCCAAGTTCATTGATTCATGCCGCTCGAATCGACGCATGCAGCGAATTCGGCATCTTTTATAAAATAATTTTGCCGATGGCGAAGCCTGGCTTAGCCGCGCTAGCGATTTTCACGTTCGTCGGTCAATGGAACGAATTTTTCTGGCCGTTCTTGGTTACGCGGACGAGCGAAATGCGTACGATTCAGGTTGGTCTATCCACGTTTCGTTTTGCCGAATCGGCCGATTTCGGCGGAATGTTAGCCGGTGCGACCCTGGGGGCGATTCCGATGTTCATTCTATTTTTTGCATTGCAAAAATATTTCCTTCAAGGCATAACGGTAGGCGCTTTGAAAGGGTAGGGGGTAAACGGAGATGGCAAAAATAGAATTCAAGAATGTCGTAAAGGAATTCAAGGATAAAGTAAGAGGAAACTTTACGGCAGTTAACGATTCAAATTTCATTATTAACGATAAAGAGTTCATGGTGTTCGTGGGACCTTCCGGATGCGGTAAAACGACGTCCCTACGCATGATCGCAGGATTGGAAAAACAGTCGAGCGGTGATATCAGCATCGGAGAGAAAGTCGTGAACGATCTGCATCCGAAAGACCGCGACATTGCGATGGTGTTTCAGGATTACGCCCTATATCCTCATATGACGATCGAGGAGAACTTGTCTTTCGGCTTGAAAAATCTTAAGCGGCCGAAAGATGAAATTAACCGTAAAGTTATGAATGCAGCCGAAATTTTGGGACTTACCTCATTGCTTGATCGCAAGCCGAGGGAATTAAGCGGCGGTCAACGTCAACGAGTCGCCCTTGGCCGTGCGATCGTCCGGGATCCGCAAGTATTCCTGTTCGATGAGCCGTTGTCAAACCTGGACGCCAAGCTGCGCGTTCAAATGCGCGTCGAGCTCTCGGAGCTTCATAGACGCTTGGGTGCCACGATCGTTTATGTAACTCACGATCAAGTGGAGGCTATGACGCTTGGCACGCGTATCGTGGTCATGAACGAGGGGAGGATTCAGCAAATCGCTCCGCCTTCTGAGCTATATAATTATCCAGCTAATATGTTCGTCGCAAGTTTTATCGGCTCGCCTGCCATGAATTTCATCGATTCGCAAATACGTTCCGGCCGGGTGTATTTCGAAGGCGGTTCCTTCCCTCTTACAAATTCGATGGTAGAGAGCTTGAAAGAGTATGAAGACAAAAATGTTATTTTAGGTATCCGTCCTGAGCATATTTACGGCATCGATTATGCGCTGAATGTCGAGGGCGACTGCGTCATTAAAGCGACAGTCAATGTCATTGAAGAACTTGGAGCGGAACATCTATTATATTTTCACGTCGGTTCCCGAATGGTCGTCGCTCGCGTCTCCCCACAAACGGAAGGACGAATCGGTGAAATAAAAACATTTCTGTTGGATGGAAAAAAGCTGCAATTTTTCGATCCTGTTACGGAAGAACGGATTTGCGAGAACGAAAGGAGAATCTGATTTGTACAATTTAAACCGGATGCTTTTACTGAGCGCTCGCCTGATCTATAGGGAAATCGTTTCGATCGCCGCAGTAAGCTTGCTGCTATCTCTCATTTCCATCCCCTTTGTTTTCTTTCTGCCTGTAAGCTTGTCATTGTTCCTGCTCCCATTCGTTTTCATGCCGCTTTACACGGGTGTGTTGCAAGCTTTCAACGATAAGCTGTCCAGGAAGAAAATTAAGGTTCAAACCCTATTTGCCGGGATAAAGGATCATTTCTTTGCATCGTTCCTATCGGCATGCCTTATGTTTCTATTCATACTCATCGTTTCTTCGTCTTGGTGGTTCTATAATTTGAGTCCTGAGCCTTTCCGTTTATATCTAGCCATATTTCAATCCGCGGCGGCAGGAATGTTTATGGTGTCCCAAATCTATACGTTACCGCTCGTTGTTCAAGATAGGATATCTCTTTTCTCTGCGATGCGGCTCAGCCTGAGGCTTTTTTTGGCCTATCCGACATACACGATCGGAGCCTGCATTCAACTCTTATTTCTAACACTGCTTCTGGCGTTTACGGTCGTCGGATTCGCTATTTTATACGCAGGCGTGATCGGGATATACGCCAATCTCATCGCAGCTAATTTAAAGCAAGGCTTGACATTGGATCCTCACCGAAAATCAGAACAGGCTACACCGTTTTACAATGTATTATCCTAACTACGCTTATTAAGGAGTGCGATCTATGACCATCAAGGTTTTTAGCGGAGCGGAACGTCTTCGTTCCATGGAAAAGCAATTGTTGGACGGGGCTAGATTGGGCTTGCTGACAAATCCTACCGGCATTACGTCAAGGTTTGAGAGCACCCTGGATATATGTACTGGATTGAAGGCTTCCAAATTGTCTGTTTTATTTGCTCCAGAACACGGAATTCGGGGGGAGATACAAGCGGGCATCCACGTTGAAGACGAAACGGATCCGATTTTGAACATACCCGTTTATAGTCTATGCGGGCCGAGAAAAAAACCAACAAAAGAAATGCTAGACGACGTGGATATCGTCCTGTTTGACATGCAAGATTTGGGAATGCGCTTCTATACCTATATGTCGAGCATGCTTTACATGATGGAAGCGTGTGCCGAGTATGGAAAGACATTTATCGTTCTGGACAGGCCTAACCCTCTCGGAGGACTTGCATGTGAAGGGGGCCTTCTGCAGGACGGGTTCCAATCTTCCGTCGGGGCATGGCAAGTCCCTATTCGAACCGGGCTTACAATCGGAGAGTTTGCGAATTATGTAAATGATCAATTGAACAAGCGGTGCGATTTGAAAGTCGTTACGATGAGCGGCTGGCAAAGATCCATGGAATTTACCGAAACAGGTTTGCCTTGGATCACCCCGTCCCCCAATATTCCTACCATGGATACCATTCGGGCCTATTCGGGCCAATGTTTTTTTGAAGGCACGAATTTATCTGAAGGCCGGGGTACTACCAAGCCATTCGAAATAATCGGCGCTCCGTGGCTGGACGGCGTTCGATTAAGCCGCGAAGTCAGCGCATTGAATTTACCGGGCATCCATTGCCACCCGGTTTACTTTAGTCCAACATTTTCGAAGCATGAGAAGCAGCAGTGCAGCGGCGTACAGCTGTTTGTGACAGATCGTGACGCTTACCGTTCCGTAACGACGGCGCTGCACCTGCTTCACCTTATCCAAAACATGCATCCGGATCATTTCGAATGGCTCGCGCCGTTTAATGAAGGGCGCAAGCATTTCATCGATTATTTAACGGGCAGCGAGATGGTGCGAACTTCTATTCATGAAAAATCTGGATTGGAACGCATCATCGAACAATGGGACGACCAGGCTGAGGACTGGAAAGCGCAAAGGATGAATGATTTCCTATATAGTTAGGAAAAAGCGATCTAAAACGGGAGGATGAAGCATGAATCGCCTTAAAGTCATGTCTTATAATATTTGCCATGGTAAAGGGTTAGACGGTCAACAAAACTTGGAACGGATAGCCCGTGTAATCGAAAATGCCAATGCCGATATCGCTGGAATCCAAGAGGTGGATGTCCATTTTTCCGAACGCAGTGACTGGGTAGATCAGGCGGAGTGGCTATCCCAAAGATTGAAAATGCATGTTTCCTTTGGTGCAAACAAGGATTCTGACCCGGACAATCCTATAGGAAAAAGAAAACAATATGGTACGCTTCTATTAAGTCGATTCCCTATTCTAAAATCAACGAATCATTGTCTTCCGCAAGTTTTCGACCCGACGGTATGGAACGAGAAACGCGGGGTGTTAGAGGCCGAGATTGAGGTGAACGGGCAGATTATCCGAGTTTTCACAACCCATCTCGGGCTTTCTCAGAAAGAACGGTCCGAACAAATCGAATATCTTTTAAACCTAAGCGATAATCAGGCAACACCCTGCATTATTACCGGCGACTTCAATGCAACTCCGAATAGCGAAGAAATAAATCGGATTTGCAGATCGTACCAGGACGCGTTCCATCAGCCGCCTTTGCCAAATCCCAACACATTTTTGAAGCCGTTCCCGGTAACGGTCGATGGGTTTGGCTCTAATCCGGAATTGCGGCCTTCTGTTTGTATTGATTATATATTCTGTTCATCGCATTTTACCGTCTTTCAAGCGGAAGTTATTCATTCCCAAGCATCCGATCATCTTCCGATTGCCGCTTTACTATCATTTGCATAAATAAGGTACAAACTCGGATAGGAGAATTATCATGGTACAGAAACGTTTGCGGGATATGGCCGCTTTTTATTTTGATTTGGACGGCTGCATTTACTATGGTCGTACGCTGGCTCCCGGGGCGATTGAGCTATTGTCTTTACTGCGCTATGAGGGAAAAAAAGTAATTTTCATTACGAATAACTCTACGGAACAATCATGGACAATTGCTGAAAAACTAACTGATATGGGGCTTCACGTATCATCGGAAAGCATCCTTACCGCTACGGATCGGATTGGGCCTTCCCTTCGCAAGCGTTACGGAACCACATCGGTCAAAGTAATCGGAAGTGGTGAATTGCATCTATCTCTGCTACAAGCGGGACATACCATTCTACCCCTTGAGAGCCCCGACATCGCAAGTATATTGATTATTGGCAGAGATGTAACGTTCACGTATAAAAAACTAGAATCCATCTTTCGGGAAATTGATCACGGCACTCCCGTTATTGCCACCAATCCGGACTTATTCCACCCTAATCTTCAAGGAGGCAAAGTGCCGGAGACCGGATCGCTGTATGCCGCGATTGAAGCCGTTTACGGTAAAAAAATAGAGGTGTTCGGCAAGCCGGAACGACATCTTTTTGTAGATGCCATGGCACAGTCGGGGATTTCAAAACCGGAGGATTGCGTCATGGTGGGTGACAACTTATGGACGGACATCGCCGGCGGCATTTCTTTGGGGCTAAAAACGGTGTGGATTCGCGGGCAAACAAACGTATCGAATGCGACAATTGCGAATAGTCAGCCGGATTGGTCTGTCAATTCATTGCGTGAACTTCTAGACATCTATTGAAAATCGCATGGAAGAATGAAAGATAAGAGAACAGTGGTCACGGAAGAAATCCTCCGAGCACTGTTCTCTAACTTCAAGCTCACGGAGCATTGATGCAAACCAGCGTATCCATACAGTTGCTGCAAAAAGCCTATTGCCTTTATGCTTTAAACTTATATTGGGCAAAGGCTCCTCTTTTTATCGATGTTGATCAACAAGAATTTGATTCCCGTCTGGATCCTCAATTATAAAATGTGATGGCCCTTCATTTGCTTCATCTGCTTCAGTCAACATTTTAATTCCTTTTGCTTTAAGCTGCTTTTGAATTTCTCGAATGTCCGTAAACGGATCGATATTTTCAGCATTTCCATTCCACCCTGGATTAAAGGTCAGGATGTTCTTTTCAAACATTCCTTGGAATAGCCCAATTACGCAATTTTCATTCTTCATAATAAGCCAATTTTTTTATTATTTCTTATAAAAGTGAATGAAGACGAACGATAGCTTGCGCCCGGCCGTTGACCCCTAATTTACCGTAAATGTTGCTTATGTAATTCCGTGCTGTACCTTCAGTAACTTGCAGGGCATCTGCTATCAAACGGTTACTTAATCCCTGAATCATGAGCTTAGCAATCTCATGTTCCCTTTCTGTCAGCTTGATGAGCTCCAGCTGCGTTGATGATAGGGTCTGCCCCTGCTCATAATTATCCGTAAACACATTCATCCTCGTTGCCAATTTGGCCGCGACGGTAGCTGGAAGAATAAATTGGCCAGACACCGCATCACGGATCGAGTTAATCATTTTATCCCCATCCATGTCCTTTAGCATATAACCGCTTGCCCCATTCGCCATTCCATCCACAATATAGTCTGTATCTATAAAGGTGGTTAAGATCAGGATGCAAGTTTCAGGACGACTCCTTTTTATTCGCTTCAAAGCAGCAATTCCGTCCATAATGGGCATTTGAATATCCAAAAGCACCAGATCGGGATGGAGCTCCTCTGTCATCTCACAGGCCTCAACCCCATTCTTAGCTACGCCTACTACTTCAAAATCGTCTTCCAAATCTAGAATCGTTCTGAGACCTTCCCTTGTCAGCATTTGATCATCGGCAATTACAATCGTTATCTTTCTCATTGCTTATCCCCTATCTATCGTACTTGAATACGGCAGATCGATCATCAGCAGACAGCCCTGATCAGGCTTTGAATCGATTGTTAATCTGCCTCCCAGTTGTTCTGCACGCTCTTTCATCGCTTTCAATCCAAATCCTATTACAATCGTACTTGCGCCTATCCCGCGATCTTCGAGTCTGAACTGCAAACGTGACTCCACTGGCACCAAGCTGAAGTTGAACTCCTTACACCTGCCATGACGTATTCCATTGGTCATTCCTTCTTGCAGTGCATGATAGATCATCTTCTTTTGGGCTGTCGACAGCCCAGGCACATCATGTATGGTCGACTGAATAACAACTCCGGTATTCCGCTCTGTATCTCGTATGAGCTGCTTCAGCATTTGTGTAAGATCCGCGAACTTGTCCTCCTTCAGCATATGAACGGAACCGCGAATTTCATTCAGGCTGTGCCGGACAAGATCCTGCGCCTCCTGAAGCCGCTTAACCGCACCCTCCATATCCTTATGCAGCAGCCGTTTTCCCGCTTCAATTTGAAGAATCGTTGATGTAAGCGTATGTCCGACAATATCATGGATTTCATGAGCAATACGATTTCGTTCCTCATAGACGGTAACTTCAGCCAAGGCCGCCGATGTCTCGCGCATCGATTGCTCCAGACTGCGAGTTCTCTCCGCCACTTGATCCTCCAAACTATTGTTTAAGTATTGAATCCCCGAGTAAAGCTTGGCATTCTCGATGGAAATGGCACATTGGGAAGCGAGCAGCTTCAATACATTAAGCCGCTCGGGCGTGAACACTCCAGGCGACAGCTTGTTTTCCATGTAGAGCAAACAAATCAGTTTATTCTGATACAAAATAGGCAGACAGAGCACCGATTTCAACCCATTGTTCCTCACATATGGGATTCGTGCAAACAACCCTTCTCCGGCAGCATCATGCAATACTACTTCTTCTCTCGTTCTTGCCGCATAGCCTATAATGGCGGCTGGAACCAAAACGGAGTCATCTTCAAGCGGGACTGATTCAATGAGGAGCTCCTCTGCTGTACCACGGGCTTCTACGACCCATCTGCCCTCATGGTGGAAAACAAGAGCTCCGAATTCCGCTCCCGCATTGTGGAGCATAATGCTCATCAATGTTTTCAGCAGGCTGCTCATCTCCATTTCGCCTGATAAAGCTTGAGCTGACATGACGATAGATAGAGAATCGACGCGCTCCAATCCAGAGTCTCGCTTGACTTGTAGCAGATGACCGTATTTTTGTTCCAAGTCTGCTGCCTTCTTCATCGCTCCCCATTGCAGGTAGGCTTCATACGCTTCACTCATATAGATTTTTGCGATCTGCATCTTGCCTTGACGAAGCCCGTGTCTGCCATAGCACTCAGCCGCCATCGCCAAATCGTGAATATGGCCGTACATACGAGCAGCCTCAATGGATTGCTCGTAAAGGTCTTCAGCTTGGCGATTCTTTTGCTTCAGCCTGGACATTTCAGCTTGAATCAGCAAATATTTGTGCTGATAATTTTCTGGGCAACGCGCAGCGTACTGTTTCATAATCTTCAGACGCTTTCGCATTTTTATCCAATAATCACTCTTTACCTCGGCCGGTTCTTCCTCATAGAGCTGTGCCCACACTAGCGACTCATAAAAGTATTGAACGGTTCTATCAATGCTGCCTTGACGCGATTCTATGATAGTCGTCGCCCTCTTCAATGCATCATTCGCTTCTCGGTACCGACCGAATAAATAGCCAGGCAAATACTGAAGCGTA
Organism: Paenibacillus sp. J31R122; assembly: GCF_056269185.1. Lineage (NCBI taxonomy): Bacteria > Bacillati > Bacillota > Bacilli > Caryophanales > Paenibacillaceae > Paenibacillus > Paenibacillus sp. J31R122. The sequence goes on from NZ_JBWDNM010000009.1 coordinate 141,612, forward strand.
CAGACTAGCTCTTGAACCATATTAAATTGGTCTCCATGAACCGATATCGCAAAGTCCTCACCACTTACATCTGTTCCCCAAAATGGGTCGTCAGATGCGCGGTACCCGGTCAATCGGACAAGAAGAGCGGCAAATACGGCTGCTTGCTTCCAATGAAGAATGTTGTTATGCCGAAGAAAATCCCCCGAATGGGCAATCAACCGATCGTAGATTTTCCCGAGCGGATAACCGTAATTAAGAAGCATACCACAATTGATCAGTACGCTCTGATTCGCTTGCCACAAATCTCCGGATTCTAGTCCTACTTTACCTGCATACTCGCTAAATGTATCGAGCATAGTCGGATCATAGCGTCGCCAGCTGTCGTAACACAACGTTAATGAAGTTAGCGTCTTAACATGGAGTGATGGATACGGTTTCGATAAATCACATGCAAGCATACCCCACTTGAATGTCTCTTTATAATTACGAAATTGAAAATATTGAAACATAGCATATCCTATAAACCCGATTGAAGCCTCGGGAGTCATTCCGTAGTCCAGCGTCATTTCGACCATCTTGAACGAGGTGGCAAGCCAGCCTTTCTGGTTAACGAAGAAATTGGCATTGCCTGTAGAAGCCAATACGGACATGGCCACTCTGCGTGGTTCATCAGTCATTGGCGGCAAACTGTTCAGTGATTCGAATGGATGCTTGCGAATTTTCCGACTCAGTCTAAGCCATTGGAGAGTAAGTTCGAAGGAACTTGGCTCGAAATTATGGCGTACATTCAACAATTCCAATGTTTGATGCCCTAAGGAAATAACCTCTTCATAGTTATCATTGGTTGACTCTAATTGAATCTTCAAAGCATAGATAAGTGCCTTGTCCATGCTTGTCGCCGCTTTACTGATCAGCAAATTAAATAAAACATTCGCCTCCGTAAAATGAGCGCACAAATATTCCGCCTCCGCGCGTTCTCGGAAAGAAAGGAAGGTCAACGAATATGCTTTATCCCAACCATCTGCCAATAGAGCAGTAGCGTTGCGCAAATATTCCAATGACGTCTCATATGCAGTCGATTGCTTTGCCTTCTGGCCCGCCTGCAAGTTAAGCGTTGCCAATTCCAGCTTCTGTTCCGGGGAATCAATCCTCTCCCATGCCTGATTCAAGTGATTAACCATTTCCAACAGGTTCGCATTTTCGCCTGAATTCACACGCTTCGCTAGAAGTGAGCCGATCATCAAATGCAAATCAGAACGCTCGGCCTCGGGAACCAGAGCGTAGGCAGCCTGATAGATACGATCATGCTGAAAATGGTACTGTATACCTTCCTCACTGCTAATATGCTGCAGCAAACGCTCCCGAACAGCAAATTCCAGCACATCCGACAGCTCTTCTAAAGGAAGCTCGGCAATGAAGTCGAGTGTGACCAAATCGAATCTGTTGCCTAGAAACGCAGCCCGGCCAAGTGTATAAACGATTTGGTGCGGGAATAGCATCATTTTTTCCGATAAGTATGCAGCCACATTGCTCGGTACATTCAATTCTGTAATAAGCTGTACATTCCATTGCCAGCTCCAACTTGATTCATCGAAGGTTATTTGTTCTCCGTCAATCAAGTCCTGAAGCAATTGCTTGAGGAAAAAGGGGTTTCCATCCGTCATTTGCAGCAAGATAGCGGCCAGCTCATCCGTTTCAGCCATTTCACTGCGCATAGCGTCACTCAGCATTTGCTTCAGATCAGCAATTTCAAGAGACTTTAAATGAATTCGATTCAGAGCTGTGCCCCGTTCTGCAAGCTGCTTCTCCAAGCGACTGACCGGGTGCGCCTTCGTGATTTCTCCATCTCGATATGCCAAAACGACGAGTAAATGCTTTGTCTCCCTATCCTCCAGAAGATAAGCTAGATATTGAAGTGATTCTTCATCCGCCCATTGAAGATCGTCAAAAAACAAAACTAAAGGATGATCCTGATGAAGGAACAGCTGGATAAACCGATTCATAAGAAGATGAAACCGATGCTGGGCTTCTATAGGAGGCAACGCTTGCACAGATGGCTGCTCTCCTATCAGCAATTCTAGCTGAGGAATCCGTTCAATTAACAGCTGGCCGTACCCGTCTAACGTATTTAAAATACGAAGCTTCCAGACCTCTGCATGCAGCTTGCTTTCCATCAACAGCTGACTGACCAATTGCCCGATTGCTTGAATCCAAACATCGTAAGGGAGTGCGGTAGGTTGCGGCTCGAACTTACCTATTGTGAGAAGCCCTTCGAAGGACTCAGCCTTTCGAAGAGTTTCCTTAACGAAGGAGGTTTTTCCGATTCCCCCATTGCCGCTAACCCAGACAGCCTCTGCTGCTCCACCCGACGCTCTCTCAAGTGCTTCATTTAAACTTCGTTGTTCTGAGCATCTCCCATAAAAATGTGTCGGGACTACCCATCGCTCTGGAATATCCCGTCTTGCGAGCGGAAACGATTCAACCTCTCCAGAGGCCTGAATCCGGGTTAGACACTCCTCTAAATCCGACTGAATCCCGAACGCGCTGGCATACCTCGCATCAGGCATCTTCTCCATGCATTTGCCGATAATGTTGGAGACTACCTCAGGAATAGAGGGCATCCTAATATGTAAAGGCTCAGGGATACTGGCAAGATGATGATAGACGGTATCCAGTACTTCCTGAGGCTCGAAAGGCAGGCTTCCCAATAACCATTCATATAAAATAACGCCGAGCGAGTAGAAGTCGGAGCGATAATCGGGAGTCATCCCCGTCCGCCCCGTCTGTTCCGGCGAAATGTACGGCAGTACAGCATCCGATCTATCCGTTAATAATGACAACGGGCTCTTGTCGGACTCTGTTGAACACATACGTATATCGATAAATTTCACTTCAAAGGTGTTGGGATTGACGATCATTTGGAAGGGAGTTATTTCATTAAGCGTAATTTTTTCGTTATGTAGCTGCATAAGACTATTAGCCGCTTCGGTAGCTATACCTAGGAGAGCAGGAAACTCTAAACAATTGGCGCGTGTACGCAATATTTGATCGAGAGTATTCCCTTCCATATCCAGCAGAAGCAGGACAGGCCTACTAGTGACAATTTCTAGGGCGAACGCTTCTAAGGCGCCTCGACCGTTCAGCTTTTTAAGAATATCATACTCATATTGGAAAGCGGCAACCATGGCTGGTCCCGGATATTCATCGCATGTCGTTTTGGCGATAACGCTTAAGCGGTCCTCAAGACGCAGCAATCGGTATAATTTAATTTCATTATTACTTCCGATCTCCTCCACCGTTTCATAACCTGGTAGTTCAAACACGATGCCGCACTCCTCTATTGCTTAGATTTACATGTATAGACATCATTTGGGTCACTACTATTATATCATCGGAACTAGCTTTAACTTCTCTTAGTAATAGAAATAAGTAATCATATGATTATCGGCAGATTCAAACAATATCTCTTAAATATATTACAAATCCGATTCGTCAAATAGTGAGTGTTGTCATGATTTTTGTCATATGACAGCTGTAATAATTTCAATACATGAATGTTTAAATCGACGATCCTATTCCAGGAGTCTGATACGAGCAGCGTGGCAAAACAAAAAGTACCGTCCCACTTTTCTCATGAAAGAGGGGCGGTACTTTATTGGTCTTTCTACGTCTTTCTTTGTTACCTTATAGTGCGTCTTTCAGTTGATTTCTGCTATGGCCGTCTAACGATTGCCAATCACGAACCTCACATCTTTTACCGTTAATGTCGGTAAGAATAATCCGGTTAGCACTAGGGTATTGCATATGCTCATGTAGGTTACGCATCACAATACGCGTTGGACCGAGGTTAGTTTGCAGTTCCCAAATCCACAAATCAGCTTTCTGTTTAACGCTATCTATTCGGGTTACAAGCGGCAGAAAGTAACGCAGCTGCAGCTCTTTGTCTATTTCCGCCCGACTTTCTTTATCAAGCTCATCAATGTCACGAATGACACCAACTTCCTCCCCTTTTGTGTTACGGACAGAGATATACTGCGTTGTGTACTGAAAAGGAAATATGCGATATAAAATAATTTCTTCAAATGCTTTACCTTCAATTACTCCTTGAAACACACCGCCTTTACTGCGGCTAAACGAAACAACACCTGGTTCAAGAACATGGATCTCATACGGATCCTTGAGGTCCTCTTCCTTTATTTCCAACACATTAACAGTGCCGCTCAGATCACTCATGCATTTTCTACCCCCTTGATCTTGGACATTTCCTTCTGCGCTTCAACTAGCTTGAAATATGCGCCTTCCGCAGTAAGGAGCTCCTCATGGGTACCGACTTCAATAATTTTACCACGTTCCAGTACGACGAGTCGGTCAGCATTTCGCAGAGTAGATAATCGGTGAGCGATCGCAAACGTCGTCCTGCCTTTGACCAAGCGCGAGATCGCTTCCTGGATTTGACGCTCTGTCACTGTATCCACAGAAGCCGTTGCTTCATCTAAGATGAGAATCCGTGGATCGTGAATAATCGCTCGGGCGATAGACACCCGCTGCTTCTCACCGCCTGAGAGCTTGTGTCCACGTTCCCCTACACGAGTGTCATAGCCGTCTGGCAGCTGAACGATGAAATCATGTGCATTTGCTATTTTAGCGGCACGCATAATTTCTAGCTCTGTAGCGCCTGGTTTGGAGTAAGCAATGTTTTCGGCAATTGTCCCATCGAACAGAAACGTTTCCTGCAGTACTACGCCGATCTGCTTACGCAGCTCCATCTGGCTAATATTACGGATATCCGTACCATCAATAGTTATAGTACCTTCATCGCTATCATAGAACCGGCAGATCATATTAATGAACGTCGACTTACCCGCACCTGAATGTCCGACCAACCCGATCATTTCACCCGCCGCAACCTTTAAATCGACATTTTTGAGCACAGGGTGATGCTTTTCGTATCCATATGTAACCTTTTTGAATTCGACCTCGCCTTTAACGCGACCAATATTAGCTGGATTTGCAGTATCGGGTACTTCTGATGGTGTATCCATAATCTCAAATACGCGATCCGCAGCGGATATCGCATGAGTTGCCCAGTTAATCATTTGGCTCACCCACTGCAAAGGTCCAAGCAGCATGCCAAGATAAGTAACTAAAGCGATCAATGTACCTGTAGATAATCCGCCATTAAGCACAGTCTTGCCGCCAAAATACCAGATCAGCAAGGTTCCCGCGCCAGCAACTAAAGCAAAGATGGGGAAGATGCCCTGCCATAAACCATCAATCCGAATATTATGCCGAACTAATTCCTTATTTGCCGCTGAATAACGTGACATTTCCGTCGTTTCCTGACCAAATGCTTTGACGACACGAATACCTTGCAGAGAATCGCCAACCAATGCATTTAATCTAAAAATAGACCTCCACTGTTGATACCAACGCCTGCCGATCATCGGCCATAATACAGTGGATAGCACAATCATAAGCGGCATAGGCAGCATGGCGAGCAGAGTTAATTTCCAATCGAAACTAAACATAATGATGAAAATACAGATAACCCGCAGCATTTCACCCGAGACCCAAATGACTCCATCGGTCATGAATTGCCGCATTGCCTCCGAGTCATTATTCACACGTCCAATAAATTGCGAGGATTGCCTTCGATCGAAGAAGGATAACGACAGCCTCATTAAGGCTTGATAGACATCATGACGAAGATCTCCCATTAGTTTCGACCCAATCCATACCCCTATAAGCCCACGCACTGTCTGCATAACCGTTACCAGTAACGAAGTGGCAGCCAGGCCGATGACAATCCATAAAAGTGTGGAGCCCATATCCATTGGACCCAGCACATCATCGACAATCATTTTGGTCAAAAAAGGTGGGACCAACTCTACAATTGTTGTAAAAATCAACATTATAGCCGCAGCGGCCATTTGTAGCTTGTATGGTTTCGCATAATTTAACATCCGGAATAGAACCTTGCCGTTGCTTTTGCATACCGGACATGTTTGCGAATCGTCTGGCAGTGGATTACGACATTTCGGACAATTCCTTGGAAATTCTTTTTCAGAGGCGGTTGGACGCTCTTCCCCTTTTGCAACAGCACCTACCAACTTGGAAGCGAATCCAAATATGGAGCTAAGAGATGCGGTGTAACGTATCAATATGACTGGACCGCTCTTAGTATCCGCAAGCAACGATCCGCCGCCTACTCCACCTACAGCTCTTGCATCCGTAATCTCCGAAACCGCAAGTTTGGATACCAGTACCCCGTCGGCACCCCAAACCGTTACTTCCTTCTCAGTCAGTACAAACCACTGTTCACCAAACTGTCCATTATTCATTAAATCAGATACACAATGGAACAACGTCTTTTCTGTAAGTTGTGCTTCTATGACCTTGGGAAGCTTATTAATAGCTGACATACTCTTCCTCCCTTTCTTTACCAATCTATTTACTCACATTTAATGACAGCAGTAAAGATGACAAAATAACTAAAACCATTTATTACCGTCGCTTATTATCGCGTTTTCGGCATAGCAAAAATCCACAACCCCATGGGATTGTGGACTTAACCTTATATATTCTTATTTAGAATCAATGATATTCTTTATATGTATTTCACCTATAAATTATAGAAGTGTAAAATACAGTTATCTAATTGATCAAGGAGGTCTATATGATTAAGAACATTACTGTTCTAGGAGCTGGCACAATGGGGGCCGGAATTGCTCTTCTATTTGCGGAGAACGGCTTCGAGGTAACTTTGTTCGAGCCATCAGAGCGAGCGTTGCCTTCCATTAATACGAAAATCCGTTTATTAAACGATTTGGAGAAAGCGGTTATAGACGCTGATTTGATTGTGGAGGTCGTTCCTGAACAATTGGAGATTAAGCGGGATGTGTTTCAACGTTTGTCGAAAATAATCCCAAGCCATACCATCGTCGCCTCCAACACTTCCACCTTTGCGCTTCAAACTTTGGCGGAGGATTTACCTTTTGCCAATCGAATGGTTATCACCCATTTTTTCAACCCGGCGCATCTAATTCCTTTGGTCGAGATCGTCGCCTTGCCAGCAACTTCACCACAGATTGTAGATGAAATTGTTTCACTTATGCGGAGTTGCGGGAAAACGCCAGTTGTATTAAACAAGGATATTCCTGGGTTCATTGCGAATCGACTGCAGGCCGCACTTCTGAGAGAAGCCCTATACCTGCTTGAAGAAGGTATTGCCGATCCTGCTGAAATTGATACTGTAGTTAAAGATGGGCTAGGGCTGCGATGGGCACTCAAGGGACCGTTCGAGATTGCGGATCTTGGCGGACTCGATATATGGGCTAAAGTTACCGGACACCTATTCCCTGAGCTCAGTACAAGCACACTTGCACCTGAATCGCTGCTGTCAAAAGTAAGTAACGGCACGCTTGGAGTGAAGAGCGGTAAAGGTTATTACAGCTATGAGGATCCCCATGGTACAACGGAGAAAATGAACAATAATCTGGAACAGTTGGTCTACTTCAAAAAAGATAATAAGGAAGATTAAACATAATGACAGAAAAGTACCGTCTTTTTCAGTCATCAGCTAGTTAGGACGAAAAGGCTGTTCGTCGGAAATATATCTGCCTCTTAACAGCCTTTCTGCTCTTTATGGAGTTATAATTACGGAATCATTAAACTCATTGAAATGGGCTGAAATCTCAGTATCACTTAGGGCACGTGAAAATACACGTTAATATAAAGCTTGATTGAGCCGTTCAAATAGCCGCCTGCCTGCTAGAATTCTATATCTGCCTTCTCCTCCTGCATATCTGAGCGAAAGCTCTCAATAAACTGCTGCGCACGCTTTGGCAAATAATGATTCTTCAGCCAAACAACACCCACATCAGACTGAAAGCTTGCATCCACAATATCAAGCATTTTGACAACCGTGCTTGGAAAAGAGGACATGACCGACTTCGGAAACACCGTTGCACCGATACCTCCAGCAATAAGCGACATAATAATCGCCACACTTGAGCATTCGCATATAATGTTAGGTTCAAAGCCGTGGCGCTTGCATTCGTTCACAACCTGCTCATGCATGCGTGTCGTTTTGTCCGTCTTTAAAGTAAGGAACGGAAAATTCGCCAGCTCCTTCATATGAAGCCCCTCTTTGCTGGAGTAATCCGTCCATGAGCTCGGAATGACAGCGACGAACGGATCTGAGGGCAGCCGCAGCACGGAATATTGCTGTGGATGCTTTTCCGCCTCAAACGGCAGTCTCGCCACAACTAAATCAATGGTTCTGTTCTCCAATTGTTCGCCTAAGTAAAAATGATCGCCCTCTGAAATTTTGAATGTAATCTGGGGGTAGCGTTTCCTGAACAGCTCGATTCGCTTGGGCAATATGGAAATACAGGACACGACCGACCCAATCGACAGAACCCCGCGAATGCCCTCCTCCATTCCCTTAACCTCTCTGAGTGATTCATCAAATTGTGCGAGAAGCAATTCAGCCTTCTGCTTGAGCAGTTCGCCCGCAGCGGTTCGTATTAGACCTTTGCCACTGCGCTCAAAGAGCTTAACGCCGAGTTCCTCCTCCATCAGCTTCAACTGCCTGCTAAGGGGCGGCTGTTCCATATTTAGCAGCTTGGCCGCTCGAGTAACCTGCCCTTCTTGTGCTATAGTTAAGAAGTATTTGAGCTGACGCATATCCATGTCGTTCAATCCCTTCGTCTATACCCAAAAGGTATGGACATTCAATAAAATAGATATTATAAATATAGCGTATGAAGTGTTAGCATTCAATTATCGATCATTTAAGGAGTTGGGCCATTTGCTTCAATCATTGGAAATCGAGTTAACCACGAATAAGAAACAACAGCCAGCGGCAGAACAGCTTGGATTTGGCAATTATTTTACGGACCACATGTTTACTATGGATTATTCGACGGACAACGGCTGGCATAAGCCGCGTATCATTCCTTACCAACCGATCGTACTAGACCCGGCAGCGAAAGTGTTCCATTATGGACAAACGATATTTGAAGGATTGAAAGCGTATAAAACCGACGATGGTCGCGTACTACTATTCAGACCTCAAAAAAATATACAAAGAATGAATCGCTCCAACGAGCGTCTTAGTGTTCCTGAGCTGGATATCGATACCGTCATTGAAGCATTGAAGCAGCTGATTGCCGTTGATCAGGACTGGATTCCAACAGCGCCTAGCACGTCGCTTTACATTCGTCCTTTCATTATTGCAACGCAGCCGCAGCTTGGCGTGGCGCCTTCCACTCAATATCAATTCATCATCATCATGTCGCCTGTTGGCGCTTATTATACTGAGGGTGTAAACCCAGTGAAAATCTTCGTCGAGTCGGAATACGTGCGTTCCGTGAAGGGCGGCGTGGGTGAAGCGAAAACTGCGGGCAATTACGCGGCAGGTTTGAAAGCGCAGGAGCTCGCGAAAGAAAAGGGTTATTCCCAGGTGCTTTGGCTCGATGGCGTACATCGCAAATATATTGAGGAAGTCGGCAGCATGAATGTCTTCTTTAAAATCAATGGCATCGTGCATACACCCGCATTAAATGGCAGTATATTGGACGGCGTTACACGCAATTCCATTATTCAGCTGCTTCAGCATTGGAACATTGAGGTTGTAGAGCGTCCAATCACAATTGAGGAGCTTTACGAGGCTAGTCGCAAAGGCGAGCTGGAGGAAGCCTTTGGTACGGGTACTGCAGCCGTAATCTCTCCGATCGGTGAACTGAACTGGCAGGATGAAGTACTGATCATTAACGAGGGGAACACAGGCGAGCTGTCCAAAAAGCTTTATGATACCCTTACCGGCATTCAAATGGGTAAGCTGGCTGACCCCCTTAACTGGATGGTCGAGGCTAGCCCCGTTAAAGTCTAATCACGAAATGAAAAAGGCTGTCGATCGTTGTCGACGGCCTTTTTTTCTATATTTGGCCCTTTCCTCTAACCGTCTGCTATACCATCTGTCCCGACACCTATTTACTTTCATAAATACGTATGATATCTTATTTCTACGCATATAGAAATAACATGACTGGAAAAAGGTGAATTTACTATGGTAGAAGAGCATGCGGACATACGTCAAGCTGTTAAAGTATACAAAGCGCTCGGGGAGCCCACTCGGATTAAAATTGCTCTGCTTCTTACGGAGGAGAAAAATTTGTGCTGCTCCGATATTGGAGTTAAGCTGGAGTCTGTGGCTGGTTCAACGCTTTCTCATCACTTAAAACAATTGACGGAGTGCGGGTTGCTTAATCTCCGCAAGGACGGCACGTATATCTACTACAGCGTAAACCGTGAAATGGCGCAAAAGTACGCGCCATATTTGTTGGAGTAATTTTTTTTCAGCATTATTTCTATATACTTAGAAATATAAAAACATTGGAGTCGAGAGGAGCTTTACTGGTATGTCGAACGCTTGGAAAATTTATATGCTGGCAATAATAAGCTTTCTAGTTGGGACGTCCGAGTTTATTATTGCAGGCATTTTGGATAAGGTGGCTGCAGACGTAGGCGTCTCGGTATCAGCCGCAGGTCAGCTGATTACCGTGTTCTCGCTGGCTTATGCATTCGGTACCCCTATTCTCATGGCTATCACGGCACGTATGGAAAGACGGCAGCTGCTGCTCTATGCACTTGGTGTATTTGCAATTGGCAATTTGATCACCATCGCATTGCCGGGTTTTGCGTTTTTAGTAGTGTCCCGAATCGTTCTCGCGCTTAGCACCGGCGTGTTTGTCGTTACCGCATTGACGGTTGCCGCAAAGCTTGCTGCTCCTGGCAAACAAGGAAGTGCGATCGCAACGTTAGTTATGGGCTTCAGTACTGCCTTAATCATTGGCGTGCCTCTCGGCAGGGTTGCCGCTTCTGCATATGACTGGAAGCTGATCTTCGGAGTTATTGGCCTTCTTGGTCTATTCGCTATGCTCATCATTTTAATGACTATTCCTCGATCAAATGGTGAGGAGCCTGTACCCATATTCAAACAGCTCGCCCTATTTAAGCAGCCAAAAATCGCGATCGCCTTGGCCGTTACCTTCATGTGGATCGGCGGGTACTCCATCGTCTACACATATATTTCACCCTACCTGTTGACCGTAACCAAATTAAGTGAGCAGGGCGTGAGCATCGGTCTCTTCGCCTTTGGGATCGCCAGCTTGTTCGGCTCGAAGTTCGGGGGCTACAGCACTGACAAATGGGGAGCGCCTCGTACGTTAGTCAGTGGGATGCTCTTCCATACGATTGCCCTTGTACTGCTTTCAATAGCAGGGCATTCGCCTTTCATCGTGTTCCCAGTACTTATGTTATGGGCATTTACAGCTTGGTCATCCGGCCCTACTCAGCAGTATCATTTAATGACACTGGCTCCGGAGGCTTCCGGTATCATGCTTAGTTTGAACAGCTCTGTGCTGCAGCTGGGTATGGCGGCCGGTGCCGGACTTGGCGGTGTTATTGTACAGCAAGCATCGCTTACCTCCATCAGTTGGATCGGAGCAACGGGTGTTATCCTTGCTGCTGCAACAGCCGCCACCTTCTTCGGCTTATCCCACACGCGCGCTCGCCGGGAAAAAGTGAAGTGCGGCTTAGTTAAGTCAAGTGCATAAACAACTAAGCGTATCATTGAAAAAACCAGTATTCCATTAATTGGAATACTGATTTTTTTTATTTCATGGTGTTCTATTCAAACTGAATCAGGAAGATCTTTTGAAGGGACATTGAGTAGATTACCTGCACTGAGGTATTCGGCGGCATGGGGACGGGCATTATGCAGATTTTAAAATACCTTTATATTTTTTTGGCTCAACCTCAAAATCAGCGGTTGACAGAAAGTGAGTAAAGCCTACTCTTCATTCGTCGTATTTGACTGTATTTCATACAATCAGCTTCACATCAAAAACGATATGTTTGCCCCAGACTGTATTTCATCCAAGCTAATCGTCTGTCCCGTAGACAAAGAGCTTCTAACTACCTATTTGAATGGAACTTTTCCATTCAAACACATAGGATCATGGAAGTATCAGGTGTTTGATTGGACAATATCCATTTTAATCGCCTATCTATCCCTTTACATTCGTTAAAATAGAATGCTGGTAACTGAATGCCCCGACCTACCCGCATAGGGTTTCATGTAATCAAGCACTGATTTTGGCGTTGAACGAACCCCAGTACCCTCCTTCGGATTCAGAGTAATCGACACCCCTCTATTTCCACACAAAAAAACCAGCCTCTTGCGGCTGGATTTGATGATGGTGGAGGCGAACCTTGGCTGTGCAAAACCACCATTCACCGGGGTGTAGTGCTCTGATTATTAGAGCATTTGTTTGTAAGAGTTAAATAGCCCACTTTGGATAGGTGACAAACCTATGAGAAAGAACGTAACAATATGCTGAGAAGATAATTACCCTCTACAGGACACCTATAGCGACAAGCACCCAGCCTATCATAAAGGAAAGTCCGCCTAGCGGAGTAATTGGACCAAGAAATCGGGCTTTTGCAACACTTAGAACGTACAGACTTCCCGAAAACAAAATAATCCCAGCTACCAAAAACCAGCCTGCCGTTACAAAGAGCTGAACATCCGGATAATTGTTCGCAAGCAGACCGATCAGAATCAAGCCTAATGCATGTGCGATGTGATACTGAACACCAACTTCATACACCTTCAGCTTATCCGGTGCTATTCTGCTTTTTAGCGCATGTGCACCGAACGCACCGATAGCGACCGCCAAAACCATCAAAATACTACCGAGCATGACAAACATTTGCATATGAATCCCGCCTCATTTTTTTATTCGTACGTCAAGCATATCATGATTATGCTAGGGAAGAAAATTTCGGTTGATTTACAGTTGCCATAATAGTAAGGTTGGTTGGAATAGTAATCGAAGGAGTATATATGAACATCATTCAATCTACCGCCATGGAATGGCGAGGCTGGTCTCGAAACATTCGTCTTTTCTTTCTAGCGAATATGCTATATCAAATCGGTACAGGCATGTTCTCGGTACTATATAATTTGTACATCCACGAACTCGGTTACGCCGATTCCATGAGTGGAAAAATCGTCAGTTTGCAATCATTCGCAACAGCGTTATGCTTCATTCCTATTGGTTTGTTCGGTGATCGCGCCAGCCGAAAACGATTACTCGTAATTGGCACTCTGTGCAGCGGTATAGTATTGGCTGGCCGCTCTTTATTTGAGTCAGAGAGCAGTCTACTAACTATGGCTGTTCTAACCGGTTTATTTGCCGCTATCTTTCAAGTACTCGCCATTCCTTTTCTTGCTGCAAGTGTAGCTAAAGCCGACCGGATGCGCATATTCAGCATCTTTGCTGCATTCGTGCTCGCCTCCCAGGTTGCCGGGAGCCTTGGTGGAGGTGTAATTGCAGATGTTTTGCAAGCTGCAGGATTAACTAAACTCCTCTCATTTAAAATGGTTTTGCTCGCAGGTAGTATAGCGACAATAGCAGCATTTCTGCCCTTACAAGCTATAAGGGAATCAGCACGTATACCGAAGAATGGAAATGAAGCATTTAATGAAGATCTTACTGTGAGCCAAACAGCAGCTCAATCGAAGAGTGAAATTTCGTTTATTGCTAAATTTGCCTCTATTCAGCTTTTGATCGGCATTGGGTCAGGCCTTGTCGTTCCTTATTTAAATTTATATTTCACGAATCGATTTTCAATTTCGCTTAGTGCGATGAGCTTCTTACTATCTTTAGGCCAAGTGATGACCATCATTTCAATGCTCATTGGCCCGTCACTAGCCAATCGAATTGGACAAGTGAAAGCAATCGTTATTTTCCAAACACTTTCGCTACCATTCCTGCTCTTAACAGGCTTCACAAATCTACTACTCGTTGCTTCAATAAGCTTTTTATTTAGACAAGCACTAATGAATGCAGCCAATCCACTGCAATCTGCTATTCTAATCGATCGAGTCTCTGAGAAGAAGCGAAGCCTCGCTAATTCCTGTATGCAGACAGCCTTTATGCTTGGATGGGCAACCATGGGACCGATTCATTCTCATCTGATTGATACCTACGGCTATTATTGGGGGTATGCCATTACGTTCAGTATTACAGGCACATTGTACGTCACCGCATCCATGCTTTTCTTTATGTTATTTCGCGAGAAGCGATCGACAGCATTAATGTGAGCAAATATGGAATTCCTCTCTGACCACTCTCGTTGCTTAGCATGATCGGGTATGATAAATCCACAACCTATTGCGGTTGTGGATTTACATGGTGGAGGCGTGGGGCGTCGATACCCTTTATATAGAGAATATTTTCAGAAGCAGTTTTATAAACTTTTAAGCTATAGTGTCCCGTTTAATAAGTCGATCATTTCTTTAAATGGTACGGTACAGTAGTAATAAACACATTTCTCCGATACAGTAAGTGTGCACGAATCAGTAAACTGGATTGGTTGTGTAGAATGTTGTGCCAACCTTTCTTTGGAATGAACTGTGGGATAACAACAGTAACTTGGTAATTTGATTCACTCGCCTTACGTTGAACGGTATCAATGAATTTAGTCAGTGGCTGAATGATGCTTCTATAAGGAGAGTGTAGAGTTACCAACCTCACGTCAGGCTGCCACTTGCTCCATTTTTCTTCAAACAGTCCTTCATCTTCTCTTTCAAAATGAACATGAACTGCAATGATCTGGTATGCTGAGAGCGATTTGGCATAGTTCAACGAATTCTCCACCACATGCGTCATACCCGCCACAGGAAGAATGATTATATTCCCCGCAATCGGAATAGCTGGCTCACAAGTTGTAATTCTCAATTGGTCGGCTACCGCTTCATAATGCTTTCTAATTCGATGAAAGGCATAAATGATAAGGGGTAAGAATATTAAAACGGACCAAACTTGTGTGAATTTTGTTAAGAAAAACATCATGGTGACAATAAAGCTTATAAGAGCCCCCGTTGAGTTAATGATCAGTTTTGGAATCCATCCTTTAGGCCTTTGACGAATCCATTTTATAATCATTCCTGTCTGGGACAGAGTAAAGGGAATAAAAACACCAACAGCATAAAGCGGTATTAAATGTTCGGTTTGGCCTTTAAACACAATAATTAATATAATGGATAAAATACCCAGAATGATAATGCCATTGGAATAACCAAGCCGATCTCCTCTAACCGTAAACATTCTTGGTATGAACTTATCATTAGCAAGATTTACGGCAAGCAATGGGAAAGCTGAATATCCCGTGTTAGCAGCTAGGATAAGGATTAATGCTGTTGTACCTTGAATGAAGAAGTACATAAAATTTCGCCCAAAGGTATGTTCGGCGATTTGTGAGACTACGGTTACTTCGAGATTTGGTGTAATCCCGTAATAATAAGCTAAATATACGATTCCCGAAAATAACAAAGCAAGTAAGATTCCCATCGCCATTAATGTTTTAGCAGCGTTATTAGGAGCAGGATTTTTAAAGTTCGGGATTGCATTCGAAATGGCCTCGACTCCTGTTAATGCAGAGCTGCCCGAAGCAAATGCTTTTAAGAGCAAAAAAAGGCTTATACCTGCTACTGGTGTACCGATTGGAGTGTGTAATTCGGGAGAAACATAACCGGTTATTATGTTATATATGCCTGCTCCTATTAAAATAAATAATGCTAAAACAAACAAATATACCGGATATGCTAAAATCGAAGCAGACTCGGTTACCCCCCGCAGGTTCAGGATTGTTATGAAAATTACAAATATTACAGCTATGATTACCGTATGTTCGTGCAAACTTGGAAAAGCGGAAGTAATGGCATCCGTACCGGCGGATACACTTACTGCCACGGTTAAAATATAATCAACCAACAAGGAACCTCCGGCTATTAACCCAGGGTACTTGCCTAGATTCTCTTTTGACACCACATAAGCGCCTCCGCCATGTGGATATGCAAAGATAATTTGCCTATAAGATAAAATAAGTGCTAATAATAAAATCAATACTCCAATTGCGATAGGTATCGAATACCAAAACGCTGCTACACCAACTGTTATTAAAACAATTAATATTTGCTCAGGACCATAGGCCACTGAAGATAAGGCATCTGAAGAAAGAATGGCAAGAGCTTTCGTTTTATTAAGTTTCTGCTCGCCTAATTTATTTGATTTTAACGGTCGTCCGATTAAAAATCTTTTTAAAGAGAGCATTAGTTTCACTCCACATTTTTTATTTTTAAATTTCCTGTACTGTTAAAATACCCTGAAAATGAAATATAAAAACACAATCCCTAATCATGGCTTTTTGGCAAACAAAAAACACAGGTAAGAATCCGTGTTTTGAACACATGTAACAACCCTCCCTCAATCAACGCTTACGAGGTTAGCTGTCGGATTCGGACGGTTAAGTCGCCCTACCTAATTTTAAACTTGCAAATTGTATATTACGCCTGCTAATTTGTTTTGTAAAACATACAATCGCACTGGCTTCAGTCATTTATTATAAAAAAAGACTTTAAAAACGCTTACATAAACTACATACTTACCAAAGCTCACGTTCTTACCATTTTACTTATAAATTCATTATTTCGAAAAAGATTGTATGTGTCCCGGTCCAATATATCTGTTGTGATAATGGAGTAGGGTGGTACTCGTACAGCTACAGGTAACAAGATCATTATAATCCATGTCTAGAATAGAATTTAAATCATGACTCTAATTAAAGTATTCTGCCCTTTCGCTTAACAAAGAAAGGGAGCAGCTGCCTTAGCAAACTGTCCCTTATTTGTTCAACTAACGTGTCCCGTTAGCCTAATTGTCATTACCGTGTGATACGGTTTGGTTCACCGCACTTTCTTAATACTCTCACGGTCTCCTAATACCTCATTATAGGAAATCTTAAAACAGTTCTCATCTTCGACATATCAGTCTTACGGGGGTCGGATAGATAAATTTCCCTATGAGTTTTATCAGTACGCACATATCCTTTTTCCTTACAAAACACTTCCATCTTTGCAAAGCTTGCTGGTTCATCATCAAAACTTCCTATATGCATCATTTGGCAGCATAAACCATCTCTAATTTTTTCGAATTTTAACTCCTCAAGGTATGGGTTTGGCTTTTTCTTTTTGGTCTGCTCTACAAATTTTTTGAATAACTCATCTGTCAGAAAATCTGGTTGGCGTATCATAATTGTGTATTTCAAATTACATTTATCTATTGCCGACTTTGACTTATCGATCAAGTCCCAAATTCCCTCAAGTGGGAAAACTGTATATTCATAGTAACCGACAGGAACATCTTCACTTTTATATGACATTTTAACTGCATAACTTAGGCTATATAATGCTTCTGTCTCTCGAGCAAACTCATCTCTATTGGGATCACCTGTGCCACTAATTTTAATAAATGGCATCTCAGCGATATCAATAATATCCGGGATGGTTTTTGGTAGATAAAATTGTTTATAATCTTTTTTATATTCTATTTTTTTGCTCATAACTAATCTCTCCTTAATACACATTTGACATTAGTATAGAACTAATAATAGGACAACTGTATGTCCTATTATCCATTGTATTCCCGCAAAGTTTCTTCTAATGGCTTGCATTTTTTTTCATAATATCATTGCCATCAAATTTATACACAAGAAGCAGCCGAAATTTACATGAATAAGCTTTCGGTATGGCATACTGTACCTTTTTTGTTCAACTATAGTTACCGTTAGCTTAATACCTTCTCGTAACATTCCCGTATTCACGACGTCCCACCGACTTAAGGCTTTATATGTATTATTAATATTGAAAACTAATTGCCGGGCAGTTGGATGCCACGCCAGCCGTTTACATCGCATTGGCCATATTCATTATCACCCACAGCAACCACCGTGCCGTCCGATTTAAGGCCGAGAGTATGAGCGCAACCCGCCGCTACCGCCACAATATCGCGCCAGCCACTTACATTGCATTGGCCATGCTCATTCCTACCCACAGCCGCCACCGTGCCGTCCGATTTAAGCCCGATTGTATGATTACTACCCGCCGCTATCGCCACAATACCGCGCCAGCCGCTTACAACGCATTGGTCATGCTTATTCCAACCCACAGCCGCCACCGTGCCGTCCGATTTAAGCCCGACGGTATGAAGGTAACTCGCCGCTGCCGCCACTATGTCGCGCCAGTCGCTTACATTACATTGGCCATACCGATTATTACCCACAGTCGTCACCGTGCCGTCCGATTTAAGCCCGACGGTATGCCAGTCACCCGACGCTACCGCCACCATATCACGCCAGCCGCTTACATTGCATTGGCCTTCATTATTTCGACCCACAGCCACCACCGTGCCATCCGATTTAAGCCCGACGGTACGACGCCAACCCGCCGCTACCGCTACAATATCACGCCAGTCGTTTACATCGCATTGGTCATGCTTATTCCAACCCACAGCCGCCACCGTGCCGTCCGATTTAAGCCCGATTGTATGAGCATTACCCGTGTTCGTCGCCATATGAACATTACCAGCCGCAACCGCCACAATATCGCGCCAGCCGCTTACATCACATTGGCCATATTTATTATCACCCACAGCCGTCACCGTACCATCCGATTTAAGACCAACGGTATGACGACGACCCGCCGCTATGGTATCTTTAGGCCACCGTTTCACCTTTAACGCTGCTTCAATCGGTGAAGTGTAATCCATGTTTTACCTCCTTGAAAACAAGACCTATTTTATTATCAGGTCATGCTCCTTGCGAACTTCGCAAACACCTCAACATTTTAAATATTTCGCGCATCCATTAAACTAACCTCCAATTAGCTCAACGAGGCTGCCGTTCATGTCGGCAACCTCGTTATGGTGATTGTTAAGCTTTAGTTACCCGTTAGCTTAACCAATTTTAGTTTCGAACAAATTCAGCAGATACAATGGTTTTGTTCCAATCCATATGTATTGTGTATGAGCCAGGCTCCAATTTCGAAAATGTCTTTATATCTGTATAGTCCTGACCAGGCTCCAAATCTATGTAGTCTTTTATTGGAACCCCACCTTCGTCTACTACATTGTTGTCCTTTAACAACTTATATCTTGCTCCGCCAATAACAGTCACTATTTTTTCGCTTTGATTTTTGAAAGTATAAGTTATTTTAGTATCGGAACCTAAGTTTTCTACCTTAACGGAACCGACTAAATCAGATTGATTTGTATTACTGTTTGAATCTGATGGTTTATTTGTAGAAGTATTCGTGGCTGATGGTTCAGTGTGTATTGGTTCTGACTCAGTATTTGCCTTTGTACAGCCTGCAAATATCATGCACACTACCAAAACTAACATTATGCTGAAGCTATCCATTTTCGTCATTAATATCACCTTCCTCGATATAATCAGACGAACACTTTCTTGAATAGGTTGCTAATTCCAAGGCTTAGTCACCATTCAGTTAATCTACCCGTTAGCGTAATGATCGGTACTACTATCTTGGACTTTCTCAGAATGAGTAACCACATTATGCGGCGAATTTAATTATTGTTCCTCTCCTACGACCTTAACGCTCATATCCGCCATTTTCCGTACACTTTATGGTTTTTTTGCTGCTTCGCGGAAATGTGGAACAACATCGGTCAATATGTCGTAGGCTTCTTGCAGCGTTTCAACCCCTGCTCCGTCGTTATACTTCATAATTAGTTCGGCAGCAAAGCGTAGGTCGTTTGCGGTTCCTTCGTCGGGTGCAATGGTGGCTGCATCTACGTATATTTGCGGTTCAAGGTTCGCGGTCATTAGTTGAACGGGCGTAAGTGAATCGTAGTTATCTACAAAGGTTCCTAGGCGTTCGGTGGCGTCAGCTATGCGGGTTATGTGCGTCGTATCATTGACCGTCCTAGATACCCAAGTAACAAGGAAGACAAGCCCTATAACCACCGCTACTAGGACAAGGGCGATAACATCATGCTTTAGGTCTTTTACTTCACCGCTAGTCATTGGCGAATCCTCCCCATTATCTACGGAAAAATATTTCTATAAGGTCATTATACATAAATACACAACAATAATGTAATTTTTTCCATTAACTATCCTGCCTCATGACTTATGCAATTCACGAGATTAATCGGAAATTGTGTGAATCTAGGCTCGTTTTCCTCATCAGTATAATACCTGGTTGGGATATGGACATACAATCCCCAATTACCAGGACTATGAACCCTATGCCGACGGAACGGGTTTGAATGGGGTTGTATTCTATCAATTAAAAGAAGAGATCAGCATCATCCCAGCCAAGGACGGTAATAAGGTTCATACCTATTTCTTGATTCCTCTGTATAAAGAGGAGATGGATTATAAATTAGAACATAGCATGGATGCACTGATGGAAAGATTATCAGATTTAGAAAATGAAGCGCTCGTGTTACATGCGAACAGAAGAAATACCTGCAAATCGTCATAAATACCCTAGGTGTTAATAACCGATGAATATCAATACATCGACCTGAGCGAAAGCTAAACAAACTGCCTTCTGTTCAATACAGAAAGCAGCTTGCAGGATCTGGTGTTTTTTTACTGTCTATTACTGTTTAATTTGAGTAAAAATTCACCAATCGTTGCTGCGTTAAAATATTCTATTGATCTTATGTATTCGGGCGTTGCCCGTAAAATTTCCTTAGAAATGCAAAAGTGAGCTGCCTTTTTCAAAAAAGGCAACCCACTTAGGGGGTGAACAGTTTATACCTGGTTATCGTTTTAACGAACGAATCACTTCTAGAAATTCTTGACGGTATTCTTTCTGTTCTTCCATCATTGATTTTAAAAGTGGGATTAGTGACTCTGTCGAAATACTAGAACCTTCCCCATCTTTCTTTTCATTGGTGAACATGAGTATAAGCGTATATACCAGCATTAACATTGAATAATTATCTACATAGGTTACGTTAAGTGCCTGACCGCCGGTACCCCCTGCACCACCAATACCGCCGGCACCGCCAGTTGCAGTAGCACTTGCGGTAGTGCTAACACGAGGAGCTTCATCATCAGCAGAGTCATTGGCTGCAGTTATTATTTTGTTAATATCATGAGGTTCTTGATGATTTTCATCCACTATTACCACCCCGTATATAAATGTAAGCCTGATAGAGTTAGTTAAGGTTATAGTTTAATCTTTGATTTTGGCTTTTTGTTCGACTTCGCCTTCTTCTTTGATTTCGGCTTCTCCTTCGCCACCTTTGCCGCCAACATTTGAGGCACCACCGCCTGCTGTATCACCGCCAGTAGTATCGCCTCCATCACCGCCAGTTGCATCGCCTCCGGTTGCATCGCCGCCAGTTGCGCTGCCAGTAGTTGCATCACCAGCAGTTGCATCACCACCAGCTGGATCACCACTAGATACGGTATTATCAGTTGCAGAAGCACCACCTACTGCGGCAGCATCACCACTACTTGTAGAACTATTACCACCAGTTGCAGTACCACCGGAACCACCACTTCCAGTACCAGCGGTTGCATTACCGCCAGTTGCAGAACCTCCGGCGGCGCCTGAGCCGCCTGCACCCCCACTTCCACCTGTAGAGCTGTTGTTGTCAGCGCTAGATGTAGACGTTCCGCTTGCCACGGCTGTGGCAGCAAGAGCGGAAGAACCACCAGCACCGCCAGCACCGCCAGCACCACCAGCACCACCAGCCGCGAAACCGCCAAGTGCACTACCACCTGTTCCAGAACCACCATCACCGCCTGTTGCATCACCGCCTGCTGAAACGGGAGCAACTAAAACGTTAGTATCACCGCCAGTTGTAGTACCTCCTGTTGCAGCAGTATTCGCAGCACCACCAGTTGCACCACCGCCTGTTGCACTACCGCTAGTTGCACCACCGCCTGTTGCAGGACCGCCAGTTGCACCACCGCCCCCACCACCAGTTGTGGTGTCACTCGCGCCACCACCTACTGCAGGACCCGCACCGCCACCTTTTCCACCATTTCCGCTCTTTTCTTGTTCGTTTTCTTTTCTGATTTTTATTTTCTTCTTGTCTTCACTACCCATCTTCATCACCTTCTATTCTAATAAAATCGAATCTTACTTTCAGCAACATGACCACAGTCGTTTTACTTCATACCATTAGGGAAAAATTGTTTAATGAGGTTGGGAATATTTATTTTAATATTTCCAGCATCAATATTGATAGAATTATCATCACCAGAAATAGTAATAGTTTGCCCTTTAGCACCGTCTTTGCCACTAGCTCCATTAATACCAGCAACTTCCTCACTGATAGCTGCTTTACCTGCAACTACTTCACCTACAGCATCTTCACCGACGACATTTTCACCGACAGCTACTTCACCTACAACTACTTCACTTACAGCATCTTCACCGACAGTTACTTCACCTGCAGCTTCTTCACCTACGGCATCCTCACCGACAGCTACTTCACCAGCAGCTTCTTCACCTACGGCATCTTCACCGACAGCTACTTCACCTGCAGCTTCTTCACCTACGGCATCTTCACCGACAGCTTCTTCACATGCAGCTTCTTCACCTGCGTCTTTCTGGAATTTACTGACATTGTTATTCAACATATCACCCACCTTTTCATATTAACAATAGGAAACTACAATCATACTATGTAGATGGGTAGGGACGAGTGTTGGTTGAAAATCTATTTTTTTGTAAATTGGATAGAAGCCGAAAAAATAACGAAGCAAACAACACCACGAAAACCTCTGATTCCAGAGAGGTCTTCGTGGTGTTAGCGTGGGTTTCTCATGTTTGGGAGAAATCAAAGCAAAGCCTCTGGCCCTTTCCAAGTCATTAGTGGTTAAATACTCGCAATCGAAGTCGATGCAAAAATAGTAGTAATATACGATGCTATTCATTAAGGAAGACATCGAACAAGCAATCACTATAGGAGATCAAAGAGGATATGAAAGGTTTCACTTTAATAATTTGCATATCTTATCATTGCTAGCGGTAGAAAAACATAAAATCTGGCATTGTGAATATTTTTTTAAATGAAGCACAGCAAATGAGAAAAAGAGTGATATTCGGACTTATCTCTTCGAGTAGGCCGATGCGCAACTGCATGGGCCTCTCACAGAACGGACGTGCGGATCATCGCATCTGGCTCCTCCATGATTATCCCCGGTGGGTCAGCCCAGTCCGTATGCCTGCTCATAGAACATGCCCCTAACCCGAAGGACCAGACTTGCCTCGCCCTGTGCTTCCATCGGGAGGTTCGTCGTTAGTGCCGTCGCTGGACCACTGCCGTTACGCAGCTCGATTTTCAAAACGGTATTGAACGTCGCCATTTTATAAGGAACAGTGGGAGCCGAGTAGGCTGCCGCTCTTGCCCACAAACCGGTATCCGCCGCTCGCGACTGAACAACTACTAGCTCCGCCTCCTGATAGTCGGCATGATTATCGAAAGTAACGCTGGTGACTAGAGCATACTTGGCTTGGAATGCTTTTTCACCGAGAAATATGCCCTTACTGTAATCATCGTTCACTATGCTCCCGGGAACAGGTGTCGGCGTCCATACTTGGTAATCCCAGCCCGCTTCCTTGATCGCATAACGGAACAGGGCTTCAACATCTTTACTTTTGGCGTTGGCGCTTATGGCAAAAGGCTTGGTCAGACGGTGCTCGATAATCCCGTTGTTGTTGCGGAGCTCAATCTGAAATTGGTACTCCTTCAAGTGAATGTGCGCTAATCTGCGGAAAGAAGGCGTAATGAGTGCGCCTTGACAATGCTCAATTTCCTGGTAGATTACATTCGTACGATTATAGGGAAACTCGCAGTTGATCAGCCGCGGTAGCACGGTATGTTTTGAAGCGCGGATCGGACCGCTTTCCGCCCGGCAATTGATAAATGTGGGACGGATAACCCGGTCGAGTATAATCGATGCGCTTTCCCGCGTTTGAATCGAACAGTTGACGAAACGCGGATGATTGATACGGTAAGGAACGCCGCTGCCGATAAAGCCGTCGATTTTGAGCGGCGTACTGTCGGGAGCGATCCGGCTTTGCCAACCGGCTGCGAACCCGTTCGAGTGATGGTCGGTTCCGGAGAAAAAGCATTCGGACACGAACAAATGGGACAGGCCGAACGCTCCCTCGGTCAAATCATCTCCGGTCGGCTTGAGGAATCCGGTTTCGTCAGGCGGAGCCCCTTCATCGCCGCCAAGTACCGCCATCCCGATTTTCCCCTGAAATATGGAATTGCTGACTACGCAATACTCAATCGCGCCGAATTCCTGTGTGGCCCCAAGGCGCCCCGAAGCGTCCAAGAGGATTCCAGCCTTCTGCCAGTAGCCGACAACGCCGATTCCATTTAGCTTGACATGATCCGCATTGTCGATCCAGAGTCCCACATCGAGCATGGCATGCTGATCTGTATCTGGAGTTGTAATGTTCCCGTTCTCGTCCCGAATGCGAAACGACGACAATATTTTGAGATCGGACAGCTGCACCCCGTCCGCATCCGGCTCAAGCTTTACGGCGCAGGTGAAGCTTTGAAAGTCGGATCGGTTCGTGGAGAATGAAGAGGAACCGTTTCCAACGAACTTCAAGATGGTTCCGTTCTCCATATCCAAAATACTGTTCGGTACGTTGTTACGCAGTTGGCCGAACGGAAACCACGAGGAACAACCAGCTCCCTTCACGAACGTATTCCGCGGGATCGTGATCGTATCCGTCAATTTGTAGATTCCTGCGGCAAAACGGATTTCCTTACCTCTCGCAGCCTGCATCGCTGCGCGGACAGACAGCGTATCGTCCGTCTCCCCGTCTCCCTTTGCCCCAAACCATTTGACCTGCAAAGCTCCTTCAAATGTACGCTTGAATCGACCGCCTGCGACAGCCGCAATGACCGTCCCCGTATTGTCAGGCGTTGTCGTATCCGAGGGATCGTAGCCGAACATGCCTTCCTGTCCGGAATCGATCACATAGTAAACATAGTCGGAGTTCGGACTCGCCTCCGCTCTCAATTCGGCGATCGTCACCGCGATGACGAAATCCATGTCTTTCAAATCTTTCACCTTTACCTTATCAAGACCGTAGACGGACTCAGTTACCGTTCCTCCTTTGGCTTCCGCCGTTTCCGGAAAATTGCCCTTCCATATGCTTTCCGTCAAAACGACCGCTCCCGCCATTCCCATCGATGCCAACAAAGCTCTGCGGCTTATCTTGTTTTCCGACATCTAATCCCCTCCACCAAGTAATTCAATACTTCCATTAATCCATACGACTATGATTGTAAAACAGCCTTCAACACCGGCAGTAGCCGATCCGCCATCATCATAAATCCGAGATCATTTGGATGTACGCCATCCACCGTACACTCGTGATCTCGCTCGCCAATCAGGCTCGTTCCGTCCACGAATGTCAGTTTTAGCTCTCCCTGACTCCACAAACTTGCGACTAGCTCCTGTTGAAACCTGAGCCTTTCTGCGCGCTCTGCCTGTTCGGTACGCTTCTGAAACTCGAAACGAATCGCGATTTTGGACATCAGCACGATCGGTACCTCGGGGTGACGATTTCGGTAAATCCGGATGAAATCGGGCAGCGTCTGCCTGTAATAAGCGGTACTTAGACAGTTGGCTTCGTAATCAAGCAGAAGACAAATAGGATTGTCGACCTGACTGACCAATTCCGCGAGTTCTGGCTCACCACGCCCATTCCCGGAGAAGCCTAGATTGATAAATTCAAGATTGAAGCTCCGGCTCAAAATGTTCGAATACGCCATTCCCGGCCGCGAAGCGCTGGCCCCTTGCGTAATCGAGGTACCGTACAGCACGACCCGTTTCTCGCTGTCGAAAGGAGGAGGAGGCAGCACCTTCGCTCCTTCTTCCAAGCCAACGCTAATGTCATCCACGCCTTGATATAAAGGAAAATTGAGCGTAATCGTTCGAATCTGGGACTGCCCCAGGTCAAGCTCCAGTACAGTGCTCTCGTATTCCTTCAGTCGCGGATCGAACTTGACCGTCCCGCCATATACCTTGGAGCCGGTCTCGCCAACATAGCTGTCGAAGCCGCACTGGCCCGTAGCAGGCATATGATACATTAGAGCGGGAGCCTTCAGAGCAACTCGTACTTCGACTCGCCGTGAATCCGTGCGGAAACAAATTTGGCCACCCGCCGTGCAATCCGCTAGCTTATCTACAGGCTCCCGTACCGCCCCTTCCGGTAGATGGGGGAGCCTGCGATAACCACTCCCATCGCGCAGCCAAGCGAAGCCTGATACCCGGAATGGTGACTGAAGCGGAGAGTGCCATGCAATGGCACCCTCCCCGCTTCTTCCGTCAGTTCTCATAAAACGATCCAGTTTATGAATGTCCATGCCAGACATCCATCGCTTTCTTTGCCTCTTCAGTCAACGTGCTATCCGCCCGGCAATGCATTTCTATTGGAACGCCTTGAAGCGAAACCAAATATTTGGCGGATGCCGGATAGGAGAACCGGAGCAGAGCGTCAAGATAAACAAGCCTATTATGCAGAGCGCTTGCTTCATGCGCTTTGAGTACAGCAGCGTTCCAGAAATCAATAACCATTTTGCCTGAAGCCGCCGAAACGATCGCCATTACACCTTTAACGCCTAGTGAAACCGACTCCAGCAAATATGACGTATTCGCCTGGTACACGATGGAACCCGGGGCGGCCTTCACTTTTTGCGTAATGCCCTCAAGCGTACATGTCGTATCCTTGAGTCCGAGTACCCCATGCGATGAAACGAGCTGTCCATAAATCTCGGGCTCGATATGGTAGGGATGAACGAGCGGCCACTCATACACAATGACTGGGCAATCGGCTAAATCTGCCATCCGCGCCATGTAAGCATATAACCGACGCTGATCCTCTCCCATGCCGTTCGGTGGCACGAGAACGACGCCAGATACGCCTGTTTCAATCATCCTCCGAAGCTCCTCCGGGTGATCGTCCAAGTTTGGCTCCAGATTTGCCGTAGCCACGACAGGTGTAGTTCCTGCGAGTTCGACCGCCCTGCGAGCTAACTCCAAACGCTCCTCGAGCGTCAACCACTTCATTTCACTGCTTCCGCAAACGGCGAACAGCCCCGCCGGTTGAAACGACAGCTGCCAGTTCACATATTGTTCGTATACATCCCAATCGATTTCCTTGTTTGAACGGAATGGCGTAAGCAACAGTGAAAAAACGCCGGTAAAATTTTGATAATTGGTACTATTCAAAGGTTCGTCCTCCCTAAACGCTAATAAATCAAATCCCGGAACCTCAAAATCCGGTGAAACGTAATCAGATTACCGTTATGCGCGTCCTTGGCCCTCGCGTCTCCTGAACGGCTCAACACACAGAGATCGTCACCGTCGATTGCCATGCTGGCATAATGCCGTGATTGTCTTGGAGTATTACCTGCCGTCACCAAGCCTGCAAAACACCAGTCGATGCAGTTCTTCGAAAAATGCAGCTGCAAGCGATGCCGTTCGTTGTTAGGCAAATCGAACCGTTCCGCCGGAAGGCGATCCGCCCTTGTCATGCTGTCGGTCGCTTGCGAGCTTAACAACCAGTACATTTTCGTTATTTCATCATACAAAATATGGAATTTCATCTGTCCGCCGGGACATGGCAAGAATGCAATCGTTTTACCCGAAGGCGTCTGCTCGAGCGTCGTCTCCATACTTCCATCCTCGTGTTCGACCACCTTGGCGATTGCAGCGTACCCCGTACCACCCGTATGTGCCCGCATCCAGAGATGGAATGTGCGGCCTGAAGGATCATGCCAATAATGATCCGGGTCGGTAAACTGCACGACATTCGTTTCCAGCCAGCCGACCAAGGCGCTATTCACTTGATTCTGCTGCACTGTGCGCTGCTCGGTAAAAAAAGGAACGCCGAAATAGTCGAGGCGCTCAGACGGTATTGCCTCCTCAGCGACCAAACCGGCGGCGTACGTCCAGCTGTCCGCAAGCGTCAAATCGGCATCCGCCCTTGCGCGCATCAGGATCGGCTCGATTTGACTGACGGGCCAGTTCGTCAATTCATGCTTCCGGATGTTTTCCATAACCAGATAGACGTGTCCGTTCGCCTCATGCACATTGCACGGAGCCTGATGCCAATCGCCCGAATCCGTCAAACGAACCGGCTCTGACCAAGAGTCTCCCCAATCATCTGAACGTAGGATCAGGATGTTTTCACACTGGCCGACAACGTACAAGGACCCGCCTGCGACGAACGGTCTGGCGTGCATGAATGGAAAATCGCGTACATGCTGCCACGTCCGACCCTTGTCGTCGGAGCTGAATATTTTGCCCTGGGTGATGTAGCCATGTCGAGAGCCTTTCGGACCTTCTAGAACCTTGACTCCCTTACCTCCGAGGTCCATCGTAGCTATCAACCGACCGTTCGGGAGAACGACAATGCCCGGACTGTAACAGTAGACCGAATGCGGATCGGGCGATTCGAACAGGACGACGTAATCGTCGGCCAAGGGGTGGATTCGGTTTCCGCTTCCACTACTTTTAATAACCTCGTTCAACGTTATTCCCTCCAGTTCAGTTTTTGATAAACGCATCGTACGCATCCTGCTTGATTTTGACCATTTCGTCAATGCCCATCTTCTTTAGCTCTTGCGTATACCCGTCCCACTCTTTCTCGACATTGCCGTCGATAATCCATTTCGCCTCCATTTTTCGAATATACGTACTTATATCTGCATTAAGCACACTCATCCGGTTGTTTTGCTCCACAGTCAAATAAAGGTTCGGGTATACACGATCCTCTTTGACGATGTTTGGCTTATAATTTTCATAAAAACTTTGCCTCAGCTGGTCGCTCTCATTTTTAACGAGCTTATTTACCCAATCTTTCGGAATCATTAACGGGAGTGCCGTCGAAGGCGTTACGCTGCCGATCCAACTGCTCGTATCCGTTCCCTTCGGTGCGTCGATTACCTCGAACATTCCGTCCGAGCTCTCTTTCAAATGCGTACCGATCGGACCACGTTGGAACTGCAGCACGGATTTGGGATCGTTCATCGTATCGACGAGGCGCATCGTTACTTCCGGATTTTTGTTGGCCGATGTAATGGAGAAGAAGTTCTGTATAATCCGATTGTCCTGTCTGCGCCACAATTGATCGCCATTCGGCCCTTTCAATGCGGGAATCGCCACGTAATCCTTCACACCTTCGTTACCGAACTCATAAACGCCATTGAACGAGGCAACGAGCCCGACTAACTGAGGATTGTTTTGCGTCTTCGACAGCATCTGCTTGGCGTCCTGGGTGAACGTTTCTACGTCGAACAGCCCTTCACTGTACAGCTTGTTCAAAAATTTGATGCCTTCCTTGTAGCCTGCCTGCATCGGATCGAAAACAACCTTCTTGTTGTCGACGGAGAACATCGTCAAAGCATCGACGACTCCGAATGCGCCGAACAATTCATAATAACCGTTCGTGGAAGCGCCGTGCCGGAAGGTCGACGGAATCTCATCCACTTTGCCGTTGCCGTTCGGGTCCTTCTCCTTAAACGCTTTCAATACCTGATAGAGCTCTTCCGTTGTCGTCGGGACCTTCAACTGCAGCTTGTCAAGCCACTTTATGTTAATCAGAAACGCATTGCGGAACTCAAAAAAAGATTTGTCCTCAAACCACGGGATCGAGTAAATATGACCGTCTTGCGCGGTAGCCAATCTTCGTACCTGGGGATTTTCGTCCAATATTTTTTTGATGTTCGGGGCGTATTTATCGATCAGCTCTTCAAGTGGAATAAGCACGCCCTGAGAGCCATATTTGACGACATCCTGCGAATTCAACCCATTAAAAAACGCGTCGGGAATGTCCCCGCTAGCAAACATCAAATTTTTCTTTTCCTGAAAGCTGGCCGCGGGTATCTGCTCCCAGTTGACATTGACGTTCGTTTTGTCTTCCAGATCGCGAATAGTGGGCATCTCATCCCAGTTTTTGTGGTAATCCGCTTTGACGACTGGTATGCGCAAGCTAACCTCCTTTTCGACGATCGGCAGTCCTGTCTTATGGAAATTTTCCGGTGAATTGCTGGTAGCAGCCGGTTCCGTTTTAGAATTCTGGCTGCAGCCAGTAACCACTGCAACGGCAACAATCGTAGTGATGAGCAAAGTTTTTTTCATCGTTGGTACATCCCCTTTTAGTTTGATTGAAAATAGAATTTCGGTCAGCCCTTTAACGAACCGATCATGACGCCTTTGGCGAAATATTTTTGCACGAACGGGTACAGAATGAGAACGGGCAGACTGCCGACGATGATGACCCCGTATTTGATCGTCTCCGCCATGTTGCGTGCTTCCCCGCCCTGTCCGAGGTTAAGCGTTTCCTGAACTTCGTTTTGGAGCAATATATTTCGTAATATGAGCTGCAGCGGATACATCCGCTCATCATTCAGATAAATGAGCGCACCGAAGAATGCATTCCAGTGACTAACCCCGTAAAACAACACCATGACCGCCGTAATCGCCTTGGACAAAGGCAGCACAATCCGAATGAAGAAGCCAAAATCGGAGCATCCGTCGATTGCCGCCGCATCACGCAGTTCGCCAGGAATCATATGCTGGAAAAACGTGCGCGTCACGATCAAATTCCACACGCTGATTGCACCGGGCAAGACGAGCGCCCACATCGTATGGATCAGGTGCAGTTCCTTTATCAGCAGATAAGTCGGAATCAAACCGCCGCTGAAAAACATCGTGAACGTGATCATAATCATGAACACGTTTCGTCCGTAAAAATCTTTACGCGACAAGGGATATGCGCCTGTCAGCGTCATCACCACGTTAATTAGTGTCCCGACCGTCATGTACAGCAGCGTGTTTCGGTATCCGATCCAAATCGCATCGGTTCGGATGATATTCCGGTACCCTTCTAGTGTGAACTGCTCAGGAAAGAGCCAAACTCTCCCTCCGTTTATGGCGTTTGGATCGCTGATAGAAGCGATAGCAACAAAATAAAGCGGATACAAGACAGCGATCATCACAATCGATAAAAAGAAAATGTTCAAACGATCGAAAATTTTGTCAGACTTCGTACGTAAATCCACATGACAGCTCCTTTCCTACCACAAGCTTGTTTCCGTCAGTTTCCTTGCCCCCCGGTTGACGAGGACTAGCAGAATAAAGTTGACCACCGAGTCGAACAAACCTACTGCGGCAGAGAAGCTGTACTGCGTGCCGAGAAGTCCCGTTTTGTACACATAGGTGGAAATAATTTCGGATGAATCGATGTTTAATGAGTTTTGCATCAGAAACGTCTTCTCGAAGCCTACGGTCATGATGCTACCCAAGTTGAGAATAAGGACAATAATCGCCGTCGGCATAATCGACGGAATGTCAATGTAACGGATCCGCTGCAGCTTACTCGCACCGTCCATAACGGCCGCTTCATGTAAACCGGGATCAACGCCGGCTAAAGCTGCCAAATAGATAATTGCTCCCCAGCCTGCCCCTTGCCAAACGCCCGACAGCACATGCAGCGACTTAAACCATTCCGGCAGTGCCAGAAAGAAAACCGGATCGCCCCCGAAAAGCATAATAATTTGGTTGACCAAACCGCTGCGGGGTGACAAAAAGACGGCCAACATGCCAACCAGTACAACCGTAGAAATAAAATGCGGCGCATACGTGATGGTCTGGACGAATCTTTTGAAGCGCTGGCTCACAAGCTGGTTCAACAACAGTGCAAGCAGGATCGGAAGCGGAAACGAAACGACCAATCCGTATACGCTTAACCCGATCGTATTTTTAATGACCGACCAAAACTGGTACGAATGAAAGAACCTTTCGAAATGATCGAAGCCAACCCATGGACTGCCGAGAATCCCCTTCGTCGCGATAAATTCTTTAAAAGCAATTTGTATCCCATACATAGGCATGTAGTGGAACACTATAAAATAAATCAAGGTCGGCAAGAACAATAAGTATAATTGATAATTGCTTCGCATCTTTCGGAACACCATCCTGCTTGTGTGCATCGTGTTCACCTCCTTTTGTAAGCAACATACAAAACAAAACGGAAACTGTAAATTTACAATTTCCGTTCCGGATTGACGAACGATTACATATGGGAGTTGATAGGTTTTGCAAGCTTAGCAGGTCATTACATCAAACGGTTCTGCAAGTTCTTCAGCCTTTCTAGGCTTCACTATAACCGATTGACGGTTTCTCCACTCATGTGCAGATTCTTACATTAAAGGATACAAGGCGTTTATTGGCGGTGCAACGACCGATATTCGCCTGGCGTGAGCCCTTCCATTTCCTTAAACTTACGGATGAATCCAGGGACGCTGCCGTATCCGATTTGTATGACGACCTCGTTCAGGTTTTCATTTCCTTCCCGCAGCAGTTGCTTCGCCTTTCCCATCCGCACCGAATTGACGTAATGGGAGAGCGTTTGACCAGATTGGTCTTTGAAATACCGACTCAAGTAAGAAGCAGACATTTGAAAATCATCGGCCATCAATTGCACTGAAAAATGGTATGATCCGTAATGCTCATGAATGTAGGCAATCATTCTATCCTGTAGTTGCACGTTTCCGCTTTCCTTGCGATCGCGAATCATACTGCATATGTCGATGCTGATCGTACGGACCAGATCCGCAAGTTCGTCGACCGTCTCGAATTCCGTCAGCGTCATGACGTCCGGATACGATTTCTGCTGGTCGTTCAAGTCGAGATTAAGCTCATACATGATGGCGAAAATGACATTGATCAGATCATAGCACATGCATTTGGCCATATATAAAGGAATTTGCTCACCTTTTAATGTCGCAATAAGCTGATTGAGATAAAACTCCACCTTCTCCGTATTTCCCTGCACAATATAAAGCTTCAGTCGCTCCCATTCGCTCTTCGGGTACCAGCTGTCACGAGTGCCTGACCTGAGCGTAATTTCACTGAAGAAAATAATCTCCCCGTGGCCCTTGATTAACCGATAGTCAATCGCGCTGCACGCCTCGATATAAGATTTGCCGATCTCTCCAACGTTCATATACGGACTGCCGACGCCGAGGGTCGCTTGCAGGCCGTGCTTGCTTAGCATATGCGCTTGGATTCGAAGCAAATGCGTCTTGATAACTCGTTCATTCTCCTCGTCCGTGCCGAAAATAAACGTAAGCGTCCCTTCTTCAACGTTTTCCTTGCCATAACCCTCGATTTGCTCCGGAAGCAGCCCTTCCACTTCCTTAATGATCAAATCCCCTGGCATTTCTCTTTCTTGCTCCTTCTTGGAAAAATAGAATATCGCTACCCATAGGTGCTTCTTTGTTAGATGAAAGTCGGCCGCTTCCCCCTTCCGGTTAAACTCCTCAATATCTTGAAAATCGCCCTTCAACAAATTGAGCAGTAGGTAGTTCTTAAGCGCTGGCTTGCTGCTGCTTATTTTGCGTATCAATTCATCATTATTGTCCGATATGTAACGAAAAGCTGACTGGATCGACTCAATTTCATTTCCGTGCCGATGGGGCTGCTTGATCGTACGGTCCGTTAACGTCTTTAGCCGTTTAATCGGCTTGTAGTTCAGCGACATAACATAATAGATGACGATACTGCCCACGATCAGGACGAACAATAACCCAAACAGTGTCCTCTGCTTGGCAAGCTGGATGCTGTTCAAGACCTTATTTTTATCAACCAGTGAGACGTAGCTCCAGCCCAGGCTCTCCGATTTGATATAGCTGGCAATATAGTCATTTCCGGATAAACGGACTGTTTGCGACCCGTTCTGGCGTTCCATCGGCATAGCCCGGAGCAGCTCATTCAGTTGCTCCTCTTCAACATTTGCAAGCGATGTGATCAGTTTCCCTTCCCCGTTCAAAATAATCGTATTGCCTCCGTAATCGCCAAATGTTTTTTTGATCATATCCCGAAATGCATTTTCCTTCATCAGAAAAACAGCCGTGCCATAAGGATTTACGTCTCGGTAAGGAATTGGCAGCACATAGGTGATAAATCGCTCCGGGCTGTTCATCGCAACCGTCTCAGCGCTCCTGAGAAGCGGCTTGTCCGTCGTATCAATCGTTTTGTAAAAGTCCTCGGCGTTCCATGCTTCATAGCGGAAAATTTTATCCGTATACGTGCGGGCGTCATAAGTGCTGTAGGGCGAGTACAGTTTCTCCCCTCCGCGGTAATGCAAGAGCATCTCGTGAATCAGATGGTTTGCGCTGCTGTAATTGCGAAGCTCGAGAATCGCGTTCATTTCGCTGAATGCACTTTTGGTTGCTGCATAAGGCGTAAGATTCGGATTGGCAGCGATATGATAAGCGATATTATCGAACTCGTTCATTTTGACATCAATCGTATCCTTTACCTGAGCGAGGAGATTCAGGTTTCCGCGTATAACTTCCTCCTTCAATAATTGTATGAAAAAGCTGTACACCGTAAGTCCGATAATGATGATTGGCAGCAGCAAAACAACGATGTAAGAGAGCATATATTGATAAAACAATTTGTAGTTTAGTCTGAAACCGAGCATCGTGACGTTCC
The DNA here is from genome assembly GCF_056269185.1 of Paenibacillus sp. J31R122. Classification (NCBI taxonomy): domain Bacteria; kingdom Bacillati; phylum Bacillota; class Bacilli; order Caryophanales; family Paenibacillaceae; genus Paenibacillus; species Paenibacillus sp. J31R122. Next base: position 176,031 of record NZ_JBWDNM010000009.1, read on the forward strand.
CCTTTGTTTGTCTATTGGCAGCGTGTATCCTTGGTGCAATCGCTTTCATTTATTTTTACTATACCATAATTTACAAAAACAGCGTACATAATAGAGGCCACTGAAAAACATACGTTTTTAATTTGGTATGATGCAACGAAATAAATAAGGGCGAAGTCCATTCAATTTTGAATGAGAATTCGCCCTATACAGGTAAATAGGATAGCTTTCCTCCATTATGAGGTAAGCTATCCTATTTATAAGAATTTGCAAATTATTTAATTTCTGATAAACCAACAGGTCAGCTAATTGCTTTACAAACGTCATAATCGGTTAGATCGATATCTAATTCCATTCCTAGTGCTAACTTAGCCAACTGGACTCCGATATAAGGGCCCATCGTCAATCCGGAGGCCCCGAGACCGTTTACCACAAGAAGTCCTTCCCAATCTGGAATGGCGCCTATGACCGGAAGAAAATCGGCTGTAAAAGGGCGAAAGCCCACCCTTACTTCCTGGAACGTGGTATCTGCCAGATCAGGTGCGAATGTAAGACCTTTGCTTAAAATTTCGTACATTCCGCCGGGCGTGATCCTCGTATCGTAGCCTTCAACATTATTTTCATGAGTCGCCCCTATCACGATTTTCTGCTGTTCAAAGGCGAGCAGATATTGATCGGAAGGCGGTATAACTACCGGCCAGATACCAGTATTTTGTTTGGCGTCTGGGACCTGCAAGTGCATGATTTGCGCTTTCTGATAACTGACCCTAAAATCAATACCTAAAGGTTGTAGCAACGGTCGCGCCCAGGCTCCTGCACAAACGATAACTATGTCAGCAGGGTAGTGATTTACCCCAACCGTTACGCCCGTTACACGGTTAGTTTGAAATTCAAGTTTACCATCCCCATATATAAGTTCAGCCCCGTTCCTTTGTGCAGATCGAAGCAAAGCATCACGCAGCGCCCGGCCATCGACACGGGCGGCCCCGCTAATATGAATGGAAGAATATCCTTCCGCGAGCAGTGGGAAGAGCTCACGGGTCCTATGTTCATCAAGCCGGGCAATCTCACCGATTTCTGTCGCGTCTTCTTTTCGCTTGTAAGCTCGCTCTTCCATTTTGCCGATCTTCTCCGGATCCATATGTATGCTGAGGGCCCCGACCCTAGCATAGCCGGTTTCGGTTTCCCCTTCGCTTTCAAGCTCTTCAATTAGCACAGGGTAATAACGCGCTCCAGCTTTCGCAAGCCGATACCAAGCCTTATTGCGCCGCTGCGACAGCCAGGGACAAATAATGCCGGCAGCTGCATCCGTAGCCTGTCCTTCGTCTTTCCGATCGATGATGAGGACTTCTGCTCCCTGCTTAACCAAATGGTATGCAGTTGATGCCCCAGCAATTCCAGCTCCAATAACAATTACCTTCATGATGATTTCACTCCTTTCTGTAATTGCTCTTCTCATTATAACGACATCCCTAACAAATAGAAAAGCCGCGTATGACGCGGCATTTGAAGTGTTTCATGAAGTGCAGAACAAAAATATTTTTCTAGATATTGTCAGAAAGTTCTCGATATACCAAGTAAACCTACCCGTTAGTCTGACCTACATATCATAGCCTCATTTTTACTTCTATCATACAAAATAAACCAATATTTCGAAACAAAAAAGGTGAGGTACCACTACACAAACCTGCCCGTTACCTAAATAAGCTGCCAATCATGATGGCAGCCTGTTGTCGTGGTGCTATCATGAAGCTTTTCGTCGTACGAAAAAACTGTCCCAAAACTTTCTTTTAAGACAGTTTTTTGCACAGTTTGTTACGTAGCAATCTCATGTTGCACGACTTTACTACATTCTAAAAAGCCTAACCGCTCCACTTTATACAAATCATAGATCTGTTGCGCATTATTTATCGATTTATATATTTGATGGTTTATATCATTTGCTAATTTGGCATACGGTAGTTTTTCTACCGCCTTCTTCGATCGAATATTTTGTTTACGGACTTTCAAAAATACCGTTTCAATATTATGTTCAAGAAATAGTTCAGTTAAAAAGGATTCCTTCGCTCGTTGGTTATAACCTTTTCCAAAATAAGGAGTTCCAATCCATGTTGCTAAGAAGCCTGTTTTATTAACAATATCATATAGATCAATGGTACCAATGGGATGTCCAATCTCGTTAAGAATTGTTCTAGAAATACATGTCCCCTGTTCTTCTTCAACGATCAACTGTTTGGTTAGGAATAAATATTGCTCATAAAATTGGCATTTATAACGAACATAAGAAAAAACTGCAGGATCCGTCATTAAGTTATACAGTGAATAGCATTCGTGCAAATCACGTTTTTTTAACATTAAATCTACCACCTAGTCCTTTTATTTCGCTATATCAAACAATTTAAGTATATAAAAGGACTTCGAGGATTTAATTAACTCTATATGGTCTTTGTGTAAAATTTATCGTAGAAATTGCATTCCATAACACTCTGGTGAATTTATAATATCTCCTCCAGTCAAAATTCTTGCAACGACTTCCCACACTGAAATTTCCACAGAAGAAACCCAAAAATGAGAGAATCCTTCTGTGGACTTAAATAATAACCACCTTGTTTAACATTGATACATCGCTCCTTTCAACTTTTCTACCTTAAATTTTACCTAAAAATGACAATTAATTTCTAGATAAACTTTTTATATAATCAATTTTATTGATATTTACGTTATTTAGCCCGTTAACGTAATGAAGCTGCCGATTGTGTCGGCAGCTTCTTCTTGTTGTTTATTAAGCTATAGTTCTTGTTGTTTATCCTCGTTAGCGGGATTAAAAGTCGATCAACCGTTTGCTTCTAAAGCATTACACGAGCTTGATATTGTTTCAAAAGTCTACAAATTTTTCAGTTGCCTCCAGCGTTGAGCGATTTAAAGAACGAAGCTTAGTCTCGCTTCCGTTTTTGACTATGCGAAGTTCTTGGCCATCGATAGGAAGGGACATGGTCCAGCATTGTTTGGAAAACTACGCCCCATTCACCTTCGTTTAATGCGCAAACCGGCTTATTCCGGTCAATCCCAAGTCTCGAAGCCAAATGTTTCAATTGCGGAGGGGTAAAGACGGTACTGAACGCCCCACTGAAAGGTAACTTTGGATTTCTTAGCCCCCATTCAGCAAGACCCGTAAACAAAGGGCCATAGCGACTTGAAACTTCAGGGCATGCCTTTCTCCGGATCGAGAGTATGCAGCATTCCACCTTCGGTGGCGGTGAAAAATAACCCGGTGGGAGTGTCTGCACCAGTTCCATGTCATACCTCATCCTCCAGCTTAATAACTGCGGATTCGTCACGAAAGAAGAGGTAAACCGTTTGGCCGCTCCCTTCTCTATAATAATGGCGGCCCGATGCAGCGGGGTAGTAGGATCATCCAATAGCTTACTCAGAATTGGAGTTGTAATCGAAAAAGGGATATTCGACACGACGCAAAAGGGCTCTCTTGGAAGGTATCCCTGCATAAAATCGTTATGAATGATTTTAATATTTGATATGCCTTCCACCTTGCCAATCAATTTATGAACATACGTAACATCGTTCTCAAAAGCGATGACGATCTTCGCCTTCTCCGCCAAAGGCAGCGTGATCGCGCCGAGGCCGGCCCCTATTTCAATGACAGTGTCCTTTTTCATAATTTTAGCCGTTTCAATCAAATCTCGCACCGCGCGTTTGTTATGCAGGAAGTGCTGACCGGAGAAGTTAGGACTGCCTTCGCTTTTATTTGGATTCGTGCGGGACCTGTTTCCGGCAACGATGGACTTCTTATTCTTTTTACGCAACACAAAAACACCTCATTCATTTGTTTAGGTAAATGAAAAAGGCGCATTACAAATAGACCCGATCCCGCTTTCAAAAAAACGGATGAGTCAACCTGTACCGCACCTCTATTTACCGTAAACGCATGTAATGGGTGATCAAATAAAGCACCTCCTAAAAAACTATTGCCATTATAACAAATACGCCAACGAATTCAAAGGCTGCTGCTGGGCAGCCCTTCATAGAAAAATAGAGCAGTCTATCGCCTGAACTGCTCCTCGCTACGTCGAACTATCCGTTAGCGTAATAAATTCTTTATTATTTTTTGCTCCAGATATTTTTAGGCTTTGTTAAACCTTAATGTTGATATGGTTCGATTTATTGAATGCATGATTGAGGGCTATTCGCTGAGAAAATGTGCAGAGCAGTTACATGGTGAAGTCACGCATGTCACCTTGTTTTACTGCCGACATAAGATTCTTGCCGCACTTAAGCAGGTTCCAACCGAAGCATTTCAAGTTATCGTTGAAATGGACGAGACCTACTTTCTGTACTCAGAAAAGGGCAAGCGGAACATCACCGAACACAAGCCGCGTAAACGTGGCGGAAAAGCCAAATATCGCGGTATTAGTAATGACTAAGTATGTGTACTCGTTGCCCGTGACCGTCAGAAAATGACTTACTCTGGCGTACTTGGGCATGGACGTATTCGGACTACAAAATTGGATGAAGCGATTGGTGGTCATCTATCTGACTCAAACGTGCTATGCACTAATTCGTGGAGGACATTCAGTTCCTATGCGAATTCAAAAGGCTTGGCTCATTATCGATTCAAGTCCGACGGAAAACAGCGTGTGAAAGGCGTGTACCATATCCAAAACGTGAACAGCTATCACAGTCGCTTAAAAAAATGGATGGACCGCATTAATGGTGTTTCAACCAAATATTTGCAACATTATTTGGCTTGGTTTCGTTATATTGACAGCAAGGAATATGAGAATACCTCATCGAAAAAGAAAAATATGTTGGTCAAATCGTGCCTGTTTACGGTGACCAACACGAACACCAAACTTCGGCTTTCTGCTTATTCTTGTTAAGCTAAAGTGCAGGAAAAAAGGGGGATTTGAATGAAATTTATAAGTCTTTTGTGTGGGTTGCTTCTATTGTTTGCTACCATTTTAGCGGCGTGTACCTCTGATTCGCCGATGGGAAGTTCGGAGAAACAGCAGATAGTGGAACATGTGAAGACAGTTGAAGAGAGTGAGTTTGATCTTATTTACTTTAACAAATCATATAAACAATATCATAAAGTTGTAAATGAAATTGTAAGTGAAGAATACTGGGCATCTATCAGCGGTGAGATTGTATTTGGATATGATAGTACAACATACACCCGAGATGATTTGGCGAATATGCCTCAAGAGGAGTACGACAAACATAAAGAACGTATGCTTAATATAATTCGTGGAATGGATATGGATAAACTTAGTGCAACGGTACGCATATCGGAAGTGTATGAAGGGGATCAGTCCAATCAAGTCAATATATACACGATTGAAAATAAAGAGTTGAAAGAACAACCGTTCACCGCAACTACTAAGAAGTATACATTGGAGAAGCATAACAAAAAATGGCTTATTACCGACGTGGAGCAAGATAAATTTACTTATGGAAGCGAGCAGACAGCAGAGGAGATGGAAGAGGGAATCAAGGGGCTTAATTATCAAACCCATGATGGTAAGGTTATTGATTATCCGACAGTAATAGTGTTGTCAGGAGTAGGAAAAGAATAGGGTATAATAGTGACATTGGAATTAATACGCAAGCTTTCTTTTATAGCGGAGAAATTATTGGATGATTTACCATCGTTTCCGTGATAAAAAAGTTGTAGACAGAGAAGTTCTTGTACAGGGACTGCCGTTGGGCTAACGAATGTGACACGATAAACCGCCTTTCAAGGCGGTTTTCTTATGGTCATAAATCAACATCGTAGCGCCTGCTCATCGAAGTGTATCATTCAACAATAGTGTGATGTTAATTTAAGCATAACTAGGCTGCCGAAGTATTCTCGGCAGCCTAATTTTCCTGTATATTGACCTCTTGTTTCCCGTTATTTGAATGAAGATCCCCTAAATAATATCCTGGGTAGGATTATTAAAGCTCTTCTTCTGGATGCCAAATTTTAAGTTTATTTCCGTCCGGGTCACAGAAATCAAATTCTTTAAACCAACTATGTACGATTAAACTCGAAACATAGGATATAAATACATTCCAGATATGCCCAGAAAGTCCTTTAATTGCGCCAATTCGCCCATTAGTTAAGAAAAGGCTGCCATATGGCAGCCTTTAAGCATGGAACTATCATCTTCATTAGTGAAATGAGCTTTGTGTTTATCCTATTTACTTTTCCTCAATTCGATACCATAACTCACAATACCCATATCCATCTTTGTTTGTACAATACATTTCGAAATTGCCATCCAAAACATTAAAGTTAGATGTTTGTAGCCATTCAGAATATATCCGATTTTTTAATGAGCGCAAATCATAGTTGCCGCTGCCATTCCCATCACTTAATGTGGAAAATATCGCCCAAGTAGCTGCTGGAACATCAACAACAGTATGTTCATTGACCATGCTATTCTCCGATTTGTAACACCCTATAAGATAAGGAAAAGTAGTATTGCTTGTGAATTTGTAGGAATCGTATGCAAAAACTGCTCCAAGTTCCTTGCTGAAATTGCCTTCGCGCCACCAATCCCCAATTACCGACTGGCGTAAACTGTCAAACTCGCCATTCTTGCATATGTTTTGCCAAACCTCCGGGATAGATACTCCTTGTTGGTTCGTAATATTATCGTAATTGTATATATCCTCTAGCCCAAAAACTTGAAAAGCATCCCGTTCCTCAATTCGATAATTCATCCCGACAACTCCTTTTAATATAATTTGAAAGGAGATGCGAGGATAGGCTTTTAACTGACTTCCGGCATTGCGCGCTGATGTAGGAGTCAATCCATGCAGATTTTGAAATGCTCGCGAAAATGATTCTGGCGTTTCATATCCATATTTCAAGGCTATATCAGTCACTTTATTATTTATGTTTTTTAAATCAAAGGCGGCAAGCGTAAGCCTTCTGTGCCTGATATATTCTGATAAAGGTATTTCAAGTACAAATGAAAACATGCGTTGAAATTGATAAACAGAACATAAAGCAATTCTAGCAATCTGTTCATAATCAATATTATTTTCTAAGTTTTCTTCAATATAGTCAATAGCATGGTTCATACGTTGAAGCCAATCCACGGCGATCCCTCCTTTCAAAAGGAGCATATCATGCGGTAGATCAAGTCGCCTGATTTTTCATGCAGCAAAATATCAGATGATTGAAAAGTTCTACCTTGTAATAATTCTTTAATTATTTGAATTATCCTGCCCTTTCGTGTAAAAGGCAGCCGGTTGATTTCGGCTGCCTCCTTAAGGTGTGTATGAAGCTATAGTTTTCCGTTAGCATTGTTCCCCGAAGCGTAAATACGTTATTAGATGGTGCCTACGGCTTCTTGAGATACCATCATATATTCTTCTCATCAGTAAACTCAATACAAAAAGGTTGGATTTCAGGTCTTAAACAGTGCTCTATTCTTTTTCTGAAATCTTTCCATTCAACCTTTTTTAGTGCTTCATCTATCGGGAAGTATCCCGTCTCCAAACTTTCTGATGATTGTATTAATTCTCCACCTATTGGCTTCGCTAAAAAAAGGGTGTTACAAATTGAATTTCCTACGTTTTGAAATATTCCGCAGAATTTGATAATTTCAATGTCTATTCCGGATTCTTCTTTTGTTTCTCTTATTGCAGCTTGACTTAAGGATTCTCCTTCTTCTACTTGACCACCAGGCATCTCCCAGCCTCTTCTTGGTCCCTTAATAAGTAATAATTCATTCCTTTCATTCACAACAATAGCCGCTGCAGAAACGATATGTTTCGGTGTACTCATTTTATTACTCCTTATAATCGTAATAGGTATTTTAAGCTCTTTAGTTTTTAAATTCGCGATGTGATTGAACTATCCTGCCAATTAGCTCAATGTGGCTGCCGTTACATGCTGGTAGCCTCGTTATTTATGGTGATTGTTTTATAGTTTTCCGTTCTTCTATCTCTGTCAGTCAGTAATCTGTTTCATGATTGGATTAAGCTCGAAAGAGAATGAATCCGTTAGATACCGTTATGAATTTATATCTTACTTTTCAAACAAAGTACTTAACTTAAAATATTACCTTGACACTCATAGTAGTATGTCGTATTATACAAATACGGAGGTGATTATATGAGCGAGAACAAAATCACATCCGACCTGCTTCGCGGACATACTGATACGATGATTTTACGGCTCTTGTCCGAAGCTGACCGCTACGGCTATGAGATTGTCAAGCTGATTGCCGAGCGCTCGGGTGGTGAGTATGAATTAAAGGAAGCCACGATGTACTCCAGCGTCCGCCGGCTTGAGGTGGACGGTGATATCGAGTGGTATTGGGGTGATGAATCTCAGGGTGGACGGCGTAAATATTTTAGGATTACCGAAAAGGGCAAGGCGACTTACGCCCGCAACAATAGCAACTGGGAGTATGCAAAACGCGTGCTTGAAAACTTATTATAGGGAGGTTTGATGTTATGAATGAGAAATTGAACAACTATTTGAACAGCGTTTTCGCACCGTACGATGGGGTAAAAAGCGCCACCGAATTAAAGGCTGACCTGCTCTCCGATTTGCAGGAGCGGTTCCGTGAACTCAAAGCCGAAGGCAAGGACGATGAAACCGCTTTTGAGATGACCATTGACAGCATTGGCGACATTGAGCAAACGGTACAAGAGGTGGCTAACCTATCCCGCTCGCTGGAACGGCAGGTACTGACAAACTTTAGCGCGAGCAACCTGCCAATGAGCGACTTTGCGGGCGTTATTGCGCATAAAGGAAATTTTACATCGAGCGCGTTACGCGGTTCCGACTTTGCGGGCGCAGACTTGACCGGCAGTACGTTTAAGACCAGCGACGTACGTGAAGCCAATTTTGACGGCGCGAATCTGACTGACTGCAGCCTATCCGCCCTAGACCTTTCGGATGCGAGCTTCAATAAATCGATCCTTGTACGCACCAACTTCAGCATTTCGGGGATGGACGGAGCAAAATTCACAGGCGTAAAACTGACCGACGTCACGCTAACCAAGACCGACCTTAGAAAAACAATCTTTGAAGGTTGTATCTTTGACGGCGTGAACTTCATATATTCCGACCTGAGCGGGCTGCGTCTTGACGGGCAAACCTTTATCGGCGTTAAGTTTGACAAGTCGGCATTAAACGAAGTTTCGTTTAGGGGCGCTACATTCAAGAATGTGTCTTTTCAGGCGTTTTTTTCGCTGACCAATAAGTATTACCGTTCCATCAAAACCATCTGCTTTGACGGCGCGGTCATGGATAAGCTGACCTATGCTGCGCTTAAAGGCATGGGGGCCGATTTGTCCAAGGTTACTGTTCGATAAGGAGGGGGAAGTTATGCGAAATAATTCGATTCAAGTCATTGGACTGCAAAAGTCCTACAAGCAGCTTCATGTGCTAAAGGGCGTAGATTTCGAGGTGGAAAAGGGCAGTATTTTCGCCCTGCTCGGCTCCAACGGGGCGGGCAAGACAACGGTTGTCAAAATCCTCACCACGCTGCTCAAACAAGACGGCGGCACCGCCACCGTCAACGGATTCGATGTTGCTTCAGAGCCCGACAATGTGAGGCAGGCGATCAGTCTGACCGGACAATTCGCTGCCGTAGACGAGATTTTGACCGGACGGGAAAATCTTATCATGATCGCCAAGCTGCGATACCTTAAAAATCCGCGTCAGGTTGCGGACGATTTGCTTGCACGCTTCGGCCTGACAGACGCCGCCGACCGCAGGGTTTCTACTTATTCGGGCGGTATGCGCCGCAGGCTCGACATCGCCTTGAGTCTTGTCGGCAAACCTCAGATCATATTCCTCGACGAGCCGACCACTGGGCTTGACCCCGAGGCGCGCATCGAGGTTTGGAAGGTAGTCAAGGAGCTTGCCGACGGCGGCACGACGGTACTTCTAACCACGCAGTATTTGGAGGAGGCCGAGCAGCTTGCCGACCGAATTGCCATTCTACACGAGGGCAGGATTATCGCCAGCGGCACGCTCTCGGAGCTGAAACAGCTTTTCCCATCCGCAAAGGTGGAGTATGTTGAGAAACAGCCGACTTTGGAGGAAATATTCCTCGCAATCATCGGCAAAAAGGAGGGAAAGTAAATGGAGGCGGCAAAGAAACACTTTTTCAGCGATATGGGCGTAATGCTTGGACGTTCCATGCGCCATATTTTCCGCAGTATGGACACCATCTTCACGGTCTGCATCACTCCGATTGCGATGATGCTGCTGTTCGTCTATGTGTTTGGCGGCGCAATCCAAACCGGTACGGATAACTATGTGAACTACCTGTTGCCCGGTATTCTGCTGATTGCGATTGCAAGCGGTATATCCTATACGGCTTACCGCCTGTTTTTGGATAAGCAACGGGGCATATTCGAGCGGTTTCACACCATGCCGATTTCACGTTCCACCTTACTGTGGGGGCATGTGCTGACCTCGCTGGTATCCAACGCCATATCGGTTCTCGTCATCATTCTCGTAGCATTGATTATGGGCTTTCGTTCGCCGGCGGGGATATTGTCATGGCTTGCAGTAGCCGGCATACTCGCGCTGTTTACGCTGGCATTAACTTGGGTCGCAGCAATTGCCGGACTGACCGCAAAAACGGTGGATGGCGCAAGCGCCTTTTCCTACCCGATTATCTTCCTGCCGTTTATCAGCTCGGCGTTTGTGCCGACCGAGTCGATGCCGTCGGTCGTTCGCGCCTTTGCCGAAAACCAGCCGGTAACCTCGATCGTGGAAGCCATCCGTGCGCTACTGTCAGGTCAGCCGGTGGGCAATGATATATGGGTCGCTCTTGCGTGGTGCGTTGGGATTTTGCTCGTAGCCTATTTCTTTGCAATGAGGGTGTATAAAAAGCGGGTGTGAAAAAAAGGACAGCTTTTTCTGTATTAACAACAGAGAAGACAGTCCTGTAGAATAAATTCTATACCTATATAAGGGTACAACTGATGCGCAGTGTAAAGATATGAATGTCGTTATAACATGAATTTGAAGCGCAAAATCCAACGGAATCCGACTAATAAATCGTGAAAATTTATTACGATGATTCTCAAATTAAATCCTGGCGCAGCCCCAAGTGCCGAAATATCAGCTCGGCTTAAAGCACCCAGGTGGTGCTTTTATTTTGCCTTACGACTCTTTTTTTGCAGTTGCCTTCTTCATACGGCAGGAGCTATCCACTCTTAGGATAGCACATCCAGCTGCGCATACCATGCGCGTTCATCTGGATCGTATCCCACTTAACTTTGTCAACTCCACGAATGGATTTCGGGTTTGCCCTTTTATATCAAGGGTTTATTCAGGGATCTCAGCTGCGAAAGTTGAGTTAGTAATAAACGGAATTTCCAATGCCGCCGGTTACCGAAATGACATCGCCACTAATCGATGCCGACAAAGGTGAAGCCAAGAAGGTAACGACATTAGCAATTTCCTCCGCTGTAATCAAGCGACCGAGTGTATTCATTGCCTCTAACTGGCGTAAAGCATCCTCATCAGTTACCCGTTCTCTAAATGTTTCCGTACTTACAATACCTGGATAAACCGCATTAACGGTAATTCCGTGCTTCCCTAATTCCAATGATGCGGATTTTGTTAAATGGACAACAGATGCATTACGCGGACCGGAACTAAAATAACTGCCGCCTATTCTAGCAGCTAAACCGCTTATATTAATGATACGTCCCCAATTATTTTTTATCATATAAGGTGCTACAGCACGGATACTGCGAAAATAGCCCAAATACTTTTCTTCAAAATCTTTCAGAATAAGTTCATCTTTAATGCTGTTAAAATCCTCTGGCACTTGACCGCCAACCCGAGCCCCGCTGTTGATTAGAATATCAATACTCCCCATCGCCGCAGCTGAATTTTCAACTAATTTAAGGATAGAGTCAGGATTCATGGTATCTGCCACAATCGGATAGATATTTCTTTTCGTTTCCTGAGCCAGTTCCTCTGCAGCGATTTTTAGCGAGGATTCGTTTCTTGAACAAATCGTACAGTCTACACCTTCCAGAGCCATTTGGCGGGCAATCGCTTTACCAATGCCACGGCTTCCTCCAACAATAAGTGCTTTTTTTCCAGATAACTTTAAGTCCATAGCTGCAACCTCCTAGTTTAAATTAACACGATATACGACATAGCCGAAAGTGATTTTTGTGATTAGTAACTCATTTCTTCATTTAATTCTATCTATAAATAATACTTGAATCAATTTCATAATGAGTACTCCCATTAGCAAGCCGCGAGATCCGCAATATATAAGCTGAAAAGTAAAGGCGACATGCGGGGGACCAACTGCGAAACAACCTACTTTGATCTAACTTTCAACGGTTTTCCTCGCGAAGTAACAACAAGATTTATCAACAGGTTTAAAAGCTGCAATCCAGTGGTAGGGTTGTACTTCGGATCATGAAACACCTCCCTACTCCTCAAACGATAAATTCATAGGCTCGTCTAGAAGATCACACGAAAAATCAATATTCGTCGTAGGTACCTTGGTATCCACTTCCTCGAATTGCAACCCATCAATCCAGACCTGCCCGTTCAGTTCAATGATGATGATCACAGTCATTTGACACGAGTTGGAAGTACTCTATAAAATTTGTTGCTTCGAATTTCTTGATGTGTAGTTGATGTACGTTATCCCTCCCGAATACGGAGATGTTATCTTCGGATAAAACGTCCGAGGAAAATCCTGCATTTTCCTGCATTTATGAAATTAAGGCGAGGATATCTTTGTCAGAAGGGGTTTGTAATATGATAGACTAACATTATCAAGATTTACGACTTGTTGAAAAAAGGAGAGAGAATTAGATGGGTTTCCTTAAAAAGATATTCGGGGGTAAGAACGACGGAGAAAAGTCTAACGATGGCACTACGATTTACAAATACGATGAAAGTGCTGATTATGCGCCGCCAGCTCCTATGGAATACGTGGAAGAAATCGTTGCACATTTCGAAACGGTATTTCCCGGAAGAACAAGCAGTGTCTTTCATGAGATTGTATCCGACACCATACATATTGATGTGAATATAATGGAGCCTACGGAAGAAGAGCCATTCTGGGTGCTATACACGAACGGTATGAGTGACTTGCCTATGACGATTCCAGATGAGATACTAGCTGGGCTCGATGATCATTACGATCGGGCGGAAGTTATGATGTTTCTTCCTGCTTCCTGGGAACTAACAGAAGAATCCGTAAAGGATGATAACAATTACTGGCCTATCCGACTCATGAAGCAGATGGCTCGTTTTCCTCATCAGTATAATACCTGGTTGGGATATGGACATACCATCCCCAATTACCAGGACTATGAACCCTATGCTGACGGAACGGGTTTGAATGGGGTTGTATTCTATCAATTAAAAGAAGAGATCAGCATCATCCCAGCCAAGGACGGTAATAAGGTTCATACCTATTTCTTGATTCCTCTGTATAAAGAGGAGATGGATTATAAGTTAGAGCATGGCATGGATGCACTGATGGAAAGATTATTAGATTTAGAAAATGAAGCGCTCGTGTTACATGCGAACAGAAGAAATACCTGCAAATCGTCATAAATACTCTAGGTGTTAATAACCGATGAATATCAATACATCGACCTGAGCAAAAGCTAAACAAGCTGCCTTCTGTTCAATACAGAAAGCAGCTTGCAGGATCCGGTGTTTTTTTACTGTCTACTCAAGCACTATTTTTACTGTGCGTATCTGATTAGGCTGGATGACCATCTTTACTATTGTATCTACCACCTTTAGCTGTCCGGCTAATGCATAATTTTGATTTCCGTAAAATGCTGATAATTTCCCTCCATTAGCTTAGTCAGCTTAGTACAACTATGACGAGTACATCGTTTGAAAAAAATCGGTCATCACAAATATCCGTCTACTCCAATCTTTTATGTTCAACATACCGGTTGCGTCGAAGTAAGGTCGAACATGGCGATGTTTACGAAGTCGGCAACGTTATAGCGTTCGCAACCGATTGAACTTATAAAGAAAAAACACCCATTCGTTAGGTGTCTTCGAGCTACTACCGGACTAATCTTCTAGTTCAATTTCGATACGTGCAAGGACACCAGCTGGATTATTTGCGCTTCTGTTTGCATTTGACGGAAAGTTAAAAGCGGCGATTACAATATCATTTACACCTCTCCGAAGGAAACGCCTAATATTAAACGATCTTCCCGGATTAAAGAATGAAACATTGTCCTGCGGATTATCGATAACTACTGACCGTCCATTTATTAAAACGATGGCAAAGTTATCAACGGACAGGAATAACCTAGCTCTCTCAATATCGTCTCTAATCGTAAATCTTCTGGCGACCACAGCAGCAGGACCGTCAGGGTCATTTCTTCCCCAAACGTACGATTCACCAGCTCGCGGCGCTACCCATGCCGGATTTCGCTCGATTTCAAGTGCGTTTACCCAATTTCGATCCGTACTTATTCTCCTAGTTCTTTGACTAATAACAACCGGTTTTTGTGCATTCAATGATCTTTGTGCGGTAATCATCATTCTCATTGCCTTTGCAACGCTAACCGCCCGGATTCCGTTATGTCTTCTAGGTGCTTGTAGTTGTTTGACCGTATTATTTGCCTTTCTTATGACTGTTCTTTTGTGCATTTCATGCTTCCTCCTTTTTTATCAACGAATCTTTACATTTATATGAGTCCGTGGATTTATTGGATATGGACAAATGATTAGTCAAATCGCTCAATTTCCTCAAATAAAAATATAGACCCCCGTAAAAACGGAGATCTGTCTCACATTTTGATTGGTGACCATAGAATCTGAACTCATCTTCAAGAAATGCCATCGTGATCATATCTGACCAGATTTGAAAGACCGGTTTTGCTAAGATATATTCACGAAGGAGTTGGCTGAAGAGGATTAAGGAGGCCTTGTGGAGTATCGAGAGTTCCAGGTAGAAACAGATGATGCGTATGGAGGGGCATGGCATGTACAAATACGGATTATTAAGTCGAATTTTATAGTTATGAATTATGGAACAATTTCAAAAATGGTACCTTGGTTAAAATCAGCCACTTTCATAGAGCTATAAACCCCTAAATATAGTTTGGTTTGATTCAGATTCGTTCCCAAACTAACATAATACGCTGATTGAGACCCAAAATTATAATCGGTTTCAATAACACTAAAATCATTTAGTTTACAATCCATTCTTACTCTGGTATAAGCTAAGACACCTCTAACCGGAAGTTGAGATTCTTTAGCCAGAGCTAGATCGGTAAACACAACATTTCCCGTTAAATCGGGGATTTCATTTCCCATATATGGCTGGACTCCTGTGAGTGCAGTTGCTCCAAACTTATCGGTTCGGGGGTCTTTATGAAAATAACTAGTTAGAGGCTGAAGACGCCGCACTGAAGTTTTTACTGCTTCATCGTAATAAGAAATTGTTTTCTCATCCAAATCCGGATTTGCAGAGCAGCCTGTTATCATCGAAGTAGGAAAAGCACCTTCCCACCCTCGCCAGCCAAAGTTAATAAATCCTTCTTGATCAGGTTCAGATTTCATTAAAGAAGCTTGAATAAGCTGAGTAACCGGAATTGGTTTATAATGAATGAACGAAAAAATCGACTCTACGAGATCCTGTCCGACATTGCCTGCGTATTTGATATACTGATTATAATACCTTTGAAATGAAATGCCTGGTATATTGCGAACTCCTTTGGCAATTACCGTAAGCGTTTCCTGAATAGGTACGGGTAGCTCATTAAAACGTGTAACTACGGGTGGATTATCGATAAATGTATTCTTAATTACATCAATTTCAATTATTTTACCTGCGATTTCCATATCATCTTGACTTAAATTAAATGGATCATAGCCTGATCCACCATCTCCGGTTGTCAAAACAAGTTTTCCTGTTTCAGGTGAAAAGTTTAAGCTATTGACACCATTATGGTTTAAAAATGGTCTTCTTATATTAAGTAATGTCCGCCGTTTTTGAGGTTGACCATTCGATTGTAGAATCCATTCTTCAACTGTATCAATATGATCGTATTGAGTTTCTCTATTTATCCATTTTAGGTTTAAGGTTCTAGGGTCACACGGGTTAGGCTTAAAAGATTCAAGAGGAGCACCTGGGAAAGCACCTGGACCTTGTGTTCCAGCTACTGAAAAATGAAGATAGAAAAGACCGTTATAATAAAATTCGGGATGAAACGCTAGCCCTAGCAATCCCCGTTCATCATATCCTCCACTAGAAACACCAAGTTTTATGATTCGCGGGCTAATATCTAAAAAAGGCCTTATAACTCTGTTTCGTATGTAAAAGATCTCTCCTACCTGAGTTGCAATAAATAATCTTTCAATTGAATCACCCGGAAGTATAGTTGTTTTCAAAACAGTGGGTAAATTTATCTTGCTTACAATGGGCCGTAAACTAACCTTAACTTTTATCAACCAACTTTACACTCCTTCCTATTGTTTTTTTATAAAGAATATGATTAGAACCGTTCTATTAGTACCAATTAGGGCCGGGCAATCTGTCGATTGGAATGGACAGCGGACCGCGAATCTATCCCATTTACAAAATATTAATCTTTTAATCATAAGACCCGACTTGGTTCATAATTGCTTAACATGCTAAAATGACGAAATACTCATTGTTTTAAGGAGGGAGGATTTTCGTGGATCCCAAGTGGAAGGAACAATTGGAGCAGCATAGAAACAAGCGGCGTGAAGATATTATTCAAGGCGCGCAGCAGTTGTTTTTGGAAAGGGGCTTGTCCTCTGTAACGCTCAAAGATGTTGTCGAGCTCTGTGGTATTAGTAAAGTAACGCTATATAAATATTTCCGATCCCTTGACGAAATTATTTTTGAAGTGCAAATCAACGTTTTAAGTGCTTTTTGGCAGGATGACAACTTCCTTTCTCCCAGGGGCAACAACGGTTTTGAAAAGATTCGGTACCTGCTGGAACATATGATAAGTGTTTCGGAACAACAAGCCAACTATGTTCGGTTCATTGCTATGTTCGATGCTTTTTATCGGGAAAATTATGTGAATGCAGAGCTTGAAGCCCGATATATAACCTTCTTGAGACAAGGCACTCATCCATTTTACGCACTGCTTGATGAAGGGATATCGGACGGATCGATTCGCAGCGATCTCGATATTCACATTGTGACATTCACGTTAAGTAATGTTGTTAATGCTACCTTGCAGCGTATGATTGTAAGAGGAAAGGTGCTGCAGCTGGACCAGGGCATTGAACCGGCTTCCGTTTTGGAACATATGAAGGACATGGTACTCACTTATCTGAAACCGCAAGGATAGTAATAATCAGGATGCTCTTCTCAAATGGAGAGCATCTTTTTTATTGTCCAGGAATTTTAAGAAGCGATGTCTGTGGATAAACGGGGGCTCCCCGAAAGTACTAGAAATGAGTTGCGAAGGTGTGTTTCACTTTTGGGGGAGTTTGTTCTGCTCTACTACACAATATCTTTACATGTACTTGATAATACACAAACAATTTAATTTTATAATTCAAGGTGTTTACTAGTGGTAAACCACTGTTTATTGCATGTAAACATGTATTGGGGAAGTGTTCGCAGAAAGTCGTTTACCGTTAGCTGCGGATTTCAAACTGTTTTAGGATGGCTGCAAGACATGTAATCATAAAAACATCATGAAAGGACAAGTCACATGACAACAATACCTGCAGGGAAGAGGATAGGGAAGTATCGGAAATATAGCGCACTTTTTCTCATGATGCTGCCTGGAATCCTCTATATCGTCATTAATAATTATTTGCCCATGTTCGGCGTAGTCATTGCCTTCAAAGATTACAACTACTCCGAAGGGATTTTCGGCAGCGATTGGATAGGGTTCAAAAATTTCGAGTATCTGTTCAAAACGTCGGACGCTCTTCTCATTACCAGAAACACCATCCTATATAATGTTGTCTTCATTTTCCTTAACTTGGTCATTGCGTTGGGTGTGGCCATCCTTCTGAATGAGGTGAAGAAACGGTTCCTATCGAAATTGTATCAAAGCGTTATTTTGCTTCCTTACTTGATTTCCATGGTCATCGTGGGTTATCTGGTGTTTGCGATGCTCAGTTTGGAAACAGGCTTCGTCAACAAGACGATCTTGCCGATGCTCGGAATACAGGAAATTTCGTGGTATAGCGAATCGAAATATTGGCCTTACATTTTGACGTTCGTTCACATCTGGAAAAGCGCCGGCTATTTATGCGTCATTTATTTGGCCTCGATTATCGGAATCGATACGGAATATTACGAGGCGGCAACCATTGACGGGGCAAGCAAATGGCAGCAGATCAAGAGCATTACGATTCCGCTCATCACGCCGGTAATCACGGTCATGACACTGCTTCAGATCGGACGCATCTTTTACTCCGACTTCGGCCTGTTCTATCAAGTACCGCTTAATGCGGGAGCGCTGCAATCGACGACGAACGTCATCGATACGTACGTCTACCGCGCCCTCATGACGCTTGGCGATGTAGGCATGTCTTCAGCTGCCGGATTGTATCAATCGTTCGTCGGCTTTGTACTCGTCTTGTTGTCAAACTATATCGTCAGGAAAATGAACAGCGACAACGCTTTATTTTAAGGGAGAGAACCTACTTGAAAACGAAATATTCGATATGGCAATGGTTCGTCAACATCATTCTGCTCGTCATCACGGTCATTTGCATCCTTCCGTTTATTTTGCTGTTAATTTCTTCCGTAACGGACGAGCAATCGATTGTTCGTAACGGGTACTCCTTTTTCCCGGAGGCGTACAGCTTGTCCGCTTACCGGTATTTGTGGCACGACGCCGAGAGAATGCTTCGCGCTTACGGAATTACGATCGTCATCACGGTAATCGGGACGGTTGTCAGCCTGATCATCACCTCACTGCTCGCCTACCCGTTATCGCGCAAGGATATGCCCATGAATAAGTTTTGGTCATTTTTCGTCTTCTTCACGATGCTGATTAACGGCGGGCTCGTACCCACGTATTTGGTGTACACCCAATTGTTCGATTTGAAAAACACGTTGCTCGCGCTCATCGTGCCCGGACTGTTGACAAACGCCTTTTATGTCATGCTGATGCGAACATTTTTTGTGACTTCGATACCGGCCCCCGTCATCGAAGCGTCCAAAATGGACGGAGCGGGCGAATTCAGAACTTTCATTCAGATTGTGCTGCCGCTCTCGCTTCCGATACTCGCCACCGTCGGGTTATTCCAAACGATCCACTATTGGAACGATTGGTTTAACGGCATGATCTATGTTACAGATAGCAAGCTGTTTAGTCTGCAAAACTTGTTAAACCGGATTTTGCTCGACATTCAATTTTTGACCAGCAGCAATTTCGCAGGGAATCAGAGTGATTCAGCCGCAAATATTCCTACGGAAACGGTGCGCATGGCGATGGCTGTTGTCGGGATCATCCCGATTCTGATTGCGTATCCTTTCTTTCAAAAGTATTTCGTGAAAGGAATTACGGTCGGGGCGGTAAAAGGATAAGGCTTCATCCAGTATTCCACTGGTTAGCATAAACGAGATTCATAGAGGAGGACTTCAAGTATGAACAGGAAAAGAAACATTATGAAGTCAGTGCTGGCGATCGTTCTTGCTTCGAGCATGCTGCTGGCGGGCTGCGGTGCAAAAAACGAGGGAGGAAAGACTGATTCGGCGGATCCGTCCGTGACAAAGAGCGGTAAAGACTTGGCGCCTTTTGAAGTGACGATGGCTTTCTTTGGCAACGACCAAAAGGACCTGGAAGCCGTACAGGACGAGATGAACAAAATTCTGAAAGAGAAAATCAACGCGACCGTCAAATTAACCCCAATCAGTATGAGCGCATGGCAGCAGCAAACGAACCTGATGCTCGCAGGCAACGAGAAAGTCGATCTGATGTTCACCTCAACCGGGTTCAATTACAGCACGCAAGTGGCAAAAGGGCAATTGGTTGAGCTGGATGATCTGGTTGAAAAATACGGGTCCGGCATTAAAAAAGCGCTTGATCCTTATCAGCTGTCGGCCGCCAAAATAAACGGCAAGAGCTATGCGATACCGGCCGTAAAAGACATGGCATCCGACTATGGCATCCTGATGCGCAAAGATCTCGTCGACAAATACAAAATCGATTTGAGCAAAATCAAAACGATCAACGACTTGGACGCCGTCTTCCAGACGATCAAAGACAACGAACCGGATATGGTGCCGCTTGTTGCCAAAAACCCCGGAACCGGTCCGTTTTACGCAGGATATGTCCCTTATGACGGTTTGAGCGGCGGCGTCGGCGTATTACCGGACTACGACAATAACATGAAGGTGGTCAACTGGTATGAAACCCCGCAATATGCGGACCAATTGAATGTGCTCAGAAAATGGTATCAAGCCGGTTATTTGTTGAAGGATGCTGCCACAAGCAAACAAGACGGCAGGGAGCTCGTAAAAGCTGGAAAGGCGTTTGCCTATTTTTCGAATTTGAAGCCCGGTACCGAAATAGAAGCATCCAGGAAAAGCGGCAAAGAGATGACGGTGGTACGGATGACGCCTGCGTATGCAACCACCGATTCGATCACGGGTATGATGTGGTCGATTCCGAAAAATTCGAATGACCCGGACAGAGCAATGATGGTTCTTGACCTGCTCTATTCGGATAAACAACTGTATAATCTGCTTGCTTGGGGAATTGAAGGAAAGCATTACGTGAAGAAGTCCGAGAATGTCATCGATTATCCGGAAGGCGTCGATATCACGAATAACGGCTATAACTTCAACACGCCTTATATGTTTGGCAATCAATTTCTGTCCTACACGTGGCCGATGGATGATCCGGACAATTGGAATAAAATAGACCAATTCAACAAGGGTGCAAAGAAATCGAAAGCGCTTGGCTTTATCTTCAACGTGGAAAAGGTGAAAACGGAAATGGCCGCGGTCAATAACGTTTTAACAGAATACATTGTGGGCTTGGAAACGGGAACACTCGATCCAGTGGAAAACTTGCCAAAGTTTATCGCCAAATTGAAGTCCGCGGGCGCCGATAAGGTCATAAGCGAAAAACAGAAGCAGCTTGACGAATGGGCGAAAACCCAGAAATAACGGTCGGGCGAAGCATCATGAATATTTCCAAGCCGGAGATTGGCTGAAGGGCTGTTTCTTAGACTTGAAGCCGAATCTCCGGCATTCAATTATCCAAAAAAATTATAATGAGGTGTCGGGTATGCAACGAGTCATTCCTTTTGAAGGAACACATAATTTCCGCGATATGGGAGGCTATCTAACTGCCGATGGCCGGAAAGTCAAATATGGTTTCTTTTTTCGTTCTGATGAATTGACCGGTTTGTCTGAGCAAGATTTAGCGGCTTTTCAAGCCTTGAATATCAAAACGATATTTGACTACCGCGATGACATTGAAGCGCAAAAAAAACCGGATCCGTTTTTTGCCGGGGCCAAAAACATTCGTATTTCAGCTATTCAGTCTGATCAAGCATCTCAAATCAACATGCCGGGAAATGCGGAGAACGCCGATCGAAAAACTCATATTATCGTAGATATGGTCAAAAGCGGCTTTTTCAAACAATTTCGTGCAGATACGATGATGATGGAATTGTATACGAAGCTTCCGATCGACAATTTATCATATAAACGGTTAATGGAAATCATCCAGCATTCGGACAACCTGGGGCTTCTGCATCATTGCACGGCGGGCAAGGACCGTACGGGAGTCGGGGCTGCCTTGATCTTGCTGGCGCTCGGCGTTCCGAAAGAAACGGTAATGGAAGACTATCTGTTGACCAACGAAACGATGAAAGCATTCAACGGGAAACTGCTGACCCAGCTTGCCGAACATGTGAATGAAGAGGAATTGCAAAATATCGAACACATATTGGGAGTAAAAGAAGAATTTATGGAAGCCGTTTTCGGATCGATCAAAAAGACGTATGGCAATGTTGACACTTACTTTGCCGAAGAATTCGGCTTAACGAAGCAAAAACGGGAAGCTCTACAAAACAGGTGCTTGGAATAAGGGGGAACAATCATGGTTGACTTGACGGCTAAACCGTTTAATTTGCAGGAAGCGGATATTCAGTGGGTCCATGAAACGTTGGCCGCGATGGACGTGAGAGAGAAAATCGGGCAGCTGTTTTGTACGATCGGGATGACGGATGATCAACAGCAGTTGAAAATGTTAATCGAGACTGTAAAGCCGGGAGGTATGTTGTTCCGGCCGGGTCCGGGTAAGAACATGCAGGACGTGCACCGTTTTTTGCAAGGGCATTCCAAGGTACCGTTGCTCATTTCCGCCAATCTCGAATCGGGGGGCAACGGAATTACTGCTGACGGCACCTATTTCGGCAAACAGCTTCAGGTTGCAGCGACGGATAATGAAGAAATGGCGTACAAATTGGGTCTTGTAGCAGGCAGAGAAGGGCGAGCCGTCGGCTGCAATTGGTCGTTTGCGCCGGTTGTCGACATCGATTTCAATTTCCGCAATCCGATCACCAATGTTCGATCGTTCGGTTCCGATCCGGCTAGAGTGGCAAGGATGGCCAAAGCGTACACCGAAGGCATTCAAAAAAGCGGACTTGCCGTATCGGTCAAGCATTTTCCGGGCGATGGTGTGGACGAGCGCGATCAGCATTTGTTGACGACTGTCAATTCGCTTTCCGTGGATGATTGGGAAGCGACGTTCGGTATGGTGTACCGGGAGCTGATCGAAGCGGGAGCCCAGACTGTCATGGTCGGCCATATTATGCTCCCTGCTTATTCGCGGAAACTCGTGCCCGGCATCGCCGACGAGGAACTTATGCCTGCCACGCTGGCGCCCGAACTGATCGGAACGCTGCTTCGGCGGCAGCTCGGTTTTAACGGCCTCGTAGTCACGGACGCTACGCCGATGGCCGGCTTTATGATGGCGGAGAAGCGGGAAATCGCCGTGCCAAAATCGATCGCCGCCGGCTGTGACATGTTTCTGTTCAACAAGAATATACAGGAAGATTTCGGCTATATGATGAAAGGTATCGAAAGCGGCATTTTGACGATGGAAAGAGTGGATGAAGCGGTCATGCGGATTTTGGCGCTCAAAACTTCTCTCGGTTTGCATAAACAGCAGCGGGAAGGAATGCTTGTTCCGGGTTCGGAAGAACTGGCGATTCTGAAATGCGAAGAGCATAAAGGTTGGGCGAAGGAGTGCGCGGATCAAGCGGTTACGCTAGTCAAGGATACGCAGCAGCTGCTGCCGATAGCCGTCGATACGCACAAGCGCATTTTGTTATATGTACTTGGGGACGGCGGAGGCCATCGAAGTATCCAGATTTCTCCCTATGTGGTAGACAAATTAAAAGCGGAAGGCTTCGACGTCACCGTTTTCGACAAAAAAAATGTGGACTTCCGATCGATGTTCAGCGGGGTAAAGGAGCTGAGTGAACAATACGATTTGGCTCTGTATGTAGCCAATATCGAAACGGCAAGCAACCGGACTACGGTACGCATCGACTGGGAGCCGCTGCTCGCTGCGGATGTCCCTTGGTTTGTCCGAGAGCTCCCGACCGTGTTCGTCTCTGTCGCTAGCCCTTATCATTTGCAGGATGTTCCGCGAGTCCAAACGTACATTAACGCGTATTCGGGCAGTGAAACGATCATTGACGCGGTTGTCGACAAACTTCTCGGCAGATCCGATTTCAAGGGAATAAATCCTGTTGACCCATTCTGCGGCAGCTGGGAAGCGAAGCTGTAAGAACGATCAGGCGGTGTAACTATGAACGTAGAAGCGGTTATTTTCGATTTGGACGGCGTGCTCGTAAACACCGACCATCATCACTATTTGGCATGGAAACGGATGTGCGACGAGGAGTGCATTCCGTTCGACGAGACGATAAACAACAGGCTGCGGGGCGTAAGCCGTATGGCTTGCTTGAACATCATTTTGGAGAAGGCAGCCCGCGTGTATTCACCACAGGAGAAAATGCGTTTGGCCGAACAAAAAAACGGGTATTACAAGGAGATGCTGCAGTCTTTATCTGCCGAAGACTTGCCTTCCGGAGTTGTGGAGACGCTGGACCGCTTACGGGCAAAGCAAATCAAACTAGCGATCGGTTCCTCAAGCAAAAATGCCCCGTACATTTTGGAGCGGCTCGGACTTACGCACAAGTTCGATGCCATAGCCGATGGTAATGAAATTCGTAGCAGCAAACCGGATCCTGAAGTATTTTTGCTGGCGGCAAGCAAATTGGGGGTGCGCCCGTATCGTTGCTTGGTCGTGGAGGATGCGGAAGCCGGGGTGGAAGCGGCAATCAGAGGCGGAATGTGGGTCGCTGCCATCGGCAAAGCCTGTGTATACGGCATGGCGGATTATCATATCAGCCAAATCGAGGAATTGCTATCGATGCTGCTAGTGAGTGAAGGTGGCGGAAAGTAGAGAAAGATCTGAAATCGAAGAATCAAACGGGAGTGTCTTATATTGAGCCATACAACAGCAAGACCGAATATTTTATGGATTACACTAGAAGATACGAGCCCGAGAATGGGCTGCTATGGAGATGCCTTGGCACGTACGCCCCACATCGACAAGCTGGCCGGTGAAGGCATGTTGTACCGAAATGCGTTTTCCGTAGCAGGCGTGTGCGCCCCCAGCCGATCGGCAGTCATTACGGGGATGTACCCGACTTCGATCGGTACACATCACATGCGTACCGCACATACGAACCCATTGACGCCGGAGCTGCCAACGCCCTATTATGCGGTTCCTCCCGCTCATGTCAGGACGATTCCCGAAATAATGCGCGCGAACGGCTATTATTGCACGAATAACTGGAAGACGGATTACCAGTTCGAGGCACCTTTAACGGCGTGGGACGAAAACGGAATGGATGCACATTGGCGGAAACGAGAACCCGGACAGCCTTTTTTCGCTGTATTCAACTATATGTTTACCCATGAAAGCGGTATTTGGAGGGAGGAAATAACGGAAGCAATCCGGAAAATTCATGGCGAGAAGCCGCTCCTTACCGATCCGGACCAGGTTATCATTCCTCCGTATATTCCCGATACACCCAAATCGCGTCTGGCGCTTGCCAAACATTATGACCTTGTGGCAAACGCGGACGAGTACGTCGGCCGACTCCTTAAGCAACTTGAAGAGGATGGTTTGGCGGACAATACGCTCGTCATGTTATGGAGCGATCACGGCGAAGGATTGCCGCGTGCTAAGCGCTGGACGTATGATGCTGGAATTCGCGTTCCGCTCATCGTACGATGGCCAGGCCATGTGAGTAAAGGACAAATTAGCGAACAAATGGTCAGCATGATTGATCTGGGTCCGACGGTGCTTTCATTGGCAGGACTATCCGTCCCAAGATATATGCAAGGCCGACCGTTCATGGGGAAACAGGCCGAACCGAGAGTCTGCATTTTCGCAACCCGCGACCGTTACGACGAAGCCTACGACAAGGTACGCGCGGTCCGCGATAGGAGCTTTAAATACATTCGCAACGATTATCCGCTGCAGCCTTATCTGCAGTGGATCCCTTTCAGCCATGATCACCCGATGTGGCAGGAGCTTTGGAGGCTGAATTTGGCAGACGAACTCACCGGCGATCAACGGCTGCTCCTGCAAAACTGTCGTCCTCCGGAAGAATTGTACGATTGTTTGAACGATCCTTACGAATTGCACAATTTGGCTGACGATCCGGCTTACCGAGAGCCGTTGCTTCGACTGCGAAAGCTACTCGACGATTGGTGCGACCAATACGATAGTTGGGGAGATATTCCCGAAGAGCAGATGGTTGCCCGCATGTGGCCAGACGGGGTTCAGCCGCAAACCGCCAAACCGCTTATTATCCCGATCAACAGTCGGATGCCGGGCAAGGATGCCATTAATAACGGAACCTTTGACGAGCCGACCGCGATCATGCTTCACTCAGCGACGCAAGGGGCCTCCATCGCTTATACGATCGATGAAGACCCGAATCCCTGTTGGAAGCTGTACACCGGACCGATAAAGGTAAACGCCGGTACTACTCGTATTTTGGCTAAAGCGGTTCGGATCGGATATCGAGATAGCGAGGAGGCAACCGCTACGTTTGTTGTAGAATAGGTAGTTGGTAAAGGAGCCCGCTGAGATAATGGATCAGTTTAGTGAAAGGACGGTTGTCAGAAATGCGAACAGTCATGCTTATGTTCGATTCGTTGAATAAAGGGATGCTTCCGAATTACGGATGCGATTGGATCAAGGCTCCCAACTTTGAGAGGCTATCGAAAAAAACGGTCACGTTCGATAAGTGCTACGCAGGCAGCTTGCCTTGCATGCCCGCACGCAGAGAACTGCATACCGGTCGATACAATTTTTTACACCGAAGCTGGGGACCTTTGGAACCGTATGACGTTTCGGCGATCGAATTGTTGAAAAAGAACAAGGTATACACGCATCTTACGACGGATCATAACCATTATTTCGAAGATGGCGGAGCCACCTACCATACAAAATATAACTCATGGGAGTTTGCAAGAGGACAAGAAGGCGATGCGTGGAAAGGGCAGGTGGAAGCGCCGCCTATTCCGGAAACGCTAAGCAATCCGAAGCCGGGCAATCTATGGCAACAAGACTGGGTAAACCGTCAATTTTTGAAGGAAGAGGACGACATGCCTCTCGCAGTTACGGTAATGAGAGGAATCGAATTCATCGAGAGAAATCACAAGCAGGATCGATGGTTCTTGCAGATTGAAGCGTTCGATCCTCATGAGCCTTTTTTCACTCAACAAAAATATAAGGACTTGTATCCGCATGTGTACAATGGGAAGCATTACGATTGGCCGGATTATGCGAAAGTGACGCAAAAGCCGGAAGAAATCCAACATATGATCTTTGAATATGCGGCATTAGTAAGTATGTGCGATGCTTATTTAGGAAAAGTGTTGGATACTTTCGATCGTTATGATCTATGGAAGGATACGATGCTGATCGTCAATACCGATCATGGTTTCCTGCTGGGCGAACATCAATGGTGGGGAAAAAATATCCAGCCTTTTTACAATGAGATTGTAAATATTCCCTTCTTTTTGTGGGATCCGAGAAGTGGGGTTAAAAATAAACGTAGTGACGCTTTGGTTCAGACGATTGACTTGGCTCCTACGCTGCTTCAATTCTTCGATGTTCCGGTACCGGATACGATGCAAGGTCAATCGCTGCATGCCGTGATCGAAAGCGACGCCTGCATCAGGGAAGGAGCGTTGTTCGGTATGCACGGCGGTCATATCAACTGTACGGATGGACGATATGTCTACATGCGGGGACCGAAGGACGTGAATAACGGCCCCTTGTACGAGTACACCTTGATGCCAGCACATATGAATAGGATGTTTGATGTCCAAGAATTGAAAGGGATGGAATTAGTGGAGCCATTTCCTTTTAGTAATGGGTGTCCGGTCTTGAAAATTAAGGGTAATACTTTCGTCAATCCTTATCTGTACGGTGATTTATTGTTTGACCTTGAGAAAGACCCCAAGCAGGAAAACGCGATCGACGATCCGGAAGCGGAGCTCAGAATGATCCGGCTTTTGGCGAAGCTGATGCTGGAGCATAATGCTCCAAGTGAACAGTTCGAGCGCATCGGCGTTCCTGTGGATGGGATTGCAAGTATTGCCGATTTGGAGCAAGGTAAAGCACTTAGACAGCAGCGATTAAAGGTGAGTTTGGAACAAGGCGAGGAGTGGACAGGTAAAGCAGCGGAAATATTCTTCGGTCTGCAATGTCTTGCGCCAGCTCCGATTCGAGCAATGTTAAACGATAAGTTGGACGAAATGATACGCAGCAAAGCGGCGAATGAAGTACGCGAACAGGACGTCTTTCAACTCGCGAACGAACTGCTCGGCGGTCGTGCTCCCATGTTCATAGGATTTTTAAGAATGTTTGCTATGTAAGTTAACAGGTAGAGTGATAACACATTTGATCACCGGCATGTCGGAAGCACTGGTAGATGATGCGTGTCTCTGAGCACGCTGGAACGAAAAAAGATGATTCCCACAAAAAAGGAATCATCTACTTCTAGCCAATCTATACCAAGTCTTCTAGTTGTAATTCCAATAAGCTTGTTACCACATAATCCGCATGCGATAGAATGTTCGAATCTCCAACCCCGATGGAATACATGCCGGCACGATTGATAGCCTCAATACCCGCTTCTGCATCCTCTACACCCACACAAGATTTAGGTGAGATATGAAGCAGCTTAGCGGCGGTCAAAAATATTTCCGGGTCTGGCTTGCCTTTCGCAAGGCTGGCTGGATCAACAATAACATCAAAATAATTTCGAATCCCCAATTTATCCAATATAAAAGGCGCATTATGGCTGGCAGAAGCCAAGCCTATTTTTAGCCCGATCAGTCTGATCTCTTGCAAAAGGGATATAACGCCCGGCAGAATATCTTGATGGGAAATCGAAGCAATCCGTTCCAAATAGAAGCTGTTCTTTCTCTCCGCCAGCCCTATTTTCTCTTCCATGGAATACAGGTGCTCCCTGTTCCCCATCTCCAATATCTTTTCCAACGCTTCCATTCTGGATATTCCTTTTAAGCTTTCATTACATTCGCGCGTAACCGCAATGCTAAGCTCTTCGCCCAAGCTCTTCCACGCCAAATAATGATATTCAGCAGTATCCGTAATAACGCCATCCAAATCAAATATAATGCCTTTTGTTTTTAACATCTGGTGTCAAACCTCCCGCAGAATGCATCAACAGGACTGATACCTTTAAACTCGCTTTCTCCCACCAGCTTCTTTACAACCCATTCTATGTTTTTGTCTACATTACTATAGGCATTAATATAGGTGGGGATTCTGGGGGCATCATACAAATGATACGGATTGCCAAAAGAAATCATGACAACGGGAATTTCCTTTATAAACCAAGGCATAAATTGACCCGCCGGCATCCCCCATTCAATCCGATTAGACGTTTGATTACTTTTCACCCGATAATCAATCGAATAAATGACCATATCATATTTGGCTTTCAAATCCGCTGCTTTGCCAATAAGAAGATCAATATCTATTTTAGTGTTATCCAATAAAGTGACATGGAACCCTTTTGCTTCCAACTCCTTGGCCAAAACCGTTTTGCTGTGCTCTTCATTTCCGAGTGGAATTAATAAAATTTTACGATAGCTTTCTGGACGGATAGGCAAGAGGTTATCGTTATTTTTGACTAACGTAATCGATTGATCAAACACTCTTTCAGCTAATGCATCGAAAGACAAGTTGTTCGTTTGCTCTTTATCCTTGACAAACATCCACTCTTTCATCCCTAATATGCGAACCAGTGCCTCATGCAATCTATCCTTTGTGATGATGCCCAGACTTACCGCTTCATAGATTGCGGCATAATCTTCCTCCAAGCTTTTTGTAAACAGCAGCATATCGCAGCCTGCATTAACAGCATTGACCATGCTTTCTTTTCTAGTGGCAAAACTATTAAAACCACACATACCAGTAGCATCGGTTATGATTAGTCCATTAAACCCCAAGTGCTCGCGCAATAAACCGTTTAATAGATTTTTGGATAAAGTCGCGGGCAAAATTTCGTTATCCTTTATATCCGGTTGAACCATTCTCTCGTAAGAGGGAAGCAAAATATGCCCCGCCATAATACAAGGAATATCATGTTCGATTAACCCCTTATACACGGCCCCGTAGCTATCATCCCATTCCGAAAACGGCAGGCTGTTAACCGAAGGGAGGACGTGATGATCCCGATCATCAACACCATCACCGGGAAAATGTTTAATAACGGGCATGACATTGGCAGCTACTAGCCCCTCACAAAAGCTTTTGGACATCTCTGTTACATGTTCCGCATCATCGCCGAACGCACGAGTGTCCGTAATCGGGTTTAAACAATGATAGTTGATATCCACAACCGGAGAAAAGGTCATGTTTACACCCAAGGAACCACTTTCAACACCTATAAAGTTAGCTGCTTCACGGACTAATTCCCGATCGTTCGCAGCGGATAATTGCATCGCGCTTCCAAAGCTTGCTCCGTCTTTCACGATTCCATTTACGCCATGTTCCAAATTTGCCGAAATGAACGGAACAGTCAAACTGGTATCTTTTATTAAATCGATAATTCCCGTCACCGTTGCTTCACTTGCAGGACGCAGCATGACTCCGCCCGGTTGTATGTGCTGAACCATGCGCAGCACATGCTCATTGCTCATTTGCTCATGATGCATTAAAAAAAACAACTGACCGATTTTCTCATTTAGAGGCATTTTTTCTATTTTATCCGCGACGTTCCTTCTTTGTTCCTCCGTTAAATAGAAGGGCTTCTCTTTTAATAAATCCGTATTGATCATTGCATCACCCACGCTCCTGATTTCTTTTCTCGATGTCTGTCACGATTTCACTGTACAGTTGCGAAGTTAAGTTATATTTCAAAAGCAATACTCCCCCTAACGCACATCCGATCACAGGTACCCACACCATGACTTGATGCAGAGCGTTTAAGGTTTCCGCACTTTGTGTCACACCCGGCATATAGCCGATACCCGATAGAACCCAACCCGCGATCGCCGCAGAAATACCTGTTGCGAGCTTTGAACTAATCGTATTCGCGGAAAAAATAATACTCTCCATTCGGACTCCCGTTTTCCAGTCTCCATACTCAACTGTCGAAGCTACCATGTTCGTAATAATCAAGGAATAGACGCCCATTGCAGCATTGGAAACTCCATCAAGAACGATATAAAATACGGAAGTCTCCGTATTCACGATATAGATCAAGGAAAGGACAGCATGTACGAGCACAATGGCCAACATCACCTTTTTATCGCTAAACTTCTTAATCAATTTGGGCGTGAATGCAATTAATATAAGAGTGACGGGTAACGAGACCATCGAAGCATACGACGATAGAATATCGTTGCCTAAATTATATTTATAAAAGTAAATGGAGATACTTCCTTTAAACGTTACCGGCACATAAATAGCCAGCTTCGCCAGAATAATAATAATTAACGGTTTATTCGCCAGGAGAGCCTTAATCATTTGCAAGCCATTCACTGGGTTGGTCTTGGCAATAGTGGAAGCTTTGCCTTCCGTCTTGTTGTTCATAAAATTTAATGATTGTGCCAGAAGAAGTCCACAGATGGTAAAAATGACGGCAAGGATCATACTTAACAAGAAAAAGCCCTCGGAATAATCATTGTTTCCCAACCATTTGACAAGAGGCATCTGAGTGATCCCGAGTCCAAATGCGGCAAACATAACGACCAATTTGCACAAGGTCAGCAGCTTTATTCGTTTGTCCTCTTCTTTCGTAATCGAAGGCACCATGGACCAGAATGAAATATCAAAAAAGGCATAGGCTGTCCAAAAAAGAATGGTGACCGCGTAGATATAGATCAAATGCATCCCATGATCAAGTGGAGGACTCCAAAATAAGGCGACAAATAATAAACTGATGATCGGAGGAATAACCGTAATATAAGGCCTGTATTTCCCCCATCTGGTGTTCGTTTTTTCGATGATGACGGCAATAATAGGGTCTACAATTAAACCATATATTCTAATGACTAGTAGAAGCGTTCCGATTGTAGCCGCGGAGAACCCGGCAGCTTCCGTGAAGTAAAAAAGAAAACCGGCCGACATCAGTGCATAAATCAAGTTTTGACCCAATCCGCCAAGCGCAAATCGTCTACTCACCTTTTTGAAGTTCATCATGTTGTAACCCCTTTCATTTTCTACTTCAATCTTATGATTTTCAGTTCGAAAGCACTAACAAGTTATGGTTCAAACCTTTCTTGTTTATTGTCTTCAATTGTTTAGAAAATCATTAAACTTACGTATTGTTGTGTATATACTTCCTTGTTTTTATACCTCTGTGGGACAAAAAAAATACGCGGGCTTTCCCTCCTGGCATCAGGAAGTTAAGCATGCGTATTTTTGAATTTGCCCTATATGACTTTATTCATTTTGATCAGTATAATTTCATGGGGCTTAAGATTAAGATCAAATGTAAATTCCCCTTGTATCCTCTCTTTATGAACACTCATTTTAGGAGTGGCTACCTGTTTCAAATAAAGGATATACCCTGGAGTTAAGATGCCTTCGCCCGAGTTCACCCAATGATCATAAGCAGAGCCGTGTGAACGATTCAATTGTTCTTTCGTAATCAAATAAGAACCATATATATTTTGTAAAACGACCTTCAAATATTTTTCCGACTCATCCGCAAAAACACCGTATCTGCTCTTCAATGAAATATGGGACGTGTTAAAGCTCTTGAATAGCTCGTCATATTCTTGATAATTGTGAATTAATATTTGATAGTTATCATCATCATCTTTTGTCACAATCATATGTTCATTTCGATATATAAGTGTGTTCCCTAATTGATTCAAAAAAGCAATGGCAAAGTAGCTTGGTTTTTTAATGCCTTCAACCGTCATTAAACCAAACCCTCCGTGGAACATCTCCGCAGGCAGAATATGCTCGTCCAGTATGTCGGATAACGTCCAAAACCCCATGATGTTAACATACTCCATCGAGTTAATTACATTTTTGACGATGAAGGAAGCCATAAAGACCGTATCATGCAACAAATCTCTGACGTCCGAAGAAGAGTTCCATTCCGTGATGACCGTTCTTCCCTGCTTCACATTAGGCGTATTGCTCATCATTTGATGTATTGTCTTTACTGTAGATACAATATAATTAGAATCCGCGTAAGAGTACAGCCCTTTTCGATCTGACGTCCACAAGTTGAAATATGTGGCCTCCAAATTCCATACGACTGGGTAGATGTGATAAGTAAAACTGTCCAAGACGATGTTGTTCTCCTCAATAAAGGTTAAAGCTTTTTTCGTCCAATCGGTATTCAGAACGGACCAGCTTGTCCCGCTAAAGCCGCTTACCTTAAAATCATTGTCTATTTTTTTGATTGCCCGATAAGTCTTCAGGAAAAACTGCATATACTGCTCTTGTGTCCCATGCCAATAAAATCCTTCCAAATCAGGTTCATTCCATATTTCGAAATCCCAGCTTTTCACCACTTGTCTTCCATATCGATTAACCAAATGGCGAATGAACCGTTCTATTAGCTCAATCCAATCTTTTATATCTTTTGCCTGCGTCGTATTGGCCTTCCATCTAAACATCGTCTCGTTCCCCGAAGCCAAGTCATTGGGCATAAAACCAAGCTCGATAAAAGGGATTATTTGCTGCTCCACAAAAAAGTCGAAGATTTTATCAATATATCTAAACTGAATGGTTTTGATTCCGTCTTCCTCATGATAAACCATTAAATCGTCGGAAAAAATGCCATGAAATCTTACCCGATTTAAACCTACTTCTTTTTTGGCCTGAATCAACTGTTCCTGTATGCTTACATCCAGTAATTCCTTTGCTCTTCCTACTCCAATCATTCGAGTTACCGCCGAATCATAGGACGAGATGCTTTTCCCTGCATCAATATATAATTCGTTATAGCTCAATGAATAAACAGAGTCTTCTCCAGGATGATCGATAATGGCCTCTGGTCTAAAAAGGTTATTCAAAGAGTCCTCTTTCATCAAATTGATATAGTTGTATAACGAATTTGTAATATCTTCTTCTTTTAGGGACTGTCCTTGTTTATTGACGCTTCGATATTGGTTGGGCGTCATGCCAAATTGCTTTTTAAACCGTTCGTTAAACGAACTCGTGGAACTAAATCCTCTTTCAAAAAGGATATCGCTAATTTTTTTATCCGTTGTAGCCAGATCGGAACAAACAAGCTGCAATCGATATTCCATGATATACGTCATAATATTTATTCCCAAACTTTTCTTGAAAAACTTCGACATATAGCTTGGACTCATCTTGAATTCGTCAGCAATGCCTTCCAATGTTAACGGCTCGGCGATGTTATTATTAATAAAGAGCAGTATACTCAATATTTTTTCTTTCGAAGAAAGCAAGCCTTCCTGTTCATCTTTGTCTATAGAAAACCGATGTTGAACCAAATTTAATATTTCTAAAACCTTTACCTTCCGAAGGATGTTTATGTTTTCCTTCTTTTTAATATCCAACAGGGCCAGTTCGGATAAATACTTTTTCAATAGAGCGATATCATTGGCCGAAGTGTAATGAAACAAGCCAAAAGTCAGCGCATCAAAATGTTCGATTTCGCTTCTTAAAAAGTCCTCGCGTATTTGAAGAGCATATATAATGTTGTTGTGGGAGCGCGACTTAATCGCGTGCCGATAACAACTGTTAACGAGAAATACATCCCCTTCAGCGAGTACGATGTCCTTTTTCTCTACTTCTAATTGGACAGAGCCTTTAATGACAAAAATAATTTCCAAAAAATCATGCCAATGATAGGGAACGATTTTCACTTCATGAATTAATATTTTATAAGGTAGCCTGTGGTTTTTAGGTATCTCAATATTTTCGTATTGCATGCTCCATTCCTCCTTGTTATCAAAGCCAGTATTCGCACGCTATCATTGTTTTAAACATGAAAAGAATGTTATCATCCATATTAGAACATGCAAAGTTGATTTTGAAGTGCTTTCGGAGAAATAAACCGGGTACCCTATTATCTTGTCGAAAGAGTTCCCTCACTAATAGGTATGAAAACGAGGCTGTTTCAAAAGTGATTCAATCACTTGAGAGACAGCCTCGTTATCGTTGATTATTCTATTCTAACGAAGTTAATGTTACTCCAAAACCTCACTCTGATTGCGCCATTTTAGTTCCATTCTTCGTGTTACTATCTGCTTCTTCCTCTTCAATCAACACCTTCGTTCCAGAACGAAACTCACTAATCGTTCTACCAAACGCTCTCCCTAGCTCTGGAAGCTTCTTTGGTCCAAATAGTAGCAATCCAACCAGTACCAGTAATAGTATACCTGTCGTACCTAAACCACCGATCATGCCTTACTCATCTCCCCTCTGCAATACAGGTTCCAGAGCAAACCGCTCTATCGCCTCCACAACTCCTTGACCATAAGCTTTTTGACAGATATAATCAGCAACTTCCTTCAATCCCTCTCGTCCATTGGCAACAGCAACCCCAACAGCCGATGCTGAATACATTGGTAAGTCATTCATTTCATTACCAATCGTCATGATGTGCTCTCGGCTAACGCCAAGCAACTCTGCTACAGTAGCAACCGCGCTTCCTTTACTGCAGGATTTATCTACAATTTCAAGATAGTTATATTCCGATTGAAAAGCTCCAAAATGATCACCTAATGTACTCTGATACTTCATCCATAGAAATAATGATCGCCCGATATCACCAATTAGAATAACCTTCTCTGCTTGCTTCTCTACCCATTCCATCCCCTCTAAGGAGATTACGGTACAAGATATCTTTTCCTTTTGCTCGTAAACTTTTGCATCAGCTGTATGTTCAAATATAAATACATTAGAATGGCAGAAGAGAAGTGTAGTCAGCCCTTGGTTATATGCCTCAATAAGCAAATTGCTAAGCTTTGCTAAAGAAAAACAATGCTGTTCCACAATATGACCATCCTTGGCAATGACCGCTCCATTACAAAGAATAACGGGAAGCTCGATATTCAGCATTTGAAGTATCGGTAAGGCTGTAATTAATGGTCTTCCTGTCGCAATTGTAAATTGACCACCTGAGGCTCGAAACCTTTCAATAGTATCGAGTACCTCCTGCTCTAGTTCATTCCTCTCAGACAACAGTGTACCATCAAGATCACTCACAATTAATTTAATACTACTCATCAAGAAATAATCCCAGCATTTAATTTATTCTTTACAAGGTTCATCGACTGCTTCAGCTGCTCAAGACTTGTTCCTGGGGCATATTCAAGAATGGGTAGACAACCGTTCACTTCACGTAGCTCTGCAAAGATAGGCTCCCAATCAATATTGCCGCTGCCAATTGGTAAATGACGATCACCATCTGCAAAATTATCGTGTAAATGAATTGAGCAAAGACGATTTTTTGTCGCTCTAATTAGCTCAGGGATATCCCAGCCATTCAGATGAGCATGACCCGTATCAATCAAATATGCTGCATTTACATCCAAATCTGCAACAAATTGTACATATTCCTTCTGTGTAAATAATGAGCTGCCATTATATCCAACATTCTCAATCGCTAATCTTATGCCAAGTGGTTCCGCTGTCTTACATAATAATGAGACAAGCTCATATGCTCGCTGCTTTGCAAGCTCCTTATCAAAGCCTGGTGAATAACAGAAACCAGGATGAATGACAACATGCTTTCCTCCAATCGCATACGCGAACTCAATGGATCTGCAATATTCCACATAGGTTGCTTCACGAATACTTTTATTCTCACTTGATAAATTCGTATCCCAAGCTGGTGGATGAACACTGAATTTCATTCCAGATTGGCGTAAATAAGGTGTATACTTAGCATAACTCTGTATCGTATCGTCCCAAGCTTTACCGTCAACTAGCAACTCTACATAGTTCACTTCAATTTCTTTAAGTGCTTCTATTTTCGTTTCGAGATTCTCGGAAAGTAATATTAAATCTGATATACAAATGGTGTCATTTGACATAAAATCAACTCCTATAGGTTATATACTAGTAAATATTTCATTTAGCCTTCTGTGTAAACTGGAGTACCGCTATCGCTTACCGTTACTCGATATCTGTTACCATTTGGACTATGCATGTAAATTCCTTCAAAATTAGTACTTCCCTCGATATTTACTCGTCCACTCTTACCCTCAAGTCTATTGTCTGCAACCTGAACATTGGTGCAGGTGCTCGTAACTTGAATACCATATTGGTTTTTATTACCGACCACTGCAGCAATAACTGCATTGCCAGCTATTCTTCCCTCACTCGCAGCACTACTCACAGCAATTCCCTGCCTTGAATTATCACTTTCTATTCCTGCTGCTTCAATCATATTGTCATTAACCTGAAAATGCTTCACTGCTCTTAAGTTGATAGCCGATCTCCCGCATTGCTTAAGAGTATTGTCTGTAATTCTAACATTTGCGGTATGACCAAAGCCGGCATACTCGGTATCAGGCTCCTCGATAAAGATTCCTTCTACCTTAATATTGGACATATGATTTCCAGATATTGTAACTCCAGTTCCATAGGCAAGATAGATTCCACGATATACATTACGGAACTGATTATTTAAGATCAGTGCGTTATTTACCCATTTCAGCATAATGCATGAGTTATTAGCAGAGATTGTATCAAAGATATTATCTGTAATACTTAAAGTCTCTACCTTAGCATACACGCTATTGCTCTTCGGCCAACCAACGCAGTAAATATTATCCCCCGTCGTTCCCTTGAACACATTACCGTGTATGATCACATTATGACTTGATTGTGGAAGCCCTGATTGCACCCCAGCGGCATCCTTGGTTGATTCTGTGTTGGCTGCAGGGTTAGATAGCATAACCCCCTTATGACAGTTAAAAAATGTATTATTCGCTACAATAAGGTCGGCAAATTTAAAGCTGCGAACCCCAGCAAAGGTCATACCATCAAAGGTGTTCCCTTCTATCACAATATTCGAATTGTATAGATTATGAACGGCATAATGATTGCCTACTCCTGCTGCCCATGGTCCTGTACCTGCTGTACCGCTCGCTCCAAAATAGCAGTTCATGATCCTTACATTACGAGAAGGCGTACCATCAAAGGATCCCATATCGTTAAAGCCTGTCTCTGTATGGTTAGCAATTTGAATAGCTTCGGCATAGTTTCTTGATTGATCGATTGTTCCATCGCGATATCCTAGAAAGCGGCAATTTTCAATCAAGATGTCCTCACAAGCATTCATATCTATGGCATGCGCAGAGACCACATCTCTTACTTCTACATCTCTAAATACAACATTACGAGCTCTTGCAAGTCCAAACCAGTTGAACATATCTGGATATTGGTTAATGTTCCCGTCCCATACGCCCCCCTCAACGATAAAATGGCCTTGTCCATCATAGCCTGTATAATTGGCATACCAGTCACCATTAATTAGGAAGGAACGATCATGACTACGTACCATTGTAGTACCTTGATCTAGCTTCAAGTGTGTTCTTGAATAGATTCGTAGTGTATCTGTAACTCGATAGGTTCCCTTTGGAATAAACACCATGGAAGCCTCACCCGTCTCTCCTGCAGCGAGTGTAAGAGCAGTTTGGATTGCATCAGTATCGTTATCAATACCATTGCCAACTGCCCCATAATCCTTCACATTATAGAAGGAGGTAGCTCTCATAGGGGGCGCAGTTGGCTTTTTTTGTTCCAACGCTTCCGCTGCTGACTCTGTTTGTTCCACCACTTCCGCTGCTGATGCTGTTGAATAAGCATTACTAATGAGAGTAGAGCCTGCTGCTATCGAAATCATCGAAGCCCCCATAACTTTAAGCATTTGTCTCCTACTCATTGTTCCTTTTTCCATTGATCCATCAGACATGATATCCCTCCTAAAAAGTATCATAGAAAAGGAGATGCTGAAAAAAGGTAGCCTAAAAAAACGTCTTGTTTTTTCAGCTAGGTTTTCTCATCATCTCCACCTGCTCTTGCCTTCTATTCAGTTGATTCCTTTACCAAAAACTTGGATTACTTAATGAAACATAATCTGCTCCATGCTCAAACGCTAATTGTATTTCTTCTCTACTGGAAATTAAGCCTCCTACGATAAGCTTCTTGTCCCATTGGGATCGAATCTCTGTAATAATTCTTGGCATAAGACCGGGCATAAGCTCAACCTCATCAGGCTTAGAACTATGGAACATTTTATGCGCCGTTTCAATTGCAGCCGTATCGATGGCAAATATTCGTTGCGTAGTCCCAATACCAGCTTGCTTAGCCGATGCTATGGCATTACTTTTCGTAGAGACAATGCCATCAATCTTAAAGGCTTTGGCTAAGTATTGAACCCCACTACTGTCCTTACTAATTCCATTTACCATTTCAATATGAACATAGAGCTTCTTATCCACTGCATGCACACGTTCAACGATATATGCTAATTGCGAAATATCTCCTGTCATTAAATTGATACGCTCCACCTTACTGTTAAGTGCTGCTTCCATCTGCTCTGGGCGTGTAACCGCAGCAATTAGAGGGTAATCAAGATGTTGTTTACTCATGCTATACTTCCTCTCATTATGGAATTTCCCAATCGTAAACTAATGATTAATCTTTCTTACGCTTTAATGCCTGTCATGGCAATTCCCTCAATAATGTGCTTTTGAGCAATCAGATAGACAATCAAAACAGGAATAACTGAAATCATCGTACCTGCCATAACAAGCGACCAGTTTGTGCTATATTGCCCTTTAAACGCATTAAGCAGTAGCGGCACAGTGAACAGTTTACGATCACTAAGATAGAGTAGCGGATAAAGAAACGCATTCCAATTGCTTAGAAAGGAGAAAATAGTTAACGCAGCTAATGCAGGTTTTACAAGCGGCATCATGATTTGAGCGTAAATTCGCGGTGGAGAGGCACCGTCTACCATAGCTGCTTCCTCCAGCTCTGCAGGAATTCCCATCATAAACTGACGCATCATAAATACTCCAAATGCCCAGAAAATGGAGTTAGGTATGATCAACGCCCAATGTGTATCGAGCCATCCTAGCTTACTAACTATGAGATAAGTCGGAATCATTGTAACCTGATGCGGCACCATCAACATCGCTAAAATGACTATAAAGATAAACTCGCGTCCTCGAAACTGGATTCTAGCAAAGGCGTAAGCTGCCAATGTACATGTCAAAAGCTGAATAACTACTATTGCAATGGTAATGTAGGTACTATTCCAATAGGCTAAGTCAAAAGGCATAGAGGTCAAGGAATCCAAATAATTTTTGAATAGCAGCTTCTCTGGTAATAGTACTGGCGGATATGCAAACATCTCTGCCATCGATTTAAATGAATTACTTAAGGTCCATATAAATGGAAAGATCATAAGCAACGCACCTATTGCCATAACAACATGCAAGAATAGAGTGGGCAAGTTTCGAATAAGCCAATGCTTTTGGCTAGGAGCAGCTGAGATATTCAGCTCATTTCGATTAAGATTCATAATGCACCCACCTTTTTGAAGCAATAAATTGAATTAGTGTAATGATTAATATAACAGCAAACAGAATCATCGCAACTGCTGAAGCTCGTCCCATATTAAATTCAACAAACGCTTGATTATAGATGAGATAAACGAGAGTATAGCTGCTCTTACCAGGACCGCCACCCGTCATAACATAGGGCTGATCGAATACCTGAATAGCATTAATAAGCGCTAAAATCGTGACAAATAGCGTCGTAGGCGATAATAGCGGTAATGTAACATGCCAAAACTGCTTAAATCCCGATGCTCCATCAATTTCGGCTGCTTCGTAGTAGCTCTTAGATATTCCCTGTAAGCCTGCTAAAAAAATGATCATATCCTTGCCCAGCGTAGCCCAAATACCGACTAATGCGATGGAGGGAATGACCCAGCGCTCATCAATTAACCAGCTTGGACCTTCAATGCCAATAGCAGATAATGCATAATTGATAATGCCAAGTTCCCCGTTCAGCATCCACACCCAAATAACACCCATCGAAATTGTGCTTGTAATAACAGGCATAAAATAGAACACTCGATAGAAGGTCTTACCCTTCATGACATTAAGGGCAAGCGCAACAAGTAAGGCTGTTGTTACACCGATCCCTACGGTTAGTAGGGCGTAATAAGCCGTGTTACGCAAGGAACCCCACAGCTCATCATCCTTAAATAGACTGTAGTAGTTGTCAAAAGCGATAAAGTTATTACGTCCAAAGCCATCAAAATCTGTGAAGCTAATATATCCAGCCCAAATTAAGGGAATGATATGAAATACAATCAATCCAATAACCTGAGGGAGTATGAATAGATAGCCCCACATTTTTCTATTACGAAAATGCAAGTGATCTCCCCCTTGTAATCAGCGAGAAAGCAGGAAGGGGACAAGCCCCTTCCCAACCATCTATTTCATCATTTCATTTACTTTTCCAGTAATAACTTCTATTGTTTCAGATACATTTTTCTTCCCTGTAAATAGCAGTTCGTATGCTGCTTTCATTTCTGCATCTAGACCAGAATAATTGTATTCGTTCATTTGCGGTCCACTCGGTGCAAATGAAATTGTACGCATATCAAGTAGATAGCTTGCATGAGCAGGCACCTTAGCTTCTTCTATTAGAGACTCTGCTCCATTTACTGAAGGCACGGCATTGCCACCTGCTAGACGAATTTTTTGACTTTCAGTAGAAACATAGTACGATAGAAATTTCATCGCTTCATTAGCATGC
Organism: Paenibacillus sp. J31R122; assembly: GCF_056269185.1. Classification (NCBI taxonomy): domain Bacteria; kingdom Bacillati; phylum Bacillota; class Bacilli; order Caryophanales; family Paenibacillaceae; genus Paenibacillus; species Paenibacillus sp. J31R122. The sequence goes on from NZ_JBWDNM010000009.1 coordinate 217,326, forward strand.
TTAGTTTTAGCATTAACCCCTAGAAATGCAATCGTTGTTGCAACTTCTTTAAGCTCTTCACCTGTTTTCGTAGGGAATGGAATATAGTCGAAAGTAGTAAAGTTATTTTTGATAAAGGTTGGTGTTACCCAACGTCCAATGGCATTAAATGCAAGCTGATTAGACATCATCAATGATTCAGTAGATATACCCTCAGTCAATGTACCTGTAAAGATTGCGGCTTTGTCCTTAATTAAGCTCTCAAGGAAAGTAAGTGCTTCCTGAGCTTCATTATTCGTATCCAGCACATAATCACCGTTATCATCAAACACACGACCACCGTTAGAGAAGATCCAGCTATGAACCGTTGCCCAGTATGTATCAAGTGTATAACCCTTCTTGCCTGATTCCACTACTTTCTTATTTAGCTCTTTAAACGTATCCCAGCTCCAGTTACCTTCATCGTAGTATTCCTGTGGAGACTTTAAGCCTAGCTCCTTAAAAATAGCAGTATTATAGTAAAGCACCATTGGATTAACATCCACGGCTACGCCGTAAATTTTTTCATTAACCTTAGCACCACCCCAGAAGCCTTCTGGAAATTCTGTTTCCTTTACATAGCTTTCTGTACTAGCTAAATAAGCTGACAAGTCCATTAGAGAATTACTATCTCGCATTTTAGCCAACGTCTCAGGTTTTATATAGAACACATCAGCTGCATTATTACCTGCTAGCTCAGTCAGCATTTTTTGGTTATACTCTGCACGAGGGAAAGACTTTAGCTCAACATTGATACTTGGATTTAAACTTTCAAATGAGTCAATCGCCTTTTGATAGATCGCCAACTCCTCATCACTACCAAATGCCGCAAACGTTAAAGCAACTTCTTCATCTGGCTTTACTGTTTCCTTAGCATCCTGCTTAGCATTACCACTAGCAGCGCTGTCTGTTGTGTTGTTGTTTGCTGATCCGCACCCTGACATAATTAGCATAATTGTAATGAGTAAAAATAATCCTTTACTGAAACTTTTTTTCAACATAATTCTACCTCCAAGTTTTTTCTAAGATGATAAAAGGAGACGACAAAAAGCCTAAATTCACAGCCCAAATTAGAATATCTATCCTATTGACTGCGAATTTAGGGTTTTCTCATCATCTCCACCCAAGCTTCACTTGTCCGAACCTTATTCATCTGAAATTAGTATATAACTATATAACCCAACTATCAATGAATTGTTAGTGTGATGATGTTAAAGATTTGTAAAACAAGGGATTATTCATGATGATATACATACTTTCACAACTATACTTGAAGATGACTTTGTACACCCTTCGTCTGTAGAATGAAGGCGAGATAATCCGTCAATCCTATAAAAATCACAGTTATCACTGCATCTCTGGGACTGAACAATATTTATAGAGCAAAATACAGAAAACCCCGACCTCTCCCGGTCGGGGTTTTCATGGTGGAGGCGAACCGTGGCTGTGCAAAACCACAATTCTCTGTAGTGTGTTGATGAGATTATTTGGTGAGGCCTATGATTTACGAGGGGGCTGCCTACAATCTGATTTCGGGAGCACCCTCGTTTTATAATACCTATTTATTAAATGAATTCCGCTTTTTGAAGAAATCGCTGAATGATTGCTGCGGTTTCTGCTCTCGTAATATTTTGCAGAGGACGTAGTTCGCCTTTGTAACCGCCGATAACGCCGATTTCAATGGTTAACGCTGCAGCTTGACAAGCCCAAGAGGCCAATTGTTCGCTATCTGCGAAATTGTTGATTAGTTCTTGCTGCTTCGTATCGTCTATCTCCTTATTCAGCTCCACAAGCTTCATTGCCCTAGATAGAATAACCATCGCTTCCTGTCTAGTAATCTTCTCATTAGGTTTGAAGGAACCATCGCTATATCCATCGACCAGCCCATAAGAATATCCGATCTGAGCTGCTTGATGATACCATGCTTTCTCCTCTATATCCTTGAAATGAAACGTCTTGTTAGCTGAGCTTAAGCCTAATGCTCTGATAATAATAGCCATAAACTCTGCGCGCGTAATTTCGCTATCCGGTAAAAACAACTGCTCGTCTGCTCCATTAATGATGAGTCTTGATGCTAAGTCATTGATACTTTCTTGAGCCCAATGTTTGGATACATCATTAAAGGTCTTTTTATTAAAAATAAGTCCATAAATGCTATTGGTCATACTATTAAGGATAGCGTAATCTTGCCCTCCTTCATGTACTACCTTCGTCGGGATATGAATAATCGTACCATCTGACATAAGCTTTACTCCCGTCGTAATACGTTTAGGATCTATCCCTGCGGGTATTACAAAGCGCCTTTCTACAAAACTATCGAATTGATTTAATTCTATTTCCTTGTTCCCATGCAGCCCTTTTATAGAAAAGCTTACCGGCGGGACGACAAGTGAAATCTGTCCATCAGCCGAATTCTCAAATGCCGAAATAGTAAGATTAATCATTTCTACCTTGATCTTCATATCCTTCAAAGGGATATCGGCTCCTAATTGATTACGCCATTGATTAACACTAACTTGAACTAAAGGAAGAGTATATACAGCGTTTTCTGTATACACTTGAATGATTGCATTGCTGTTCTCTAAGCTTTGCAGGAGTGCAGCGTCCATCTCCCAATTGACGGTATCGGAATTGTTACGAACCGTAATGGTAATAACCGGTTTGTTACCCGATTCATTCAGCATCCCTTTAAGTTGAGCTTCTTCCAAGAAAACCGTTGTTACCTTTTTTCCTTCTACCATTCTAATATCAACTTTAGCTGCATTCTCTGACTTATTCCCCATACTAATGACAACATCAGGACTAGAAGTGCTTCCCGTACTTCCAGAAGCGTCGCCACTAGAACCAGAGCTTTCTTGGTAGGTAATTGAAGCCATGTTTGCCGCACTATCATTACCCGCAGCATCTCGGAATTGGACGTAAAGATTCTTTAATCCCAAGCCACCCGTAAAACTCCAATTTTTCGTAGACAATACGTTATCCCAATTCAACCACGTTAGATTATCTTCGGAAAAACGCATTTCTGTAACGCCGCTACCTGCGCCATCTGAAGAAGTCAACGTTAATGTCACTAACTTGTCGCTTGTCGTGGTTGCACCACTGTTTATGACGATTGTTCCTGTAGGAATCGTCTGATCTAGTTTAATAACGTCATTGATTATTCCACTCACATTGCCAACCTTGTCTTTAAATTGTACATATACCGTTTTCTCGCCATCACCCGTTACAAGGCTCCAGTCCTTTGTTAACGCTGATGGCTCCCAGCTTTCCCAGTCACTTCCGTTGCTAGAAAAGCGCATCTCCACTATACCGCTGCCATTATTTCCGTCGTTGCTAGTCAGAGTGAGTGTAGTGTCCGTCACATTCGTCCATTCTGCACCCGCTTGAATGTTTACCGTACCCGTTGGCGCGGTTGCATCGATTTGGAATTGAATGGTTGTTGCATTGCCTGCAGTATCCGTTACAACAAGCGTATACGCACCATCCTGATCAATCTCTGTACCGTTTAAATAAGCAGTTCCATTCAACTTCGCTGTTCCTTCGTTGAAACCGGGGGTTATCGACTTATAAACCCCGCCCTCGCTTACTCCTGTAATTGTAGGTGCTACTGTGTCGATCGTGAAGCTAACGGTCGTCACATTGCCTGCTGCATCCGTTACAACCAGCGTGTACACACCATCCTGATCAATCTCTGTACCTTTAGCAAAAGCAGCACCATTCAATGTCGCTGTTCCTTCGTTAAAACTGACGGTCACAGGCTTTTTATAACTCCCGCCGTTCGTTACTCCTGTTACTGTAGGTGCTGTCTTGTCGATCGTAAAATTTACTGCCGTTACATTGCCTGCTGCATCCGTTACGACTATTGTATACACACCATCCAGTGCAACCTGCATACCACTGGTAAAAGCTCTCCCGTTCAATGTCGCCGTTCCTTCGTTAAAGGCGACGGTTACGTTCGCTTTGTATAACCCACCGTTGGTTACTCCTGTAACAGTAGGCGCCGTCGTGTCAATTTTAAAGCTTACCGTAGCACTATTGCCTGCCGGATCTGTTACGATCAACGTATACGTACCATCCTGCGCGATCTCTGTACCACTGATGTAGGGATTGCCGTTAAGCATCCCGCTACCCTCGTTAAATGTCGGGCTCACCTTGCTGTTATATTCTTTTCCGTTCTCTACATTGGAAATAGTAGGAGCTATCGTATCTACTGTGATCGTACTGCTAATGGTGCTGTTACTCGTATTACCAACTTTATCTTTATATTGCACATATACGGTTTTAGTTCCCTCACCCGCCGGGAGGACCCAAGACTTCCCGTTCAAGTCAGCGATGATGAACCAACTAGTCTGCCAACTGCCGCTAATATTAGAGAGACGCGCCTGCTCAACTCCTGAGCCGCTTCCATCTATATAGGTCCCTTTCAATGTCACTGTATTATTTCTAGCCCATGTGGCACCATCATTTATGATCAGTGTACCTATTGGCGCTGTCTGATCTAATAAAATGGACTGAGAGGAATTGGCTGAAACCCCATTATTGGAATCCCTCAACTGCATATAGATGGTCTTCGATCCATCTCCTCCAGTTAGACTGAATGTTGCGGTAGTGCTAAAAGGCAGCCAAGATGCCGCCGATAAATTAGTAGCGCTATTCGCAAATCTCATATGGGTAACGCTATCACCTGCATCAGGATCTGATCCTGTTATGGACAGATTAACCGTACTGGTGTTTGCCGCTGCTCCTTCCATTATCGTAAAGGAACCCGTAGGAGGATTATTTACAGGTCCAGTCTCATATGTAACGATCAGCTTCGGACGAAATGCGGCATTCGCATTTTCCAGAGAATAAATGAGAAACCTGCCGCTATCCGCATCAGCTTCATTTCCATTGAGTATAAAGGTTATTATGCGATCAGAAGCACCCGTAAAGGTATCGACAGCACTCTTAACGTTGAGTGTAATCGGTTGATTCTCAAGATAAGTGCCCATCGGCACTTCCGCAGTGCTCTTCGCAGTGAATTTATCTGCATAAGGGCTATTCGTATCTACAGAGGGAAAAGTACCACCGAAATTATGGTCTAAATCATTCACAGCAGAGCCCCTTGCCTCCATATACAATGTATGCCCCGGGTTTCTTATGACAGTAGCAACCGTCAAGACCAGCTCTGCTGACACAATAGTCTCCTCTGGCACCCCTAGATTGAAGGTTACGCCCGTTCTGTTCCGAACATTGACGAAGCCGTCATTATTGCTCATGCCGACATAAAGCAAACCATCATCGACATTATCATAAATACCGCTATAATCCTGATGACCTCTTAGATCCATCGTATCGGCAGTGGCTGTATAGGACTTTGTAACTGTGCCCCCTGCCGCTCCAGCTCTTGGTACCAACCCGGGTGTGATTATCGTAAATACAATAACAATAGTCATTAATAGAATTAGAATTCTTTCTTTCATTATTTCTCCCCATTTCACTAAAAACATCAATATACTATTTTTTACAGCATATACTTCCAATATCGGCAAGTCATTTCATACTAAATATCAATATGGGATATTATTACCTTCACACTTAGTGATGAACTTAACTTAAAACTATCTGTCCGTCTACACATATACTTGAAAAGTGTATACGTACTAGCCTTGGAAGAATACGAGTTGGTAAACAGTAAACCCACTACCTCCATCTTTGTATGTAATCAATCTATTATATAATTGCATCATTTTAGAGAATAGTTACTGCTGTCATCAATATTGTCATATGACAAATTTATATATATTTAGCCAATTGGCATGTATCATAGATTTTAAAATTCCAAAGAACGAAAACCCCCGACCTTTTGCGGTCGGGGGTTACATGTTGGAGACAAGTCAATACATAATCATACATCTAGGAGGAGCGAAGGGCTTGTCTTCTCATCCACATCGTTGCAACCCACTTTTCCCCTTTGATCACAGGTGTACCTGCATGCAAGGTGAAGTCGTTTAATTCATGACTATTATAAAAATATTCAAAGTAGACCGCCATGCCCTTGTTAGGAATAACAGAAATATTAAGCATGGGGAACGCCGTCTCTCCGCCTTCCTCCACGTCATTCAAATACATTACGAGTGTACTAATTCGATTGTTGGCACTTGCTCGGCTACTTTCTGCGAAGAAATCATAATGAGGTTGATACTCTTGGCCAGGGGTATACAACAGAACCTGCAAGCCATCGCCATGCTCGATAGGAATATTCATAATTTGAGAGAATCGCTTCTCGATTCTTGTAATCGTCTCATTCTGCTCACAGAACACCCCGCTGCTTGTTCTAATTTGATTGACTGCATGATCTCCGCCTATTTTTGAACGTTGCAATTGTTCCCTAGAATGGTTAATTAGCTCATCGCATTCCTCATTACTAAGCACATTCCCTAATACGACAACCAGAGGTACCTCATACTTGGCAAGAATTCGAATCTCTCGATCATCTGTCTTGATCGTATTTCCAGCATGATCAAATATCGTCCGTTCTTTCTCTGTCGTATTCCTTATCATCCTTACACAGCCCCTATTTTAAGACATCCACCATTCAACATACCATAAAATGGAATATAATGCTCTGTTAATTTCAGAAGAATCAAAATAATCAAAATTCCTGGTATTGGTGGAGGCGATGGGAGGATCTATATTTCGATTTTGACAAATCGCTTGAGTTCTCCGTAAAAAGAATCATACTAGGACTTGATCCAAACCCTTCTCTCCCAACCCCCCTGTTTAATCCCGACTCTTCTTGCATTCAATACCAAGTTGTCTACCTGGTCATCAAAAATGTATTCGTACCTTGCTTCCATCCTGCAATGGTTGGCTGCTCTCGATAATGATCTTATCCGATTCAAAGAGCTGATCCGTTACAGCTGATTGATGATCATTGGAGTCAATTACAGAAATAAATACTTTACGGGCATAAAAAGTATTGCCTAGTGGACCTTGCTTCTCTTCCACTCTATAAATATATGATCCGCTGCCGTCTTCATGAATCGCTTTATTAGGCAGCAGCATCTTTTTCTCGGCCACCTTGTTTGTCAAATCAATGACCACGTTGTCACCACTACTCACCTCAGCATCATTGACTGTAACTAGAAGACGTTTCATCGAAACGCTAGAGGCAGCCGCTTCCTCACCCCTTGCATCACTATTGTCCATTTCTACAATGACACCCTCAACTTGTTTACCCGCGACACTCGGTACAGACACGTTTAGCCCCTCTCCAGCCCTAAGATTAGCGGTCACTTTAGCAGGTGCTGTGAATTCAAATTCCAGCCCCTTGCTGCCGTTTGCAAGCATCACATCAATCCCGCCGCTTGCTATGCTTAGACCCTCCACCGCATTTACTTTTGTCACAACTCCGTTGAACGGAGCAATCAATTTGTGATTGTTAGCCAGATCATCCTGCAACCGTTCGATGTTCCTCTTCATCATATTCATATCGATCTCACCTTTTTGTAAATCTCGCTTGGCGCTTCGACTATTATTTTCATCCCCGTTTTTTATCGCCTCAATAAAAAGGTCCTGTAACTCTTCCATTTCCAGCTTCAGCTTCTGCAGACCCGCTTGCTCTTCCTCTATTTGTTGTTCAGCAGACTTACTATCATAGACGATTAAAGTATCTCCTTTCTTCACGAGGTCACCCTCCTTGACTGCCACCTTCGTTACTTTCCATCCCATAGGGTTCGTCAAAGGAAGCTCTTCTCTATATTTCAGTACACCATTGCCTTGGTACTTATGGACCAACTCTCCCTTACGTGATTCTACTATTGCTACTGTTGGTAATGTTAGAGACAGCAGCGTGTTGCTAAATAGCGTAAACAGCAGCAGCAGTCCCATAAAACATCCAAACAGAATAACAAGCATTCTTTTACCGTTCCTCTTTCTTTCTTCGTTTTGCAACAATTCCATCTCCTTTCCTACCCTTTAATACCTGATAACTGTATACCTTCAACAAAATAAGATTCTGCATACAAATACAACAGCACCATCGGGGCCATATACAAGACAGATGCAGCAAATGCAACACCCCGAGCTCCTTCGTTAATTCGAGACAAATAGAGTGATAACGGCTGCTTGAAAGTATCCTGCAAAAAAATGAGCGGTTGCTCAACCATATTCCAATTGTCAACAAACAACAAAACAACTAGTGCAGCTATACCCGGCCCAATCAGTGGAACGATAATGCTATAAAAAATACGGAAATGACCAGCACCATCAATCTTAGCCGCCTCGATATACGAAGTAGGAATATGAAGCATAAATTGTCGTAACATAAATACCCCAAATGCACTGAATATCCCCGGCAAAATAAGTGCAGAGGATGTATTCATGAGCCCGAGTTTCTCTACAATGATATAATTAGGAACTAAGGTGACTTGAAATGGCATTAACATCGTCATTAAATAAACGAGAAACAAACCTTCTCTTCCCTTGAACCGAAGTTTGGCAAAGGCGTATGCGGCAAGGGAGGCGACCAACACTTGCCCGGCGATAATTGGTACAACTATAAATATCGAGTTCCAATACATATGAAGAAACACAGGTGTTTGAATCAACACCTCTGAATATTGCTTAAATGACAGCCAATCGGGAATAAGCTTTAGATTAATAAAACCATCGGGCTCCCCTGCTTCAACATCTACCATCTCACCAATCAACTGGTAGTTATATGCTATCTCACCTTCTGACATGAAAGAGTTTGAGACCGTAAATAGAATAGGAAATAACATCAGCAGGGCTATTATCCCCATCAGAACAGTTAATGAAATTTTTCCGACTATCCTCAATTTGCACACCCCCTAGAAGCTAATCAATAAATTGCCGGAAACGGCGCTCGATATATAACATGGCAGACACGAGCAAGAGAATGCCTGCGACCATTAATGTTGCAGCAGCTGTAAGCTTTTGTATATCGAGTGATATGAACATATTGTTCATATAATGTTGGAGCATATAGATGCGGTCATGCGGATAATCACCTGCAATTAGGTACGTTTCCCGAAATACTTTAAAGGAATTAAGAATCGACATGAGAGTAACAAAAAACATCGTTGGCGTTAAATAGACCAGCGTAATATGAAGCAGTTTGTGAAACCTCCCAGCACCTTCAATATCTGCGGTTTCATAATAATCCCTCGGAATACTTTGCAGTCCGGCCAGAAATAAAATGATGTTGTAGCCAATGTTTTTCCACATATAAACAAATACAAGCACACCCATTGACCAATCTGATTTCATCCAGTCTATCCGATCAATCGACATGTCCTGCAACCACTTATTTAACGTTCCATTCCAGTCGAATAAAATTTGCCAGATCATAACGATAGATGCGATGGGCACAACTAGCGGCATAACAAATGCGGTCTGCAATCCTTTTCGCATAAAAATCTTTTGATTCAAAATAAGAGCAAACAACAAGGACAACGCAATAATGAGCGGTACGCTTACACCAGTAAACAACAGCGTATTGTTTATTGCTTTTCGGAATGAGCTACTCTCCATTAATTCCTTATAATTATCTATACCAACAAAAGACCCATCCACAACGTTGTCTTGCAAGGAATAATAGAATCCCATCCCAAAAGGTATGACATAAAATAGTGAAAAACCAACCAAGCTTGGAGCCAAGAAAAGAAAAGCAATAGCACTATCTCTTCTCATTAGCTTTACTCCCTTCCTCCATATGCGAGCAGCCACTTTCGTCCACCCACCTTTCCGTTTTCTAGTAAAAAAACAAACCTTGAACTCCCGTTCAAGGTTTATTACAAACCATTTCTTATTCATTCAAATAAAGGGATATTCTATTTTGCATAAGTTTCGCTATCGCTTCTGCAGATTTCTGTCCGCTAAAATAAGCTTTGGACTCTTGGGCGATTATCTCTTGCACCTGGTCACGATTAAACGCAACAGGATACTTTGCTTGTTCTAAAAATATATCCAGACCTTCGATATCCTGTGCTGTTATCGTAAAGACCATACCGCCTAGATTTCCATCCGGATGATCCTCAACTTTTCCCACCTTCAGCAGTTGCGCCACTTGCTGTTTATATACCTCTTTATTTAAAGGAAATCCAGTGCTCTTTGCTGATCCCTGCATCTCCTCGGACAACATGAATTTAACAAAATCCCAAGCTTCTTCTTTCACTGAAGACTTTTCGTTAATCCCCATCGTTTTATAGCCTCTGAAGTATCCGCCCGCTCCTTGCCCTTCGGCCTTTGGACTCGAATATAACTTTGATTTGAATTCATAGCTTTCGTATCCTTTTGAAAGGTTCTCACTTAGCTTTAAAGCAAGTAAATAATCCGAAGGTGAATTAATTTGCTCTTCCCTGAAGATTGAGCGCACGTTCTCACTGGTAGCGATCCCCTTATCGTACAAGCCCTTCACTTGCTTCAGTAATTGGATAAAAGAATCCGAATCAAACTTCGCTTTTCCATTAGGCTCATCCACAAATTGAATGTACTGATCCATTACGATTTCATTCAATAACTCTTCTGGATAAGCAGCTAACGAATACGTATAGTTTGGGTCGCCATAAGCCTTGAGACCTTCTGCGGCTTCAAAAAATTGATTCCAGCTCCAATTGTGATCCTCAAAAGCCACTCCGCTTTTTTCGATGACTGTTTCATTTCCAATAAAACCATACATAAAGAAGTTTAAAGGTAAACCGTACAAACTGCCGTTCACTTTCGAGCCGTCCAACACGTTAGTAAAATAGTGATCCCTTTTAAATGTAGGATCGTTATCCATCATTTTGCCCATGTCTGCCAACAAGTTTTTGTTCACATATTTCCCTATTGGCAATACGTCCATTTGGATCAAATCTGGCCCATTCCCAGATAACATTGCTGTATTCGTTTTCTTAATAAACTCCTCCTGTTTCGCTTCCCCTGTTGCATCATCAGAGTCTATGTAAGTGTACTCAATCGTAATATTTGGATGTTTAGCTTCATATTTCTTTTTGGCTTGCTCAAAAAACTCATCTTGAAAAAAAGTTGAAAACACGATTGTTTTGGGCGAATTATCATCTTTTTTTGCTGGTGTTTTTTCCCCTGCCGTTGATGTTGGACTAACTCCACCATCTGTTGATTTATTTGTCTCTCCATTACTACCAGAATTGCTGCAAGCAGTAATAGAAAACAGCAATATAAGTATCATCATCATAAAAAATGTTTTTTTCATCATTATCGTTCCCTTCTTTATTAACGTTGCTTAACTTATTTTTTTATAAAATAAGACTGGATTCCATCTACAATCGCCCGTGCTGTCTTATTCTGATGTTCGTCGCTCAGCATGTCCGATTCGTTGCTGTCGTTTGTAAGGTAGCCTATCTCCAGCAAAATCGCTGGACAACTGGCATCCATTATTACTTTCCACTCACCTTTTCTGACACCACGATCTTTGAACCCAGTGGCTTCCACCAAACGTTCATGTATCACATCAGCAAATGCAAAGCTTTCATCCGCATAATAATAGGTTTCCGTTCCAGACACGCCTGCATCACTGTACGTGTTCCCATGGATGGAGAGAAAGGCGTCGATCCCAAGTTCATTTGCCATGTTGGCACGATCAACTAGACTCACTGAAGAGTTTTCTGTACGTGTCATATGCACCTCGAACCTATCATCCTGCTGAAGCAACTCAGATACCTTTTTTGATAACGACAACGTATAATCTTGTTCCCAATTGCCGCTGGCTCCTTCTGCACCTGGATCATGACCACCATGTCCTGCATCAATTACAATCTTGAAACGTTCCTCCTCAGCTTGTGATGAATTTTTATCAGTGCGAGGTACAAGTGTTGAAGGTGATTGCTGATTCGCCTCACTGAAAGATTCTGTGAGACCCAAGTACGTCCAAATAACGCCCGTTAGAACAATAAAACTTATCAAAAATAACAGATAGCTGCGATTCACTCGCATTTTGCTTACCCTCTTCATTCATGTTGTCTCCTTGCCAATGGTCATTTTGTAACGTAATCCCTGCTGTCTCTTCGGTCTCTCATTAGTGTAGTGTCAACATATATGGTAAGTACGATGAACTTGTATTGAACTTGTAAAGTTTTTAAACTATTTCCGTTAGTCAATATGTTGCTTGTACACGTACAACACAAAAAAAGCCAGCTGCGGCTGCAACTGACTTCAAACTTCGATTGGGATACCATCATTCACGATAAGAAACTAAGCATAGCCATTAAATCCCTATTAAATCCAACAACCGTATTCGTATTCATATCTACAAAAACACTATATATAAGCGACTCGTTATGATTATCCTTAAAAAATAATTCAACAACATCTCCTTCCCATCGCATCGATTCTTCGCCTAATGCTGAATTAACCGAGGTTAACCCAGCCTTTTCCTTAATAAATCGGGTTGCACTGTCAATCACTTTATCCAGCCTAATAGATCCTCTATTTTTTTTCTGTATTATGGGGTTGATTTGTTGCTTTTCTTGCACGACCTCTACTCGGGGGTTGGTTTTCTCCTTTACCTGCAATACATTACCATCTCTAGCATTCAGTACAAGATCATATTGAATGGTTGAATCGGTAATACCACCTAAATCCACATAAAACAGACCACTCGGCACTTCCTTTAGCTTCGCCTCAGTGTCTAAATGAATGGATTTATTTCCTTCTGGTCGCGGAGCAGCATCCTCTAAGTTTGCAAATAAATGGCGTAAATCCTCTTGATCTACGACCCTTATATCTATCTGAACATCGTCTTCTTTAAGTTTTTTGTCAAAATATTTATTCACTGCATTAATACTTAATGTATTCACCGTTTCTAGTGAAAGAAGGTCTCCATAACTCGCTTCATCCTTTGTTTGTTCTTCACTTATCTTTTTAACCATCACTTTATTTTTTTCGATCGTGTCAAAATATCCGCTGCACCCTGACAGCAGTACGATAATCGTTGCAAGAAAGATAGCTCGATTAAGCCTTTTCATGAGCTCGTCCCACCTTTCTGGGCAAATGGGTCAAATATAACTTTAATGGTTGTGCCTAGCTTCTCTTCACTTTTCACTTCCATAACGGCATGATGAATGGCCGCTACACTTTGACAAATCGAAAGTCCTAGTCCTGCCCCATTATTGCTTTTTGTTCTCGCTTTGTCTGCCATATAAAATGGTTCAAAAATTTTGCTCTGATGTTCTTTTGCAATGCCAATACCCTCATCGACTACTTCAAGAACATATCGATTATTGTTCCAGTACGTACGAATCGTAATAGGCTGCCGCTCACTAGAAGCTTTAAGTGCATTATCCACTAGATTAAAAATCAAAGTTATCATCAAGTCTTTCTCTAACAACAACTTCCCTGCTTCACAGTCCGTTACAATAGAGACTCCTTTTTCCTTCGTTTTCATTCGAAGTGAAGGCGTAAGCTCTGCTATGATTGCACTCAGATCATATTCAATCAGTTGAAAATGATCGCCTTGCAGCAAAATCATATCCATCAATTTCAAGGAAAGAGACTCTAATCGTTTACCTTCAGAATAAATAACATCCAAAGCGTCAACAAACAACTCTTCGTTATATTTAGTCGTCCGCAAAAAATTAGCGTAACCGATAATAGATGTTAATGGTGTTTTCAATTCATGAGTGAAATTGTTAATAAACCGCTGTTTCCCTTCATTAATCCGTTCAAGTTCATTAATTTTATCCTCTACAACCGAAGCCATCTCGTTAAAATTATTAGCTAGAACACCGATTTCATCCTTTGACTTTATTCTGACACGTTCTGAAAAATTGCCTCTCGTAATACGCTGAGCTGTTTCATTCAAACGATCTATTGGCCTTGTAAGACCTTTGCTTACAAAATACATAATAATTAGGTAGATTATCAGTACAACCGCATCTACATTCACAAAAAAACGATATTGATCGATACGATCCTTGTACAATGCAGATATGTCTTTTATATAAGAAAACACATATTTTTTATGATTAATGTCTACAATGTTCGTTGTAAATACGAGTGTGCGCTCGCCAATGTCCCGCACAATATAATTAATTTCATTCTCCTCTAGCCCTTCCAATTCCTCACGATGCACAGGAAATTCAAAATCAATATTCGTAAATATGGTCTGTTTACTGTCGCTCTGAATATCCAAATAAACGAGCTGATCTTTATTTTTGCTAACAAATTCATTCGCGATATTGGTTAACACCGTTTTTTCATAATCGATAGAATCATAAATACGCAAAATAGGAACAATCGCATCAACGCTAGAGTGGATGCTCATATTCTGACTGAGAGCAGTGTTCATTTCTTGGCGTACTACTTTATTGTGACTTCTTTCAATAACCATAATAGATGCTGCATTAAAAATAACAAAAAAGACGAGGACCGAGATCAAATAAATTTTCTGCCAAAACTTCATACGTTAATCCTCAAGTCTGTAGCCAATTTTATAGATGGTTTTAATATGCTCTTGCATATCCAGTTTTTTTCGTAACGATTTAATATGCATGTCAACCGTTCTAGTTTCACCATAATAATCGCCACCCCATACCTTATCGATAAATTGCTCTCTAGACAACGCTATGTTCTTGTTTTTGAGCAGCATCACTAACAAATCATATTCCTTCAGAGTCAGTTCAATAGGTTTACCATGTATCGTTGCTTCTCGTTTATCCAAATCAACTTGCAAGTTTTGAAACTGTATCATATGCTCTTCCTTGCCATATCTTCTAAGAACAGATTCAATTCGAGCTAGCAATTCAATCGCTTCGAAGGGCTTGACCATATAGTCGTCAGCCCCTAACTTAAGTCCGTTCACTTTATCATAGACTGAGTTTTTGGCAGTTAGGAAAATGACGGGAATACCGTGAGGTTGAATTTTTTCCATTAGTGCAAAACCGTCAAGCTTAGGAATCATTACATCGAGAAGAATAAGATCAAACTTCTCCCGCTTAATTACCTCCAACGCTGCTAAACCGTCGTAAACCTCTATTGTTTCGTAATTCACCAGTTTAAGATTCATTCCTATAATTTTGGAGATATGAATATCGTCTTCTACGATCAATATTTTTTTCGGCATCCCTATTATCTCCTAGTTGTTAATATCTCTTCTATTATTGTACTGTATCAGCCGCCTTCACATTATACAACAGCGATGATTAATCTAATTTGATTGCTCTAGAATATAGGTACTATGAAAAGAAAAATCCACAACCTTTTTTGAACTGAACCCTTAAGTGGTTCTCCTCCTTACACCTCATACAATGAAAAAGCACCCGAGAGGGTGCTTTTTCATTGTATGAGGTGTAAGGTGGTTGGCAAATCCACAAATTTATTGCGGCCCATTCGGTATCCTCTTTATTTTAACGAAAACGAACGGTGAAAGAATTTTTAGACAGCACTCGGAATATAAAGCCTTGCCGTCTTAGCCCTTTGATTACAGCCGGCAAGCACATGGGAGTATTTGGATTGAAATCATGGAAAAGTACGATGATTCTGCGTTTGTTTTTGGTGCCGATCAGAACGTTGCGGATCATAGCTATCGTAGAGGGACGGGGGATTTTGGAGTCACCGGAATCGACATTCCAATCAAAGTACCGGTATCCTCTTCCTGTCATTACTTGGGTAACCTTGCGCATCGAGCTTTTATTCCCATACTTCTGGCTCACCGCGTTTTGGGAACCCCCTGGAAATCGAAATATCTTCGGTTTTACATGTACGGATCGCTGTAACAGAGTTTCCAACTTGCGGAAATCCTTTAGGAACGATGGTATGGAGCTGTAAATGACCGGGTAATTATGAGAAAACGTGTGATTGCCGATGGTATGGCCTTCCCGTAGCATTCTTTTATACATGCGTATTCCTTTAATGGTATGGTTGCCGAGGACAAAAAAGGTTGCCTTTACCCGATAATCCCGCAGATGATCCAAGATCGCTTTCGTATAACGCGCAGGACCATCATCAAAAGTCAGATAAGCTGTCTTAATAATCCCGCCCTCCTAAGAATCGATAACATGCTCTTTGCACGATTTGTGTAATTATGCTTATTCACTGTACGACTTCCCTGTCTGCGGATTCGTTCCCTATCCGTAGAATGATTTAAATAATGATTAACAAGTCGCATGGTATCGCCAGGCGAGGTGGACACTACAAAATCCCGTCCGGGTTTACCAACCCGTCTTACCCCAGGTGTGTCGATGGTAAGAAAGAACCCCCCAGAACCTAAAATTTCATAAGTTCGTTGGGTCACCATATTCCTATAATTTTGCAGCCCCAACATGATTTTGGCTGAACTATATACTTGATTTGCATTCTGGTAGGGCAGCTTCCCGTGTAACCAGCCCCGCGGAATTCTTCGCCCCAAAATAGGCTTCATCTTATCCCAATCCGTCCCATAGAAATCCACCCGAATCCCTGCAAGAAGAAGCGGACGTATCAATAGTTTTAATGCTTTTAGCCGAAAATGCTTCGGATATCTCCTTAAGACCTTAGGATAGGCGTTCGCTACCACAGCAATCCTGTGTCTATGCTTTTTTAACTGTTTAACCTTACGATGAATGTTCGGATGAAAACCAAAATCGAGATGAGCCGCACGGATGCCGAGCTTCCGATAATAAGCTGCGGTTTCGGCAGAAATGGTGAATACAAAATCCGGTTTCATGCATCGGATCAGCGGAAGTGTAAATTCTTTGGTGAAATTGGGATCCTCCGTTGACCAATAGATCAATGGAATATTCGAAATCCTGGCATATTGGCGTATCCACTGCTGCTTCTCTTTAGTTTGTTCGGGACCCCAACCTACCGTTACCAGCAGTTGCGGCTTGAATGTGGAAATCCATGCAGCTATTTTTTTCTTGGTCAAAGGACCCGAAATCTTTACGTTATGCCCCAAATCACGCAGTCCATCAGGCAGCCCCTTCGACCAAATTGGGCTGCTTTCCAAAAAGAGAATTTTCATATTAGCTCCTCTTCGCGGGCAGCCGCACGGTCAGGCTTTCCCGTCAGGAATAAAATGTGTATGAATAACCGTTAGGAGGCGATCGATCTGGCCGACAGTGATGCTATTTACAGATTACCGACAACTAAGCGATGTGTAGCGCTCACATTCGATATCGGATGGGGGGGACATGTACCCGGCCCCGTACTTCGGGTGTTACAACAAAAAAACGTAAAAAGATCAACCTTCTTTCTGTCAGCACCTTGGGCGGCCAAATATCCCGGATTAGCACGCAGAATCCAAACCTTAGGCTATGAAATCGGCTCGCATGGTTACCTGCACGAAAACTATACCGAGAAAAGCGGAAAATGGATTCAAGCCCAAGTGAAAAAAGCGGAAAGTATCCTACGAAACGTGACAGGAGTTCGGACCCATTTGATTCGAACGCCTAACGGCGATCACAATGCCAGGGTTGTAAAAAAACTGAGAACACTAGGATATCTGACGATCAACTGGAGCGTAGATTCACTGGACTGGACCAGTCCGGGGATTGATGCCATCGCTAAGCGTGTGCTCTCCCAGACGAAGGCTGGGGACATCATTCTTATGCATGCAAGTGATTCCGCAACTCAAACGGCGAAGGCCCTGCCGCTGATTATTGACGGACTAAGAGCTAAAGGGTTTCAGTTTGTTACGGTTTCGGCACTAATAACCGGGCGATCAGGTTCATCCCGCGTCCCACGTTAAATGATTATTTCCGCTTAGCTTTAGGGCGGCTATTGGATAACAGTTCACTTACAGTTACCAAGGTGTAGCCCTTCTTTTTTATACCGTCAAGAATGCTGGGTAAAGCTTTCAGCGTCTGAGTCCAAGGATCACATCCGTGGAGCAATACAATTGCCCCTGGGTGTATATGAGGAATCACTCGCCGAACGATTTTTTTCACACTCGTATATTTCCAGTCTAATGAATCCGTATCCCAATGGACAATCGTTTGCTTCATACTCAGCAGTTTCTTGATAACTCGCGAATCCAGATCACCGCTTGGCGTGCGAATCATATTGGTCCTGATTCCGGTTGCGCCCAAAATAGCCCGCTTCGCAGCTTTCACCTCCCGCTCAATCCAAACATTCGAATGAGCCGTATAATCCTCATGACGATGGCCGTGCGAAGCAATTTCATAACCCATCTTTTGAATTCGCTTGGCAATGCCCGGATTTCGCCGCACCCATTTTCCAGTGAGAAAAAAAGTCGCTTTTTTTACACCCTTTTTTTTCAATAATGAAAGTAATTGGACAGGGACATGATTCCCGTGAGCAATGTCAAAGGTTAATGTCAGGATTCGCCTGCGAGTCTGCACATTATAGATAACGCGATCTATCTTCATAGGTGATCCTTCTCTTTCTTTCGTGTCATTTCAGAATGTTTCGTTTCTTTAACTCATGTATCATCTGAATGGCACGATGCTTATAGTTATGCTTGGCCACAGCCAGCTTGCCGGCTTTACGAATTTGCTTCCTTTTGCCCGGGTGTTTAAGATAATATCGGACAAGCCGTACCGTTTCCTTCGGAGACCGTGAGACAACAAGATGCTTTCCAGGCTTAAAAAGCCGGCGTATTTCCGGAGTATCGCTTGTAAGCAAGAACCCTCCCGATCCGAGGATTTCATAAGTTCTTTGCGTTAATTGTTTTAATTGATTTTGAGGACCAATGATAATTTTTGCGGAGTTGTAAGCCTTATAGGCATCCTGGTAGGGTAGATAACCGTGAATCCATTTGTCGGGAATCCGGACACCTAGCACAGGCTTTATTTCATTCCATTGTCTTCCCCAAAAATCGACCCTGATTTTCCTTTTTACCAGCGGCTTGATCAGGTTATGCAAGGATTTGATGCGGTAATGATGGGGATATTTCTTGAGAATTTGGGAATAACCATTGGCCACGACAGCGACATTGCTGCGAAACTCTGCATTTCCCTTCCCGTTAATATGAACTTTCCGATGGTGGCCGAAATCTGAATGTGCGGCGGGTATGCCCATTTTCTCGTACTTCTTGACCATGTCACGGCAAATGGTAAATACAAAATCCGGTTTAACAGAGTTCACATAAGGGAGAGTAAAAGATTGATGGTGCGTAGGATCTTCTGTTGCCCAATAAACGTGCGGAATGCCGGATCGGCCAACATATTGTCGAATTAATTTCCTTTTAATGGGAGTATGCTCTCTAGTCCAGCCGAGGGAAATAATTAAATGCGGCCGAAAATCGGCTATCAAGCGTGGGAGCTTTTTTCTCGTGAGAGGGCCCGATATTTTCACCTGATGCCCCGCGTCCCGGAAACCATTAGGAAGGCCATAAATCCACATGGGATGGCTTTCTAAAAAAAGTACCCTCAAGTAGTTACCTCCTGCTATTGTTTTTCTTGATAATTACGCCTATTCATGAAGCTGGCGATCACAAACACAAAATATCTTATGCGTACAGAATACGCAGGAAAGTTGTCCGTTCTCTGCAGGCGACGCCCAAATCCAACAGTAACAAAATAGACCGGAACCCTTAGAGGGACCGGCTTTACGTCAACTATTTTAAAGCAACAATTTCTTGACCTTATTTAAAAGAGGGATGCCTCCCCATTGCCTGAACAGTCTTCGCGCTTTTCGCGTAATTTCCATTCGGGAAGGTATGGAGCCATCCCCCCTTCCTGATTTTTGGAAAACTAAATAGATGACATCTGCATGACTCCCCGTTCCGCCAGTTCTCGGATTTGGATTAATACCCAGCATTCTGGCTAATGCAATGGATCCCTCGCCAATACCAACATCAGTATCCGCGTAAATAGCATATGCCAATCTTCTATTTTTAATATTATATACTACGGCCAAGTCTCCTAAAACCGCACCAAAACTATTCTTTTTAGGTAAAACGATATAAGGGATCTTCTCCGAATTCACATAAGCTGCTGGATTGGTAAAGCGCTTGTTGAAATCACTCAGAGCTGTTTGGGACACGAAAAAGCCTGGGGCCGGATCGGTACTTTTTTGTATAACCGGCCTTCCCCAAGGCTTTTCGTTGTGTGTGACAATCCCCGTCCAATGTCCTGGTCTGCCAGCGTGTTTCAAATCGTCAAGCCCGGTATTTTGAGGATTGTAAGCTCGGGGAGAACCATCCGCATCAATGGCCATGATGCTGCGATAAAAAAATGCAGGAGGTTTATGACCGGGAATCGTATAAATGAAAACCTTTTTATTAACTCGTTTATCAAAAATCACACCGATTTTCCGTACCTTAGATGAAAAAAAACAGATTACAGCGTCAAGACTTAACTCTCTTCTAATATTGATCACTCCTTCCGTTAAGGACATTCATTACCCATTATATTTTTATTTAGAAAGGAGGTTCTTGCAAATTAAGGTCAATGGGCGGACAGCCGGACTTTTGCTTATTAAGCCTAAAGCGGAGACAGTTTTGGAGGTGAAGGAAGTATTGAAATATCTATTCAAACGGTACGAAGCTACTCTCCGATGACTACCCTAGCGGTATATTTCAATGCCGACCTCCGCTACGCTCCAGTCCGCACGAGACTGAACCCTTAAGTGGTTCTCCTCCCTATCTCCATACAAATGAAAAAAGCACCCTCTCGGGTGCTTCTTCATTTTGTATCAGCTATACAAAACCACAATTCGCCGGAATGTAATGCTGAGAAAGTTTGGAAAGGTCGCGAAGTCTAACCCGCTCTGATTTCACTAGACAATTAGACAATTAAATTAAGTTTGCATAATCAAGCATTCTACGAATAATGATTACAATTTCAGCTCGAGTAATAGGATCTTGTGATGCTAGTGTATGAGTAGTTTTCCCTTGCAGTAAGCCCGCTTCTAGTGCCACAGCCACTGCATTTTCAGCCCCACTAGATACTTTATCTGCATCGCCATACTGCCCTAAAATTTGTTTTACTTTATCATCAGATAAAGCAACTTCAACCCCATTCATTTGCAATACTCTCGTTATGACCACGATCGCTTCTTCTCTTGTCATACTTTGATTAGGTCGGAACGAGCCATTTTCATACCCTTGAATGAGTGATCTATTCAATGCTGACTGTATCGAAGCTACTGCCCAGTTTTCAGAGTGAAGATCATCGAACTGGCCTTGATATGGAGCGCTAACCAGCCCTAATGCTCTACCCAATATTGCGGTAAATTCCGCTCTAGTAACTTCCGCATTTGGTGCAAAAGTCGTTTCCGTCTTACCGTTCACAATCAATCGGCTTGCAAATTGCTCAATAGCTGCTTTTGCCCAATGCCCATGAATATCTACAAAACTCTGCTGATGTGAAATCAGTGCAATCGTTCCATCCACAAACGTATTGACCTCAGCATAACGTTTTCCATCTTTCACAACGATTTTCGTCGGTACGCAAACAAATGAACCATCCTCTGCTATCACAATTGCAATTGCAGTTGCATTATTCAGTTCAATCGAAGAATCTAGTAGTAAAATACGTTTGTTGTAATGCTTGCTTTCAACATGAGATATAACTTTGTCATCCTTCTCGTAATAAACAATCATCATTAGTGGTTGGCCAACTATAGACATATTCTGAAGGGATGGATAGGGTGTACTCGACTGTTCACGAATAACGAATGTTGTATTTACTCCTTGATCAAATGCAGTTACACCTAATTGAGCTTTTATTTTTGCTAAATCTACATTAGCTGCATCCCATATCATCGTTCCATCTTCTGTCGCGATTTGAAATACGATCCCTTTATCGATCAGAAGATCTATCGTATCCCCATCAACATCAATCAAAATACCGTCAATTGCAAAGTTGACTGTGACACTTAGCGTTTCGCCTCTAGTCATTTTCCCAACATATGGAATAATTTCAGTTGGATCGAATGTAAGTTTCAATAATTGTTTACCATTTTCTTTTACAATCGTCCCATTCCAGAGACGCAGACTGGGCTCTCCATCTACCGTAATGTTCAATTTGTTCTGTTGCTGATTATTTTCTGTAGGCGTAGTTGGAACAGGCGTAGAGTTACGTACGGTAATGGTAAATGCCGTATCATTTCCCGCACTGAATTTGAAGATGAAGCTATGTGTTCCTGTGCCTAGTGTCGCTAAGTATTCCTTCTTCAGTGTGACCTCATTACCTGCTGCATTTACTTCATAGGCACTTGAAGCTACTGATATATCAAAAACTTCGATGCCTTGGAACGTGTTACCTAGCAGATCTAGTTGTACAGCAATATCAGCATAACCCGGTGCTGATGCATACTTATCGAAGCTAGCTGTGCTTGGTGTGATTGTGCTATTCGTTGTAGCCCGCGTCACCGTGACGATATACGTTTTCGTATTTCCGTCACCTGATGAAACTATCACCGTTACGGTATTGTTCCCGACGTTCAGTGCTATGGCTGTAGGATGCCCGCTTGCGATAGACGATCCGTTCACCGTAACCGTTGCCCCGAAATCCGCAGTCGTTGGGGTTACATCTATGCTCGTCACTTCATTACCGACGCTTGCCGTGTAGCTTGTTGTCGCCGAACTAAATGCTGGTGATAATGTACCGCTACTCAGCGTAAGACCACTCAAATCGGAACTATACCCAAATTTCATAAGACGGTCAGCCATAAATGGAATCAGCCAAACATTTTCTCCGTCATACACGCCACCAAGAAACGCACTATTTTGTTTCGCAAACCCACCTGGCCAATTGTTGTATCCTGTCATTTCACCTGTTGTCGAATCAACCTTGATCAGACGATCGGCATTGTTCGGAATGAGCCAAATACTAGTACCATCATACACGCCGCCAGTGAAGCTACCGCTTCCTTTGATAAAGTCACTAGGCCATTCATTATATCCAGTCATATCTCCAGTTGTCGTATCAAATTTAACTAGATGAGTAGCATTATGAGGTATCATCCATATATTTGTTCCATCAAAGACGCCTCCCGAAAATGCATTTGCACTTTTGTTAAACCCACTTGGCCAATTGTTGTACCCCGTCATTTCTCCTGTTTCAGGATCAACCTTGATTAGTCGGTCGGTATTATTCGGAATGAGCCAAATACTAGTACCATCAAAAATAGAACCATAAAATGGATAGCTGCCAAGGATTGTCCCGCTTGGCCAACTATTGTAACTGGTCATTGCTCCAGTCGTTGCATCAACCTTAATTAATCGACTGCCAGAATAGGGGGCAAGCCATATGTTGGTGCCGTCAAAAACACCTCCGATAAATTGATCGCTTCCTCTCGATCCACCTGGCCAACTACTATAACCCGTCATTTTACCAGTAGTCACGTTAACTTTGATAATCTGATTTGCACTATATGGAATAAGCCATATGTTAGTTCCATCATAAACGCCTCCAGCAAATGCGTTACTCCCCTTAGTGAAGCCTGCTGGCCAATTACTATATCCCGTCATTTCACCTGTAGATGGATTAACCTTGACTAATTCATTAGCATTATAAGGGATCATCCATATACTCGTGCCATCATAGACGCCGCCGACAAAGGCAGAGGACCCTTTTGTAAACCCACTAGGCCAGGCCTGGTATCCGGTAAAAGCGGTCCCTACCACTTCATTCCCAGGAAAGGAGCCACTATATCCAATCCCGTCCTGATTGTGAATGTTTGTAGCAGCTGCAACGGTCGATATGCCTCCAATGCCTACGCTGAACTTTCCCGGAAAACTGCCTATTGTTAAAAGAATAATCAAAACCATAACTGCTAATTTTCTATTTAACCTTATCACCGTTCTTCTGTCCTTTCGTATAGAGAATCATTGTTATGGGAAACCGTAAACATTTCGTGACTAATCGGCCATTACATCTAGCCGCCATACAGATAAATATATTACAAAAAAAGAGGATCATATAGTGATCCTTGTCATGAATTTTGTCATATGACAAAATTGAATATTATGTAAATTAAGGAACAGAGATAACAGAAAAAGCATGTTGACCTTATATTAAAGCTGCATGTGGAGGAAAAGCAAAAAAGCAAAAATCCACAACCTCATGCGGTTGTGGATTTACATGGTGGAGGCGAACCGTGGCTTGGAAAATCCACCATTCGGCTTAGTCACGATAACATAATAGTACGTCGTGCCCACAGTTGCCCTCGGTGCAGCATACGTTTCTCAAAAACAGGGGGACAAGGCCATGAATGCACGCCTGTCCCCTTTTGGAGTTTTTCTGGAGTTTTAGGATAATAAATGTGCAATAATGTCAGCACGTTATCATTGGAATTACAAGATATTGCAGTCTTCCTTACCCCAATATGCTCGCATGCTGGTAATTTTGCCGGATTCATCAAACGTCATGACATCGATGACATTGATATTGACCGTATTACCGTCCATGGCACTTTCTACCACGAATGCCATCGCTGCCGAGTTGCTATGGGATCCGCGGATTGGGGCAGCCAATTTGAGTGTGCTTCCCATAGGTATAACCTGCCGATAGAATGCGCCAATGGCCTCCTTGCCTTGTAACGGTGGGGTTCCGACTGGGTCCTCGACCGTCGCATTGTCGGCATAGAGTGCAATGACTGCATCTGCATCTTGGGCATTAAATGCGTCGAGGTATTTTTGCATTACGGCTTTCATTTCGGATTGTGTTGACATGTTATTCGTTCCCTTCTCAATTTTAGTTTGGGTAAAACTGTCTGTTCCCTTTGATTGGATTTTCAGCACCAATTACCTATTGTGCTGAGTAACCTCCATCAATCGGGAGTTCAATGCCTGTTACAAATTTAGATTCATCTGAAGCAAGATACAGGACACCTTCAGCGATGTCTTCCGGTTTCCCGAGGTATGGAAGAGGCGTAGCTGCCTTAAACCAGTTCAGCAGCTGCTCATTCGAAAAGAATGCCTCTGTCATCAGTGTTTCAATATAGCCCGGATGAACGGAGTTTACTCGGATATTTTGTTTAGCATAATCAACAGATGCCGCCTTTGTGAAAAGTCGAATTGCTCCTTTTGAGGCTGTATAGGCACCGGCCCCACTGCCGCCAGTTAATCCAGCAATGGATGAAATGTTAACAATGGAACCACCCCCATTTTCCAGCATTACTGGAATCACATGTTTCATGCCAAGAAAAGTCCCTGTTAAGTTGATGTCGATCACTTTGTTCCATTGTTCAAGTGGAGTATCAACAAGCGGTATATTACTGGTAACACCTGCATTGTTCACGAGAACGTCCACTTTACCAAAAGCTTTAACCGTATCTTTTACTACTTGAATCCAGTTATCTTCGGATGCCACGTTATGGTAAAAGCCAATTGCATCCCCGCCATTTTCCTTGATGATAGCTACTACTTGATTTACTTTGTCTTCCTGCACATCTGTTACACTGATTCTCTATGTGAATCCTTGGTAACAGGCCATGTTACGAAAATGAATATTTTTTAAAATAATTACAATAATGAAGAAGGAGAATCAAAAAGAATGCATAATAAAAGATTTGAGGAAACCAATACTTAGGAGGTAATCATGGGCAGATTAGTTCATTTCGAAATTCATGTAGATGATATGGAACGTGCTAAGAATTTTTATGGAGAGGTATTTGGATGGACATTTGAGGATTGGAGCGACTATGCTGGAATGCCTTATTTGGGAGCTGTGACAGGCGATGCAAATGAACCCGGAATCAACGGGGCTTTGATGCAACGTCAAGGTGCTTCCCCACAACCTGGGCAGGCTATGAATGGTTATGCATGTACTATGGGAGTAGAATCCTACGATTCTACTGAAACAAAAATTCTTAATCTCGGAGGCAAGCTCGCATTACCAAAGTATGCACTGCCTGGAATGGCATGGCAAGGGTATTACATTGACACAGAAGGAAATATTTTTGGTATTCATCAGCCAGATGAGCATGCAAAATAGGTTTTTCTCTTCTTTACACATAGAAAACCCCGCCCTTTAACTCAGAACCACCGGCTGTCCTGTATACGATCTTTTTACAAATATGCCAGCAATATGGATATGACGGTAACGACATACATCTCAGATGTTCAGAAAGTTCCAATTAAACAAGGCTCTACGGATTGGGTTAAAAGATTATCCCGACTTTTGGTGTGGCCAAGGTATTGAAAACGCCTGTGTTTTCAATACATTACGGCGACATCAATTACAAAAGTCGGGATAACGATTTTGTCGGGATAAGCTCTGTTATTCCGAATTCGGAATAACACCACCATACATGCGAGTCCGCATACGACGGTTCAAAAAGTTCAAAGCTCTAAGTAACGAAACGCATACTCTTCAACTTACAATAAAATTAGGCTTTTTGAACAGCTCTTTAAGGTTTAAATATTAATTTTTTTATCATTTAATTCCTGCGGAAAGCAGGTTCTAAGACTACAAACTCAAAAATCCTGTTTGTTTCAGTTGCCGTGTTCCGTCGGGAATCCCTGGCCGATCCTCGGAATGTACGAGAATATGCCAAGTCCCTTTCGGAAACGCTTGTTCCATGAATAATGGCTGGGGCAACCAAACCCTGAATAGATTTGATTCACTGAACTCATTACCCGCGGATGCATAATCACACATAACTAGCTTGCTTTCTTTATGTCCGACGAAATGAGACGGTCTGATAAGAAAAGGAACCTCAAAAGCCATCCATACCCCCTCGGGCTTTGATGCAGCAGACACAAGATCAATGTAGGTTTCTTCATCGGAGCAGTTATCCAGGAGAACATAATCAATGTTCCAGTCTTGGTTGTGCTTTCGCTCCATCTGTTCATGATCGAGCCAAAGACTGACATGCTTCTCTGCGTCGGAAAGCCGGTTGTCTAACGCAAGTACAATCGGTCCCACCATGACGGCCTTATGGTTTATACTCCCCGGCGCCGTAATCACACGTCCCCTTAAATCCAGCTTCAGGTGAATTTCGTCCCCCGATTTCCATTCTCTGTGGATTTCCGTATACGTTCCGGGTATGCAGGCAATCCGCTCGCCGTTTACTTGAAGCTCGTTTTGTCGGCTCCATGCTGGAATACGAAGCTTTATAGTATAAGAGCAGCTTTCGCTCTGCTTAACCTTGATTCTAATTTTGTCCAGTTCAGGATAGGCTGTCTCCATCTCAAAGCCGACTTCATCTCCATTGTTCACTCGTCCACTCCAATTCCCCTGATAATACAAATTTATGGCTATACCAGAATCATCGTTCATGACCGCCCACCCGGGCGCCGTGAGGAGTCCGCGCGGACCATTGGCCGAGCAGCAACTGCACTGCACGAGTGGAACCTGCATATGACTAGGCACACGTTCCCCAACCAATGGCGAAAAATATGCCCACCAGTTGCCGCTCGGAACCATTGCGCTGAGCAATGCATTGTATAGCGTAATTTCCATTTCATCTGCCCATTTCGGATCACCTGTAAGACGCAGCAACTGGTAGCAATATTTGATCCAGGTTGTCGTGACACAAGTCTCCATAGGCTGTTCCAGCAGTTCAGTCTGCCTTTTAGCCCCGTCGCACCACAATTCACCGCTGGAACCGGAACCTACGATCATACTTTCCTTTTCTCTTACCAAATCGGCAAATTTGATTGCGGCTCCAAGGTACTCATGCTTTCCTGTAGCCCGGTACAATTCGCATAGACCCTCATAACAGGACATCATTTCGTAACCTTTAGGTGATGCAATTTTCAGGGGTTCGATTCCCGCAATTGCATCCTCGATAAGTCGGATTCCTTTCGGATTGTAAGTGCTCGGTTCGCTCCAAAGCGAAACAAGGTACTCAGCGAAATCAAGATACTTCTGATCATTTGTTCGCTGAAACAACAATACGACAGGCTCCAGGATCGAACAAGACGATAATGCCTCCAAGAGCGAGAGCCCCGTTTCCGTCAGCTTTTTTTGGCCGGGACCGGAAATCCGAATAAGCTCTTCAGTAGCTAAAACAGCCGCTTGCAATGCCTCCTGTTTTCCGGTCAAATCATAGTAGGCAATCAGTCCAAGCAAAGCATACTTTCTTCCCCAGATGTCCCAGTCCCCAAAATCGTTCTCATAGCTGCTGATACGGCCATTCTCCGACTGCGTATCTATCAAACCCTGAACCGCGTCAGCCAAAATCGCCCCGTGACGATCAGTGGGTTCAATCTGATAGGCCAGTACTGCTGAGGTAAACCATTTGCCCCAAAATTCCCCTCCCCAACTACCGCCTTCATCCGTTTTATCCCGAAACGGGATCTGGAATAAAGCATGATTGGCGGCCATGACGCCGTTGTGAATACAGGAGGCAATTCTTTGCCCCAGATATCCTTCAATATGTACGCTTCCTTCGCTGGATGGTGTTAAACGATCCGTTGCATTCAATTTCATCTACCAACACTCCTCTGATTGTTTGACGACTACCTGTAACCCCGGCCACAGCAAGGGACCAGCACACTCTGTGCCGATCCCCCTTCCTCCCCCGGTGCAATCGCAACTTCCCCCTCTAAATCGTTCATCCCGTACGAATCAGAAGAGTTTGAATCAACTGCTTATAACGCCGATAAAACCAAGCCGGAAATTTGTCCCCTTACAATTAGGGGTATTTCCATGCACCACTTCCAACTCAAACCGATGATGACTTTCTTGCAACGAGTCCGAAACAAGATAGAGGGAAAACAGCCCATCATCCGGCAGCCACTCCGGCCTTGCACGGTCTGAGAAAACCCAGTCCGAATCATCAATCCGGTAGTTAAATTCAGCCGTCTTCCAACCGAAATCAAGACCTAATGCCAGACCTTTCCCATAAAAGGAGAAGGAAAGCTTCGCTCCCACTGCCGATGTTTCAATTACTTGATCGATCCAAACGTGATGCAGCCACCTTTTGAGTACCCAGGGACCTTCAATAGATACGGCTTTCAGAGAATGAAGAGATACCGAATGCCATAATCCATCAAACATGGGTACCGGCAATGATGTCGGAGCAGCTTTCGATTCCGCTTGGATGTACCTTTCACGCTCCACCTCAAGAAATGCAATCACACCTTGAGCATAGCTCAAACTTCCCCGGGTCGATGGATGGACTCCGTCAGGAAGCCATTCTTCCCAACTGAATCTCCCTTTTTTGAGTTCGTTCAAAGCATGGAGTCCCACCCACACAGACCCGATTCCATAATGCTCCGCCAGTTGTTCGAATTCCGCTACGGATGCCGGCATTTCTGCTTGCATCATGGTTGTATACATATCCTGATGATAGGTGTACACGAGAATGACATCGCAATTTCCATTGCCAAGGATAGTCCTGATCAGTGTTTCCCTTGTTTTATTCCTCTGCTCGGATCCAACATATAGATCATTGACCGCATATTCGATAAATACCAAATCACATCCACGGTCAATGATATCCCGTTGCGCTCTAAACACCGCCAAATCGCTGCCGGTAGCCCCAATAGCCGCATTCTCAATGCATATTTTAGCTGAAGGAAATTGTTCGCTAAACCATGCAGCAACCGGTTCGGGCCAGTTGTTACGGGGCCTCCCGTCAGTTATTGAGCCACCCATAAAGCCGATCGTTATTTCCTCTTCATTCAACGAACGCCAAGTATGCGACAATAAATTTCTATTTATAAATTCATTCAACTCTATACACCCCGCGTTCTATTTAAAGCGCTACATCACATCTATTCCTCTTAATTGATGAATTGCAAATATTGAAGCATCCGCTTCAGTATGGTGACAGCTTGAGCTCGTGTCGCTTCTTCCTTGGGGGAAAATGTGGAATCTGACAAACCCTGCATAATATTTGCATATCGGGTGATTGCTACCGATTCCAACGCCCAATTGGAAATGTCTCCATGATCTGCGAATCGGTCAAGAACGAATTCCGCCGGATTGACTGTTTTACCGGTAAACTCTATCGCTCGTGCAATCATCACAGCCATCTGCTCACGTGTGATGGTGTCGTGCGGTCTGAAAGAACCGTCTTCATAACCATTGATTATCCCTGCCTTACTGGCTGCTCCGACCGAACCGGAGAACCAAGTCCCTCCTCTAATATCCGAGAATTTCAAATCTGTTACAGTAGTGGACAAACCAAGGGATCGTACGAGTAGTGCTGCGAACTGTGCCCTTGTAATACTTGCATCTGGTACAAATTCCTTATTGGTGATCCCATTGATAATAAGTTTATTTGCCAGCAATTTGACATCCTCTGAAGCCCAGTGTCCAACAAGATCATTAAAGGATCTCTCCGATTCAATTACCGTGTAAATACTGTTATGAGGGGAATATATCGTTATCTCAAAACGATCATCTTCACGGGAAATTACCGAAGGCATAAAATGTAAGCCGTTATCGTCATCAACCCATACGGCCGTCACTTTCGAAATATCCGAAGCAGCAGCAAACGAAAGTGTTCGACTGATATAGATGCCGCTGAAATCCGTGGCTTCTTTGCCATCGTATTCAACTCTGAAATCAACAGGACTTGCCAACATATGCATGAATCCCATTTTTACAACTTGGCTTTTAATGGAATCTGCCATTTCTTCGGCTAATTTTGTAATCGTAATGGTGATCTTCGTATCCCTAGGAATATTCTTAACTATCTTTGCAGGAAGTAGATAACTGGCACCAGCCACCTTGATTAGTAAGCCTGCATCAGACCATTTCTCTGCCGCATCGAGAAGAGCTGAAGCCGGAATATCAACCTTGACCACAGGATCCGTGTTCTTCACCTCAAGGATGAGTGCAGATTGTTTACTCAAGGAGAAAGCTTGCGCCAGGACGTCCGCAGTCACCGCTAATCTGACTACTGTCTGATTATTGTCATTCTTTTCTCTAGTCACAGTAACTTGTAGACCGCTGTTACCTAACTTCACATCGGTAGGATTTATCGGGTTACCGGGATCGCCAGGAGGCTTTTCTCCTTCACTTGGCGGCAAAGCTTCTCCCCATACCTTAAATTCTCTACTACTCGGCCAAGCGTTGGCATCGGTGATTGTCATTCGTACATATCGGTAGATTCCTTCTACTTCTTCGGTAATCATTGGACCTTGCATGCCATCTTTCGTTCGATCAACAAGGGTTTCCCAATCCGAACCGTTCGCCGAACCTTCGATCTTGTATTTGTAGGTCTTGATATCAGTGTCCGCAAACCATTGGAAGACATGAGTTAGGGAATACTTCTCACCGAGATCGACTTTAAACCATGATGGATACTTCACACCATCCACCAGCCATCTTGTCTCAGGATTTCCATCTACGGCAAGATCCGGGGAGAACAACGCATCTCCTCCGTAATTGGCGTATTCCGAAGCGGTTGCCTGTTTTTTGTAAGCGAGATTCACTTTCTGCCCGATGATATTGACCGGAACGGTACCAATTACTCCCGAACCATCTCCAGCCTCCGCACGAACGAGAACCGTTCCGTTTTTATTCGGATAGAGCAGCCCACTGTTATTTATAAATGCCACATCTGTAGGCGATTTGCCGTCTTCTGCCCAGACAGACCATGCAACGGCTTTGTTTGTTGCATTTGCAGGCAGAACATCGGTAATCATCTGTAAACTCTGCCCGTTTAACGTGATTTCATTCGTTCCTCCCTCGCCCGAAACTTCAATGGTAGCTACAGGGATATTGTCCGG
The DNA here is from genome assembly GCF_056269185.1 of Paenibacillus sp. J31R122. Taxonomy (NCBI): domain Bacteria; kingdom Bacillati; phylum Bacillota; class Bacilli; order Caryophanales; family Paenibacillaceae; genus Paenibacillus; species Paenibacillus sp. J31R122. The sequence continues at coordinate 248,887 of NZ_JBWDNM010000009.1, forward strand.
GATGACTTCACCGGTACTGCCATAGATTTCAAACTCTTTGCTGGACGGCCAGGCATTGGCTTGAAGAAACGTCATTTTTACATACCGATAGCTCCCATTGACCACTTCTTTGATCTTTTCCCCGGTGACACCCACTATACTGCGGTCTACCATCAACACCCAGTTTTCACCGTCTAATGAACCCTCTATTTTAAATTTATAGGTTTGGGATACTGCCGCATACTGAATGATTGTACCGAGAGCTTTAGGCTCCCCCAGATCAACCTGTAACCAAGATGGATATTGCACACCATCTACAAGCCACCAGCTATCCATATTGCCGTCAACTGCGTTGGATGGATAGTAGATTCCTGCTGCGCCATAATCGGCATAGGTAGAGGCGGTTACAGTTTTATCCCGCGCAAGGTTCTCTGGCTGATTGCTAATTGTGATGATTTTCTCGCCCTTTAATTCCGGCTGACTGTTGTCCGTCACTACCACTTTCACCTGACCGTTCGACTTAGCCGTTAGCAGACCGTTGCCAGATATTGAAGCCTTAGTTGTGAGCGTGACCCCATCCATCTCGTAAACTTCCCACTTGACGGACATAAAACCGTCATCACCCAGTGGCTCTGCTTGATAGTCCATTTGCAATGTTCCATAGGGCTGGGAAATTGTGTCTGCTCCGTTTGCAGTTGTTACAGTTAAACTTGTAGCATGCTTAATGGTAAGTAACTGCGGAATCTGATTTTTGTTTGGGAGCAGATTGTCCGGTTCGGTCGTCGCGTCGGAGAAGATTCTTCTTATTGCATTGAGGTAATCGAACCCATACTTTTCTGTAGGTGCGATATAATGGCCCTCAGCATATTCATTCCAGTTGTCGAGTAGTAGCAATCTGCCGCCCAAATTTCCATCGGATTTGGAATTCATTCTGGTTTTCGCTTCGTCCAAAAGTCCTTCATACAAATTCGGGGGGATCTCCCAGACGGGTGCAGGCGTGCCCCACGGCCGTGCATCCCAACCGCTTGATACAGTCATAATATAGGGAACTTCGCTGTTCAAATCGAAATTATTCCACGAATCGATGTGAGACTGGACATAGCTCTCAGACGTGATATTCGCTTCAGATGGTTTCGTGTCCATAAAGGTCGGGATGTGATAGGAATATATATAATCGATTCCGATGTCTTTAGCGGCAGTGAAACTTTGTGTTGTATTCGAGTTCTCGGCTGTCATCAGGATAACGCCAGGATAGTCGGCAGCCGCCACTGCCTGGCGGAATTGGGTAATGGCATTCTTGGCATTCTCTTCCCCACCGACATCGCTGATGAATTTGGACAAGCTGTAGATAGATAATATTGGCTTTCCTTCAACTTTCAGATAATTGGATTTGGAGAAATACTCCTCTATCCAGAAAGGGACCAGATTGTTCAGGAAATCATTTATGTCCGAGACACCGTCGGCTGAATCATTGGAATTTTCCCATTGTATGGCCCATTTCAAATACTCCCTATGCTGAGCGCTGTTGGCCAAGGAGTGCGTCAAGCCATCAAAGGAGGACATAACCGGGGCTTTGCCCCTATTTCCTTTTTGTCTAAACCAGCATGAAAACAAACCGTCTATGCCGTTCTCGACAGCCATCTTGATCTGCCAATCTGTCGACACGTCGTAATTCTCGTCATAATAACCCATGAGGGGAGTCCGCTCCGGATATAGAACGGGGTTCGTGCTTTCCCAGAAATATCTGCTTCCCCACAAGTTGCACGACTGCGCCACTACGAATTTGTCACCGGTATCGACAGGAACAGGGGTCGGAACCAGATCCCGGGGCTGAGCATAGGTTTCGCCTTTGACTTCGAGCTCCATGCTGCTTGCTGGGCTCCCGTCTCCAGAACCGGTAATCACAAGTCTGACAAACCTGTATCTTCCCTGTACAATTTCTTCTATTATGTTGCCGTTAACACCGGTTTGGGTATGGTCAGCCAGAATGGACCAGGACCAGCTGTTTGGCGTATTTTGATTGGAACCTTCAATTCTGTAGTACCAAGTGGTATCTGTCTGAAAATGCTGTTTCACTACCCCCAGCGTGGAGATCGCATCCAAATCAACGATAATTGTTTGAGGGAATGTTGCATTCGCTGCTACCCATCCTGTGTTAAGATCGCCGTCTACTGCTTTAACTGCGGTATTGATCCCCAGGTGAGAGGATGAGTCGGCCCGGCTTCCCAGAGCTATATTGGCATACCCGCCCTCATAATTTGTATTGGAAGACGTGGTTAAAGGCTTATTAAGCGCAATGTCCATGGCCGTTTCTGACGCTTCAACTTCATTCTCTTCCAGACCGATAATGCCCAAACACGGCAAGAAAATTGAAAGGATTAAAATACAGACTGCGATTTTGTTCATTAGTTTCCGATACAAAAATCCCATCCCCTTCCACATATTCACTTCTAAACTGTCCTGAAAGCTTCACGTACAGCTTCCAAATAGGAAAAGCCATATTTTTCGGTTGGAAAGATATAATGCCCTTCTCCGTATTCATTCCAGTTATCCAGCAGAATTATAGTACTTTCCAATCCGCCGCTGTGCCGGGAATCAAGCTCATGTCTAGCAGTTTCGCACAATCTTTGAAAATCACGGGGCTCAAGGCGCCACGTTTGGTCTGTGCAAGAATAATTCCACGGTGCCGAGTCCCATCCCATGGAACAAGTCACGATATTAGGAACAGCCCCCTGTGACTGCACTTCCCAGCATTTCTTCTGCGCAAGAATAATGGAATCGGGATCGTCACCGAAGAATTTCGCTCCGGGATTTGAAGAGCCATCTGCAAACGTAGGCCAGTGATACGAGAAGCTGTAATCCAGACCAATATCTTTCATAAGCTGATTCCTCTCTGTTATCGGCCCCCAGCAATATTGACCGAAAATGATCAAACCTTTAAATCCAGCCTCTATACAGCGCTTACGCATGTTCTCAATCGCTCTTGCAGCATGAAGACTTCCACCAAGTTGCTCAACCAGCAGACCGATATTGTAGATCGACAGAACCGGCTTTCCATCCAGTACAAGGTAATTGGATCTGGAAAAGTACTTTTCCACCCAATATGGCAGCAGATTTTCAATGAGATCGCTTTCAGAATCCACTCCGGCAGCGATGTCGTTTGCGTTCTCCCACATGATCATAAATCTCATTTGATCTCCGTACCTGCTGTGTTCCAGACCTCTTAGCCAATGATCGTATTCGGCCGTAATCGGACGCTTCCCCAAATTATTCTTGGATCGATACCAACAGTTCATGAAGAAGTGAATTCCATGCTCTAACGCAAATTTTATCTCCCAGTCAATGATTCGTGGGTCCGCCTCATCATACCAACCAAGTACTGGCTTTCGATTTGTAAAAGGCTTGATTCTATCCCATGCGGAAGAGCTGTTCCACAGATTGCATGCTTGTGCCCCCACTAGGTATTTACCAGTTTCAATCCGAATGGGTTGTATTGGCTGGCTGCTGTAATCCCGAATCTCGTCGCTTGCCATATGTACCGCCCCTTATCAAGAGAACTCCGCCTTTATGTAGATGTAAGGGGGAGTTCTCATTTTGCCTGTCTTTGTATGGAGGTTAATTATCAGTTAAGCTCCGTGAGGGCTTTCTTCATTTCCCCATCCCAGAAAGTGTAAACCTTGTCAATTCCCATCTTCTCAAGTTCCTTGATGATCTTCGCTTTGTGACCGACGAAGTCATCCGCAAGAATGAGCTTGATGACCTCCTGGTTCAGATAATTGACGATACGGTCCGAAATTAGCTTAATCTCATCCGGCTCACTAGGCGGCAGCAACGGAGAAAGTTCTGCTATGCGTGTTTTGCCGTACTCTTGGCCCTTTGGCGGTATCTTGTTCGGAAATTCCGCATTGTAGTACGAAGTAATTTCCTTTTTCAGCGCATTTTCGGGCTTTTCCAGTTGGATCTTCATGTAGGATTGATTATTTCTGAAATCAAGTGGATTCTTAGTGCCAGGGATGAACCCCGTTATATCTAGTCCGGATTGGTTCGCATATTTCCGATATCCGAACTTCAAGGCGTTTTCGGCGTCTTTCTCGTTCTCGAAATAAGTATCTGTATACTTATACTCACCGTTCTCGTTTACCCAATCCAGTCCTTCGATCCCATTAATAATCGTAAGCACGCCTTCAACAGAATAGAAGTAGTTGATCAATTCCATTGCTCTTTCTGGATTTTTCGAGTCTTTGCTGATTGCATACACAAAGTTTTGTCCTTTGTTTGCCGTATTGTAATAATAGTTTTCTCCACTCATAGGAATTGGGTTGTCTGCGGTCCAACCTTTGTCATAGATCTTCTTGGATTGGAAATAGGCGTTTGATCCGCCAATCACCCAGTTAATATAGGTGGCAAGTACCTGTCCAGTATTATATTTCTGAACAGCCTGATCATACTTTTGCGTCCAACTGTCCGGATCAATGAGCCCCGCTTTGTTGGCCTTATTCCAGAAATCAAGATCAGCCCAGAATCCCGAGTTTTCATTCGTGTATTTGTTGAAGTATTCGAAGGACTCCCTGTCGATTTGAAGAATATTCGTCAGTCCGCCTATCACCTCTGCTCCTTGACGTCTTACGTTCCAGTGATCGGCCAGTATTCCGTAGCCCCAGTCCAACCATAATGAGAACCCATGGTAAGGCTTTCCGTCTTCATTTTTAGGATGAAGCTTTTTCATCTCTGCGACAACCTTGATATAATCATCGGGTGTTTCGATTGCCGGGTAACCGAGCTCCTTGTAATAATCCCATCTTACATAGGGACCCGCCCAGATCGTTTCAGGTAATACTGGGCCGTCAGTGCTAATTTCGGAACCAAGGAATTTCAATTGCCCATCTCCGAACATATCTTTATAATAAGAAATCGTTTCCGGACTGATGTTCTTTTTGATGTCTTGTCCATATTTTTCAAGAAGTGGTTCCATATCAATAACTAGGCTTTTCATTTGATCAAAGTTCTTCTTGGGAATAACCATAATATCTTTCAGATCGTTAGTGGCGAGAATGGCTGCCAGCTTCTCATCGGATGGCTGGGTTTCCATATCGAGTTCAATATTAAACTTCTCTTCGATATGCTTCATAATCGGATCGTCCTGACGTCCTGTCGGGGAACTAGCCCACAATTCTGCTGCCCAGAATGACAAGCCTACCTTTTCCCTCGGATTTTCCTGAGCGACTGTCTCACCCTGATTCGTTGCCGCTTGTTCAGCACCTGCGTTAATGTTTTTCTGCTCGCGATTGTTACCTGCGCACGCAGTGTTAAACGTGAGTGCAGCAATGAGGATCACTGCCGACAAGTTTCTCATTCGCTTCTTCATACCCATACCCCCTGTTATTTTTTCATAATGCTTATTGGTAACCTGCAAGCAGGCCAATAACGAAAGTTATCCTTTCACCGATCCAAGCATAATGCCCTTCACAATAAACTTTTGCATAAACGGGTATACAAGTATGATCGGAAATACCGTTACCATAGTAATAGTGGTCTTGATCGAAAAGGAATCAAGTTGCTTGCTACTTGCAACATTTGCCAGTTTGATATCACCTTGCATTGCTGCTCGGGCAAGAGACTCCGCCTGCTGCAGGTAGTTGTAAAGCATGAGCTGCAACGTTTGAAGATTCGGATGGGATACAAGGAAGAAATTGTCCTGCCAGGCATTCCATTGGCCCACCGCATTAAACACCGCTACAGCTGCGATTACCGGCAGACAAACCGGTGCAGTAATCCTCCACAAAATCGTAAAGTATCCAGCTCCATCGACTAGGGCCGACTCCTCAAGAGCAGTCGAAATCGATTCCATGTACGTCTTGATCAATATAACTGCGAAGGGCGAAATCATTCCAGGCAGTACATAGAGCCAAAAGGTGTTGTTTAACCCTAAGGTTTTCATGATAACGAACCAGGGTATGAGTCCGGCGTTGAAGAACAGCGTAATCACAGTAGCTCTATATATCCACTTTCTACCTGGAAGAACATTCTTAGTTACCACAAATGCCAACATTATGGAGAAGAACAACATCAAAGCAGTCCCAACGATCGTTCTTGCGGCTGAGATACCGAAAGCCATCAGGATTCCGTCCAACTTTAGAACACTTTTGAAATTATCTAGATGGAATCCGATTGGAAAGTAAAGCACCTCTCCCATAGCTACAGCGTGCGCATCACTCACAGAGGCAATAAAGATATAATAGAAGGGATAGATACACAAGAGAGTAAAAAGCAAGAAAACTGTTGCATTAATAATTTGGAATGTATAATCTCTCTTCTTCATCGTTTTTCCTCCTTGTTAAAATATCGACTGGTTTCTTAATTTCTTCGAAATATAGTTGGCACTGAACAGCAGAATAATACTGATAACTGTCTTGGCCATTCCGATCGCCGTAGACATCGGATAATTATTGAGTGTGATGCCAAGCCTATAAACATACACATCCAGCACCTGAATCTTAGATTGGGTAAGCCCATTCTGAAACAGAAAGTATTGTTCAAATCCCGTATTTAGCAGCCCGCCGATATTCAACAACAGCAGTGTGATGAAAGTGGGAATCAGACCGGGCATAGTGATATGCCACATCCGCGTGAATCGACCCGCCCCATCCACCGAAGCTGCATCGTATTGTTCCTGATCGATCCCTGCAATTGCAGCAATATAGATGATGGCTCCGAAGCCCAGCGATTTCCATATCGAGATGGCTGTTTGAAAATACCAGACAATGTCTGAGTTTGCCAGAGGGTTAAGCGGTTCAGAGATCCAACCCAGATTGAGCAATACTTTATTAAGAATGCCATCCCCTGGGGCAAATATAGCGTAAGCAAAAGAGAAGACCAGAATCCAACTGATAAAATTGGGTAATGTGCTTATCGTCTGAATAAGCTTCCGTAGTCTGCTATTCGTCATCTCCATAAGGAAGATGGCGAATATTACAGCAATCGGCGTAGATAACAGACTGAGAAAACTAAGAACAAGAGTATTGCGCAGCACGTTGGACAACTCAGGGTCGTCAAACGCGAACACAAACCACTTAAAGCCCACAAACTCGGTATCTAACAATTTGAGTCCCGGTTTGTAATCGAAGAATGCCATGGCCCAACCCGCCAATGGGAGATAAGAAAATACGATCAAGATAATAACGCAAGGAATTGCCATTAGCAGTAGGGTTATTTTCCCTGAATCCATCCCCTTATTCCTTTTGGCAATGTACACCTTCTGTTTATTGACCTGCAAGTTGTTTGTTGACATCTAAGTACCCCTAATCTATGATATGTTTGATTTCTGAAATCCCATAGGTTCATAGTAATACGATCTCATTATGGAATGCTATTCTTAGAATTTTAGAAATTTGCAATAATTATGAACTCTTTCCTGGAGGTTAACCAAACGATGATATCACTGTATTCCAGGTTTATTAAACGGAAATTTTTCAATCGACTTCTTATCATATACACGGCGATCATTATCCTTACGGTCATTCTATTCAGCATGTCTGTCATTCACAGTCTGAAGCGGTCCGCCGAACAAGACGGTCTTCACAAGGTTAAAGAAAGCGCTTCCAGTGCAATGAATTATATGGAAGAAAAATCCGAATCTGTAACTTTACTGACACGACAGATTTATCTTAATCCGGTACAACACCAAAGTATGATGGACTTTCTGTCCAGGAAAATTACCAATTACAACGAAGCTGATTACATGGGAGCATCTGTGATCAATAACTACCTTAATGCAGTTGCATCTCTAGATAACGATATCTTTGATGCCGTACTGTATAAGAAGATCAGCGAAGACCTCATGTTTACCTCTAATTATTTGATCTTGAACAGCCAGAGTTTTATTGCGAACAACACATCCTCTTTCAGGAAAATGGACGATGCTTTTTATGGTCTCTCGATAACTCCCTCATATCTTCAGGACTATGCAACCTCAAAGCAATTGCGTATTTTTTCGATTTCATCGAACATCCGCGCGCCCTTTGCCCTTTCCGCTGGGGATAACACTTCATTGTACAACCGAAGCATTGCCATCCTGACCGTAAACTATAACGCAGAACGAATTGTCCGCCATTTCGACAAAATGGTAAGCGGTAAGTTTTCACCTGAAATTATTGTGTTAAGTCTAAACGGTGACGTGATTTTGGACACTACCGGCGACTACTACGGGAAGACATACCCTCATTTCCGGCCAAACAGTCCGACACCGATTAACTTGGAGCAATCTAGTCTTGTCAGTTCCTTGTATAATGAGAAACTCGGCTATTATGTCGTAGCTATACTGCCGCGCTCTCAAATTATGGTTTCTATCCAGTCCTCCATAAACACGGTTGTACTTATCGCTGCATTGTGTGCGGTGTTTGCCTTATGTTTCGGCATCGTCAGTATTCGGTTATTCTCAAGAAGGGTTAATCTCATCAATAAAGCAATCCAGAAAGTACAGATGGGCAATTTAAATTACCAGATTCCCGTCAGCAAGAATCAGGATGAGATCAACAGCATAGCGGTTAATTTCAATCATATGTGCAATATGCTCAAGGATTATATCAATAAGATCTACATTTCTGATTTGTTGCAGAAGGACGCCCAGATCCATGCGCTTCAAGCCCAAATCAATCCCCACTTTCTGTACAACACACTGGAAGTAATCCGAATGGAAGCATTGTCTTATGGAGATGAGAGTACAGGGCATATGATTGAGCTTCTTGCCCAACTGTTCAGAAATAGCATCAAAGGAGAGTTGGTCGTTACGATCAAAGACGAGCTGGAATTCTGCAACAGCTATCTCGAACTGTACCATGTCAGGTATAGTAACAACCTGATTTTCGATTTCCGAATCGATGAAAGCATTCATCAATTCGGTATTCCCAAGCATCTGTTGCAACCGATCATTGAGAATGCTTTGATTCATGCTGTAGATCATTCGAGACCCGAAAACCATATAACAATCCAAGGTTACAGGCAAGAACAGCAGATTGTGATTGAAATATCGGATGACGGGCAGGGGATGAATGACTCAACGAGGGATCAAATCAGAGAACAGCTTAGAATCACTAGTGAAATAAACCACAATAAAATTGGTCTTTCCAATGTTCATAGGCGTATTCAATTATTATTCGGTAAGAAATACGGAGTGGATATTGACAGCAAATCCGATAAGGGCACTACCGTACGTATCTGTATTCCAACAAAAAGCCGAGAGGAGATGCTGAGTGATGTACAAAGTTTTGCTGGTTGATGACGAGCCGAAAATTATTCAAGGATTGCAGCGTTTGGTTGATTGGGAAGACTACGGTATGGAGGTAGTCGGCACAGTCCAATCCGCAGCGGAAGCGATGGCGATCATGGAAGGCAGAACGATTCACGTCCTGATTACGGATATAAAAATGCCTGATGTGGATGGACTTCAATTGATCCAATGGACAAAGTCCTTCAATCGGCTGATCAAATGTGTCATTCTTAGTGGTCATGCCGACTTTCCGTTGGTCAAGGAAGCAGCTATGCTCGGAATTGAGAATTACTTGCTCAAACCGGTAAATCGGGAAGAGTTGTCCGACACACTAATTGGGATACACTGGAAAATAGAAAGCGATTTATCTGAACAAACACAGTTGAGAAGCGATGCAGTCATTCTGAGAAATAATATTATCAACCGTTGGTTAGTAAATCGAATCAGACGCCAGGAACTTGAGCAAAGAGCCGATTTGCTAAACATCAAATTTGATTCTCCTTATATCATCGTCAGCTTAATAAAGATCCTATATAAAGATTCCGACACCGATCATGACAGGGATTTGATTCAGTATGCCGCCGAGAATATTTGCTCAGAGCTTGCAACGTGGGCCATCACAGTCTGTGATCCCTATGGACATATCGTATGTATATTTCCTGGCGATTCTGAAGATAAAACCATGCAAATCCGGTGTGTTTTAAAGAACTGCTCTGAATCGATTACAGCCTATCTTAAACGTGATGTATTTATTACGATCGGGACCCGGGAAAGGGAGCTGCACGACGTCCATTTCAGTTATAAACGTGCTCTGCATTTAATGGATTACAGCCTTATAATGCCAATGAATACGATTATGGATGACTCGGAGCAGTCTCCCCTGAAAAGCATCATTCCAATCAACATCGATTATAATCGGTTACAGTCTTATTTGATCAACGGGAATGGCGCCGGAGTATTGACCTTTATTGAGGATACTTTATCCGAACTATCTAGTGTAGGAGGTGTTTCGCCTTCGCTCGTACAGAATGTTACTATTGAAATTGCCCACCACTTGATTAGCTATACCCATAAAATAGACCCTGATCATGCGTTTCAGATGAAAAATCAGGGAAGTCTTGTAGCAGAGTTGCAGCAACAACAAAACATGGATGAACTAAGGCTATGGCTTAGTTCGCTAGCACAGACAACTTTTCAGATTGCACATCTGAGAGACGATGATATGAATCCGATTATCAAGCGCATGCTGGACTATGTTGACCGTCATTATATGGAAAACATTTCACTCAAAACCATATCCAACGCTTTTAATGTGAATGCGGCGTATATGGGACAACAATTCATAAAAGCTATGAATGATACTTTCTCCAACTATTTAAACATCAAACGTATCGAGAAAGCCAAGGAATTGATTATGACAACCGATTTGCATCTGCAGGAAATTGCGATCCGAGTCGGTTATCATAACCAAAGTTACTTTAACAATATGTTCAAGAAACATACCGGTGATTACCCTACGAAGTACAAAATAACTGCAAGAGCCCTTCATTCCTAGCTACTGACACAATATTTGTAAGTATTCAGTGCACTGACGGATAACTCTCTGCTTTCCGAACATCAGCACTTGTTTGCTCTGCAAAAAAAGGAGCTTAACCGACTTCAGTTTATCATTGAGCACAAAGATAAGATCATCGAAATGCTAACCCAAGAAAATAAAAACTCAGAGCCGTCAACAAAGGGCAACGTGATGTGCTCTTTAGTCGTTCTTACGAAAAGCAGGGAAAGCCAGCATGTTCCACTGAAATAGCTGCAGAAGCCTTATCCATGGAAGAGTTATCCGAATCTGCGCAACTTGAAGCGCCAATGCTCGAGAAGAGTAAGGTTTCTGACACGCCATCACCTTCGATTAAACGTGGTGGTAGACCGGGGCTTAAAGGATATGGGCGACGGATTCCCACACTACCCGAAATCGAGATCATCCATGAGATTCCTGCCGAGACTTGCTGCTCTGCGATCACAATCAGTATGTGTTGAAGATCATGAGATAAATTTTGTATTAGCTCATGACGAATATTGTAGTGAGTGTTGGGATGAAAGGGACGCGGGAAAAGTGATTTTTCAACAGCACATCCAATCTTTTATCATTCACACGATCCAGATTAACAAATAATTAATTGATTCGCATACCATATGCTACGAATTATTGTAGACAAAATGTCTACTATTGATCCAGAAAGTTATACTATAAATTTATGAAGTCTACACTCCGTCTACAATTTCCACTCAAAGCAAAAGCCCCGACCTCTTGCGGTCGGGGTTTACATGGTGGAGGCGCGGGGATTTGAACCCCTGTCCGAAGATCACGCCACACAGGCTTCTACGGGTGTAGCTGCAGTTTTGATGCCACCCTAGAGACTCCCCGTGATTAAAATACTATTCTCTCGAATTAATATATGCTTTATCTACGCGCAACTGTTGTTTTAGTATCCTATTAAATAACCCTTTACCGATCTCACCCGTACCATTCGATACTGCTGATCGCAATACTTCTCCATCAGGTAAAGTCTTTTGATAAATTTTATCTCTGCCAGTTTGCCGTGTCATAACCCAACCATCGCGTCTTAAAAAGCTTTCTAAATCACTCCAACTAGGCATGGAACATCCTTGCGACCGAGTCAACATCATCCTCTAACAAGACACGCAAGACGTAAGGGGAATGTTTATGTCTGTTAGGTGTATTGTAATATTGTGCATAATTATTCTCATAGTCTACAGCATATTCAACTAAGTGACGTGCCAATTCACTTCTAAGCTCTTCGAGTGTCTCACCATCAGCAACAATATCCTCTATTTGTTCTATTGATCCAGCGTATCTGCCATCTTCATCCTGTTCATACTCAAATGTCAATTCATATACGGACAACAATTCCTTCATTTGTTGTTTAGAGAATGCCATGATAACATCTCTGTTCCTTTTAATCGCTTGAGGTTTCTCTCGCACGATGGTATCTATAAATCCACCAAAATTAGCTCTAACGTCTGTTGCATTCAAAACAGTTTGCATGTTCATCCCTCCTAACCTCCATTCTACAAGATTATGTACATAATGTACACTATGTAGTGTACTCAAATTTTTATGAAAACATTCTCTTTAAACGCAAAAAAGACACCGCTTGAGTTGTCTCTTCACTTCCGCGACCTGTAAGAGCTTCCAATCGCATGCGTTAACGGTTCCTCGTGGTTCAACGGTTGAGTTCTCACTATTGTCCTGCAGGTATATACATACTTTGTACCTCCTGTACTCCTGGCACGAACCCAAGATTAAAATAAACAGATTCTGCATCATTACCTTCCATGACATACAATCTTAGAATTGGATAATTATTTTTCAGAGTAGTCAGGGCTCTTTGCAACATACGTGTAGCCAATCCCCTTCCTCTATGGGTAGGTATTACACCGATACTATATACCGCTGCCAGATTGTCTTGTAAACATAAACGACAATTCGCAATGAGCTGACCAGTATTCTTATCATAGATAATTGTTGAAGCCTGAACTAATATTTCATTCGTATAATTAGGATCTTCATTTGGAATAAAATCTTCTAAAGAAAACTTTTTTCTCCTTACTGCTTCAAAGCCTCCTTTAAAGCTATCAAAGTCACAACGAGCAATTTCGTCTTCATTGATGAATCGCTTAGTACCCCTCTCGTTTTGTTCAATTTGAGGGCTTTCAATAATTAGATTATCATCCCAGATAACTTCGAAATGATCTGTAGGACGCTGCATCCAACGGCATCTGAACTCATCTGGCCAAAAACCCGCCCTCGCATATAATTGAACTTGATCGGGAAGAACCTCGAAAGTCTTGATCGGTTGAGTTCTGTCAGACCAATGTATTAATATCTCTTTAAGTAGCTTCAATACCTCGAATGAATCATTGAATGGAGGGACAAAAAATAAATGGTAAATCACGTTGGGTGCCGTTCTGACCCCGCCGATTTTAGTCTCTCCCTTATAAATCCAATAAGAATTTCTTCGCGATGCTACATAGCTTTCTTCTCTAAAAAAACCATTATATTGCATGTTATAATAAACCGAACAATACAATCCCCATTCTTCTGGCTCCGCCAGTCGAATAGAATATTCACTTGATATATGTGATAAGTAATCGTGTCTACACACCAATCGCTTAATTGCATACTCTATTCCTCCTTGTAAATTTACAAAATTATAATAAGTAAACACGACTTACTAATGATTACTCCTCCTCAAAATATCCAAGAACGACAAAAAGACTACAAATGAACATAGCTCCATCTGTAGCCTCTAATCTCCTAGGGTGATCCCTATTCACAGGTTTGAATTACATGATACCTAATATAAGCATACAATTACCGCGCACATAAGTCGCTCCAGAGTTAGTGGTATATGATAGTGTAATATTACCAACGGAATTGATTATACTCAAGTTACTAAATAATTTTAAAGGTATTCTACCAGTAAGTTATCCTATAGATAGCAAAAACCCAACCTCACGAGGTCAGGGTTTTCATGGTATTGGTGGAAGCGAGGGGATTTAAACCCCTGTCCGAAGATCACGCCACACAGGCTGCGCTTCACGGTGGGTGTAGTCACAGCTTAGATGTCACCCGAGAGGCACCTCGAAAACGGTTGCCCCTTCGGATCCTTTTGCATCATATCCTTGCTGGGGATTGCCTACTTTTTCATGATACCTATATTTGCTCGTACCATCGCAGCAATTCACGCGTCTCTTCTTGCGGTGTCTTACTTGCAGCTTCGGTAAATTTCTCTTTCATACAAGCGACCGTCATTTCTTCCGTCGTGCACTCGTGTCCCTGATCGCAAGTATAACAAAAATGAAGAAGATAATTAGTTAGTTGTTCGTCTCTGTAGATGTTCAACATGAGTATCACTCCCTATTCCTTCTATTTATATTATTATTCTAATACAAAAATCCAGCAAAGTTTGTGACTTTTTTCACAAGTATGGATAGTTTCGAACTTATTTCTTAACTGGATATGACAAGGTCTGACCTCATGAGATTAAAACAACAGTTGTTTGGAAAAAGGGTCTGTTCTATTGCTAATAGCAGCAAAGATTATGTGGAGTTAATTCTGATGCTTCCTGTTACGGCTCTTGAGGAAAAGCAAAAAGAGCACCTCTCGCGGTGCTCTTTCTCATGGTTTGGTGGAGGCGAGGGGATTTGAACCCCTGTCCGAAGATCACGCCACACAGGCTTCTACGGGTGTAGTCACAGTTTTGATGTCACCCAAGCAAACGCCCCGTAACCGGCTTTCGCTAAGGTCAGCCTGATTGTCTTCTTCAGCTCACCGCAGGCGGAGATGAGACAGCGTATTCCACTACTTGTTAGCCCCTAATCCAGTCACATGGACGATGCTGGGTAGAAGCACGCACACAGTTTCTTAGGCTGCGAAAGCGTAGTTTGTTTGTTGTTTGCCGTTTAATAGGCTTTAGCGTTGATGAAGCAGACGACTCCCTGCTACCCGCAACCCGCGCTCGTACAATCCCCGTCGAATCCATAAACGCCCCCAAATGGGCATAAACAATCGGTTTTGAATACCGAAGTTTAGCTAGGTTGAGGACTCAGGATTTAGGAACAACATCGATAGATATGAAGTCTGCCGAGTTGTTATAGATCATGAGCACGAATGCTTAACACATTCATTCTAAACTATCTTGCCGTTGCTACTGTCTCAGTATACCACGAAAGGACAGTATGTGTACAAATATGTTACTGGAAGCCTTGGTTGCAATCATCCATTACTGCCAGTAGTTATTTCTGCTTTTCTCTAAGAGCACGCTGAATATCACGCTGTGCATCACGTTTCGCAGCAGTATCCCGCTTATCATACTCTTTCTTACCTTTGCCGAGTCCAATTAATAGCTTAGCGTAGCCATTTCTAACGTAAATCTTCAAAGGTACGATAGAATAGCCTTCTCGCTTAGATAATCCAAGCAGCTTATGAATCTGTACTTTATGCAATAGTAGCTTGCGTGTACGAGTAGGGTCAGACGGATTATGAATGTTTCCTTGCTCGAATGGGCTAATATGCATATTGTGAATGAACATTTCACCGTTACGAACAGTAGCAAAAGCATCACTTATATTAGCTCTGCCGTTACGTAACGACTTAATTTCAGTTCCCCGCAACACCATGCCTGCTTCGAATGTTTCTTCGATGTAGTAGTCATGGGAAGCTTTCTTGTTCTGGGCTAGCGGCTTGCTTTCATCCTTCTTACCCATGCTAGTCACCTCAGCATTCATTCGATAAATTGATTTTTTTGGCACACTATTCAGGAATTCATTGTAACAACTTTATATACAGAAATCAAGGCGGTGAGTGCTATGGAGGCTCATCAGAAAAACGAGCACTACCATGCTATACAAAGAAACCGCTCTTAACCCGTAAAGGTCAAGAGCGGTCTCATCAACGATTGTAAGCTATTACAGCTTAACTACGTTTTCAGCTTGTGGTCCACGGTTGCCTTGAACAACGTTAAACTCAACGCGTTGTCCTTCTTCAAGCGTTTTGAAACCTTCGCCAGTGATTGCGGAGAAGTGTACGAATACATCGTTGCCGCCTTCAACTTCGATAAAACCGAAACCTTTTTCTGCGTTAAACCATTTAACTGTACCTTGTTGCATGTGTAAAAACCTCCAAAAAAAATGTTATTAATATGCGCCTGGTTTGTCTTTAAACAAAAAATTCACACATTGGAAAGGGTTTCATGACTATAATGATGCCCTTTTCAATAAGTGAATTCAGGACCATATCATCGATTGCTTTGAGTGTACTATACCCATAAAAAAAAAGCAAGCAACAAGCTAAATATATTTCCTATTTCGCCCAATATTAACAACTTCCAATCTGTCACCAGACTGGAAGTTGTTGTGTATTTACCCGTTTATAGAAGGGTTATTTACGATTTTTGCGAACGAAAGCAGCCGTCGAATTTCCATTGCCTCCGCTTTTTTTCTTCCGTTTCTTTCCTGCTCCACCGCTCGCATCAGGACCAGGCGTCTCAACTGGCTGCTCGCCTTTGAACATACCACTCGCCGACGTATTCTTCCGCTTCGTACCACCACCGCCATCACCGCGCTCGCTGCCCGCGCGGCCTCCAGAACCAGTCCCGCCGCTGCGTATCGGCAGGCCCCACATATCCTTGCGTGATCCGCTTCCGCTTCCACGCGACTGCTCATTGCCTTGGCTCGGCGCCATATCCGCCCCTTGCCCCGGCAACTGCTCCGCTCCGCTTCCGCCACGGCCGCGCTTACCGCCGCGCTCTGCTCCACCGCTTCCGCCAGCGCCAGCTCCGCTGCGCCACGGACTACCGCTCGCCGCTCCAGCTGCGCTTCCACCACGTCCGCGCTTGCCGCCTCGCTCTGCTCCGCTGCTTACGCTTCCGTCAGCTCCGCTTCCACCTCGACGGCGCTTACCGCCGCTCTCCGCTCCGCCGGTGCCCGTTCCGCTCTGCCATGGATTACCTCCGGCAGCGCCTCCAGCTCCGCTTCCACCACGTCCACGCTTGCCGCCACGCCCTGCTTCGCCGCCGCCTCCAGCTCCGCTTCCGCCTCGACCGCGCTTACCACCGCGCTCTGCTCCGCCGCCTGTGCTGCCGTTTCCTCCGCGCACGCCGTAGCTACCGCGCTTGCGTCCATCGCGCGACCCGCCGCCAGGAGCATTAAAGCCTCCTTTTCCTGCGCCAATATTGCCGCCGCGTTCCTTCACATCGACCATCTCGAAGTCAATCGTGTGATCCGCCATATTAACTCGGGACACCCGAATTTTCACTTCTTCACCGATACGATACACCTTCGAAGTACGCTCACCAATGAGGACCATATGCAGCTCGTGGAAGTGATAATAGTCATCCGACATGTCACTTAGACGTATAAGTCCCTCTACTGAGTTTTCGAGCTCGATGAACATACCGAAGCTCGTCACGCTGCTGATGATTCCATCGAATTCTTCGCCGACCTTATCCAGCATATATTCACATTTTTTCAATTGATCCGTATCACGCTCTGCATCAACGGCAATTCGCTCACGCTCTGAGGAATGCTGTGCAATATCTGGCATCCGAGCCGATAACGCGTCATGGCGCGCATTCGTTAATTGCCCGCCGCCCTCCAGTACTTCACGAATAATGCGGTGAATGACTAAATCCGGATAACGTCTGATCGGAGAGGTGAAGTGGGAATAAAACTCCGCCGCTAGTCCAAAATGCCCTAAGCTGTCCGCATCATACTTCGCCTGCTTCATCGAACGCAGCATTACTGTCGAGATGACCGTCGCTTCCTTCGTCCCCTGAATTTCCTCAAGCAGCGTCTGAAGCGCGCGAGGATGAACGGAATTGCCTTTCCCCTTTATGACATAGCCGAAGTTTGCAGCGAACTGCAAAAACTTCAACAGCTTCTCCTGATTCGGATCCTCGTGAATCCGATATAAGAAAGGTACACGCAGCCAGTGGAAATGCTCTGCCACCGTTTCGTTCGCTGCCAGCATGAACTCCTCAATCATTTGTTCTGCAACTGACCGCTCGCGTTTCACGATATCTACAGCTTTACCTGTTTCATCGACTATTACCTTCGATTCTTGGAAATCAAAATCAATCGCCCCGCGCTTCATCCTCATAGCCCGCAAACGCATTGCCAGCTGTTCCATCAAATTGAACATATCCAGCAGGCTGGCATAACGTTCCTTCAGCTCTGTTTGCGGCTCCTCTTCTGTCGCTGTCAGCAGCTTACGTACATTCGAATAGGTCATACGCTCTGTCGTACGAATAACACTCGTAAACACATCATGGCGAACCCGTTTCAGCGTATTTACATCAAACTCCATCTCACAGGATAGCGTCAAACGATCTACCTGTGGATTCAATGAGCATATTCCATTAGACAGACGATGCGGAAGCATTGGAATAACGCGGTCAACTAAATAAACGCTGCAGCCGCGGCTATACGCTTCCTGATCGAGATTGGAATTCTCCTTTACGTAGTAGCCAACATCAGCAATATGAACGCCCAATAGAAAATTGCCATTTTCCAGCTGCTTCACATGTACTGCATCATCCAAGTCCTTGGCGTCCTCGCCATCTATCGTAACGATTACCTCATTACGCAGATCACGACGGCCCTGCTTTACAATTTCTTCTTCCGTAATGGATTCCGGTGCTGCTTCAGCCTCAGCCATCACTTCATCTGGAAACCCTTCCGGCAGCTGATGCTTGCGAATAATCGACAGAATGTCGACACCTGGATCATTTTTATGACCCAATATTTCGACAATTTCGCCTTCGGCAGCTGAACGCCCTTCTGGATAGGATACAATACGCACAACAACCTTCTGTCCCGAGACAGCTCCCTTACTGCTTCCTTGAGGGATGAAAATATCACGATTAATCCGTTTATCATCCGCTACGACGAAAGCAAATGATTCATGATCTTCATAAGTTCCGACTATTTGAGTTACGGCACGCTCTACAATTCGAACGACCTCACCCTCCATTCGTCCGCCGCTCTCACTTCTTGAAGTAATACGAACGAGTATAACATCGCCATTCATGGCGCTTTTCAAATCATTGGCATGCAAATAAATATCAGGGTGATCCTTCTCATCCGGAATTAAAAACCCAAAGCCCTTAGCATGAGACTGCAGCTTTCCGCGCACTAGGTTCATCCGCTCCGGCACACCATAATGATCATTAGGTGTACGAATGACCTTTCCTTCATCCTCCAGCTTAACTAGCAGCTTCATAAATTGTTTAAAGTCCTCAGCGTCTTCCATACCGAAATGCTTCTCAAGCTCTCGATAGTTCATGGGCTTATAGGCTTTTTCTCTCATAAAATCAAGCAGTTCCTGCTCGTAGTTGGTCATTATCTCTTTTTCTCCTCAGGCGCCCGCCGCAGCTTGTTTCCTTTAAATACGACCGGTTGATAGATTATTATATACCATGTAGTATACACGAAAGGGAGGCTCCGCATCCGCTATTGTGCTGAAAATACAAAAAAAGCGAGGAATATCCTCGCTTTCCGCATGTGTATTCATTATTGTTGTACGAAGTAAGAAACAACTAGAGATAAGACAAAAAAGCCAACTGCCATAACAACTGTTAGACGCTGTAAGAACAAATCCAAACCGCGAGCTTTCTGCTTGCCAAACAAGTGCTCAGCGCCACCCGTAATAGCTCCGGACAAGCCTGCACTCTTACCTTTTTGCAATAGTACAACAGCAATTAGGCCGACAGAAAATATAACGAGCACGATCTTCAATAAGATTTCCATTTATTCCACCTCCAGCATAGGAGCTCCGTAAAAACACGTAAAGTGATTGTACCATAGCTGGGTATTGATTACAATAGGACAGCCTTTAAATACCAACCATTTACAAGATCCCAAACTTCTTAAAAAAATTATAATTAGCCTGCGCGCTTTTAAGCGAGCTCTCCGAAAACTCCTCCTGTTCAACAAAAATATAATCAACGTCCGCATCACAAACTTCACCAATTATTTTTTTGTAGCCTACCTCTCCTTCTCCAACTTCTATATCTTTACGACCCTTCGCGAAATCCTTAAAATGCACCATCTTTACACGATCTTTATATTTATTTAAATAATAAGCTGAATTATGGCCTGCTAAATACATCCACCCAAAATCAAATTCCATTGTCATCAGTTCAGCAGGGACGTTCTCGAGCAGATGATCAATGACCGGCTTCCCGTCCAACAGCTTGAATTCAAAGTCATGATTATGGTAGCCAAACTGCATTCCCGCATCCTTTACCTGCTGCCCGCATTTGGTTAATACGCCTGTCAAATACTCAATATCGTTCAGTGTCGGCTTCTCAGGCAAGGGAATCCATGGCGCAATTAAGTACTGTAAGCCAATTTCTTGCGTAAATTCAATTTGCTTCTCTAAATCCGATTCCAGCTTCTTCGTCACTGGAAAGTTAAGCGATACATGCGAGGAAACAGGCATTAAATCAATTTCTTTTAATTTTTCGATCAAATTTTGTGAAGAAATTTCAAAGAAACCTGTAAACTCCACAGCTTTAAAGCCCATCTTAGCTACCTTTTCGAGCGTGCCAAGAAAATCCTTCTCCGTTTGGTCTCTTAGTGAATATAGTTGAATTCCAACAACAGGCTTTGCCACAATCGACACTCCCCTCCGAAAAACGACAGCTTCTTTTTATAGCTTCCGCTTCTTTTCAGTGCCTCATACAACAACTTTCGCGTAATCACGCAGATATAAAAAAGGGCATGCTCCATAAATGGAACATACCCTTCAAAGCGTAATCGGCTATCATAAAGCCGCTAACGAGTCTTATTTAAAGTTTTTCAAGTTGTAAAATGCTGCTTTACCGCCATATTGAGCAGTTGAACCCAACTGGTCTTCAATACGAAGCAATTGGTTGTATTTCGCAACGCGGTCCGTACGGGACGGAGCGCCTGTTTTGATTTGACCAGCATTTGTAGCTACTGCGATATCAGCAATTGTGCTGTCTTCGCTCTCGCCTGAACGGTGAGAGATAACAGCCGTGTAGCCTGCGCGTTTAGCCATTTCGATAGCATCAAATGTCTCAGTAAGTGTACCGATTTGGTTTACTTTAACAAGGATGGAGTTACCTACACCCTTCTCGATTCCGTCAGAAAGACGCTCAGTGTTCGTTACGAACAGATCGTCACCAACGAGTTGCACTTTGCTTCCAAGCTTCTCAGTAAGCAATTTCCAACCATCCCAGTCATCTTCGGAGCAACCGTCTTCGATCGAGATGATTGGATATTTGTCAGCCCATGATGCAAGAAGGTCAACGAACTCAGCAGAAGTAAATGATCTGCCTTCGCCTGCAAGAACATATTTGCCGTCTTTGAAGAATTCTGTTGAAGCAACGTCCATACCTAGGAATACGTCAACGCCTGGCTTGTAGCCCGCGCGCTCGATAGCCGAGATAATTGTAGTAATAGCTTCTTCGTTTGAACCAAGGTTAGGTGCAAAACCGCCTTCGTCGCCTACAGCTGTGTTCAAGCCTTTGTCATGCAATACTGCTTTAAGGTTGTGGAAGATCTCAGCACCGATACGAAGTGCTTCTTTGAAGCTTTCAGCACCAACTGGAAGAACCATGAATTCTTGAACGTCGATGTTGTTGTCAGCGTGCTCGCCGCCGTTGATGATGTTCATCATTGGAACTGGAAGCGTCTTAGCGTTGAATCCGCCAAGGTAAGTATATAGAGGTACATCAAGCGCGTCAGCAGCTGCGCGAGCTACTGCCATTGATACAGCAAGGATAGCGTTAGCGCCAAGTGTAGCTTTGTTTGGAGTACCATCTAGTTGAATCATTTTGCGGTCGATTGCTACTTGATCAAGAGCATCCAAACCAATGATTTCTGGAGCAATAATTGTGTTGACGTTGTCAACAGCTTTGATAACGCCTTTACCAAGGTAACGGGATTTGTCGCCATCACGAAGCTCAACTGCTTCGTATGCGCCTGTGGACGCGCCGGATGGAACGATCGCACGGCCTTTGCCGCCGGACTCAAGAGAAACCTCTACTTCAACTGTTGGATTACCGCGGGAATCAAGCACTTCGCGTGCATATACATCAATAATAATTGACATTAGAAAACACTCCTTTTATTCATTTTATTTTGGTTTGCATCAATGGCTTTGATTTCGAGCCTTACTTGTTGATTAGCGTGATACCTGTCATTTCCTTAGGCTTCTCCAGTTCAACTAGATCGAGAAGCGTTGGAGCGATGTCAGCCAAAATCCCGCCTTCTCGCAATGTTTCACCAGCTTTTGTTACGATAAGCGGAACTGGATTCGTTGTATGCGCCGTAAACGGACGGCCATTCTCATCGAATACCATATCTGCGTTACCATGGTCAGCTGTAATGATACATACGCCGCCTTTGGCAAGTACAGCTTCCACTACTTTACCTAAGCATTCATCCGTTGCTTCTACTGCCTTGATCGTCGGCTCCAGCATACCGGAGTGCCCCACCATATCAGGGTTAGCGAAGTTAAGAATAATAACATCATGCTTGTCTGATTCGATTTCTCGAACAGTAGATTCAGCTAGCTCGTATGCGCTCATTTCCGGTTTAAGATCGTACGTTGCGACCTTAGGGGAATTGATAAGCACACGGGTTTCGCCTGGAAGCTCTGTATCGCGTCCGCCGCTGAAGAAAAACGTCACATGCGGGTATTTCTCTGTTTCAGCAGTACGCAATTGTGTTTTGTTATTCTGGACGAGCACTTCACCAAGCGTATTATCGAGGTTCTTTGGTGAATACGCAACGAATCCGCCAACGGTTTCACTGAATAACGTCAAGCAGACGAAATACAGGTTAACCGGATACTTCTCGCCGCGATCGAAGCCGCGGAAATCCTCATTTGTGAATACTTGCGATAATTGAATCGCGCGGTCAGGACGGAAGTTGAAGAAAATAACGGCATCCTCGGATTCCACTAGACCTACTGGCTTATTCACTCCATCTACAATAACCGTTGGCATAACGAATTCATCATAAACCGATTTCTCATAGGATTCAACTACTGCTTGAATCGGGTTCGTATATTGAGGCCCCTCGCCGTACACCATTGCACGGTAAGACTTCTCTGTACGTTCCCAACGCTTGTCGCGGTCCATTGCATAGTAGCGGCCTTGAACAGTCGCGATACGGCCAACACCGACTTCTTCGATCTTCGCCTGCAAACGTTCTAAGTAACCCTTGGCACTATCTGGTGATACGTCGCGTCCATCGAGGAACGCGTGAATGTACACCTCTTCAAGCTCTTCCTTCTTCGCAAGGTCAAGCAAAGCGAATAAGTGCTCGATGTGACTGTGTACGCCGCCATCCGACAGCAATCCATAGAGATGAAGCTTCTTGCTATTCGTTTTCACGTGACGCACGGCACCAAGAATGGTTTCGTTATCGAAAAACTCTCCGTCACGAATCGATTTGCTGATCCGCGTCAGATCCTGATACACGATACGTCCCGCGCCAATGTTCAAATGCCCAACCTCAGAGTTGCCCATTTGACCTTCTGGCAGTCCAACCGCTTCACCGCATGCTGTCAATGTTGTATGCGGATAAGTTGACCAGTAACGATCATAGTTGGGTTTATTCGCTTGCGCTACTGCATTGCCAGTAACATCATCGCGTAAGCCGAAGCCATCTAAAATAATTAATGCTACAGGTTTAGGAGCAGCCATCTTACTTGGCCCCCTCGACCAGTGCGATATACGATGCAGGCTCTAAGCTTGCACCACCTACAAGAGCGCCGTCAATGTCTGATTGGCCCATGTATTCAGCTACGTTATTAGGCTTCACGCTGCCGCCGTATTGAATGCGTACAGCTTCTGCAGTTGCCGCATCATATAAGCCTGCTACTACTCCGCGAATGTATCCGATAACGTCTTGTGCATCTTCAGATGTAGAAGATTTGCCCGTTCCGATAGCCCAGATTGGCTCGTATGCGATAACTACTTGTGCCGCTTGCTCAGCAGACAGGCCTTGGAAAGCCGCTTCTGTTTGTACTTTGCAAACTTCCTTAGTTTGTCCCGCTTCGCGCTCTTCCAGCTTCTCACCTACACATACGATTGGAAGCAAATCATGCTTGAATGTAGCGTGAACCTTTTTGTTTACAATTTCGTCTGTTTCTACGAAGTATGCACGACGTTCAGAGTGGCCGATAATCACGTATTTAACACCAAGATCTTTCAGCATAACGCCGCTGATTTCACCTGTGAATGCGCCATTATCTTCGAAATGTACGTTTTGCGCGCCGATTGCAATCGTTGTGCCTTTTGCAGCTTCAACAAGCGCAGGAAGCGTCGTGTATGGTGCACAGATTACGCTCTCTACACCAGCAACCTCAGCTTTGCCTTTAATTTCAGAGAAAAAGGATACGGCTTCAGAAACCGTTTTGAACATTTTCCAGTTACCCGCAATAATCGGTGTTCTAGTGCTCATTATAATTCCTCCTATTTAGATCGTTATATAGAAAGCTTCTATTCAAAAGCTCTTATTTATCGTTTAGAGCTACAACGCCTGGAAGCACTTTGCCTTCCATAAACTCTAGGGAAGCGCCGCCGCCTGTCGAGATGAAGTCCATTTTATCAGCAAGACCGAATTTCTCAGCCGCTGCAGCTGAATCGCCGCCGCCGATAACTGTATAACCCGTTGTCTCTGCGCAAGCGCGAGCAACTGCTTGTGTTCCGTGGGAGAAAGGCTCAATTTCAAATACGCCCATTGGTCCGTTCCATACAACAAGCTTAGAGTTTTTAATTACGTCTGCATAAAGCTCACGTGTTTTCGGTCCGATGTCAATACCTTCCCAATCAGCAGGGATGCTGTCAATGTCAACCACTTGTGTGTTTGCATTAGCGCTGAAATCGTCAGTAACGATGATATCAACAGGGATCAAGAAGTTTTTGCCTAGCTTTTTTGCTTTTTCCATAAACTCAAGTGCTAGATCAAGCTTACTGTTGTCTACAAGAGATTTGCCGATTTCATGACCTTGAGCCTTGAAGAAAGTATAAGACAATCCTCCACCGATCAATACATTGTCAGCAATTTCAAGCATTTTATCGATAACAGCAATTTTGTCTTTTACTTTCGATCCGCCAACAATGGCTGTGAAAGGACGCTCTGGGTTGTTTAGAGCTTTACCAAGAACTTCAAGCTCTCTCTCCATAAGTAATCCGGATACGGCTGGCAACAAATGTGCGATGCCTTCAGTCGAAGCGTGAGCGCGGTGAGCAGCCCCGAATGCGTCATTTACGAAAAGATCCGCAAGCTTAGCAAGTGCTTTCGCAAATTCAGGATCATTCTTCTCTTCACCTTCATAGAAACGTACGTTTTCAAGCAGCAATACATCGCCGTTATTCAAAGCTGCAACTTGAGCTTCAACTGCTTCGCCAATTGCTTCGTTTGCTTTCGTTACTTGCTTGCCAAGCAGCTCAGCAAGACGCTCAGCAGATGCAGTGTGGCGAAGCTCTTCAACCACTTGACCATTCGGACGGCCAAGGTGGCTTGCAAGAATTACTTTTGCGCCTTTTTCGATCAAGAATTTGATCGTTGGAAGTGTTTCACGGATTCGTTTGTCATCCGTAATTTTACCGTCTTCGATCGGCACGTTAAAGTCTACACGAACAAATACTCTTTTGCCTGCTAATTCTGCTACATCACGTACACTTTTCTTATTCATCGATGAAGCCTCCCTGGACATTATTGTGGAAAGAAGAAGAATAATAGGGCGAAATATAACTTAAATAGACCCTTAGTCGCAAGCATAAACGGCTATCGCCGTCCTCTATGGCTAAGTCAAAACTAATAAACTCTTATAGCTCAAAAAAAGAAGGGCGTTCCTTCTAAAGAAGAAACGCCCTCATGGTTCAGGCTCCCTAGGAGCCGCGAACCATGGACCTTGACACCTTATCCGATGCCAAGACACGTCCGCCTTCTTTTCTTACAGACCTTTGCTAGCGATGTAAGTAACAAGATCAACTACGCGGTTCGAGTAGCCCCACTCATTGTCATACCAAGAAATAACTTTAACCATGTTGCCTTCAACAACCATAGTCGACAAACCGTCGATTGTGGAAGAAGCAGGATCACTATTGTAGTCGCTTGATACAAGCGGCAATTCGTTGTAGTTCATGATGCCTTTAAGAGCGCCGTCAGCAGCTTCTTTGAATGCAGCGTTAACTTCTTCAACTGTTACGTTAACTTTAAGCTCAGCAACAAGGTCAGTTACAGATACGTTAGGTGTAGGAACACGCATAGCCATACCGTTCAATTTACCTTTAAGCTCAGGAAGAACAAGGGAAACAGCTTTTGCTGCGCCAGTCGATGAAGGAATGATGTTCTCAGCAGCCGCGCGAGCACGACGCAAATCTTTGTGCGGCACGTCAAGTACGGATTGGTCATTCGTGTAGGAATGGATCGTTGTCATCATACCTTTAACGATTCCGAATTTATCATTCAATACTTTTGCGAAAGGAGCAAGACAGTTCGTTGTGCACGAAGCGTTGGAAATAATGGTGTGTGCCGCAGCGTCATATTTATCTTCGTTAACGCCGATTACAACTGTGATATCTTCGTTCGTTGCAGGAGCGGAAATAATAACTTTTTTCGCGCCGCCTTTCAAGTGAAGCTCAGCTTTTTCTTTCGCTGTGAAAATACCAGTTGATTCAACTACGATTTCAACGCCTACAGAACCCCAAGGAAGATCAGCCGGGTTGCGCTCTGCGAATACTTTGATTTCGCGACCGTTAACAACCAACGCGCCTTCTTTTGCTTCTACAGTAGCGTCAAGCTGACCGTGAGTTGTATCGTATTTCAGAAGATGTGCCAGTGTTGCAGTGTCCGTAAGATCATTTACTGCCACGATTTGAACATCTGGATTGTTAAGTGCTGCGCGGAATACGTTACGACCGATGCGACCAAAACCATTAATACCAACTTTAACCATTTTTGTTTCCTCCTAAGCGTTTTTAAAAGAATAATATATATATTTCAAGATGTTTGCAGTTTCGGCGGAAAGCCGACTTCAAAGCATCATGATTCCCTACTATAATTACAATCCATGCTTCTCTTGCTCGATTAACGCTGCGATTTCAAGTGCTGCGGCCTCATCAGTAACGAGTACATCGTTGTGACCGAAACGCATGATCGCTGCTATCGCCTCGCCTTTGCTCTTGCCGCCGGCAACGCCTATAACAACTTCAGTCTTTACAATATCTTCGAGCCGTAACCCCACCGTCTGCATTTTGTGTACAACAGCCCCATTTCGGTCAAAATAAAACCCGAAAGACTCTGCTAACGCACCTTCAGCATCAATGGCGTCTACTACTTCCTGATCTAACCGTCTGCGTCTTGCCATTACCATAGCGTCTCCGATCCCATGAACAACAATTCGCGCACTGCGAATCACATCCACTATCTCACGTATGTTAGGCTCCTGCATGATGGATGCGAATGCTTCTTCACCCAGGTGATCAGGTACGTGTAAGAGCCGATATTGCGCTCCCGTTCGCTTTGCCATCGTGGAAGCAATCGTATTCGCTTGGTAATCCAAGCTTTCTCCAAGACCGCCTCTAGCTGGCACGAACCAATTGGTCTTGAGCGGCGTTGTTACCACGAGCTGACTCGATACCTGCGCGATCGTAGACCCGCCTGTTACGGCAACAACATCATTTGGCTGCATAACCTTATTAAGCACCTGGCAGCCCGCACGACCAAGCTCACGCTTCGTTTGCGAGGATATTTCGGAATCACCTGCTACAACAATGACTTGAGTGAGTCCAAAGTGGGATCGAATCAATTCCTCCAGCTCGGACAAACCAAACATTGATTTATAAAAGGGTTCCAGACTTTCTAATAATAACTTACCTGCTTCACTGATTCGCATGCCTCCCGAATGAATCTCGAGCAGACCCTGCGCTTTCAGAAAATCAGTCTCAGCACGAAGCATTCGCTCCGTCATCGATAATGCTGATGCCAATGTTCTTCGCCCGATCAGGTCCGACAGCATCACTTGATGCAATATCGAATACCTCTTCTTCATGACGTCAAGCAGATCAGGCACAAGCTGTTGCTGCAGTTCGATGATCTGACGCATCTCTTATCCTTCACTCCATTAGCCACTGGCTATATTGGCAGTTTGTAGCTGGACGTAATAAGTCCCGCTATATCGTTTCAAGTCCCACCTTTAGTTTATCGGAAATATAAGAATGCCGCAAGGGCCCTTTTCCATTTGGAACCGTTTTCCGACACTTTTTTCACAAATTTAATTTACGGTATCCTCTTGCTTTAAATCGTTGAATATCATATAATCATTTTTGCTACTGTTTTGCGCCCGTGGTCCAATGGATATGACGTAGGCCTCCGGAGCCTGAGATCTAGGTTCGATTCCTAGCGGGCGCGCCATACCAACTTCTAAACACTATAATGATACACACAAACCGTTCCTATTCGCAGGAACGGTTTTTTTGTTTTAACTATGTAAGACTTTCTAAATGGCTCAAATCCGACATCAGCGCTTGAGGATAAAGAGGTAGAAGACTCAGACTTCATGAGATGAAGGTGATGCTCTTGATTTGACTGTATAACATCCAATCACCGCCACATCCAGAATGATTGGTTTGAGTTAGACTGTATTTCACCCAATCTAATTGTCCTCATCGCGCTCATATGGTCCTTAACATCCTGTTAGATTGGATCTTTTCCATTCAAATACAACGAAAACGAAAAAAAGTGTTGTTTGATTGGATAATTTCCATTCTAGTCACCAATCAACCTCTAACGAATTGAGCTTATGGAACCCAGGATGCTCGTCCACATATAGTTACCTAAAATCAAATACTGATTTTGCAGTTACGCCTTGTTACATAAAATCAGGCAGTGACTTAGAAGTTACGCCTTATAAGTTTTCACTTATCAATTATTGATGTGATCATATATCGCCGCGAAACAAATACTCTTACTTTATAGGACGGCGACAGCTGTTCACGATTGAGCAATATGTATTTAGATTTTCAGAACATTTGGCTTGTTTGACTATCTTTGACTTTTGAGTTTTCATCCGTTATTATGAGAATACGAATTAACCATTCATTATGTTTAAGGAGGGCGATTACGTTGGATATGAATTTCGTACCTATGGTTATTGAGCAAAGCAATCGCGGTGAGCGTGCTTATGACATTTACTCTCGCCTATTGAAAGATCGCATCATTTTTCTCGGTTCAGGTGTAAATGACGTGGTGGCCAACTCCATCATTGCTCAAATGCTTTTTCTAGCGGCAGACGATCCAGAGAAGGACATTTCTCTCTACATTAACAGCCCAGGCGGTTCAATTACTTCCGGTATGGCTATCTACGATACGATGCAATATATAAAACCGGACGTTTCTACAATTTGCGTCGGCATGGCTGCTTCTATGGGAGCCTTTCTACTTACGGCAGGAGCGATAGGCAAGCGTTACGCGCTTCCGAACAGTGAGGTCATGATCCACCAACCACTTGGCGGTGCAGAAGGCCAAGCAAGTGATATCGCAATACGCGCAGCGCGCATCATCAAAATGCGTGACAAGCTTAACGGCATTCTGGCAGAGCGCAGCGGTCAACCTCTTAGCCGTATAGAGAAGGATACTGACCGGGACTACTTCATGAGCGCTGATGAAGCGAAAGAATACGGCCTTGTCGATAAGGTTATCGAGAAAATCGGCTAATCCATCATACGCATAACAAAAAAACAGGCGAGAGATCATCTCTGGCCTGTTTTTTTGTTTACATAAATTCAAATAGCCTATAACGAAAAAAAGAGCTGCCACCGCAAGCCTCTTAAGAAGCTGCGTGACGTCTCCTCTTCTGTTTTAAAGCCTTTATTGGTTCTCAAGCTCTTCTTTGCTCACCAATGCGACTAAAGCGTTTACAGCCTGTTCTGAATCCGAACCCTCTGCACTGATAGATACTTCAGTGCCCGAACTGATCGCCAAGCTCATTATTCCCATAATGGATTTAGCATTTACTTTCTTATCGTCCTTCTCAACAAATACCTCGGAGGAAAATTTGTTCGCTTCTTGTACGAATAACGCTGCAGGTCTTGCATGAAGCCCCGTCTTTAGACGAACGACTACCGGAAGCCTTGTCATGGAAACCATACCCCCTATATTTTACTCAAACATTACATACGTCACAGGCGCAAACGACTATTGCCGTCCTCTAGCTGTAAAAACGCGTTTTGCTTAGCGATGAAAGATAAGTGTAACCAAGCTTTCAGAGTTACAAGTTCTTATCTTTAGAAATAAAGCCATTTTACATTATTATATCATTATACCAGCTGATGCACTAGTTTAATGTTCAGACACCTCGGATTTTTTGAGCCAGCTCATCAATTTTACGTAATCGATGGTTTACACCCGATTTACTGACCTTGCCTTTCAGCATTTCGCCAACCTCAGTCAGATTCATATCTGGATGCTGCATCCTTACCTCGGCTACTTCCCTTAGTTTATCAGGCAAGTTCTCTAGACCGACCTCTCTTTGCAGCAGCTTGATGTTCTCAATCTGGCGTACTGCAGCACCAATCGTTTTATTAAGATTAGCTGTTTCACAATTAACAATACGGTTGACGGAATTACGCATGTCACGCATAATGCGAACATCCTCAAATTTGAATAATGCTTGATGCGCTCCGACGATATTCAAGAGCTCAATAATTTTCTCGCCCTCTTTAATATAAAAAATAAATCCTTTTTTACGCTCAATACAACGAGCATTCAAGTCGAATTTGTTTGCAAGAGAAACTAACGCTTCACAATGCTCTTCGTACATCGACGAAATTTCCAAGTGATAGGATGATCCTTCTGGATTATTAACTGATCCTCCTGCTAAGAAAGCTCCCCGCAAATACGAGCGTTTGCAGCATGGCTTTTTAATAATCTCTTTATCAATGCCCAGATTAAACATAAACCCTTCTGAAACAATTCTCAGCTTACTCAGTATTTCCTGCACCCGCGCTGGGATTCGGACAATATAAACATTATTTTTTTTAAGCCTCATCTTTTTACGGACGAGCAGCTCCACATGGACATCATAATGCTTTTTGAGCAAGGAATAAATCCTTCTGGCAATTGCGGCATTTTCCGTCGAGATGTCCAAAACGATTTTGCGGCTGGATACACTAACAGAACCGTTCATCCGTATGAGTGCCGACAATTCCGCTCTCTCACAACAGCTGTCCGCTTCGATCATTGTAAGCTCTTTTTTTGTTTGCGCCGCAAAAGACATCTTTTATCACCTCTTTCGTAACATCCAGTTCTCAACCAGCTTATATATATGATGGCTCAAACGTTCTGCATCGTGACGCAAAAAAGTACGAAATAATACAAGACGGTCAGCTATAACCTCATACCCTTTTTGCGTGACCTCATCTAGATCAAGAGCAACAGCCTTGGCACCTTTTTCCGCATACTTGCTTTCGACTTGAGGAGGTATTTCTCCATCATTCACGATGACATAGTCAAATAAATGGTGACCTATGTGAGTATGAATCGCGTCTAAATGATCGCCAACCGAAAAATTATCCGTTTCCCCCGGCTGTGTCATAACGTTGCAGACGAAGAGCTTGACCGCTTCAGATTCCACGATTGCAGAAGCTAACTTCGGTACTAGCAAATTGGGAATAATACTCGTGTACAAGCTTCCTGGACCAATTAATATCGCATCAGCTTGCTCAATGGCTTCAACCGCCTCCTGCAGCGGTTCTACATCAAGCGGTTCAAGAAACACACGTTTTATTTTCTTTCCAGCCTTCGGTATCGTAGACTCACCGGTTACAATTGAGCCATCCTCCATCTCAGCCTTCAGGACGATCGCCCGACCTGCTGCAGGAAGCACCCTTCCCCTCACAGCAAGAACACGACTTAGCTCCCGTACCCCAGTGACGAAGTCACCCGAAATATCTGTCATAGCCGCGAGCATTAAGTTACCCAAGCTGTGCCCTGCAAGACCTGGCACCGTCTTAAATCGATACTGAAGTACCTCAGTGAGCAGAGGCTCCGCATCAGCCAGCGCCATAAGCACGTTGCGGATATCGCCAGGAGGAGGAATTTGCAGCTCGTTCCGCAGGATACCTGAGCTTCCTCCGTCATCAGCGACCGTAACGATAGCTGTAATGTCGAGCGGCTTTTCTTTCAATCCACGAAGCATGACTGAAAGTCCCGTTCCGCCCCCGATTACGACAATTTTGGGCCGCCTTATTATTTTTTGCCTGCTACTCTGCATTCTCTCACCCCGTCAGTGCTTGTCACGCTCGGCATCGCGATGGCTGACACGAACACGTTCCGTATCACTGCTGCCTAACATGCGTCCCAAATACTCGGCAATTGCAACGGAGCGGTGCTTCCCACCTGTGCATCCTATACCGATAACTACCTGGCTTTTTCCTTCCTTACGATAAAGCGGAATAAGGAATTGCAGCATGTCTAGCAGTTTGGTTAGAAACTGTTGCGTCTCAGGCCATTTCATCACGTAATCATACACATCAGGATTTTGTCCGGTATTCGGCCGCAGATGCTCTACATAATGCGGATTAGGCAAAAATCGAACATCATAAATCAGATCGGCATCTATTGGAATTCCATATTTGAATCCAAATGAAGTAACATTAACAGAGAGACTGCCATGATCAAGATTTGTAAAACGCGAAATAATGCGTTCCTTTAATTGACCGGGCTTCAAGTTGCTCGTATCAATTACCTGCGACGACGAGCCTTTCAAATCCTCCAGCAAACGTCGTTCATTACGAATGCCCTCTAGCGGCATGGAATCCGGCGCTAATGGATGGCGACGACGGCTCTCCTTATAACGTTGAACCAGTATTTCGTCGGTAGCATCCAAAAACAATATTTCGCAGCTAATAGTAGAGTGCTCTTTAATATAGGTTAATGACTCAGACAGCGCGGTAAAAAACTCCCGGCCTCTCAAGTCGATAACAAGCGCCACTTTTCCTATTTTTCCATTTGATTGCTCAATTAACTCTGCAAATTTAGGTATAAGAACGGGAGGTAAGTTATCTACACAGAAGAAACCGAGATCCTCAAGGCTTTGTACAGCAATTGTTTTACCCGCTCCCGACATCCCTGTTATAATAACAAGCTTCGACACGACTGCTGACGTTTCCATTATTGAACCTCCTACAAGGTTTGCGAAGCAAACCTACTTCGTAAGCATAAACCAAGGTTTGCGAAGCAAACCTACTTCGTAAGCATAAACCAAGGTTTGCGAAGCAAACCTACTTCGTAAGCATAAACCAAGGTTTGCGAAGCAAACCTACTTCGTAAAACATAAACCAAGGTTTGCGAAGCAAACCTACTTCGTAAAACATAAACCAAGGTTTGCGAAGCAAACCTACTTCGTAAGCATGAATCTTATACTTTACTAACCTCTCAAAATCAGACCTGCCGCACCAACTACACCAGCGTTGTTGCCAAGTGTCGCAGCGACAACTTTAACGCCTTCCTTCGCTTGGTCCTGCGTATACTTCTCGAACACATCGCGAATTTGGTCAAACAGAAAATCGCCGGCTTTCGACACGCCGCCACCGATAATGAAATACTGAGGATTAAGCACGATAGCCATCATCGCCATCGATTTGCCTAAATAGTAAGCCGCGCGATTAACAATACGCAGCGCCACTTCATCGCCAGCCTTAGCAGCGTCTAGAACGTCTTTCGCCATAATTGTCTCCACCTGAGAAAGCGTAGTGCGATCGCCGCGTTCTACAGCATCCTTGGCCATGCGGATAATACCAGTTGCAGAGGATACAGTCTCTAGGCAGCCAATTTTCCCACAGCCGCATTGTATAGCTTCCAGATCAGGCACGATCGCCATATGACCGAGCTCTCCAGCCATACCTTGAAAGCCTTCTACGATTTTGCCATCTATAATAATACCGCCGCCAACACCTGTTCCAAGCGTATAGCATACGCAATGCGCAACGCCTTTGCCAGCCCCAGCCCATGCTTCGCCCAATGCAGCCACATTTGCATCATTATTAATTTTGATTGTCTTTTGGAGTTGATTCTCCAAATAAGATTTCAAATCAACATTTTCAATCTTCAAGTTTGGAGCAAACTTAATAATCCCATTAGGGATATCTAGAAAACCTGCAATACCAACGCCTACACCGTCAACTTGTTCCCACTCAAACGGTGATTCGGTTACAATTTTCCGCACATAGTCTGCAATATTTTGAAGGACAATGTCCGTTCCTTTAGTTGTCTCCGTTGGTCCTTCATACGTGTGGAGCAATTGTCCCTCCGCATCGCAAATGCCTAACTTAATAGTTGTACCGCCGACATCGACTCCAACGTAAATCTTCTCAGACATCACTAGTCCACCTCATCAATATGATAATCTTCTCTGTACACTATAAGCCAACCAAACCGCGCGGTCAAGATTACGCAATACGGTTAAAAACAGCGCCTGCATTCGGATCTCCGCTATTAATGACTATGCCTTTTTTTCGTTCGAAATGAAGGGCTTCCGCTTAAAAAAATGAATGTCGCTTTTTTATTCAGCAAACGATAAGGAAAAAGCTATACCATAAGCGAAATGCTTTACCGGTATAGCTTTTTTCTCGTATCCCAGGCGCAAGTCGTCTATTACAACGTTTTGCTCCAGTCATGTGTCATGCTTCCTTCAAGGAATCTCTCGCAATCAAGCGCGGCCATACAACCGCTGCCTGCTGCTGTAATAGCTTGACGATATTTGCTGTCTTGAACATCACCGCAAGCGAATACGCCGGCAACATTTGTTTCAGAAGAGCCTGGTTTTACAACGATATAACCATGATCATCCGTATCGATTTGTCCATTAAGGAACTTCGTGTTCGGCGTATGGCCTATAGCTATGAAAATTCCATCGGTTGTAATAACCTCTTCCTCTCCCGTTGCATTGTCGCGAACTTTAAGACCCGTTACGCCCATGCCTCCGGCTACCACTTCAATTGGAGTATGGTTCAGGCTCCAGCTGATTTTCTCATTCTCACGCGCGCGGTCTTGCATGATCTTCGAAGCGCGAAGCTCATCGCGACGGTTAACAAGCTCGACATTGGATGCGAAGCGCGTTAGGAAGCCCGCTTCCTCCATTGCGGAGTCGCCGCCGCCAACCACGATAATTTTTTTCCCGCGGAAGAAAAATCCGTCACAGGTCGCACATGTGCTTACCCCGCGCCCTACATTTTCCTTCTCGCCTGGAATGCCAAGATACTTCGCAGAAGCACCTGTCGAAATAATGATACTTTCGCCCACTAGCTCGCCGTGGCCCTCTACTTGAAGCTTGAACGGGCGCTCAGACATATCAACGCTGTTTACCCAGCCAGTAATAAATTTTGCGCCGAAGCGTTCCGCTTGCTTCCGCATATTTTCCATGAGCTCAGGACCCATAATCCCTTCCGGAAAACCAGGGAAGTTCTCAACCTCTGTCGTTGTTGTCAGTTGTCCGCCTGGCTCAGGACCTTCAATAATTAGCGGGTTCATATTCGCCCGCGCTAAGTAAATAGCTGCTGTAAGACCGGCAGGGCCGGTACCAATAATAATTGACTTATACATATAAATCACCTCATGGAAGTTTATTCATCCTGTATTTGTTGTGTCGAAAAAACAGAGCTTATTGACTTCATCTTCTCTTTAATACCGCAAACTCCGTCAATAAGCTTTACATTCTTGCTTACAGTCGCGATTGATGTACCGTAACGCGCGGACACCTCAGGGTAGGAAATCGCTCTTCGGTGCATTTTTGCTGTCAAATATTCAAGCGCCGCCGCCCAGCCCTCCGGCTTAGTCAATTTCGGCACATTCGGGTAAACCCGTGACAAAAACTCCACCCACAGTGTCATCAAATCATGCTGCTGCACAAGATCGTAGTGCTTGCTCATCCTGCTTAGAGCAGTTTCTACAACAGCCTGCCATTTATCTTCCCAAACAGGCAGCCTCGAAGGGACACGATTTGGCTCTATTACCGTCTCTTTGCCTTCCAACACGGCGTGAAGCGGCTCTTGAACGCCGATTGTCCGAAGCACAAAGATAGCAATACGCTTCAAATAATCGTCCTCATCCTTCTCGAGCAGAAAAGTACGCAGCACATCCTTCACTTCGCTATCAGCAATCATGCCTAATGCTTGAATGACCTGCAGTTTAGTATGCTGATCTCCATGACGCAGCGCCCAGAAAAATGATGAGCGCACGAGAGGATCACGCTTTAAATGATCTGGAATGCCATCCGAAGATTTTTCCCAGAGCTTGAATTGCTCTTCAAAAGGCAGATGGTAATGGTAGCTGATGGATGCCGTCTGCTCTCCGCTTCGGACAAGCTCAAGTTGTTCCATATAGTAATGCGGAATACCCGACAATGGATCAAGCTTAATCGTCTGCTTCCAGAGACGTTCCGCTTCCTGTAATCGACCTATGTTGCATGCGGCAACAGCAGCATAATGATATAAGCATGGATCATGATGAAGCCCAGCGTCCTTCAGCAATCGAGTGAAGTGTATATAAGCCGACCCATGCTCTCCTAAGATGCCCATTGTCGTTGCCAATTTAAACACATGCTCCTGATGAAACGGCACCGTTTTAAGCAGCTGATCTACTAAGGGCCTCAAGCTTTCCTCATCGTTCTCGTGTTGGAAAAAGATAGCGAGGTTGCAAAGCGCATGCAAATTGCCCTTTTCAATCTCAAGCACTTCGTTAATTGTCTCCATCGCCTTATCGAACAAACCCATATAATAATAGGCTAACGCTAAATTATTTCGTGCAGCCAAAAACTCCGGCTGACCTTCAATAATTTGTTCCAATATACGAACGGCCTCAGTAAACTTGCCTTCCTCAAGCAGCGTTCGAGCTTGGTCATGCTCAAACATGCCTTCACGCGATTTTATGTTCGTAAGGCGCGTAGGCCGCTCCAATTCATAGTGAAGCAGATCCATCATCTCTTCCGCTTCATCTAGAAATTGTCCGTCAGCATCCTCTTCCAAATATCTAATAAGCGAGCCTTCGGCCGCTTCATATTGTTCCATATTCGCAAAGTTGTTCGCCATGTAAAAATGACATTCCGTCATAGAAGGATCAAGCTCATCCACGATCCAGCCTAATATTTTATTAGACTCCTCGTAATTGCTCAGCTCAGATAAGATGCCGGCCATGTTGCAATGGTTTACCGGGTTATCCGGCTCGTATTCTACGGCGCGACGAAAATATTTGAGTGCCTTGTCATAATGGAATCGATCCAGCGAACGGACTGCCCGCTCGAAAAAAAACGTGGCGTCCCATTGAATCGGTATTATTTTGGTTTGTTGGTCTACGACTACACGCTTATTCTCTTTCATTGGCAAGGCACCTCCCGTAACTTCCGATTTTCTACGATTATACCATAGCCATGCCTATCCTAACACGAAAGAATATGAGGAAAATCGCGGATGGCATGTACACCGTCCGCGATTTCCCTTATCATAACTATTCATTTCTTTAAGCTTAAGGCTATACGCCATTGCTTTTGAACAATGTGCTGATCGAACCGCCCTCTAAAATGATACGAGTTGCTTCAGCAAGCAGAGGCGCTACCGATAGTACTCTAAATCTCTCCGGAGTAAACTCCGGCAGACAGATAGAGTCAGTGACGATAACCTCTTTAATATTCGGATGATCCAAACGCTCAATGGCCGAGCCGGAGAATAACGGGTGCGTGGCGCATACATATACATCCTCTGCGCCGCGTTCCTTCAAGCCTTCTACCACATTGACGATTGTAGTTCCCGTGTCAATCAAATCCTCAATAATGATCGGAGTTTGACCTTCTACATCACCAATGACATGTGTAATAACCGATTCATTGTGAGCAGGGCGCTTCTTAATCATAATCGCAAAAGATGTGTCTAAGTAGTTAGCCAGCTTCTCAGCAGTAGAAGCACGGCCTGCGTCCGGCGAAACAACTACCGGATTTTTGATGTTTTTCGTTTTGAGATAGTCACTGATTAAGTCAAGCGCTGTCATATGATCAACAGGAATGTTGAAGAAACCTTGGATAGCCGGTGCATGCAGATCAATTGTAATGACACGGTTCGCACCAACTGTAGTTAATACATCCGCAAGCATCTTAGCCGAAATAGGCTCCCTAGGCGCTGCTTTACGTTCCTGACGAGCATAACCGTAGTACGGCATAATAATGTTAACCGTTCTAGCGGAAGCACGTTTTGCAGCATCAATCATAACAAGCAATTCGACAAAATGCTCGTTTATTGGATGCGAGAACGATTGCACGAGAAATACGTCGCAATTTCGAATCGTTTCCTCGTAATGAACGTAAATTTCACCACTTTTGAAACGTGACATCTTGATCGCGCCTAGCGTCAAACCAAGCTCTGCACTGATTTTCTGAGCCAATACCGGATTAGACGAACCCGAAAAAATACGCACCTTGTCGCTTAACATGATACCCTCCTGAGCGTTAAAACCAATTAATTTTACTAGCTTGTACTCGTCCTTGTCGGATCATTCGACAAAGCTTCATTTGTCATTTATATTATACATTGATTTTACGATAATTCAAAAATCTATCCATACTAATTTTCGACAATTAGAAGTCAGTAGCTGCGTATGTCCGTCTTTCTCCAACTCGATCGGTGTTTTGCTCCTATATTCTCCTAATCTCTTCTTTTCCTTTTACCTCATTTTGTTCGTTGTTGGCTTGCCGTGACGGTTATTCAACTCGTCCATCACATCATCAATGGGAAGTCCGCGCTCGCGGAGCAGAACCATCAGGTGGAAGAACAGGTCTCCCACTTCACTGCGAAGCTCGTCGTTATCTTGATTTTTTGCCGCGATAATGACCTCTGAGGCTTCCTCGCCAATCTTTTTGAGAATTTTATCTACGCCTTTTTCAAACAAATACGTCGTATAAGATCCTTCTGGACGCTCCGCATAGCGTTCTGCAATAACACTCTCCAGATTGCCGAATGTCGCAAATCGGTCTGCTGTCGGCTCATCAGCTTGAGAAGAATCGTTGGCTTTATCATTTATCTCAATCGAGTTATAGAAACAGCTGTAACGACCTGTATGACATGCGGGTCCCTTTTGCAGCACTTTAACCAGCAGCGTGTCTCCGTCACAATCATACGCCATTGATACAATACGCTGCGTATGGCCGCTAGTTGCGCCTTTATTCCAAAGCTCGTTGCGTGAACGGCTCCAGAACCAAGTTACACCAGTTTCTGTTGAGAGCTGAAGTGATTCCTTGTTCATATAAGCGAGCATGAGCACTTCCTTGCTCTGGGCATCCTGTATGATGGCTGGCACAAGTCCCGCGTCATCCCATTTAATTTGTGATAATATCTTACTGTTTTCCGTCATCGAACCTCTACTCCCTTCCGCCGCAAATCGTCTTTTACCTCACGTATTGTCATTTCTTTATAGTGAAAAATTGTTGCAGCAAGCGCTGCATCAGCATGTGCCAGCTGGAACACGTCATTAAAATGCTCAACTCGACCCGCGCCGCCGGATGCAATAACAGGTATTCCTAGCGAATCTGATACTGCTTGCGTTAGCTTGAGATCAAAGCCATCCTTCGTTCCGTCCGCGTCCATACTGGTAAGCAAAATTTCTCCTGCACCTAGACGTTCAACTTCACGTGCCCACTCCAATGCTTTTATTCCCGTAGTGTTACGTCCGCCATGGGTATAAACTTCCCACTCGCCCCACTCTGGATTAAACTTCGCGTCAATGGCTACCACAATACATTGTGAGCCAAACTTACGTGAGCCATCCTTTACGAGCGACGGGTTTTTGACAGCAGCGGTATTAATGCCTATCTTGTCCGCACCTGCCCGCAGCAGACGCTTCATATCGTCTACATGGGAAATGCCGCCCCCAACCGTAAATGGAATGGTAATCTCACCAGCCGTTCGCTTGACGACCTCAATCATCGTCGCGCGGCCTTCCACGGAAGCTGATATATCCAGAAATACAAGCTCATCAGCGCCCTCCTGGTCATAGGTGGCCGCCAGCTCGACTGGATCGCCCGCATCGCGCAGGTTCACGAAGTTTACACCCTTCACTACCCGGCCATCCTTCACATCAAGACACGGAATGATACGTTTCGCCAGCATATTGCCCTCTCCTTTATGCCCGTTTAGCCGAGCTTGATTTGTTTGGTGGAGATGTTTGATACAGATGGTTGTAATAGATGTTTGATGAAGATGTGTGATACAGATATTTGATTCAAATGTTTGATGAAAATGTGTGTTATAGCTGTTTGAGGTAGGTGTGTGTAATAGGTGTTTGATCCACTGTATGTTAACTCATTTTAAAGCAGCTGTTTGGTCTGCTTTATGTTGTATCAGCTATTAATAAAAAGCTAATCTTATAGATGCAGTTCTTATAGCTACAGTACTTATGCTTATAGTAATTATGGTTACTCTGGTTATAGTTGTAGTCTTTTATGGCTCAAAACTGAAATCAGCTAAGAACAGGTAGTGAAATACAGATAGTGAGTAAGCTTAATCTTCATTGCCGTATTTGACTGTATTTCATACAATTAACACAACATCGGAACGTCGTTTTGACCTTTGACTGTATTTCATCCAAGCTAATCGTCTGTTTTGCAGACAAAGTGCCTATATCCACCTATTTGATTGTATCTTTTCCATTCAAACACATTAAAAAGGGAAATCTACGGAGTTTGAATGGATAAAATACATTCTAATTGCACAGCCCTTTTCGTTCGTTAAAACAGAAGTATGGTAACTGAATGTTTCCCTCTGTTCTGTTGTTTATTCTGCTGTTTGTTCTGCTGTTTGTTCTCTGTCTGTTTTACTGTTTGTTCTGTTCTGTTGCTTGTTCTGCTGTCTGTTTTACTGTTTGTTCTGTTGTTTGTTCTGTTGCTTGTTCTGCTGGTTGTTCTGCTGGTTGTTCTGCTGTTTGTTCTGCTGGTTGTTCTGCTGTCTGTTCTGCTGTGTTCTATGCTTCGGTTCTGCTCTGGCTCTATGCAGCCCCGTAATGCTCTATCCTACCCCGTCCGTGTAGGGCTTCATGAAATTAAGCAATGATTTTGGAGTCGAGCCACTTTATAGATGTAGTTATATATAGCTCGAATATCTTTACAGTTGCTCTTGCAGTTTTTTGCTGCTCGTAAGTGCTAGGAAATTGCCCAGCAATTGCATACCGAGCTCTCCGCTTTTCTCCGGATGAAACTGCATGCCGTATACGTTGCCGCGACCGACAATCGCAGTCACCTGCTGGTGATAGTCTGTAGTGGCGAGCAAATCAGATGTCAGCTCCGGCTTCACATGATACGAGTGAACAAAGTATACATGTCCCTCTGTTAGACCATTGAAAAGCGGAGATTGCTGCTGCAGGAATGAAAGCTTATTCCAGCCCATATGAGGCACCTTATAATCACCTTGAAAGCGGACTGCTTTGCCGGGCAATAAATTCAGCCCCACATTCGTACCGTACTCCTCACTTTCGCTGAAAAGAAGCTGCATACCTAAGCAGATTCCGAGCATTGGCTTGCCGGAAGCCGCATAAAATTTCGTCACATCGTCCAGCTTCGTGTTGCGAAGGTTTTCCATTGCATCGCCAAAAGCGCCGACGCCAGGCAATATAGCACCTTCCGCTTCAACAATGATTTGCGGATCAGCAGTAATAACCGCCTCATAGCCGAGACGCTCAACTGCTTTACTAACGCTATGCAGATTGCCCATACCGTAATCGATAATGGCGATCATATTAAAGCACTCCTTTCGTAGAAGGCACTCCTTGTACGCGAGGATCAATGCTAGTCGCTTCGTCTAGAGCACGGCCTAAAGCTTTGAACACCGCTTCGATCATGTGATGCGTGTTTTTGCCGTAATGTACGATAACGTGAAGAGTTATCCGTGATTCAAGCGCCAGCTTCCATAAAAACTCATGTACGAGCTCAGTGGAGAAGCTGCCAACCTGTGCTGAAGGATACTCCGCGCGATATTCAAAGTGCGGACGATTGCTAACGTCGATGATAACCTGTGCCAGCGCTTCATCCATTGGTACAAATACACTAGCGTAACGTTTAATACCGCGTTTATCCCCAAGCGCCTCACGAAGCGTCTGACCGATACAAATGCCGATATCCTCCACAGTGTGGTGGTCGTCAATATCGATATCGCCGCGTGCCTCAACCTCTAGGTTAAATTGACCGTGCTTTGTAAACAGATCGAGCATATGATTCAAGAAAGGCACATCCGTCTCAATCTTTGCCTCGCCCGTACCATCTACTGCGAACGAAAGCTTAATATCCGTTTCGTTTGTCTTGCGTGACACTGATGCCTCGCGTACTCTATTTTCCGTCACTCTAATTCCTTCTTCCCTATAAAATAAGTTCTTCTATGGTTGTTTCATTAACTATTATGTTGACACCAAATGTTCAGCAATTCGGCAATACTATTCAAATCCTGTATATTCAGATCCTATAAAGATCCCGTAAACCGCTGTCGTCGTCCTCTTCGGCAAAATCATCGGTTTCACGGTGATACATAAACATATTTTTAAGTGTTAACTTTAATCACGGACGTGCTAGAATCTTACTTTTACTGTTTATTGACAGCAAGTCCTTACGCTAGCCCCGCTCTTTCTCCAGACGAATCTCTATTGCGCGCGCGTGTCCCTCAAGTCCCTCATGCCGAGCCAGCGTCATAATTTTCTCACCGTTAGCAAGCAACGCTTCCTTGCTGTAATAAATCAGGCTCGATTTCTTCAAGAAATCGTCCACGTTTACCGGTGATGAGAAGCGCGCTGTGCCATTTGTC
Source organism: Paenibacillus sp. J31R122 (assembly GCF_056269185.1). NCBI lineage: Bacteria > Bacillati > Bacillota > Bacilli > Caryophanales > Paenibacillaceae > Paenibacillus > Paenibacillus sp. J31R122. Next base: position 291,523 of record NZ_JBWDNM010000009.1, read on the forward strand.
GGGATAATGTGATTCGGACCGGCAAAATAGTCGCCTACCGGCTCCGAGCTGTAAGGCCCGAGGAAAATAGCTCCTGCGTTCTGAATGTGACCGAGCAGACGCATCGGATCAACCGTCAGAACCTCAAGGTGCTCCGGTGCAAGCTGGTTCACAACGTCGATACCCGCTTCAAGCGAGTCGACGAGCAGCACTGCGCCGTAGTTGTCAATGGAGCTGCGCGCGATGTCTTGGCGCGGCAGTGTAGAAAGCTGACGTTCCACTTCCGCAGCGACCGCTTCCGCCAGCTGCTGCGACGGCGTAATGAGAATCGCCGACGACATCTCATCGTGCTCAGCTTGCGATAGCAGATCCGCGGCTACATACGCGGGATCTGCCGAATCGTCGGCTAGCACGACGATTTCGCTTGGGCCGGCGATGCTGTCGATATCGACGGCGCCGAATACGGCGCGCTTCGCCAGCGCCACGTAAATGTTGCCCGGTCCGCATATTTTATCGACCGGATCAATCGAAGCCGTGCCGTACGCCAGCGCGGCTATAGCTTGTGCCCCGCCGACCCGGTACATCTCCTTGACGCCCGCTTCCGCGGCGGCAACGAGAATATACGGGTCGATGCCCGCAGTGCCGCCCGTTGCAGGCGGCGTCACCATGACAATCTCCGGCACGCCGGCTACCTGTGCCGGAATGACATTCATCAGCACGGACGACGGATAAGCCGCCTTGCCCCCGGGCACATATACGCCGACCCGCTTAAGCGGTCTCATAATTTGCCCGAGCAGCGTTCCGTCCTGCTGCAGATCCATCCACGAGGTACGCATTTGCTTCTCGTGGAACACCCTAATATTCACGGCCGCTTCGCGAATAGCCGCAAGGAAATCCGCGTCGACCAGGTCATATGCCGCCTCAATCTCCTGCTGTGTCACGCGCAGTGACGCCGCATCCAGCTTCACGCGGTCGAACTGCTCCGTATACCTGAGCAGCGCCGCGTCACCCTCGGTCTTGACGCCTTCTACGATCGTCCTGACCGCTTCATTTTGCTCCGGTGTCCCGTACTCCACCTCGCGCTTCAAACCAAACTGCTCCGTCCGCATAATACGCATATGCTTCGCCCCTTCCTATTAATTGCACTTTTACCTGCCCTACTATCTGCCTTGCTGTCTGCTTCTATATTTAAGCTCTAGTCGCCAAAGTGTCCTGCAATCGATCACACAAGCTTTGAATCGCGTCATTTTTCATCCGATAGCTTACCCGGTTTGCAATCAAGCGGCTCGTAATTCCGAAGATCGACTCCATTTCCACAAGTCCGTTCTCCCGAAGCGTTTGGCCCGTTTCCACCATATCGACGATACGATCGGCCAGCCCAATCATCGGAGCCAGCTCAATGGAGCCATTCAGCTTAATGACTTCGACCTGCTGTCCGCGCTCACGAAAGTAAGCGGAAGCGACGTTCGGATACTTCGTTGCAACGCGAGGATTAATCGTCGGCTTCCAGTCCGGCATTCCTATTACCGACATCCGACATTTGGCGATACCTAGATCAAGCAGCTCGTATACATCTTTATTTTCTTCCATCAGAACGTCTTTGCCGACGATCCCGATGTCTGCAACACCATATTCCACATAAGTCGGCACATCCACCGGCTTCGCCATTATAAACTCCATGCCCATTTCAGGCAGTTCAATGATCAGCTTGCGCGTATCGTCAAAGTCACTCGGAATTGGCAATCCCGCTTCGCGAAACAGCTTCGAAGCCTGCTTATAGATTCGGCCCTTTGGCATCGCCACTTTCAAAATATCTCTTCCCGCTTCGCTCATGTGGCGCTGCCTCCCTTCGTTACTTCATCATTCGCTATATAAGTCGCCAACGTTTTATAGCTTACACCCTTATACGTAAAAGGCTCTTGAGCCGCAGCTGCTAATAAAACAGCTTCTAGCCCTCCAGCAATCGCCGCGTCAACCCGTTCCGTTATAACTGGATGCCCTTGTCCGCGAAGCCTCTGCGCCTCTGTCAGAGCTTCTGTACGACCCGCCGCATCGTATAATACTAGCGTCCGTTCAGAAAGATGCTCATCCTCTTCGCCCATCAGCTCCAAAATACGAGTCGTCTTCAATGCGAAGCCTGTAGCTGCAGCCGGTCTGCCGAACTGAGCCAATAAATTATCATAGCGTCCGCCGCTTACGACTGGAAAGCCAAGATCAGCCGCATAGCCTTCGAACGTCATCCCTGTATAATAAGAAAAATCGCCAATCATCGTTAAATCAATCAGCACATGCTCACAGACGTCATATGCCTTAAGCACATCCCATATCTCGCACAAATGGCGGATAGACTCACGAGCGGTAGCATCTACACTTAGCTGCAAAGCCTGATCACAAATCTCTTGCCCGCCGCGCAGTCTTAGAATGCCCTCCAGCTCGCGCTGAACCGGCTCATCAAGCGACAGCTCGCGGAGCTGCTGACGATAGCCTACGTAATCACGTCCAAGCAGGCAGCCTTTCAGCTGTTCCTGAGCTTCCGTGCGACCAGGCAGCGTCTCTTCTAGTAAACCATTCAGAAAACCAACATGCCCAATCGCAATTTTAAATCGTTCTACTCCTGCCGCTTTCAGCGAAGCAATAGCAAGTGCAACAACCTCGGCATCCGCTTCAGCCGAAGAATCGCCTACTAGCTCCACACCCGTTTGGAAAAACTCAGCCTCGCGGCCCGCTTCCTCTTCAATCGCGCGAAATATATTGGAGTGGTAGGACAAACGTTGTGGAAACTCTTCTTCTTTCAATAGAGAGGCCACTACGCGTGCAATCGGCGCCGTCATATCGGAGCGAAGCACGAGCGTAGTTCCTTTATTATTTAGCAGCTTGAACAGCTTCTGATCCGATGTTGAGCTGGCAACACCGACTGTGTCGTAATACTCTATAGTTGGCGTCATTATCTGTTCGTAGCCCCAGCCTTGCATGCAAGCCAGCACCTCACGCTCGATATGTCGCAGCTTAGCAACAGCGCCTGGCAAATAATCTTTAACGCCTATCGGCTTTTCAAATACTTTCGGTTTAGACATTCCCGATCACCTTCTATTACTTTAATGTGGTAAAGCGATACCATGTTACCATACTGCCAAAATAAAGTGTTTAGTCGTAATATTAGCATGAATAACACGTCTCCGTCAAGCCAAAAACAGCCCTCAAATCCCTCTTAAACAACAAGAGGATGTCTCCTGGGATTGTGCGCCAAACGAAGCGCAAACACCGAGAAACATCCTTTTTCTATATATAAGAATGTATAAGATTTCACTTATAAATAAGCTTATATATCAGCGAAAAGAATGATTATGCCGTAGAGGCTGGTGACAGCCGTTTATAATTGACGTTATCTCACTTTTGATTTCGCATTGTTGCAATGGATCGTTCATAAGGTTATTCGCTTAGTTATCCGAAGACTTAGGCTCACTTCTTTTTATCTCGCGCATAGGATTGCCGCCTACAAAAGCATAGGGCTGCACATCCTTGTGGACAACGGAACCGGCGGCTATTACGGCATGATCTCCGATCGTCACACCTGGCAGAATCGTTGTGTTCGCGCCAATCATCACATTAGATCCGATTTTCACATCACCTAGCCGGTATTCCTTTATTAAATATTCATGCGTCAAAATCGTCGTATTATATCCTATAATTGAATTATTGCCGACCGAAATTCGTTCCGGGAAAAAGACATCGACCATAACCATCAAAGCGAAAGCGGTATGCTCTCCGACCTTCATTCCAAGCACTCGGCGGTAAATCCAATTTTTAAGCGAAAGAACCGGGCAGTAGCGCGCCAGCTGTATGAATATAAAATTCCGAACCGACTTTACGCGGCTCACTGTCGAATAGACCTGCCACAGCGCATTCGGTCCTTCCACCGGATATCGGTTAACGTTTCGCAAACGGCTCGCTCTCCATTCCGACAAATGAATAAAGGTCCCGCATGTCATGAATGACGTGATCCGCTCCAGCATCCTTTAGTACCTGCTCGCCTTTAAGTGACCAAGCGACACCGATAGCCAAAGTGCCTGCCGCTTTTGCGGACTGCATATCCACGGTACTATCACCGACCATGATAGTCGTAGCCGGGTCTGCTCCGAGCAGCTTGATAGCCATGCTTACAGGTTCAGGATGCGGCTTCGGATTAATAACATCATCAATCGTTACAATGGCATCGATATAATCGGCAATCCCAACATATTTCAAGCCGCGCTCAGTCGTCAGCCGCATTTTCGTTGTAACGACTCCAATTTGAATTCCTTTGCCATGCAGCGTTTCCAGTACTTCATTTACATAATCAAACGACTTCACAAACTCATCATGCAATCGAAGGTTCACTTCCCGATAAGCCGCCACTAGATGAGATACCTCTTCCAGTCCAGAAAACAACCGCATTTGATCAGTCAGAGGTTGTCCCATGCTCGGAATGATATGCTCTCTCCCGAAACCCTCCGGTACAACACCCTTCAATGATTCTATGAACGAGCGAATAATAAGCTCATTGGTGTCAATAATGGTGCCATCCAAATCAAATAGCATCGTTTTTATATTACTCGCCATTCATAAACCCTCCTAATGCTGTCACGCGCTAATCTTTTTTATTATCTTTAACGCGATTTTTACTCTCTGCACCTGTAATGCCATCTTTGCTTGCTTCTACTACAGGATCTACGCCGCCATTTCTCTCTGGCTTCGTTGTAATAATCGGATCCATATATCTCTCCGATGCCAATCCTGTCTTCCGTCTAACAATAATAAGTACAATCGCCCCTATAATGAGCAATAAAGCCACTACCTGCGATATGCGGATATTTCCATAGGAAGGATCCAAATAACCTTGTGTAAAGGCTATTTCCATCGGTGACCAAAGTCCATTTATAAGTGATGCTAGCCATTGTGGTCCCATAAATGCTAAACTGTCGGTACGAAGCGCCTCAATAAAGAAGCGGCCGATTGAATACCAGATTAAGTAGCCGGCCACAATTTCACCCGCGCGCACAAACTTCTGGCGACGAAGCACGAATAGCAAAGCAATACCAACCAAACTCCAGAGCGATTCATACAAAAATGCTGGATGACGGAACGCACCCTCTGGAAACGCTGAATCAACGATAAACATATTGTTCACAATAAAGTTCGGAATATTAAGCGTGTTCCGTAGAAACTCCTCACTAACTACTCCACCGTAAGCTTCTTGATTCATAAAGTTGCCCCAGCGTCCGATCATTTGACCAGCTAACAAGCCCGGTGCACATATATCCGCAATCCGCCAAAAGCTGTATCCTTTGTATCTGATGTAGAAGAACCCACATATAAATGCGCCTATAAGCGCTCCATATATGGCAATACCGCCCTCCCATATTTTGAACACACTGAAAAAGTCACCTTTGTAATCTTCCCATTTAAATGCTACATAATAAATACGGGCCGCAATAATAGAAGAAGGAACACCAAGCAGCAGCAAATCCATGAAGAATTCCGGCTTAATTCCGAAGCGTTTGCCCTCCTGCACGGCCAGCATCAAGCCTATCAAGGCCCCTGTTCCCAAAATAATTCCGTACCAATGAACCGGCAAGGAACCAATTGTGAAAGCAATCGGATTAATTGATAAAGTGGTCATTTTCTAGATCTCCTTTGGAATCAGTCATATTCGTCCATATCCTCAGCAATCGTCTCGGTCAGCTTGTTTGTAAATTGCAGTGCCGCATTATAACCCATCCGCTTCAGGCGGAAGTTCATCGCCGCAACCTCAATAATAACTGCTAAATTTCGGCCCGGACGTACAGGGACAGTAACAAGGGGAATGTCCGTATCGATAATGCGAGTCGTTTCCTCATCGAGCCCAAGTCGGTCATATTGCTTATCCTGCTGCCAATTTTCCAACTTAATAACAAGGCCGATACGCTTCTGCGTGCGAACAGCGCCCGCTCCGAATAATGTCATTACATTAATAATGCCTAGACCGCGAATTTCTAAAAGGTGACGAATCAGCTCCGGCGCGCTGCCATGTAGCTGTCCATCCGAAGTTTGCCTAATCTCCACCGCATCATCAGCTACAAGACGATGTCCGCGCTTTACAAGCTCCAGAGCCGTCTCGCTTTTCCCGATGCCGCTGCCTCCTGTAATGAGCATTCCAACACCGTAAACGTCAACTAGAACACCATGGATTGTTGCTGTAGGAGCAAATTTTTTCTCCAAAAAGTCTGTAATCCGGCTGGACAAAATAGTAGTTGCAACATTGCTGCGCAGCACCGGAATTTGCATCAAATTGGATTGATCGACCAGCTCTTGAGGCGCCTCCAAACTTCGTGTCAAAATAACACAGGGCGTGTCCTCCTTAAAGAGTCGTATCATCCGATCCTTCCGATCTTCACTATCAAGCATGTTTAGAAAGGAAATTTCCGTTCTGCCAAGCAGCTGCACCCGCTCACTTGGATGATAGTGGAAATAACCAGCCATCTCAAGACCAGGCCGATACAAATCATCAACAGTAATCGCGCGCTTTAGTCCATCCTCGCCGGCAATGATCTCTAGTTGAAATTGTCGGACTAGCTCCGTTACTTTCACTCTTTTCGCCATCGTATGGCCTCCTTCATCTGACAACTGCTTTATGTTATTATGTATGCCATTTTCCAATGTCTTCATCGTAAAGGAAAAAGGCGCTGAACGCAACGTTTCCTCCATTGCTCAGCGCCTTAAATTCATCTAATCGGTATGCTAATTGGTATGCTAATTGGTTCTAGTACATAGCCTGGATACTGTCTCTTGTATCGCTTCTAGCGCATCCGCCTCATTTCGCATAAGGAATAAGCAATACCGTACAACTGCTGTTTATCTAGCTCTATACGCTGCAGCAACGCCGTCTCATCGCCAACAATCCATGCCTCAGCCCACTTCCGAAGCATTTAATTGGTTTCAGTTAAACGAAAAAAAGAACGATCGGAATAATCCGATCGTTCTTCTTCCATACTATTATTAAGCTTCAAAAATGTTAAGCTCTGTTTCTTTGTCAAACAAATGTACTTTGTTCATATCAAGCGCAAGCTTAACACTTGTGCCATCACGTACTCCGGAGCGGCCATCAACACGAGCGATTACTGTGTCTGTGCCGATACCATTTAGGTAAAGATACATTTCGTGACCAAGGTTCTCAGCAACCTCAACATTCGCGTTAACGATTGTTTGTGGAGATGCTTCAATGAACACTGGCTCTTCGTGAAGATCCTCTGGACGAATGCCAAGGATTACTTCTTTGCCGATATAACCTTTCGAACGAAGTGAAGCAGCTTTGCCTTCAGGTACAACTACGTCAACGCCGCTTGCTTTGAAGCGAAGCACGCCGCCTTGCTCAGCCAACGAACCAGAAACGAAGTTCATCGATGGAGCGCCGATAAAGCCAGCTACGAAGATGTTAACCGGATGGTTGTAAAGCTCTTCTGGAGAAGCCGTTTGTTGAATGAAACCGTCTTTCATAACAACAATGCGGTCACCCATCGTCATTGCCTCGATTTGGTCATGCGTTACATAAATTGTAGTTGTTTCAAGACGTTTAGTCAGCTTGCTGATTTCAGCACGCATTTGACCACGAAGTTTTGCATCCAAGTTGGAAAGCGGCTCATCCATTAAGAATACTTGCGGTTCACGAACGATTGCGCGTCCTAATGCAACACGCTGACGTTGACCACCGGAAAGTGCTTTTGGTTTACGGTCAAGCAAATGCTCGATATCTAGAATTTTAGCAGCCTCGCGAACACGTTTGTCGATGTCTGCTTTTTTGAATTTACGAAGTTTAAGGCCGAAAGCCATGTTTTGGTATACATTCATGTGTGGGTACAACGCGTAGGATTGGAATACCATCGCGATGTCACGGTCTTTAGGAGCTACATCATTCACTAGACGATCGCCGATGAACAATTTACCTTCAGAAATTTCTTCAAGACCTGCAATCATACGAAGAGTTGTCGATTTACCGCAACCAGATGGTCCGACCAATACTAGAAACTCTTTGTCTTTAATATCTAAGCTAACGTCAGTAACCGATGCTTTGTCAGTTCCCGGGTATTTTTTGTAAATGCTTTCTAAACGTACGCCTGCCATGATATGTTTCCCCCTAGAAAGAAATTTCGTTATGCCTATATCTTATCCCACACAAAGGCTGATGACTATGCACATACTTTACAAAAAAACTAATTTCTTTTCGTAACTTTGTACAATAGTAATATGATTTTTACTAGTACGGCATCTCTGAACTGACGAACATCAAGCCCAGTCTCTTGTTTAAGTTTATCTAATCGATAGAGCAGCGTGTTGCGATGAATATATAATTTCTTGGCAGTCTCGCTTACGTTGCAATCTAACATAAAAAAAGTCTCTAACGTGCTTAACATTTCTGATTCAACGAATAAGTCCGCACGTTTTAGCGATTGCTCCAAGTACTTAGAACGCTGCGTCTCAGGTATCGCATTCAATAAACGTTCAAGCTGCAGCATCCATGGGAGATGAATATTAGTGCCGACATGAAATTTACGCCCCAAGCTGATCGTTTCTCGCAATAAGATAGTCGTCTCTATCATACCTTTAGCCGGCGAGGTTGGATGCATTACAGCAAGATGACACTCTCCGATCCATTCACTCGCCAGCATCTCATGCAATCCAAGCCCAATCGACGCCAAGCTATCCTCAAGTGCCTCTTCCTCTAATTCATCAAACAATTCCGCATCCACATCTCTGAGCAATGTAAGCGGACCCCATATTAGCCATTCTTGGTTTTTTAACGGAATCAGCAATACATCCTCTGATAAGAAGGAACGAAGCAGTCTCTCCAGCTCGATATAAGTAGCTTGCTTAGTATTTGATTGTTCCGTAACTAATAGAAATGGAATCATTTCCGTATACAATCGACTTCCTACAGTCAAATGATCAGGGATGGAATACGCAGGCTCGTCCGACTCAAGCTGTTTTTGGATCCATTCACTCAGCTTAAGCGCATTTCTCTCGGTTTCAGAGAGAGATGCTGTTTTCTTCTGAGACTGTTCATTGCTTCTGAGCTGGAGAGTCCAGCTGATCAGATCCTTCTCTGTTTCATTTAACAAAGGATTGTCGATTTCCAGCAGTTCCAACGAACATTCACGACTTGAGGCAATAATCCATGTCGTACCATTTTTTTCAGCGCGTTGTCCTTCTTTTGGAGCTTGATCCGATCTTTCTCCGACATAAACCGCATCGGCGTCCTTTATCAAATCGTCCCATTCAGCTGTCGTTTTAGTTACGAAATGTACCGGACAGTTTAAAATGTGCTGCAGTGGCTTCAACCAGTCTGTCGTGCTCATTTCTCTATCTCTCCAATCTCCACAAGCCTAAACGGCTGACGCCGTTCTCTGAGGTACAAAATACGTTTCTCAATCATATAATCAGCTTCATAATGAAAATGATCTAGCTTTTTTATATCATAGGAAACGCTTTTTGTCGTCATTGTACCACAAATACACTATGAAGTTCAGCCCATAACGAGTAGAAGAATAATCGAAAGCAATGCGAATAAAGCAGAGATTAAATACATAAAAGAAACGGTTTGAACTTGATTAAGCCCCCATTTCATTAACGTATGATGGGTGTGCAGCTTGTCTGCATGATGCAGGCCTTTCCCACTGACAAGTCTTCGCAGCATGACGTATACTGTATCCAATATAGGCAATCCAAGTGCAAGAAGAGGTACTAATACTGTAATAAATGTTGCGCGTTTGAACGTACCATCGATCGCGATGACCGCAAGCGTATAGCCAAGAAAGGTTGCACCCGCATCCCCCATAAAGATGCGCGCCGGATAAAAGTTATGTACCAAAAACCCAAAGCAAACACCTGCCACAATTACTGCCAATATTGCCGTATCGGCTTGTCCTCTTATAAGTGCAGCTATCAATAAAGTAAGTGACGAAAGCGTGCATACCCCTGATGCAAGACCATCGACACCATCAATAAAATTAATCATATTTATTAGTGCAAATACCCACAGCATCGTTGTGAGCCACGCGAACCAATCCGGAAACATATAATAAACGCCGCTAAAGGGATTCGTAATCCCTGCTATTTTGATTTTAAATAACGTAGGGATAGTCGCAATCACCAAATATAAAATTACCCGAGGCCAAATAGGAAAATCCTTTCCCTTTGATTTCGCCCCGTCATCCAGAAGACCGATGAAAACAAGCATAAGACCGCCTGCCAGAATAGTCCAACTCAATGGAGTGAATCCTATAAATATAAACATCGTAACTACACAACCAACAAAAATCGCCGCACCGCCCATTAGAGGGATCGGCTTATTATGTATTTTTCGATTATTGGGCTGATCAACAAATCCAAGATGAATCGCAAGCTTGCGAAGTGGCGGCACGCTTATAAAGACAATAGCAAAGCTTAATATCGCCGCTAATCCATAATTCATTCAAAAAACCCCTTTTTTATTACTTCTCTATGTACATTGTTCCCTTATATCGATAAAATACAAGAAACCTGTTATAACAAATTGATTAAACGACCGTTGCCATTAATCATGATAGGAATTATCGAATTATCCACACCGGAGTAATATAAAAGTTTATTCGAATAAAATTCTATAGAGAAAGTAGAGTGACCCATGTCTAAAATCGTTATTATTTCCGGCAGTCCGAACGAAGCCTCACGATTAAATGGTATTGTACAGTATGTTCAACGCCAACTAATGGAGCAAAACTTAACTACTAAAATCATATCAGTCGTTTATCTGCCTGCTGAGGATCTCGTTCACGCTAACTTTAATAGTCCAGCCATCCAAGAGGCCAACAAACTAGTTGAGGAAGCAAATGCGGTCATTATTGCCAGCCCAGTCTATAAGGCATCCTATACAGGCGTTTTAAAAACCTACTTGGATTTGCTTCCGCAAAAAGGGCTTGAGGGAAAAATTATTGCTCCTTTATTTATTGGAGGAACGATAGCTCATCTTCTTTCGATTGACTATGCGTTAAAGCCGGTCTTAGCCTCGATGGGTGCTAAGCTATATGCCAGCGGAGTTTATGCTGTCGATTCGCAAATCGAACGTACACAGGGCGATAATGGTGAGCCTGTGTTCACACTTAATGATGATTTACTATCGCGCCTAGATCAGACGGTTAAAGAGCTGATCTATGAATTGTCGATTAGAAAATAAAATCAATAAATTAAATAAGGGCTCTATCTGGTGCAGCGTGCCTGCTGCTTGAGATAGAGCCCTTTTCTAATAACTAACTAAAAATGGAGCCAAAAAAACCGACGGTCCTAAGACCCTCGGTTAAATTTATTATATAAGTAAAGATGGTGAGTCATGTAGGATTCGAACCTACGACACCCTGATTAAAAGTCAGGTGCTCTACCAACTGAGCTAATGACTCGTGATGTGAATAAATGGTGGAGGGCGATGGATTCGAACCACCGAACCCGAAGGAGCAGATTTACAGTCTGCCGTGTTTAGCCACTTCACTAGCCCTCCGTATTACTATTTCTCTTCGTCAGAACGAAAAAAAATAAAGTGGTGGCTCGGGACGGAATCGAACCGCCGACACGAGGATTTTCAGTCCTCTGCTCTACCGACTGAGCTACCGAGCCTTACTTTAAAGAAAAAATGGCGGAGCTGACGGGATTCGAACCCGCGGTCTCCTGCGTGACAGGCAGGCATGTTGGGCCACTACACCACAGCTCCAAGTGGATTCGATGAATAATCGAATAAGAAAATGATGGTGGAGGATGACGGGATCGAACCGCCGACCCTCTGCTTGTAAGGCAGATGCTCTCCCAGCTGAGCTAATCCTCCGAAATATCTAATTAAAAAGGTAATGGTAGCGGCGAAGGGGATCGAACCCCCGACCTCACGGGTATGAACCGTACGCTCTAGCCAGCTGAGCTACACCGCCACGCTTGTCCCCCGAATAATTGTCGCTTGCTGCGTTCGGGGACGCATGCAAGATCAGGAACATTACGCCCTGAAAACTGGATACGAAAGTTGTCTTACTGAACCTTAGCTGTTTGTCTGCTGGATGTATGGGTCCATGCAAACTTTTTTAGGATAAGCCCTCGACCGATTAGTATTCGTCAGCTCCACACATTGCTGTGCTTCCACCCCGAACCTATCAACCTCGTCGTCTTCAAGGGGTCTTACATACTGGGAAAT
>NZ_JBWDNM010000029.1:0-31034 GCF_056269185.1 Paenibacillus sp. J31R122
CATCGTCGCCTTGGTGAGCCGTTACCTCACCAACTAGCTAATGCGCCGCGGGTCCATCTCTAAGTGATAGATTGCTCCATCTTTCTCGATTCGATCATGCGACCAAATCGCCTATCCGGTATTAGCATTCGTTTCCGAATGTTATCCCGGTCTTAAAGGCAGGTTACCCACGTGTTACTCACCCGTCCGCCGCTAAGTATCAGAGATGCAAGCATCTCATCAACTCCGCTCGACTTGCATGTATTAGGCACGCCGCCAGCGTTCGTCCTGAGCCAGGATCAAACTCTCCAAATTGGTGTTTGACTTGCTCATTACTTTTTATCGCTTTTTCTAATGATCCGTTAGGATCGTTAGGGCAGTTTAATACTCGTTGTTCAGTTTTCAAAGAGCAATCTTTTCTTTCGTGTTTCTCGTTTGTTCCGGTGTATTTCTTGGCCGGAATAAGAATATACCATGTATCCGCCTATTAATGCAAGTGTTTTTTGAAATTCTTTTTTATATTTGTTGTTTAAATAAATTACTTCATTAATAAGGATAAAAAAAAATGTATATATCCTCTATGATAAATCTAACCCTACGCATTAAGGTTGGAATCAGATTTTTCAATCTGTTCTATTAACATGTCACCTCTATCCATTTCGTTATCACTTCTACAAGCTTTTCTTCCTTTGCTTTCACATCATCCATGTCAGTAAATTTCACTATAGCTCTGTCACCAGCAGCCCAATCCAATAACCCTGTAGTATCATAAAATAAAGGTTCCTTCCCATTGTTATCTTTTACCTTGGCACCACAATGAAAGATAAGTCGGAAGTATCCTTTTCCATGCAAATTAAAAGTCACCCTATCTTCATTGTTAAAACAGAAACTTGGTGCATTCCATTTTATATGCTCAGTAATCTGTGTATTTGTGCTTAAAATGATTTCTCGAGTATACTCTATTTCTTTTTTTAGGGGATGTTCAAGAGTGTTCATATATTTAATTACTTGTTCATGACCAGACTGTTTCATCGATTTCCTGCCTCCATCCGTTTTCTCTTCTAAAGGAATAAGTAAGACTATTACTTATTCTAGCTTTCAAAATTAATTTCCTTTTTAAACTAACATGGCATAAAAAAAACAGTTGACCTTCACGCAGCGTGAAGGTGTACGATTATTTTGTCAGGAGGTGCGTAAATGGAATATACCATTCAAAAGCTTGGACACATGGCCGGCATCAGTACGAGAACGCTGCGCTATTACGATGAAATCGGAATGCTTAAGCCCGCAAGAATCAATTCATCAGGCTATCGCATATATGGGCAGGCTGAGGTTGATCGGTTGCAGCAAATTTTATTCTACAGAGAGCTGGGTGTCAGCTTGGAAGAAATAAAGGCCATTGTGACCGCATCTTCCTTTGACGAGGAGCTAACGCTGAGAGAGCATCGCAAAAGACTAATTGAGAAGAAAGAGCAATTAGATCTTCTAATCGCTAATGTCGAGAAAACATTAGCTCAGAGAGAAGGGAGAGTTACAATGACAAACCACGAAAAGTTCAATGGCTTTAAGCAGCAATTAATTGACGACAACGAGAAGAAATATGGCAAAGAGATTAGAGAAAAATATGGAGACGAACAAGTGGATCGATCCAACGAAATCGTCAAAAACATGACGGAAGAGCAGCACTTAGAAATTGATCAGTTAGGCGAGCAGGTGATAGCCGTTCTGGTTGATGCCTATGCAACAGGAGATCCAGCTGGAGAGCTGGCACAGAAAGCAGCGGATCTGCATCGACAGTGGTTAAGCTTTTATTGGGGAAAATATTCCAAAGAAGCACATGCAGGTATCGTACAGATGTATGTAGATGATGAAAGATTCACCGCATACTATGATAAGCATCAGTCTGGCTGCACAGTGTTTTTAAGAGATGCCGTCCTTATTTACACGGGAACAGAGCAATAAGGATGAATTGTTTCATAGATAACAAAGGCCCTGCTCACTTGAATGCCAAGTAAGCAGGGCCCCCTTTGTTCTTACTAATCTATAAATTATCTTCTGTTATTCCTGCCGACTATACCTTAGGAGCAACGACTGAAACCAAAAGCTCACTAGACGATGAAATCAAGGTTAATCCAGATGGAAGCTCGATATCTCCTACAAGAAGCGATTCGCCTACATCTAGAGCACTGATATCAACCGTTATCGAAGCCAGCAGCTGATCTGGAAGGCCTTGGACCTCAATGAACGAGCTTTGCGTTTGTACGATGCCTCCTCGTTTCGAGCCTACCGCCGTTCCAATATAATCAATTAGTATCTTCGTACGTACTGCCTCAGTTTTTCGAACGCGGAGGAAATCAACATGAATAAACTCACGGGTTACCGCATCCCGCTGCACTCCTTCAAGCAAAACAGGTACTGTATCCGTGCCATCCAGATTAAGCTCGACAATCCCAGTACCTCCGCCTTTTGTCCAATGTTGGAAATCCTTCGCCGATATATGAATCATAGCATTGTCAACATTCGATCCAAAAATGATACCCGGAAGGCGCCCCTCCTTGCGTAGTCGCTTCAATCCGGTACTGTTCGTGGGCGTTCTGTGCTCCGCTAGAAAACTTGTTCTCATATGATAAATCTCCTTCTCAACTCAGTTATTTTGTGCTCCCAAAATCCTCGCCTTTAACGACGTTTGATTTCGCCCCCCTCACGAGGGGAAAAAAGAGCACCATAACATCACCACCCTTGATACATTTAATGTAATGTCCCTATATATATGCAAAGACATTTCGCTCCAGGGGAACGAAATGCCTTATTAGTGCTACCATATCATATAACATGCAAACTGTCGACCAAACTAAGTTTTAATACTGCAGCCTAAGCTAAGCTGCATGTTTGTCCAACTGGTTAAACCATTACTTTGCAAATGTCGTTTGTAAACTCTACAGGATCATTAATCGGCAAGCCTTCAATCAAAAGCGCTTGATTGTATAATAGCTGCGTGTATAGATTCAGCTTCTCTTTATCGCTGCCGTACGCAGCCTTCAAGGACTTGAACACTTCGTGATTGACGTTGATTTCTAGAACCTTATCTGCTTTCACATCTTGACTGTTAGGCATTGCTTTCAATATTTTTTCCATTTCAATCGTTACTTCACCATCGGCAGACAGACATACAGGATGTGATTTTAGTCTTTTTGAAGCCTTAACACTTGTCACTTTTCCTGATAGTAAGCCGCTCATAAAATCAAAGAGCTCTTTGTTATCGTTCTCTTCTGCATCAGTTTGCGCTTCATTAGCATCCGATTCGATTCCTAAGTCGCCGCTTGATACGGATTTGAATTCTTTATCTTTGTATTTCATAATTATTTTGATCGCGAACTCATCGATATCATCGGTAAAGTACAAAATTTCATATCCTTTATCCAATACCAGCTCGGTTTGTGGCAGTTTCTCTATTCTATCGATCGATTCACCAGAAGCGTAGTAGATATACTTCTGATCTTCAGGCATTCTCGATACATACTCATCTAAGGAAACTAGCTTCTTCTCTTTTGATGAATGGAACAGCAATAGATCCTGCAGATCTTCTTTGTTTACGCCGTAATCGTTATATACACCAAACTTCAGCTGTCTGCCAAAGGCTTTATAGAAGGCTTCATACTTCTCTCTCTCATCCTTCAGTAGGCTTTGCAATTGGCCTTTGATTTTGTTCTTAATGTTTTTGGCAATAAGCTTCAATTGTCTGTCATGCTGCAGCAGCTCACGGGATATGTTCAGGGACAGATCTTCTGAATCGACCATACCTTTCACAAAGCTGAAGTAGTCCGGCAGCAAATCAGAGCACTTATCCATAATTAGAACGCCATTGGAATAAAGCTCAAGCCCCTTCTCATATTCCTTTGTGTAATAATCGAAAGGTGTATTTTCCGGGATAAACAGAATCGCATTATAAACTACAGCGCCATCTGCGCTAATATGGACATGCTTAATCGGCTTATCGAAGCCGTAGCGTTTTTCAAAATAGAAATTTTCATAATCTTCTGTTGTAAGCTCATTTTTATTTTTGCGCCAGATCGGAACCATGCTATTGACGGTTTGCTCTTCCGTGTAATCTTCTAGCTCGTTGTCGCTTCCTTCGATTGGACGCTGACCTTTCACATCCATCTTGATCGGATAGCGAATAAAATCAGAGTATTTCTTGATGATCGCTCTTAAACGATACTCTTCAAGATACTCATCATATTGATCGTCCTCAGTGTTCTGTTTAATTTGTAAAATAATTTCAGTACCAATAGAATCCTTCTCACATGGCACGATCGTGTATCCTTCTGTACCCTTGGATTCCCATTTGAAGGCCTGGTCGCTGCCTAGTGTTTTCGTAATAACCGTAATCTCATCCGCCACCATAAATGCCGAATAAAAGCCGACTCCGAATTGACCGATGATATTATGTCCATCCTTCGCTTCGTTCTCACTTTTGAATGCAAGCGAGCCGCTCTTCGCTATTGTTCCTAGATTATTTTCCAGTTCTTCTTGTGTCATGCCAATACCTGTATCAGCAATCGTCAGCGTTCTTTGAGCCTTATCAGCCGTCACCTTAATGTAATAATCCTCTTTGTTAAAAACCAACGAATCGTCGGTTAATGCTTTGTAATAAATTTTATCAATGGCATCGCTGGCATTGGATACGAGTTCTCTTATGAAGATCTCTTTCTGCGTATAGATGGAGTTAATCATCATTTCCAATAGTCTTTTGGATTCTGCTTTAAATTGTTTCTGAGCCATGGGTAAATCTCCTTTCAAAACAAATTAATAGGTTCATGTTCTCCTATAGTTTAGCACTCTAAACGCCTGAGTGCTAATCCTTATCTTTATATAACATATACTAATTTTGGATGTCAATAGCGACAAGGCCGATAATAACAAATAGGGTTTGATTTTCGTTATTTACTGGGAAAATCATCAGAAAAGAAGCTGTAAGCTTCATTTGAGTGCTTACAGCTTCTTTTTGGGTTTGTTTGTGGTCTGTAAGCTTGATTTTCGAGCTTATAGTTACTTTTCAGTCAGCCTAGACCAACTTCTACACCGCGCTCTCCACTTGAGCTCCATATGTAATATTGCGCTCTTTAAATACATTAATCACGACGCCCAGCGCGCCCAATGACTTCGGAAAGCCAGCATAGGGAAGGCAATGAATAATCGCTTCAACGACTTCATCCGGGGTAAGCCCCGCGTTGAGAGCTGAGTGAATGTGGAAATCGAGCTGAGATTCCGCTCCTTGGGTAACCAATGATGAGATTGTAAGGAGGGATCGTTGCTTTAAATCAAGTCCCGGACGCGAATAAATCGAGCCAAATGGAAATTCAACGACTAGCTTCGCCATATCAGGGCTAAACTGTCTTACGCGCTCAACAGTTTCCCGCATAATATCCGGACCAACCATTTTACCTAAAGTCTCTAAACCTTTTTCATGTCGATTCGTTTCCATATTCTCCTCCTTGACCTTTAGTCTAAGCTCAATAATCTAGTAAGTATTGGCGGAATTTCTTCCGGATCCACCATAACCTCAATAACCGTTGCAACGTCAGATTGAAGAGCGGATAGAACAGCTTCATTAATATCTGCTGCGTTATGGCAACAATAGGTTAATGCGCCCATCGAACCCGCAAATTGACTTACATCCAGCGGCCGCTCATAGACAGCACCAACGGATCGGCCAGTATTATAGGACATGCCTTTATCCACCATATCTAAACGACCGTTATTAAGAACAAAGAAAATGACCGGAGCGCCATGATTAACAGCCGTCGAGATTTCTGTTCCGTGCATCATCATACATCCATCACCCGTTATACATACAATATGACGGTCTGGACGAGCAATTTTTGCCCCAATAGAGTAGCCAATCGCTGCTCCCATCGCAATAAATACTTCGTCAAAATAGAAGGTGCCTGTTTCCAATATATCGAAATGCTGCACAGCATAAAATGAGTGGCTTCCCGCATCTCCAAAAAGAATAGCATCATCAGGAAGCGCAGTACGAAGCGCTTTGATAGCTGTAACTGCCGATAACTGCTTATCCGTATTCAAGCCTGATCCCGACTCTTGAATCGCGATTCTCTCATAGTCTCTCTCCGAAGCTCCGCTTCGTTCAATCAGCTTGGTTAAGTTATATTTGAGATCACCAAGAATAATCTGAGTCGGTACCATGACCGTTTTCCCCGCAAATGTAAGGTCGTACTCGAACTGCAGCATTCTGTCAGGTTGCATATCGGTTGTAAACCCCGACAGCGACATATCACATAACTTGCTTCCGACCACTATCATTAGATCTATTCCGGATTGCATATATTCTGTAGCATGCTTGGAACCGCCAAGTCCGTAACCGCCTAGATACAAGGGATGGTTCGAGGGGAATGCACCCTTTCCTCCAGGAGTCGTAACCACTGGTATTCGCCAGTGCTCCGCCATTATACGCAATTGTTCGTAAGACTCGGACATTACCGCGCCTTTTCCGAGAAACAGGACTGGTTTATTCGCACCATCCAGCAGGGAAATGGCTTTCTCTATATCAGGTGATACTACGGGCGATATATGGTCAGGTAAAGGGATATAAAAGGACTCAATCTCCTCCATAAGCACATCAAAGGGAATACATAAATGAACGGGACCTTTTTCTCCTGTATAAGCTTTCTCCAGTGCATGTCTTAGATATAAGGAAAGCAGCTCTCCTCTCTCAATACGTGCGCTGAATAAGGTTACCGGCTCAAACATTTTGACCAAATCCGCTCCAAACTGACTTGAATCCTGGCTTAGAGCACGTCCAGTATCCTGCATTGAGGGTTGTCCTGTTATAAACAAAACAGGCAGCTGAAACTCCCTTGCCTGCCCAGCAGCAGTAATAAGATTCGTTCCCCCAGGTCCAGATGTACCAATCGCTACACCAAGTGTTTTCTTGCCAAGCGCGTAGCCGGAGGCTTCAAACCCACATCCTGTTTCATGACGACCTAACACATAGTGTATTTCATGATTTTCGAGCTCTAGCATAAGCGGCGATATCGATTTTCCCGGTATTCCAAAAACGTGAGTAATACCCCAATTTTTAAAATGCTCGACAATAACGGTATATACCTTTTTCTTCATTTCTTCACCCTTATCAATCATATTGTTTAACGATCGGCTTGATAAATAATTTCTCGACCTGCTCTGCGGGTAATGGACGATGAAAATAATAGCCCTGAACCTCGTGACAGCTAAGTGTTTTCAAAAAGTTCAATTGGTCTTCTGTCTCTACTCCCTCTGCGATAACATCAATCCCAAGGTTATAGGCCATTGCAATAATAGTGGCTACAATATCGGCATCGTTGGTATCAGTCATAATATCTCTGACAAACGACTGATCTATTTTCAGTCGATTGATCGAAAACAGCTTAATATAGTGAAGATTGCTATAGCCTGTTCCAAAGTCATCTATACATATTTTTATGCCTAGCTTCTTCATTTCACCTAATACTTCAACAGCGAACGCAACGTCCATAGTCATCGATTCTGTTATTTCAAGCTCGAGATACTTAGGATCATGATTGGTTTCAAGTAAAACCTGTTTCACTGTATCTACTAGATTACGTTTCAAAAATTGGCGAGTAGATAGATTTACTGAAATTATTTTCGGAGCGTAGCCTTTCTCAATCCACAGCTGATTCTGTGTACAAGCGGTTCTAAGCACCCACTCTCCAATTGGAACGATGAGTCCTGTTTCTTCTGCAATAGGTATGAATTTAGCTGGAGGAATAATACCAAGGGTGGGGTGATTCCATCGAAGCAGTGCTTCGGTACCTATGATTTCCCCTGTTTCTATATTAATCTGAGGCTGATAGTGCAAAACAAATTCATCATTCTGCAATGCTTTACGTATGGAGTTCTCTATAGTGAGTTGTTCAATGCCCGTGCTATTCTTCGCTGCTTTGAACACAGAGTAATTGTTTTTACCCGCATCCTTGGCCAAATACATCGCAATATCGGCATGCTTCATCAGCGTCTCAGCGTCAGTTCCATCATAAGGGTAAAGGACGATACCTATGCTTGCCGTAATATAAAACTCATAACCATCTATTACGAATGGCCGTTCAAACGTCCGAAGCACTTGTTCTGCAAGTGCAATAGCATCGTTGTACCCTGAAACATCTGGCACAAGTATAGTGAATTCATCCCCGCCCATTCTTGACACGATAGAATCGAGAGTCATGCAGCAGCTTTTCAACCGCTTGGCTACTAGCTGAAGAAGAGTGTCACCGTTGTTATGACCGAGATTATCATTGACCTTCTTAAAGCTATCCAAATCCAAGAACATGATTGTAAACAGACTCTCGTATTCTTTGGATTGTTTTAATAGGCTCTCCAAACGCTGCGTAAAATACCGTCTGTTGGGCAATCCCGTTAAATCATCATGATAAGCAAGATAATTGATTTGTTCTTCCGTTTTTGAACGTTCTGTTATATCACGGAACTGTGCAAAAGCACCCAATATTTTCATATTCTCATCGTGGATCTGAAAAGCATCAAACAAACAAACCAGCTGTTCTTCTTCATTCTTCTTAGCAATTCTGAGCTCAATTCCCTCATACTCTTTTCCCGTATGAAGTACCTCGTGTATTAATTTATTTATTTGCAAGTTCGCAATAGGCTTTTGCAGCACATCTTGTTTATTTAAATCGGTTAAAATTTCTGCAGACTTATTGTATTCTGTTATATTTCCTTCTCGATCAGTAATAATAATGCCATTTCTTGTTGTTTCAATTACTACTTGATTTAAAATATGCAACCTTCTATTTTGTTTTTTTAAGAGCAGCTCTCTTTCAATCGAATCCACTACGGTACACAGCATGGCCAATAAAAAAGGATTATGCTGGTCTATAGTTGTCATGATCGTAATTGTGCCCAGAAGGTTATTTAAATCCGTATATTGAAACGGAACAGAATAGCATGCGCTTGTGCTAAGAAAATTATAGTAATGATCACTGCCTATTAGCTGAATGGGCTTGCGATATTGAAGCGCCAGGTTAATGGTGTTTGTACCCGCTTCAATTTCCTTAAATACAAGACCCTCTTGTATCCCCGATTGATTGACAACACTTTTGATTGCTTCATCTCCGGCCATCTCTAAAATGCATCCAACCTCATCTGAAATTAGGATAAGCAGAGGAAGACCCTTCATTTGCTCCAGCATTCTATGAACGAAGAAATCAATTACCGACAAGATCTCTTCATACTCTTCACGCTTTTGATTCATATCTGTATCAGAATATAATGTGGAAAATGAAGGTACTCCAAAAGGATCAATACCTAGCTTTTCACACCTTAATTTCGACTCTGTAATCCAATGCTCAAGATTCATCTGACCCCTCATTTCTAACATGAAAAGTACATGCGGTACATCGAAAAAAAATAAACAATTATACCTATTATTGCCATTATGTCAATGAACGTCGAACGTTGTCAATCGATTTTTTTGTTAAGAAATAAGATGAGTAATATATTACAGTTGTTTACATAAAATGACCACTACTTTCAAAAAAAACGATACTTTTAAGTCGATTGCCATAAAAAAGCTGCAGATTCCACCTAGTAATAAAAATGCTAAACCTTCCTACCTGATACCTACAGTATATTAAAAACAGAACCAATTTACTTGATAATGTGATACTTTAATTAATCCTGCCTTCTCAGCGGTTTTTTGAGAGGCCGTATTGCTCTCCATAACGAATCATCTTAATTCACTCCTATAATTATACTAACATAAGCAATAAGGACAATGCCGCTCACACAATCTTTTGTATAAAAAAACTGCAGTTCTCCCCTCGCGAGGAAAAAGCTGCAGTTTATTTGTTCATCTACTAACTATCAAGACTCTTAACCAGATTTAAAATCATCTGAGCGCTTTCCGCACGCGTACCGTTAGCCTTTGGCGCGAAAGAACCTTCTGAGCGGCCGTTAATCAGACCGAGATCAACAGCTGCTGTGATCGCAGCTCTTGCCCACTCTGGAGCAGAAGCAATGTCCTTGAAGCCTGTATCCTTAAGACCAGACGTTTCATGTTTTGACGTTGCAGCTCCATAAGCACGAACTAACATTGCCGCCATTTCTTGACGGGAAATTTGCGCGTCTGGAGCAAACGTAGAGCCGTTCAGACCATTCACTATTCCCGCTTGCTCGGCAAGTGCTACTTCATTCGCATACCACTTATCAGCGGATACATCCGTAAATTTAGAATCAGCCTGCCCCTTAATTCCAAGTGTTCGAACCATCATTGCCGCGAACTCCGCGCGGGTGACAGCTTTGCCTGGATCGAAGCGATCCATCGTTACCCCTTTAACAAGCTGCTTCGCTGAAAGCTCCTTTACCACACTGTAAGCCCAGTGGCTTGCTGGAAGATCTACAAATGTTTTGTTATATGACAGACTTGCATACATGCTGAAATGATTGACTTTCGCCTCAAGCTTACCATTCTTCAGCTTTCCTCCCACATATTCCAGCTGGCCGTCGTCTGAAATATAGTAAATGCCAAGCAGGCTTGTGTCAGCTTTCGGATCTACAGGGAGTGAAATCGTAATTGGCTCCTGGAATTTACTTAACGCAACCGTTCGACCATCCTTCGTAGTCATCGTAAGGCTAAAGTCAAGCAGATCGGCTCCAGCATTCAATTTTGCACCAGTCTGTTTCTCCGATTTTGCCAACAATTTCGCAGCATCAGACGGTGACGCGGTATTTACTTTCATCGATATTTTGCTCTGTTCGAGCTCACCTGCATGAAGCAGGCTTGTTAAGTCAGTCAATACCTGCGAAGGTATGCTAATTGATAGGTTGGATGCTTCCACCTTTATCGGCGCACCATCTAGCAGTTGAACCGCATTCCCCGGCAAAACAAGCTCACTCAGCTGCTCATTAAAGACAACTTCTACCTCACCCTTAGCGTTCTTATCCTCTAGCTGCTTTTCCGTCACTTCAACGACTCCCGGTGTCGGTGTTGGCGTCGGAATTGGTGTCGGCACCGGGGTTGGATCAGGAGTCGGCTCTGCATCCTTCTTAGCAATAACGAAGCGATCGATCTCACGCCCGTCCACCGTTCTGCCCATAACTACGATTTCATCGTTTTTAATTTCTACAGCAGTATAGATTTGCGCGTTCTCTGCAAAAATAACTTCCTGCCATGGGCGTGGCGTCAGCGCATAAAACTTCGGCCCTGACGAGCCGCCGAGCACATATCTCGTTCCCTCTTCCTCGGAAACCTGCTGGCCGCCCTTCATCGGGTATGACCTCATATAAATATGATCATGACCATTCATTACGAGATCCACGCCATGCTTGTCAAATATCGGCACCCATGTTTTTTGCACCCCTTCGTTCGAATAGATGCTGCCGTATGGACCCTGATGGAAAAAGATTACCTTCCATTTCTTATCCGTGCTCGCAAGATCCTCATCCAGCCACAGAGCCTGCTCCTCCATAACCTGACTGGTTCTCTCGGTGTTCATTACAACAAAGTGCGTATCCTTTACATCAAAGGAATAGTTTGATCCCTTAACGCTTGCAGCTCCGTTTTGCGGATTGTTGAACTGTGCCAAGTAATCTCCGTCGCCATTGTTCCCCATTACCTCATGGTTCCCGATAACTGGAACTAGCGTCGTATTCAACAAATTGTCCTGTGCAGCCTCAAACCACCAATCCCATTGTTCCTGCTCAAAACCTTTGTCGACCATATCTCCCGCATGCACGATCATTTCCGCATCAGGCATATAGGACGCAGCTGATTTAATCGTTGAGCCCCAGAGCGAGAAGCCCGCTTTCGAATCAGCTTGCGAGTCACCTATGAATAGGAACTTCGTTGCATCGCCAGTGGATCCGCTAGTCCGGAACACACCCTGCTTACTGACATTTGTACTGCCATCTCCAACTCGGTACACATAAGCCGTATTTGGCTCTAGACCAGTAACCTCTGCTTTGTGAACGCGCATCGTGCCATCATTGTTCGTGTTGTAGATGGTACTTTTTCCAACCACTTTCGTTATATTCGAATCCTCAAAGCTATTAAAATCAGTTTGCTTCACCAGCTCAACGACCGTATCGGTCGTTAACGGCTCCGTCTGCCAAGTGAATTGGCGAGAGGTAGCTGGATCCAGCCCCATCGTCACATTCATATTACGAGGTGCTGCCGTTCCCGCATGTGGCGCAACCACGAAGGTCATCACTGGGCTATAGGCATTCCCTTTTACCGCTTGTATCTTATACGTTCCAGCTGTTCTAGTCGCCTCCTCAGTGGTCAATGTACCACCCGAGTTGGAGCTTGCACCCGCCACCTCAACCTTATCAATCAGCAGCTTCGCACCCTCGACAGCCGCTCCACCTTGCATTTCTTCGATCTTGAAGACAGCTTCATATCCCAATCCAATCGCAAAATGGTCCCAAGTCAGCTTCAACTCTGTCTTAACAGTCGAATCTACTGCCGCTCCAATGATGCTGACTGGCAAGCCCGCTCCTTCCGTGGAAACCACAGTTCCTGAGGTGTTCTCAATGCTGTGCGGCTTTGATACCTCGCCCGTTACCTGATCAAGTGTAAGAGGACCAACATAATCGTTTCGAATCGTATATTGAATTTGGCCAAGCAGATCAGTATCCTTTAAACCAGCTTCATTTATATTTAGCAGATTTAATCGTACATTTCCTTCCGCCTCATTGATAACGGACTCTAGCATTGCTTCCGTTACCTTACCGCCACGTATCACTTGAAGATCTTCCACAGCTGCTGGGTTAAACTTGAAGGCAACATGACCTTCCTTCAGCTTGCTGGCATTTTCCACACGAATATCCAGCGTATACGTATGACCGACATTGACTATGCTTGGTGATTCATAGACATAAAATGGCGACCCCAAATTAACTGTGAAATACCATTCCTTTACCGTCTGGTTGCCAGACATATCGCGAATTGCAGCCTTCACCTTATGACGGCCTTCCGCAAGTGGTATCGTCGGTTTGTAAGTAATTAGTCCAGCAGGCGGATAAAAGCCGTGCTCGACCAGTTGATCATCTACATACACACGCGTTTTGACAGGATCGATCAGCGTTGTACCCGGATGCTGCGCCGCATCATAACCTGCATCCTCACCATTGAGTGAAATTGTCGGTGTTGCTGTTTTTACTACCGCATTCACAGCTGGTGTTACTTTTTTGAACACAGGTGGTGTAATGTCATCCGTTATCGGCCCGTAAATAGCACGAATATCGTCGATATACAAAGCGCCATCCGTTTTATTCGTATTGCTGGTTTCCATGTAACGAACAGGCATATCCATTGTAAGAGGAGTCGTTTTCCCTTTTGGTATAGCGACCTCAAGGTATTTCCAACCCGTCCAATCTACTCCTGCCACCGGATCAGTAAAATCAAGTGGAACTTTAGCGTCCGCACCATCACGCATTTGTGCACGCAGCCAATGCTTCTTACCATCACCATATACCCACATGCTGATTTTCTCCGGATAACCCGGAATTTGAATTCTGTTTTCCTTTGAGGATGCTGCTAAATAAGCACCAGAAGTACCCGTCAAGCCGTTAAAATCGTACTCCAGCTTCAGTGCCTTATTCCCGCTTCTCACGAAATCCTGATCCGTTACTTCGACAATTCTTGCGTAGTTTGCTTTATCATTTAATGCTATATATTTATCCAGTCCGGATTCGAAATCCTCCAACATAACGGGAGGCACTCCGACGCTCACTTCAAAAGAAGTTTCCACACTGCCGTACTTCACAAAAATCTTCCCAGACTTCCCGTTATCTTTAGTTGCCTGAAATATGCCATTCTCATCGACCGTTCCGATTTCTCCCTCGACACGCCATTCGAAGCTTTTATTATTCGCCTGCACAATCTGTCCGTTACGCAGTGCTTTTACGGATAGAACCGCTGTTGCGCCCGACGGATAGGTTTTGATCTCATCAGG
This sequence comes from Paenibacillus sp. J31R122, assembly GCF_056269185.1. Classification (NCBI taxonomy): domain Bacteria; kingdom Bacillati; phylum Bacillota; class Bacilli; order Caryophanales; family Paenibacillaceae; genus Paenibacillus; species Paenibacillus sp. J31R122. The sequence continues at coordinate 13,968 of NZ_JBWDNM010000029.1, forward strand.
GAATTTGAGCTCAGTCAGCTGATCAACGATCTCAATCTCCCCCTGACCTTGCACTTCTCCGGCCGCTGCCGTAACAAAGCCATTACCCGGAGCAGTCCCAGCTGTGAACACCCCATTCTGGTCAACCGATCCAAGTGAAGAATCAACCTGCCACGTCAGCGCACCTGAGTAAGGAGCAGGATGACCGTTTGCATCTATTCCTGCCGCACTGAAGTTGAACGATGACCCTTGAAGAATACGTTCGGCATTGGGCTTAATCGCTAGCTTCGAAGCAACTCCCAGCTCAGGAGCCGTATTAACGAGCAATAGACCGTTACCCGTCTTCCGTTCTCCGCCATCCGAACCTTGGTTCAGCATTTTTACGCTGTCCGTTCCAGGCAGCTTTGCCACAAACGTAGATGATCCACCGCCGTCAAGGTTCATCCCGTTAACGACGCCCATATCTTTTAACATTTTCGCAAGCTCATCCGTTTCGACGCCTTCACTATAACCAGGCGCTCTTCCATCAATTTCGAAGAGTACGATGCTGCCATCCGCTTTCGTACCGATCGCAGTTCGCGGGTGTACGCCTAAAGGACCTACCCCAACTTGCGGAACGCCGTCCTTCACGAGAGGACCTTGTCCTCCAATCGCAACCGTTACATCACACCATTCACCATCAAGAGCGAAATTAGCGGTAATTTCATCACCCGGCTGAAGATCAGCAATTACAGCACGAGAAGTTCCGGAAGCGGATAATACCACCTGACCCTGAACAAGCGGCGTATTGCCTTGATCCTTTCTCAGCTCAATGACCTGCAGCTTCATCGTTTGTCCGCTCTTCACCTCGCCCTCGACGATTTGAAGAACAAGCTCATCTCCTAGAATGGTCGATTTTGTCGAGGTGCTGTAGTCATTCGTATAGAGGACAAGCTGGTTCGTGTCGCGATAACGGTTAATGCTCGTCAGATTCGTCGTCACACCGCCTATCGTTACCGTTTTTGTCAGCGTCGGAGATCCATAGATGGAGGAGCCATCCGACTTCAAACCGAAGGCATATGTAGAGATCGAACTGTTCAGAATACGACCTTCATCCATAAACAAGCCGTTCGGTACACCAGTAGCGTAGCCCGTAAGTTCATAAAAGTCTCCATTAATTCCCGCAATAACACGGCTTCCCGGCGCATCTACATGAGCGGCCATTGCCGTAACACCCATCATGCCGTTCACCTTACCGTCCTTGGTGCCAGCCCGCAGCTCCAAATTCGGGTTTTTCGGATCAAACTCTACCGCGTATATTTTCTGTGAACCACGTTCATTTTCCATGTCCATCCATGTATACATCGCGCCGGGAGCAAGCTCCGTCTGTCTTACGTCGATTACCTTGCCATACTCCGTTGTTGGCAAATCTGTAATGGCCGCGTTCGCGATTAGTGCTGGTTGAAGTAAAGAGATTAATAGAGCAAAAATAATAAATGCATTTGTCTTGCGTAGAAAATTACTCAATGTTTGTATTCCCTCCTAGTTGTATCGGTTGCCTGTCTATGGGACAACATCGTCAAGAGAATCGTAACAGAGTAGCGTAAGGGGAGTGTCAGTGAAGTATTAAGGTATTGTAAATTATCAGTATGTAAGCTCAGCGTCAACAATTCTTTTTTTTACAAATACTACAAAAAATAATAATCTGACGTTTACAATTAACTGCTAATATATTCCACATTAAGAATCAACAGTTCGAAGGGAGACTTTTTTTAAAAATGAATAAAAAATGGCTTATCACGACAATGGCGGTACTCACCCTTACAGCTGGAACTGGCATTGTATCCGCGGCGGTTCTAAATGGAAAACCGGCAGAACAGATTAAGTATTCGAATAACGGACAAGCTGTTACACCATCTGCCCCTGCGGTCAATATCGAGGGTAGTCTATATTTACCGATTCGCTCATTTAGTGAAACAACAGGAAAATATGTGGATTGGGATGAATTCCGCAGCAGTGTAGCGTTGACGGATAAGCCTGCCTTGACCGGCAAATATTCACTTAGAACACCTGATCTCGCAAAAGGTATTAAAATGGGTGTCGGATCATCATTAACTCATCTGCCCGGCGATCCGGACAATGTGTTCTACTCGACAGCCGATCGCGGTCCGAACGGTCAAGTCGAAGTGAACGGCAAGACCGTTCGCACATTTCCATTAGCTGATTACACACCAACTATCTATAAAATACAAATCGTCAACGATGAGATCAAGATACTTGATCAAATCCCTTTGAAGGTGAACGGTATAAATCCGGTAACTGGTAATGCTCATGTTACCGGATTGCCGAACATTAAAGACCGTGACGAAGCGCCTTTTGATGCGAAAGGTGAGAAAGAACTTTCCTATGATCCTTATGGACTCGATATTGAAGGACTTGCGTATAACCCGAAAGACGACACCTTCTGGATTTCCGATGAATACGGTCCGTCCATCGTACATGTAAAACGTGATGGTACGATTATTGAGCGGATTGTACCAAAGGGCTGGGCAGCTCAAGTGTCGACGCCCCTCGTACCAGCTCGTGAAATGTTACCTGAAGTGTACAACAAGCTTCGTCAAAACCGCGGTGCAGAGTCTGTAGGCATTACACCTGACGGCAAATACATGTTTATGGTGATGCAGAACGCCCTGCGTAATCCTGATAAATCCATGGATAACTCACGTCAAATTCGAATCATCAAATTTGACCTAGCGACACTGAAACCGATAGCGGAATATGTATATGTCTTGGAAGACGCAGCACTATTCGACAATTTAGTTCAAGCTGATATCGTCCTTTCGGACATGACCGTTATCAGCGAGAACACGATTCTCATCGATGAGCGTGACAAATTCGCTGGCGACAAAGCGCAATTGAAACGCATCTACTCCATTGACCTGTCCAACGCAACGAACATCATCGGCAAGTATGATGATGCTACCACTGCCGGAAAAACAATCGAGCAAATGACAATTGCTGATTTAAAAACTAACGGGATTCTACCTGTATCGAAACGAACCGTGCTTGATTCGGTTGAGTTTAAATATCCGTTCGAGAAAATCGAAGGCTTGTCGCTCGTTAACGGCAACACTCTTGTCATCGTCAATGATAACGACTTCGGTGTAGATAGTACTTTCACGGGTAACGGTACTGAGCTGTGGACTTTTAAACTTCCTTATACGATAAAGTGAAAAGTTACTTTGATATGAAGCTTTAAAGAGTAAAAACCCGGTTATGACCTAATGGTCAGCCGGGTTTTTCTAAAAAAATAAGTTTGTTCAATGTCACAGTATGACTCTATGATTGCAATTGCATTAGAATCTGTGGATCTTTAATCTTCTTATCCTCAGCCAACATCACGATTTTCGACAGAATTTCCGCTGTCTTCGGATCTTCATCCATGAAGGGCAGGAATATACGACCTCTATGTTGTGAATGTACAGGAATGATATGCATGGCGCCTGTAGCTTGTCTGTAGACCATACCGCTTCCTAGATGCACACCATACTCACCAAGCGTACCTTCAATTCGAGCATAATTACCTTCTATACGAACATTATCAATCTTCATGAGGCGAAGTGACTCTGTGACGATCATGCTTCGCATCTCTATCGTTGTCAGGCTGGCTTCTGGATCCACACCGCCGACATGCGCTACACTCACGACTAAATCTACGTCTCGCATCACCTCTGAGAATAATATAGGAGGAACCTTATCCAAGGCTACGCTTTTATAGGTGTTCCTATCAAAGAATTGAACCGTCTCAAGAGTGGGCGCTTCGTTCTCCGAAGGAGAGAACCAATCTGCCATCGCATAAAGATTCGCGATCAGATTCTCTGCATAATATACCTTCTGCAGTCCCTCTTCATAACTAACTGTCCACTGCCGGCCTTTAAGTAAGGAGACCGTTTTACTCGGCTGTACTTGATGTCCAGCATATCTGCGAGATATCGTTCCCTGAGCCTGCTCATCCGCATTTAGAAGATACAACTCACGGAACACCTGCTTAAATGGCTGACGGAGTTGACGATCGAATAAGTCCTTCTGATACTGGCTCCAGTGGCCACTTTTATATAAATGAAGGGGGTGTGCTATAAGGAGTTCTTCTTTATCCCCAATAAGAACTAGTTTACCCGTTGGATCGATAAGCCCCCCTGCAGCTGCATCGAAATATCCCAAAACTTCTCCCGATTTAAACACCAATGTCCGTAAAAGGGGGGTGATAACTGGATTCCCTGATAACCCCTTCAACTCTTGTAGAGTAAATGTATTACCTGACTCCATCGAGCGTTCAAGTTCCTTGCGGGCTCTCCGGTATTGCTCTGTCAGTTCAACCTTCATTTCTTTCAAATCAGAAATATATTCATCTTTTTTGTACTTTGCAGGAACAGATTTCAACTCTTTTCCTTTACGCATAATACCAATCTCTGACTTTCCTTCGTCATCAATAAGAAGTTGTACGGTCGTCTCCTCATCTAGCTTGTGGGGCTGAAAGAAGGATTGCATATCGTCCAGCTTCCGCGCTTCCATATCCCACATCAGCCGAATGACATCTCCATATCCTGCATTTCTTGCCAAATTGCCAAGGGCAATCTGCGAAGTCATGCCCTCACTTGCCCGACGCTGAGCGCCAAACTTCTTACTCTGAGCAAGAAAATGCTGAATGAATTCATACCGTTCACGAATATCTTGTTCGCGATGGTCACGCAATGAAATAAGGCTATAGCAGAGCAAATGATCTTTATTCCGCTTATCTACTACGGACTTTTGTATTTCCATAATATCCAGCTTCCCCAGTGTCGCATCTGCGAACAGCTGTGATCTTCGGTGATTGGCTCCAGCAGAAATATATTTTGCGCATTCATACAATAAGTCGAACCGCTTCTCTCCCAACGTATTATAAGCCTCATTAAACCACCTTATATCAAAAGCACCATCATTAAAGTCTTGCGCTGAAATCGGTGAATAGTGCGCGACCACTGTTTCTTTCTCAGCAGAGAAACCTTCATTAATGTGCGCATGGAAATACCAAGCGGCACTGCGCAGACCCTCCCAATTTAAATACTTAGCTACAATATCTAACCATTGAGGAGCGTACATAGCTGCTTCCAGTAACCTTTTCTCCGTAATATTAAGACCTACAAGCATCTGTCTCAAAAGTGTGTCATCTTCGCCCTCACGTGGATAACTGATCTTAAGCAGATGACTGAGAGATTCCTTCTTCGTAATACTATCCCCATATCCATAGATATAGCCACGGATGAAGGTTTCCTCCTGCAGCCCTGATAATATATGAATGAAATGCTCCATACCCTCGATCCGCTCCAGCCCCATGGCCAGAGGTGTTACCTCAGTAGCTAGATCACCACGTTCGAGCTCCACCTCTAGAATTCTCTCAACAGCGGTCTGACGAATCGTAATTAACTTAGGCTTGTGATCTATCCAATCATATCGTTTAGAAGTAATATTGCGAATATGATTGCGACTGTCTTGACTGCCGACTAATTCCCGATATACTTCCCCTGTTCCAATCATCCCCGCTTCAAAAGCACGTAAGTAATCCTTAAGGTCAAGTACCGAATCAACTTTCTCATTCGGGTTCATGCTATTAAATGTATAAAAAGTATGGAACATCCGCTTAAAGCTGTCATCATCATATATTCGACTACGGACCATTGAGAACCATGGATTCGCTAAGAGCCTCAATATCCCCCACTCTTTGGATACTTTCTCTTTAGGCATCGCTTGCATCATAACATTCAAGGCCTTTATCGTTAAATCAAATGTTGAACTTTTATCGCTATCCATGAAGTAAGCAAAAAGAAGGATGCTGATCTGATTACTATACTTAAATCCTTTGAGCGCATCTTTAATCTCTTGAATTTGGGCAACAGGATACAACTGCTCCGCAAACTCCTTACGCCAACCCTCGAGCAGTGTATGCTTCCTAAGCTCAGCGTAATCCATCTCATCAGAGAAATACCGATAATACTGGTTCAGTGTCTGATCAAGAGGGTCCAGTATAGAATAGAAATAGATCTCTAATAATTCAGAGGCTCCTAAATTACTCCGTTCCAAGTAATCTCTCCACACCTTGTGCAGCGGATATCTCGTAAGCTCTGGTGTATCGTCCTCTTCCTCTTGAAATGGACGAATCCTTCTTAAGCCTGCACCGAGCAGCTGCGTATCCTTATAACCAGAGTAATACTCTACCTCATACTCATGATCACGATGATTATGAATTTCTTGCTCCAGCCCAGCGAGAAAATGGATTACATCTCCCGCAGACAACCTAAAGATATGCCTGCACTCGAACTCCCCTATTGCTGTAGTCTCTGTGAGCCAAGGTTCGATTGTATTCGGATCGAATAGACCATAGCCATTTGCTGCTGTATATTCATTCTTTTGACTAAGTCTTCCTATCAATTGCTGTTCCTTAGGTGTGGGACTCTCAATTAAATGAGGCAGTGAACTCAAGCCTTCATACTGCTCCGTTCGTTCATTATCCTCGAAAATTTCGACAATTGTCTCCAGTGCCGCCAGTCGTTGCAATTCACTCTTGCCTTGTAATAACCGAGTTAGTGAGACCGTCACATTGGCCTCAGGCTGACGCAATAGCAGCTCAATAGCACTTTGACGTAAGGAACCTGTCTTCAACTTCAACAAACCTTCAACCAACTTCAACTCTTCATCCGATAACGTCAATTTCTTCGCCTTGTCGAGTGCCTTCTCGCGATTACTCATGCTCTTATCTGAAAGGGATGTGAATATAAATTTACGCTGTTCTGGATGATCCGTATCCTGCATGAAATAAGACAACAACTCACCACGTATATCCGCACTTAATTGATCCTTCAAGGCGATGATTGCGGTGATCCATTTACTGTCCATATCATAAGCTGTAAGGTATAGCATCTTACGAATAGGGAGATCTGGCGTGTAATGAACATGCGCAAAATTCAACACTTTGGAAGGTCCGGATAACTCTTTGTGAGTCATACCAAGGAACATTCCCATCAGCTGTTCGAATTCAAGTCGGCGTTCTTCTTTGTCCTCCAAAAGAGGGGTACGCGCAATTGTAATGCTAACTTCTTCTTTTTGCCAAGTACGTAGGCACTCATAACTATAGTTGGTTAGAATCCAATACTGTAGTTCAGTGTCCGCAGCATCTAAGTATTGCCTAGCAATCCCATAACGAACATCTCTATTCTGACTATTCGTGAGTACGTACTGTGCAATGATCTTCTGATACAGCGCACCATGTTCCATCAAGTCCTTAATTCCGGTGAATAAATCACGTTCTTCATACACCGCTGTCGCCCATAAACTTAAATAGACATCATTCGCATTGTCACTAGACAACCACGACGTACGAACAGATTCATCACTTAAGACTCGATAGGCGCCTTCAATCAGCTGTCCCGCTACACGTTGGTTCGCTGATTCCAGCCCCATACCGGTCCATACGCCAAGCGCTCTCACAACAGAACTATAGCGAATAAATCCATGATCAATGATGACCTTCAGCATGTACATGTTCGCCTCGAGCGTTCCCTCGTCCATTCGTTCCACAATGGATTGTCGAAGCCCCTCCTGCAATCGTGCAGCCGCTAATAGTTCACCCACCATTACGTATAAATCCGATTGGTGACTCATAAATATTCCTTTGATCATCTCATGAGTAAGTAACGCCGTCTGATTATCTCCGAATACAATTTCCTTAAGTGCCGCTATGACCTCTATATTGTTACTATCTAACTCGAAAGCGATGACGTCACTAATCGTTTGTGCCAACAGATAATTCTGGCGTAACGGATAGTCCGCTAACGTCAAATAATCAATAATTGCGAAACCATGACAATCCATAGATAAAAGGGAATTCATTTTACTGATTACCCGGCCTATGTGGGCGTGTCGTTCCGACGTACGGAAAGGTCTACGTTCGTATCCTGTTCCATAGGGGTATTCAGTAGTATGTGAAGTGATATAATCAAACACTTCTGCCGTGTACTCATTCGTAAGTATCCTTACAACTTTCACTAGTGGTTGGAATAATATCTCATCATTCCCCGCAGCAAGTGAATGCAAAATCTCTTTGCATTTCAAAAAACACTCTTCATCCTGACGCAAATACCCCATTTGCCCCAACTCTATTACTAAATTTGCTAATGGAGCTAGATGAGGATCTATCCCTTCTGCTCTATCTTGCAATAATTCATAATATTGCTTCTCTCGTTCATGCTTCTCCATCATTCATTCTCCCCCTTCACCATAGGCTTCCAGCTAACATTGTGAACCTTATAAAAACAATTTCATCTCCTTCCATAAGCTTAAGTGGTGATTCCAAATGACTATTCTCTTCTTCTCGAATAAATACTTTATATAGACCATCTTCAAAAGCTAATAATGCGGTTTCCACTGCCTTGGTAATATCAGGGGTCTGTTCGTTATAGACCGCACCGAATCCTATCTTTCCACTCTCTCCACGCGCCTCAATCTCTGATCCTGTTAAGAATGGAATCAGCTGGGTGCTTTGTTGCTTATCCTTTAACTCCTGCACATTCATAATAATAACTTCCGTAATGAGCTCCCTCAGTGTTGTCGGAACGACCGGGAGCTTTATTTCAATTTTCGTCAGTACATTCTTACGTTTACCCAAGCTTTTGACAGTTACATATAATTTCACAGACAATTCCTCCACCTCTCATTTAAATAATCAGGAGCATCAATCCTATTCTATTAAAAAATAATTACTATCTTAAACCCTGTTTAGTGAATAATTTACCAATTTAACAGGAGTTAAAGAAGTTTTCAGTTATCAATATATTGTTTATTTTACCATATATTTAGATATCACTATTAGTTGTATTCTTGAAAAGTTTTCAACAAAAAAAATGCCAGTCAGATCAATTAATTGACCCGACTGACATTCACTAAACATTATCCCTGCGCTTCCTTCAGTCTCACTGCGTTGAAATCCGTCCGATAATAACGAATCATTACAGCCGATCCAAGGGCGACAAGGAATGAATACAACGCGAACCACGCCCCCATGCTGCCCCAATCGAGAACCATGACGAATAAATAAGTCAATGGGATAAACATAAAGATACTAAGTACGAACGATGATCTCATTAAAAATGTCGTATCACCAATTCCTCTTAGGCCGCCTGCATAGAAATTATAAAAACCATCGAAAATCTGTAAATAAGCTGAAATTGTTATCAAATATGCCGCTAGTTCGTATACGTCAGGATCATTACTATAGAGCTTCGCTATCGGCACCGCCCAAATCAACTCTACCGTACCGAGCACAATAAGGAATATCGTCCCTAGAATTGCTGTATTTGTCCCCGCCATCTTCGCCGCTCCCGGGCGCCTTTGTCCAAGCTCCTGACCAACTAGAATCGTAGCTGTCGAACCGAAAGCAAAAGCAGGCATAAAGCCAAATGACATTACACTTAGCGCAACCTCATTCGCCGCAGCGGCTAGATCCCCTAATGTCAGAACGAACATGGTGAATATGTACATTGAAATACTCATAGAAAATTCCTGCATTCCTAGCTTTCCACTCTCTCGGGAAATGAGCTTTAGCTCTAACCAGTCCGGTTTTTGCAATTTTCTCGTCTGATAGCGTCGATGCATCGGTCCGAAGAATACTATCAAACAAATGAACAATTGTACCGCCTCACCGATTATTAGAGCATACCCGGCACCTATGATCCCCATATTAGGCAGTCCCCAATGACCGTAGGTTAGTCCATAGGTTAGTCCTACCATTAGACCATTTGCCACGATGGAAACAACCATCGACGTCCGCGTATCGCCAACTCCGCGGAAAAAACCATGAAAAGCAAAGCTGATAATTCCGAAAGACATCGCGTAGAAACGCAGCTCCAAATATTGTCCGCCACTTGCTATGAGATTGTCCGAGCCTCCTGTCAGCTTTAAGATGGCACCACTCGCCAACCAGCCTGCCAGAGCAATGAGCAGCGCCACCCCAACACTAACAGCGAGTGCCAGATGTGTTCGCTGCATCCCCGTCCGCATCTCCTTAGCTCCGAAATTTTGCGCGACGAGGTAGTTAACAGAATGACCAATCCCAGAAAAAATAGCAAAAACATTATACATAATAATGTTGGAAACCCCAACGACAGCAATAATAACGAACCCAAGATCCCCTACCAGGATCAAATTAATTGTGCCCGTTAAGGTTTGTGTAGCAAATGCGAATAAAGAGGGGAGCGCTAGTATTAAAATACCGTACCAGCTTTTTAAAATTTTCATGTTGTTATACCATCCTAACTTACCTAGATGTTCTCATTCTGTCGGACTTCCGAACTTTAGTCAATAAGAGATATAGTGTTCACTATTGGCTATGGAGGATGAGCCTGAATTTGAAGACCCGCTAAAAATCTCCTTTTCCTATTTCAAAAGAAGCTTATATCCTGATTTTGGTCGGGCCAAAAAAAAGACCCGTCAGCGACGGGTAAGACCTTTCAGGTTCGTACGATTCCTCATCATTAGCCTAAGAAGGCAATCGAACGTTTTACTTTTCTTGCAAATTCAATGGGATTATCGATCGACTCCCAGTGAATATACATAAGACGTGGATTCTCAAACAGCCAGTGATTATGGACTGCTGTTACTTTGATCCCGTTCCTGCGAAGGTTTGACAGCAATCGATTGACTTGGTTCTGGAAGAGGGCCGTTTCCCCTAAACACAGTGCGCGGCCTGAACAGTCCAGTGATTCAAACGAGAACAGTTGATAACGGACCAATGGAGATGTGGTACGTCTTCCTAAAATTGAGGCGTTTACTTTCCTGTTTCTACTGACAAAACAAACCGGTCCCTTTGTAATTTCATGCTCGGTTCCACCTAAAATGGTTGAAAATTGGTTACATAGTCTTCTAAAACGGGGACTTGCTTTCACATGTTCCTCCATAAGAAATCATCCTTTCGGAATAAGTTAAGAATACAACTTCACCACTCCACTGCATTAACCCAAGAACGCAATGGATTCTTTGGTTTTTCTAGCAAACGCAACAGGATTGTCAATGGATTCCCAGTGCATATACATTAAACGAGGGTTTTCTTTTAGCCAGTGATTATGAAGCGCAGTCACTTTTATCCCACGTTTACGGAGATTCGACATCAATCGATTCACTTGATTTTGATGTACGGCAGTCTCGCCCAAACAAAGCGCGCGGCCCGACTTATCTAGAGATTCAAACGAAAACATTTGCATTTGCACCAAAGGCGAGCGCGTTCTTCTTCCCAGGATCGTCTCCCTTAAGTTCGTCATGCGCGTGACAAAACAAACCGGACCTTCATCAACTTCCGATTCACCACCTAGAATTTTTCCGAATTGCATACAAAGTCTTTTGAATTGCGGGCTAACCTTCACTTTTGCTGCCATATAAATCCTCCTTTACTCATTTTCGAAATATCTTATGATCAAAGAAGAAAAGTGTTTGGACGGAACACTGAGGATAACGAATAAAAATAGGGTGTAGTCTTGTCAAAAGAAAAAGCCGAGCGAAAATCAGGATAAATACCTGAGTCTCGTCGGCCTAGGGGGACATGTATTTTTAGACTATAATAATTCAATTCTCTCTACTGAGCGTCTTCCTCTTATAGACCTTTCCAGTGTCTAGCCTTCGATTGATAGAGCCTATTGATGAGGGTGTCTGCTATGTCAGAGCGCCTAGAGTTAACTCCCGACTTGTTAGCCATTGACGACTTAGTTCCCCTACAAGCCGTGACATCGGCTCATGACCATCACTTGTAACAACAAAACATTCTTCAATCCGATTCGAGCCATCGGGGTGACCAAATAAGCTAATATCGGTGTTCACTGTCATACCTGTCAAGAACATACCTGTAGAGTTCTCATTCGGATACGGTGATTCAGCCTCAGCTACGCCACAACCATGAAGAGGCGGATAAAGATCATAATGCGATACTCCCTGTTCTCTAAAATATTGCTTTACCTCCTTCACCATATCCGCCATTCGGATTCCTGGTTTAATTGCTGCTTTCCCTCTCTTATTTGCTTCTATTAACAAATCAATAAACTTCTTTTGTTGCTCTGATGCTTCTCCAACTACAAATGGAAAATTGATCGTCGCTATATATCCCTCGTATTGAACGGCAAGTGCAGCCATGATCATATCGCCATCTTCGATGACTTTTTGTGTTGCTCTTCCAATTATCGTAGCAACACGCTCACCGCTCGATATGAGGCAGAACGGAATATATTCTGCACCTTCTTGAAATGCTGCCTCATGTGCCGCTGCTGCTAGTTGTAATTCCGTCACTCCAGGCTTTGCACTTTGCAGCAATGCTTTATACGCACAATCCGCAATGCGCGCCGCTTCCTTTAAACAAGCAATTTCCTCACTCGTCTTTAATAGACGTTGATCAAATAGGATAGAGTTCGCATCAACTACTTCACTCCCTGGAACGCTATCTCGAATCGCTATATAAACAGTATGTGGCATAGCATCCATTCCAACAATTCCTATTTTCCCGAGCGTTCCCTTGCTTCTCAGCTCCTCAAAAACCATTTGGAAGCTAGTATAGTTTGCTTGGGGATATTCAATTTCATCAGGTACGGTTACGCAGGAGAAGTCCGGCACGAACCGAATATCTGGCCATGCGCTCATTTCTTTGCACATGACTTCCCCCTCCGGCGCTGCCAATAGAATGGGCTCTCCAGCAATAGGTACAATAAGTGCGCCTCTTTCAAATAGTGGCCAAAAATTACTTACATAACGCAAGTTTTCCCTTCTATACTCATCTCCATAAATAAGACAAGCATCCAGCCCTTTCTGACGCATCGCTTCCTTCAGCCTTACAATTCTTGCTTCAAAATGCTCCGCCTTCAACTTATTCAAGTCCAATCTCCTCCAGATTGTGATCAATTAGGCAACTCAACAAGCGAAACATCATCGACCCACATTGCATCCGTGCCGGACATGAAGAAATAGATATTGTTATGCTCATATGATGCATTAAGATCCGGCTCATATTCCAGCTCGAGCAGTTGCCACTCGCCATTCAAGACAATGTCTGCATTTGCTGTTACTGGATTATTCCCACCACCTGGCAGCATCTCATAGATGGACATATTTGCCGAACCGGCAGTGAGCCCCTTTACCCAAGCACTCAGCTTATACCGCTTGCCAGGCTCGAGTTCAAAATCCTGCAATGATCTGGCCATCTCATATTGGGCTCCTTGCAGCTCAATCTTTAAAGAACGTCCGCCACTATGAGCCACGTCATGATCCCACACCCCGGTCGCTGAAAACCATCGATCCGGAAAACTGGACGGCGTGGCAATTTCAAATCCCGAATTGTACAGCAGGTTGCCTGCCTCAGGTGCTGCTATTTCCGTAATTACGACGTCGTCGATCCATAGCTTATCAGTACCTGACATAAAGATGTAAACCCAGTGGTGATCATATGGCATAGCTAAGGCAGGTTCATATTCCAATTCTATCGACTGCCATTGATGATTGGCACTAGCATCCACATTAGCCTCCATTTTAATGTTACCGTCTGTTTTGACTCCATAGATGGACATGCTTATACTACCAGATGATGCACCTTTGACCCGCGCGCTCAACTTGTAACGCTTACCAGGCTGCAGATCAAGGTCCTGATCCGCGCGGGTGAACACGTACGGCGCACCATTTAAGTCCAGTCTCAAAGAGTGGGTGCCACTGTACTTTTCCGTATGATCCCACTCCGCTGACGTGGAAAACCACCCATCTGCAAAGCTACCTTCATTACCTTGCTCAAAACCGGGATTCTCAACGAGATTAGTCTGGTTATTGGACTGTTTCAGATGAATAGGATAGAAATCACTCGGATTCCAGACTGTGCCTCCCCCCCAGGTAATAAAGCGCTCCTTGCCATGAAAGTTTCGGAAGAAGAAGCCATAGAGTGTATCGGTATTCGCAGGATTGACGCCAATGCTGGCAAAAGGAATAACTTGAATGGCATTCCAGCGATCTGTACCTATGTGGGCACCCGCATACCATGTCGCGTTATACGATGGATCTTGAAACGACTTATATTCAAATTTCACCTCAGCCGGATTGGAGAAGAAGCCATAATATGTTCCCTCCCTGTTTCCAGTGACATAGGTCTCAACCGAATCATCCGCACCGCTGCTCCACCATTCAGCTGGAGCGCTCTCGCTGACAACCATGCTGTCCAGATCATTATCGAAATTTTCATATCCGACATACAAATTTTCATCGTCCCAAAGCAAGTACACCTTTGTTTCTTCCGGTACCTGAAGCTTGGTGCCCATTTCTCGGAAATCGTTCATTGGCACCGCCTCCGTCCAAGGCCCTGAGCTGAAATCTGCAGCATTCATAATATCTTCTTTACTATAGGTCGTTTTATAAGCTGTTGCTGATAGACTCGGCAATTGCCCAACTGTGAATACCATCGTTTCAAATGTTGTTTTAATAGGGGCAATGCGCTGCTTGCCCTCAGTATCCGCCAGCTCCCACGCTGTATCCAGAGCGGCTTGTGCAGCATCCGCTATTCCGGCCTGAATGACATAACGGCCGATATATTGGCTTTCCCGGGAATAAACGTTGACGGGCTGCTGGTCATAATTATAACCCTGCTCTATCAAATCATAATAGGTGCCCATCGCTTCAGCAGCTGCCCCGTAAGCCTTAGTCAAAAATTTGTCTTTCAACACATCCAGATCGGCATCAGGATCCCAATACAAGTTGTGGATGAGCCAATATTGCAAGGCGTTGATGCCCCAGATATTGCTGTTGTCTACCTGCCCTTCAGGCAATACACCGGTAATGCCAAGATCGCGATAGTATTGCAGATCCGCTTGGACTTTGCCGGCAATTGGCCTCTCATATACATTGTTGGAGCAACAGCCATAATAATTATACATAACAATATTTTGCGTCTTCGCTGTCCAGGCCTCAAGCTTCAGCTTGTAGTTATAGTTCGAATTGCTTTGATCCGTTGTATTGAATGGAGCCCTCACGTCTTCCGCAGCCGGTGCCATTACAATAATAATATTATCTTCCAATTCAACCTTAGGCGGTGTGTCGGTAAAGAAATAAGCGAATGTCGGAATTTTCACATTCGGATGAGTCTGCTTTAAATCCGCCGCCACTTTATTCAGGAATGTAAAGAAAACAGTTGATTTATACGCCGGATCTTCCGGTTGTACAGTAAGCCCCGCCGGAGTTGTAAACGGTTGATTGCTAAGCTCTCCCTGGCTGAACGTTTGGTTATCCATAATGCCGACCCCAACATACTCCAGCGGCTGGACGGAGAGCAGTTCCCTGATTTCATTAGCTACAACTCCCGGCACATCCGGATGATAAAAATTAATTTGCGAACGATCCAGAGTTACAGGCACGTACTCCCCATTAATTTCATTATAGTATTCGGGATGCGCGGCAAAGTATTTTTCATTAGGCAGCCAAGAGTCCAAGTTATGACCAAGAAGAAATGGCGTAATTCCTACACCATCATGCCTATCCCAATACTGCACATTGCCCATTTCCGCCAGTTTGATATTTAATTTGTTGCGAGCGAGCATCTTTTCCGTGTCCAGATCCGAATGGAACTCTCCATATTTGCCTGAACCAGTCGTATGCCAACCTCGGAGCTGGAACGGCGATTTTTCGATATAGTCAACCTTCTCTGCAATAATCGTTGACTGGTGTTCATAAAGTGTCCCTATATCCACGGAGCGTGTCCACAGCATATCCGCATTTTCTTCAAGGAAATCATACACCCCATTCAAGACGCCGCGAGATTCATCGCCAATGATGTAAATATGGCTGCCCGCATTACGGATAGCATAGCCGTCTGACTGGGCAAGAAAACTGAGATCAACTGCATATAGATTTGAAAGCTGCGGCTCGGTATCAGGTGTAGCAAGTATAATCTCTGCTTTACCGCTAGCATTGCCTGAGCTGACAGTAGTAATCGCTGGCATTGTTTCTTCCTCTGCATTTACTTCAATCAGCTTAATATCATCCACCCACATCGAGTCAGTGCCCGACATGAAGAAGTAGACATTATTGAAATTGTATTTGGCAGTCACAGGCGGAGCATAGTCCAGTTCCACCAATGTCCATTCGTCAGTTAATGTACTTTCCACCCGGGCAGTTACAGGATTACTGCCGCCGCTCGCAAGCCGCTCGTGTATTTCCATATTCATCTTTCCAGCACCCGCCGATTTCACCCATGCGCTTAGCTTATATTGTTTGCCTGGGGTCAATTGAAGTTCCTGTTCACTCTTGGCAAACATATACGAATTGCCATCAAGATCGATACGCATGGAATGAGCGCCAGTTCGCCATACCGCTGCGTCCCTAACACCAGATGGTAAATGCCAGCCTTGCAGCTTGTCACCATTATTGTGTTCAAACCCCTGATTAACCAGCAGGTTCGATGTATACTGTACAGGAAGCGAAAGTGTATGAAGCGTAACACCACTGCTTGAATTCGCCTTAACCTCTATGACATAACTGCCATCAGGTAATGCTTCTGTCATTTGAAAAGAACCGCGGACAATCTTTCGTTCATATGCGCCCACTGACACTTCCGTCGGCAAGTTGACAGGAATGGCGATATTGCCGGTTTGTACAAGTGAGATTGTGGCAGGACTGGCCTCGTTATTCACGATATGCACTTCGAGTGGATAGTGCCCGCTTTTGGCCAACGACAATTCACTGTTTGCAAACAAGATACTAACAGCCGCCGATAAATCCCTTTTAAAGATTGGCAGCTCAGCCCCGCTTACGAGCTTGACTGACTTCTGCAATTCCTGGGCTGCATAGAGCAGCATTTCATCCGCCTCCGAACCGATCAAAATATCGGCATTGGCGACACCCGAATTGACAATTGTCAATGGTGTGCCATTGCCTGGATCCGGGCTTGGGCTCGGGCTCGGGCTTGGGCTTGGGCTTGGGCTTGGGCTTGGGCTTGGGCTTGGGCTTGGGCTTGGGCTTGGGCTTGGGCTTGGGCTTGGGCTTGGGCTTGGGCTTGGGCTTGGGCTTGGG